>NZ_QSDR01000006.1 GCF_003464085.1 Clostridium sp. AM58-1XD
ATAAGAATTTTTCAGGGTTTTACATACTGTTTAATCTTCAATTTTCAAGGTTCTTTTGTCTGTTTCTGTCGGCTGTTTTTTTCAGCGACGCGTTATATCTTATCATAACCGATCGACCTTGTCAACAACTTTTTGAAACTTTTTTTCGAAGCTCTTTTACAAGATTCTTCTTTTGTTTGCCCCGTTTTTGTGAGGCGAATATTATAATATCAAAGGCCAGCCTAAAAGTCAACAACTTTTTTCATTTATTTTGTAAAATTTCCATTTTTTACCTTTTATCGTTAAATTATGAAAGATTGAGGCGATATTTCCCATTTTACGTTACTGCATTTTGAGCTGATCACTGAGGAAATATGGACTCTTTGCCTTTGCATTGCCGCTGCAAAGGCGAAGAGTCCATTCTCCGTTCGCTACCTGTCGGACAGAGCTATTATTTTTTTATTCCATTCTTCCGTCCAGAGTAAACCAGAATTCTACGCCGCCGTCCAGATTCCTGGCCCCGCACTCTTTATTGTGGGAATCCATAATCGCCTTTACGATCGAAAGGCCAATACCGCTTCCGCCGTATTCTCTCGTCCTCGCCTTATCCACTTTAAAAAACTTCGTCCACAGTTTCGGAATATCCTCATCTGGTATACAGTTTCCCGAATTGATAACAGATACCCTTACGTCCTCTCCCTCTCTGGAAACCGTTATTCTGATTTTCTTGTCGCCTGACAAATGATTAAGAGCATTGCTGAGATAATTTGTAACCACTTCTTCTATTTTAAATTCATCCGCCCAGACGAGAATCGGTCCTTCTGCAAGAAATTCCACACTGGCTTCCTTTTGCTGCAGAAGAATTTCTGCCGACGCAAGAACACCTTTGATCAATGCCGTAATATCAAAGCATTCCATAACGGGCGCATTTTCACCGAATTCCAGCGCTGACAGATCCAGAAGCTGGCGTACCATCTTGTTCATCTTATTAGCCTCGTCCACAATGACGCTGCAATAATAATCCCTGCTCTCCGGATCTTCACACATTCCCTCGCTGAGTCCTTCCGCATATCCCTGTATCAGGCAATCGGCGTCTTCAGTTCATGGGATACATTCGAAATAAATTCTTTTCTCATCTCATCGATTTGTATTTTTTCATTAATATCTTTTTGAAGCTCGTTATTAGCCGATTTCAGTTCGCCAATCGTCTCCTTTAGCTTTTCGGAAAGGCTGTTCATGCTGTGGCCCAATACTCCGATTTCATCCTTCTCCCGCCCGGTATACTTTGCATCAAAGTCCAGATTCGACATCTGAACGGAAAGCTTTGCCAGATCCATGATCGGAGATGTAATTCGTCTCGTCGTCACATAAATTATTATTGCACTGACAAATAAAGCAATTAAACCTACATATCCCAGGAAACGGTTGGACAGGGCCACGCTTTCCCATATACTGGCAAGAGGCGTCGACATAATAAATAACGTCCGTCCGTCCGAGAAAAATCCCATAGACTCCAGGTAAGCGGTATCTGTCCTTGGATTATAATATCTCCTGACCTCATAATTGTCCTCCCGGACCATAACTTCCGATCTCGCTTTTTCAGGTTCATTCATCATGTATCTCCTGATCTTTTCGGCAAGATAGTCTCTGTCTCGTGCGGAGGAAATAATAATATTTCCATTTGTACTGTCCATCAGAACGATCGTCGTATTATACTTTTCTCCAAATTCCCTGAGTATCATGGACAATTCATCCGCGTCTTCATTTTCGGAATATGGTTCCAGTTCCGACTGCCTTTTATCATACAGCTCTGTATTGATCCGATCATATGCAGTTTCCAGATTTTTGACTTTATCATTGATATAAAAGTCTTCCAACAACCAGTTATTTACGCCCCAAATGGCAAGGAGTATGATCGTCATCAACCCGCCGAAGACGAATATGAATCTCGTTCTGATCGAATGTTTCATTCACTCACCTCGAATTTATATCCCATTCCCCAGATCGTCTTAATATACTCACCTTTTTCTCCAAGCTTGCTTCGAAGTTTTTTCACATGTGTATCTATTGTCCTGGCGTCGCCGAAATAATCATAATTCCATACATTATTCAGTATTTTTTCTCTGGACAGTGCAATCCCCTGGTTATCAATAAAATAGCTGAGCAATTCAAATTCCTTATAGCTCAGGTCTACTGCTTTCCCGTCAATGGTCACCTGATGCGCAGCTTTGTCCACTTCAATTCCGCCCACTTCCGCTACTCCGGCAGAAACTACGTTGCTTCTTCTAAGAATTGCCTCCACACGGGCAACCAGAATCTTTGGACTAAATGGTTTTGAAATATACTCATCTACGCCCAGATTAAATCCCTGCAGCTCATCCCGTTCTTCACTCTTTGCCGTCAGCATGATCATCGGTACCTGGGAATATTTGCGGATCGTCCGGCAGACCTCCCATCCGTCCATTTTTGGCATCATCACATCCAGAATAATCAGTGAAATGTCTTTCTGACTGAAAAACAGATCTACCGCTTCTTCTCCATCTCCTGCCTCAATTACGATATATCCCTTAATCGTCAGAAAGTCCTTTACCAGCTTTCTCATCCTGGCCTCATCATCTACAACAAGCACCTTTAATGGCTCCATCTCTCTTCCTCCATTCCTTATGCCTATTCCTGTTTCCTGTATTCTAACAGATAATTTACGTAAATTCTATAAGTTCACACTTATTTCATTAATTCCCTCAGCCGCCTTCCGTTATAACCAAAACAGCAAAAACCTTATCATTTCACAAGAGCACTTTCCTCTTGGAATAAAAATACGGCTCCCGCAGTCATGTGTCCATGCGCGAAAGCCGATCTTTCCTAAAAACCATATTCATCTTGAAGTCCTATGCAGCGGCTGCCATCCCGGCCAGTGCATTGATCCCGAAATAAGCGAGTACGATAATACCCAGCACGATTCTGTAATAACCGAAGAACCGGAAGTCATTGTTCTTAATATAACTCATTAAAAACTTGATTGAATAAACAGATACGATAAATGCCACGATCATTCCGAATATGAGGTAAAACACCTGTGCCCCATCAAACCCGGATCCTCCCTTTAAATAAACCACCATTTTCAGAAAACTGGCCCCAAACATAATCGGAATGCCCAGGAAGAAGGAAAATTCCGCTGCCACGCCCCTGGAACAGCCAAGAAGCATTGCTCCAAGAATTGTCACGCCTGATCTGGACGTGCCCGGAATCATGGCCAATACCTGCAAAAAGCCAATGTAAAGCGCCGTCTGGTATGAAATCTGACCTACCCGGGTCACCTCAAAGCTTACAGTCTCATTTCTCTTTTCCAGTATGATAAAGAAGACTCCATAAAGAATCAGCATAGACGCAATTACATACGCATTGTCCATCAGTACCTTATCGATCCAGTCATTGAGAGCAAGGCCGAATATCATCGCAGGAATACACGCTACGATAATCTTCAGCCACAGTATGACCGTTGCCCGTTTCTGAGCTGCTTTTTTCCTTGGAGAAAATGGATTCAGCTTGTGGAAATACATCACTACGACAGCCAGTATTGCTCCCAGCTGAATTACCACGTTAAACATGTTGACAAATTCATCCGGCTGCTTGAACTGAATGATCTGGTTCACTATGATCAAATGCCCCGTACTGCTTATAGGGAGCCATTCCGTAAACCCTTCTACGATTCCAAGCACCAGCACTTTCAAGATTTCAATGATACTCATCGTTTCTCAACCTCTCCTATACATTTTCTATCTGCCAGTCAATAGGCTCTATCTGATTCTTCTCAAGATATTCATTCGTTTTGCTGAAAGGCCTGCTGCCAAAAAATCCACGGTTTGCCGACAGCGGGCTTGGATGAGGCGCTTCTAAGATCAGATGCTTTGGATTTGTCAGCATAATCTTTTTACTTCTGGCCGGTCCGCCCCATAGGATAAATACCATCGGTCTGTCCTGATCATTCAGAATCTTAATCGCTGCATCCGTAAACTCTTCCCAGCCGATTCCACGGTGGGAATTTGCCTGATGCGCCCGTACCGTCAGTACCGTATTTAACAGCATAACACCCTGATCCGCCCATTTTTTCAAGTAACCGTTATTTGGAATATAGCAGCCCAGGTCATCATGCAGCTCCTGATAGATATTGACAAGAGAAGGCGGCACTTCCACGTCCGGTTTAACGGAAAAGCAGAGCCCGTGAGCCTGACCTACATTATGATAAGGATCCTGCCCAAGAATTACTACCTTCACATTCGACAGCGGAGTAAATGCAAATGCATTAAATATATCATCCGGATTCGGAAAAATCTTCCTCGTCTCATATTCATGTTTTACCGTTTCATACAGTTTTTTATAATAAGGCTTTCTGAATTCACCGCTCAGCGGCAAAAGCCAGTCGTTTTCAATTGCAGCCATATCATTTTCCTTTCGTCTTTTATTTCATACGATCTTTTATACAATTATGCAGCCTTATTACAGCCGAACAGAAATCCCCCGTCCTCTCAGGTATTTCTTTAATTCGCTGATCTCTAGCTCCTTGTAATGAAACAGCGAAGCTGCAAGTACTGCGTCGGTTTTCCCTCTGGTCAGGGCATCGTAAAAATGTTCTTTCGTCCCTGCTCCACCTGAGGCGATTACAGGAACTGATACGTTGTCTGCTACGGCTGCATTCAGTTCATTGTCATATCCTGCCTTAGTGCCGTCACAGTCCATGCTTGTCAGAAGAATTTCCCCAGCCCCCATCCGGTCCGCTCTCATCGCCCACTCTACAGCATCCAGGCCGGTGTCGATACGGCCTCCGTTTTTATAGACATTCCAGCCGCTTCCATCCTCCCGCCTTCTGGCGTCAATTGCGACGACGACACACTGTCTGCCGAATTTATCTGCTGCTTCGCTAATCAGTTCCGGACGGTTGATTGCTGAAGAATTGATAGAAATCTTATCCGCTCCTTCTCTCAGCAGCGTGCGGAAGTCGTCTACTGTACGGATGCCTCCCCCGACAGTAAATGGTATAAACACCTGCTCCGCCACTTTTCTCACCATATCTACAACCGTATTTCTTGCATCGGAAGAAGCCGTAATATCAAGAAACACCAGTTCATCAGCGCCCGCCAGATCGTATGCCTTTGCAATCTCCACCGGGTCGCCGGCATCCCTTAAATTAACGAAATTCACTCCTTTAACCACCCTGCCGTCATTGACATCCAGACATGGAATAATTCTCTTTGTAAACATCCGGTTCCTCCTATGTAATGTTCAGGTATGCCTCTGGAAGCAGCCGGAGGCCCCACTGTCATCTGCCGTTTTCATTTCGCTCATATTCAATCCGTTATAAAATTCTTCAGTATTTTAAGACCTGTTTCACCGCTCTTCTCCGGATGAAACTGGCAGGCAAATACATTGCCCCGCTCTACAGCAGCATGGATGTGCGTACTGTATTCTGCTGAAGCAGCCACGATCGACTCATCGCCTGCCTGCAGATAATAGGAATGAACGAAATAAACGTACGCTCCTGATTCTATCCCCGCAAACATCTTTGTCCCTTCCTTTATATCCAGTGAGTTCCAGCCCATATGCGGAATCTTAAGCCCTGGACAGTCCGGAATTTTCACGATTCTGCCTGGAAGGATCGAAAGCCCGCGGACACCTGGGCATTCTTCACTGCTTTCAAACAGAAGCTGCAGCCCAAGGCATATTCCCAAGAGGGGAATATTTCTGTCCGTCACTTCCCGGATCACATCCGTAAGTCCGTATTGGTTCAGCTTTTCCATGGCATCGCCGAAAGAGCCGACACCAGGAAGAATCACCTTGTCAGCCTTTAATATCTCTTCTCTGTTTCTCGTTATAACCGGCGTCTCCCCAAGAGCTTTCAGCGCTTTTTCTACACTGCGCAAGTTGCCGGCATCATAGTCTATCATCGCAATCATATTTACACCGCCTGTCGCTGATCTGTTGTCTTTTGTAGTTCGTCCGTTCCCGCATGGCTGCCACTGATCAGCCATGGCGTACCTCGATTCCGCTCCGCTCCATCTCGTTCGCGGGCTGCGCCCTATGAAATAATCTATAAGCATATCCCCTTACGTGCCAGCACGACGGATATTTACTTATACCTTATTTCACATGGCTTATTGTATACGCGCATTTTACCATATTGTTGGGGATTTCTCAATAAATTCAACGGAATCACTCCTAATTCCTTCTGCTTTATCCCTGAGTTCCTCTGATATCTGATAGAAAGTCTCATGAACTCTGTACATATGCGCCTTCTTATTGAAAAATACGGTCTTTTCAAATGGCCAGCGGATCACTCCGGGAAGCTGAAATCCAACTCCCAGTTCCAGCACTGTTAAATCCCTGTTCAGTGTTCCGGACAGCCATTTCGTATAAGCGGTCCATTGGGGAAGATATCCTTCTTCAATATATGCCTCTGCCTTAATTGTATTCGAAATCAGCGGCGCACCACAGTGGGGGCACACTCCGTCCTGTACTTCCCCCTCTTCCCAGATATCCTTTGTACACGCCTTTTCACACTGGAACCAGTGCACGTTGCCGCACGGAGCCACAATCCTGCTATGATCCAGGCTGCTTTCAAATATTTTCCCGTCCGTATTCATCGTCACGATAAAGTAATCTTTTCCATTCAGCAGCTTCCCCAGCGCCTCATATGCCGCCATAATGTCCGGCCGTCTCCCGATGCTCCATTCCTCACCAATGCCGACCAGCACCTTATGCACGCGTTTTACTCCGTCAATACGCTTCAAAAGATCTTCTTCCTGTAATCTGCACTCATTATCCATTTAAGCCTTCACCTTCTGTATATCTTATTTTTCGTCGCAAACCTGGAATATATAGAATTTCAGATAATAAGACTCATCCGCCGCCCACAGGATCGGATGATCCGCCGCCTGCGTCCTGTACTCTACCTGGCGCAGCCGCTTGTGGCTTCCTGCAGCGGCTTCCCGTATTGTTTTTCCAAACAGCTCCGGGTCCATAAAGTGGGAGCAGGAACAGGTTGCAAGATAACCGCCGTCTTTCACCAGCTTCATTCCACGCAGATTGATTTCTCTGTATCCTTTTACCGCATTTTTAATCGACGCTCTGGATTTCGTGAATGCCGGAGGATCCAAAATCACCACATCAAATTTCTCCCCCTCCGCTTCCAGCTGGGGAAGTAGTTCAAAAACATCGGCACATACGAACTTCACCCGGTCGGAAAGCCCGTTCAGCTGGGCATTTTCTCTGGCCTGATTCACCCCCAGCTCTGACGCATCAACACCGAGAACAGACGACGCTCCGGCAACACCTGCGTTCAGGGCAAAGGAGCCTGTATGGGTAAAGCAGTCCAGTACCTTTTTTCCGCGGCACAGGCGCTGGATTGCCAGACGGTTGTATTTCTGGTCCAGGAAAAATCCGGTTTTCTGTCCATCCTGTACATCTACAATATATTTTACACCATTCTCAATCATCTCTACCTTTGTGTCAAATGGTTCTCCGATAAATCCTTTATGCCGTTCCATGCCCTCCTGCAGGCGCACCTTGGCATCGCTTCTTTCATAAATGCCCCGGACCGTAATGCCGTCCTCAGCCATAACCTTCTTCAGCTTTTCCAGGATCACCGGTTTCCAACGGTCAATGCCCAGCGCCAGAGATTCCACGACAAGGACATCTGCAAATTTATCTATGACAATTCCCGGAAGAAAGTCAGCTTCTCCAAAAATCACCCGGCAGCTGGACGTATCTACCGTATTCTTCCTATACTCCCAGGCGTTTCTGACGCGCATCTCGATAAAATTCTCATCAATAACAACATTCTTTTTTCTGGACATCATGCGGACCGTTATTTTGGAGTTCGTATTGATAAATCCGTGCCCAAGGCAGTATCCGTCGAAATCTTCAACGGTCACCATATCCCCATTCTGGAAATCTCCCGTGATTTTGTCGATCTCATTATCATAGATCCACATGCCTCCAGCCTTAAGCGCACGGGCTTCACCCTTTTTTACATGTACAACTGCTGTCTCCATCTGTTTCTCCTCTAATCCATGTGTATTTTCAATACTACGCCTTCTGCATGCCGCACAGCTCTCTCAGCAGGCGGATGGATCCGGCAGCCTCTTCGTCCACGGAACCGGAGAACGCCTCAATGCTGATAATACCGTCATATCCCAAAGATTTCAGTTTTTCTATAAATTCCTCATATCTCGCTCTGTAATTCGGAAGAATCCCTCTTCGTTCCGTTCCTTCCAGCTGAGCCATATGTACATGACCGATCAGGGACGGCTCCTGATCCAGATCCAGCAGAAATTCCCGGTTGACTTCCATGTGATATAAATCGCATACCATCATGACATTTTCCATATTGACCTTCTTCACCAGCTCCACACCATGGTTCCAGGTCAGGCCGTAATTTCCTTCTGTAGGGTTTAAGTGTTCCCAGAAAATTTTAATTCCATAAGGAGCAGACTCTTCTCCAAATATAGACAGAAATTCCTCCGCCTGCGAATCAGCCAGTGGGACGTTGTAGCCGTACGGGAGCCTTCGCGAAGCTGGAGAACCGATTCCAATTCCGCTTATTCCCAGCTGTCCGCCGACGGCACAAAGCTTTTTCGCATATTCTCTGGCTGTTTCCTCAGAGTAGTTTTCCCCTACAATAGCAATCTCTCCGGGCACGGCAGAATTAAATCCACAGCACTTTACACGTCCTGTTTTCAGCGTCTTTTCCATTTCATTGAGTTTAGACTTTTCGAGTCCCACCACCTCACGGCCAGCAAGTTCAATATAGTCGTATCCCAGCTGATCCAGGAGAGGGTAATTATCAAATGATGTACAATATCCAAATTTCATCGTTGCACCTCCGCATTTTATCTGTTTAACAGTATAACGTATTTTTTATCTATATTCAAATATTTTAATCTGTCATTCGAAGATCTGAATTTCGTCCGGCCGCTTTCCCTGCAGCAAAAACGAAGGCGCTGCAAAAGAAAACTGATTTCCCCTTGCAGCACCCTTACCTTGTTAACTATTCTCTTTATCAAACCGGCTGATCGCTTCCAGGACGACCTTGATTTCATCATCCCAGCCCTGTACCAGCCCTGTATTGACCGTCTCATAAACCACGTCTGCCGTGACGAGATTACCGGATACGGCGCTGATCATGGCTCCCTTCTTTTTGCGGCGATGGCATACCGTATAGAGGGCGGAGCTCTCCATTTCCACATTCAGACAGCCCAGCTTGGACAGCTTTTCAATCCATTCCGGAGTCTCTCCATAGAACGCATCATCTGATGCATTGATGCCGTAAAAAATCCGGCCGCTCACTTCGTCCTTCATATCCCTTGCCGTGTCCAGAAGAACTCTCGTCAGATCGAAATCAGGTACGGCCGGAAATACATCCGGAACGTAGAACCTGGATGTACCTTCATTCTTCATGGAACCGGTGGAAATCACCAGATCGCCGATGCCGATGCCTTCCTGAAGGGCCGCAGTGCTGCCGATCCGAATCAGGCATTCCGCACCGATATTGATCAGCTCTTCCGCAGCGATCGCCGTAGATGGGCAGCCCATTCCCGTGGACGTAACGGAAACCTTTACTCCTTTGTAATATCCCGTATAAGTGCGGTGTTCCCTGTTATGGGCTACAAGCTTCGCGTCGTCCAGGTACTTCGCTACGATATCCGATCTGGCCGGGTCGCCTGGGAGAAGCACATATTTTCCAATATCGCCAGGTTCCAGATGGATATGATACTGTCTTTTCCCAATTGTTTTTTCATCTTTATTTAATGACATAAGCGTTATCCTTTCTTTTTCATCTTCTTTTTCATAACAGCCGTCTTCTGAATCGAATAGATTGTCAGGCCCGCGATCGTAGCCAGATATGGAAGCATCTGGATAAATTCTGCTGGAATACGCAGCATCTGCAGGATATTGGAAAGCCCGTCAAAGAAGGCAAATACCATGGAAGATACAAGCGCCCCTACCGGAGTCGACTGCCCCATGGAGCATGCAGCCAGCGCAATGAAGCCGCGGCCCGCAGTCATATTTCTTGTAAACATGTTCAGGTACCCCATGGAAAGGTACATACCGCCCAGACCTACCAGAACGCCGCAGATCAGGATTGCGATAAAGCGGATTTTTGTTACATTTTGTCCGACGCTCTCCGCCGCATTTTCATTTTCCCCAACCGCACGCATGCGCAGACCGAGGGGCGTCTTATAGAGGAGTATATAAATAACGACCACCATGAGCAGGGCGATGTACGTCAGCGTATTATGCCCGGAAATAATATCGCCCAGTATTGGGATGTCCTTAATAACCGGAATTTCAACAGAGGGAAAAGAGAAGCTCTTTAAAGAGGCGCTCGTCCCCTTTTCTCCTGTAGCCAGCTGCAGGGCAAACACCGTCAGGCCCCCGGCCATCGTGTTGATTGCCGTGCCGCACAGTACTGCGTTGGCCTTCAGTACGAGATGGAAATATGCAAATATGGCGCTGACGATCAGTGCTGACCCGACTCCGGCTGCCAGCCCCCATATAAGGCCGCCGCCGATCGCGCCGCCGAGAACTCCAAACAGGGCGGAAATCAGCATAATTCCCTCCAGTCCCAGATTTACCACTCCGGCCCGGTCACAGACAACCGCGCCAAGAGCCGCCAGCAGGATCGGTGTAGCCACACGAATCCACATAAACAAGAAGTCCACACTGAAGATATAATTCATCACACTCATCTTATGCTTCCTCCCCCTTCAATTTCATTTCTTCCTCTTTGGCCGCCTTTACGATCATGCGCTGCTTCCAGCCGCGGAGTAACGCATCCGCCGCGATAAACAGCATCATTACGCCTTGTATGATCTCCACGACCTCACTTCCCACGTCGCTGTTCCGCGCCATAATATCGGCTCCTACGTTCAGATATCCGATAAACGCCGCAGAAAGCGGAACGAGAAGGGGATTATTTCTTGCAAGGAGAGCTACTACGATTCCCGTCCATCCGTATCCCGGAGAGGCTGTCCATTTAAAACGCGTGTACATGCCGAGAAGCTCCGCTCCGCCGCCGATTCCTGCAATGCCGCCGGCGATCACCTGGGCCAGCACCATAATCCATGTGACATTAATACCGCTGTAGTTGGCGAATAAAGGATTTGTTCCCGTAATTCTCAGTTTGCTTCCCGTAGTAGTTCTCATCATGAAGAAGTATACGAGCACACAGATGATAAGTCCCAAGGCAACGCCTGCATGGATTCTCGTTCCAGGCACCAGTATCGGGAGCTTGGACGATTTTTCGAACGCCAGAGACGCAAGGCTGGAGCTGCTTACTTCTCTGAAATGATAGCTGACGAGATAAATGGCAAAGAACTGCACCACGTAGTTGAGCATAATCGATGTAACCAGCTCGCTGACAGACCATTTCATCTTCAGGAGAGCCGGAATCAGCGCTACCACAGCGCCGCAGATTCCACCGACCAGAATCGCCGCAACAGGGTGAACGCCTGCCGGAAGAGGCCATGCGATCGCTACTACCATGCTCCCGCAATGCCGATGAAAAAAGAACCTTCCGCAATCATGGAAAACTGGCCGGAGCCAAAGATTATGATGACTGCGAGAGCCGTAAACATGAGAGGGGAAGCCGTTTCAACGATGTTGCCGATTCGCCTCAGTGATGTGAACGGTCCGATGAAAAAGCTGTAAAATGCATTTGCCGGGTCGTCGCTGACCGACAGTACGATCAGTGACACAAGACCGCACGCAATCAGAATGACAATGCCCATTTTGATGGCATCCACCATCAGATGGATTTTCTTATTGCTGTCCATGGATGGCCTCCTTTATCTCTTCTTCCGTCTGTTTTTCAATTCCCAGCATATAAGTTCCCAGCTGCGCTTCCGTTACCTTCGCTGCTTCCGGGAAATACGCCGCAATCTTTCCTTCATAAACAACAATCAGGCTGTCAGACAGTCCTAAAATTTCATTTAAATCCGAACTGATCAGCATGACGGAGTCTCCTTTATCACGGAGGGCAATCAGTTCCTTGCGGATGAATTCCGTCGCTCCTACGTCTACCCCTCTCGTAGGCTGGTTGGCAATCACCACTTTTGGCTCCGAAGAAATTTCCCTTGCAAGTACGGCCTTCTGGATATTCCCTCCGGAAAGGCTGTTGATGCTGACATCCGGATTCTTGCATAGAATCTGGAACCGCTCCGCCATTTCCCGGCCATACTGCCTTATATTCTTTCTATTCAGAAATCCGTTTCTGGAAAATTTAGCCGTATCCAGTTTATCCGCGATCATATTCTCCGTGATGGACAGTTCGCCTGCCACGCCGGTGGTCATGCGGTCTTCCGGAATATGGGAAAGGCCAAGCCTTCTGATCTCGCTGATGCTGAAATTTCTGATGTTCTGCCCGCAGACTTCGATACTTCCTTCCGAGTAATGGCCGCTTCCCGTAATCGCCTCCACCAGTTCAAACTGGCCGTTTCCTTCTACACCGGCGATTCCCAGAATTTCTCCTTCACATAAGTCGAAAGACATCCCGTCGACTGCTGCCTTTTCGTTCTCATCTATTACTTTTAAATCCCTGACCTTTACCAGCGGCCTGCCTGGCTTACAGGGCGATTTTTCAATATTAAGAATGACGTCTCTTCCAACCATCAGCCTGGAAATATCCTGTTCGGAAATATCCTTTAAATCATATACTCCTTTGGATTCCCCTCTGCGGATGATGGTGATTCTGTCACACAATTCCTTTACTTCATTCAGCTTATGGGAAATAAATATGATCGTATATCCATTTTCCCGCAAATGCTTCAGTTCCACGAACAGCTCTTCCGTTTCCTGCGGGGTCAGAACTGCCGTCGGCTCGTCCAGAATCAGAATTTTTGCACCCCTGAAAAGGGCTTTTAAAATCTCTACCTTCTGCTTCTGACCCACCGTCAAATCCCTGATTTTCTTTCTGGGATCGATCAGCAGGTTATATTTCTGTGCCATCTCTTCCACCTGTTTTTCTGCATGGCGGCCGTCGATCAGCATCCCTTTTTTTGGCTCCACTCCAAGAATTACATTTTCAGCTACGCTCAGAGAAGGAACCAGCATAAAATGCTGATGTACCATTCCTATGCCTAAACGGATTGCCATTCCCGGAGATGTAATATTTTCCTTTTTCCCGTTGACGAAGATCTCTCCTGAAGTCGGCTGTTCTTCTCCGAACAGGATCTTCATAAGAGTCGATTTCCCTGCACCGTTCTCACCCGATAGAGCATGAATTTCTCCCTGGTTAATCACGAGAGTGACATCCTTGTTGGCCATAACGCCGTTCGGGTACACCTTTACAATATTCTGCATACGCAGTGCTTCTTTTACTTCTGCCATCTTACACCTCTGATTTTATTAACAGAACGCGATTCTGTTTCATAGAAAAGGCACGGCAGATTAAAGAGAATTTCTTTAAAAATGCCGTGCCCCCTTTCATTTCATCATGGTTTCATTTCATTACGCATAGCAGCGATATCATCGGTAGACATATCGAATGCCGTGCCTACGGTGATTTCACCGGAAATAACCTTCTGCTCGATCTCGTCAAGTGCCTTGCGGATATCTTCCGGAACACACTTTTCGTAGTTTTCATTCTTTGCAAGTCCTACAGCTCCGCTATCAAGGCCAAGCAGATAATCCTTATCACATGTCATGGAGCCGTCCTTGAATCCCTGGATTGCCGTAAACAGAGACTCACCTACGTTCTTAAGACTGGAACTCAGAATACATTCTGCCATTTCCGGCTTGCTGTCCTTTAACTGGGTGTAGATATCCTGGTCACATGCGATGATGTACTTTCCTGCATTCTGTGCCGCTGTTACAGCGCCGAGAATACTCTGGGATGCCGGAGCATACACGATCTGTGCGCCCTGGTTGTAAAGCTGTGTCGTCATCTCCGTACATTTTGCAACGTCTTCAAAAGAACCTACATAAGAAGTCAGAACCTTAATCTCCGGATCCACATATTTAATTCCCTCGATATAGCCTACGAGGAAGTCGTTGATATTCGCCGTATCCATGGAGCCGATGAAGCCCAGAACCTTGCTGTCCGTATCCATCTTCTCATCGCCGGACTCAAACATCTTCGCTGCAAGACAGCCTGACATAAACGCCGCCTGGTTTGAGTAGTAAGCGATTCCCATCATGTTGCCGTCGATGACTGTATCGCGGTTTACTTCGCCGTCATAGAACAGGTAGTTCTTGTCCGGAAACTGGGAAGCGATATCTTCTGCCAGCTCCTTTGTAGAGAAGGTTCCTGTTACGATCATATCCCAATCCTGCTCGGATACGTCCAGAAAATGGCCTTCGTAGCTGGTCTCGTCTCTGCCCATCTCTACGATCTTCACTTCGGCGCCTGTCTCGTCTTTTAATTTATTCAGGCCTTCTGCAGCCGAATCAAAGAATCCCTTGTCGCCAAGGCTTCCGTTTACCAGGCATACAACCTTAAAGTCTCCGCCCTCTTCTGCCTTTGCTTCTCCTTCTTCTGCAGCGCCTTCCCCTGCGGCATCTTCTGCCTTTGCCTCAGTTTCAGTCTTTGCATCAGCTGCCTTTGTCTCCTCTGCAGGCTTGCTGCCGCAGCCAGCTAAAAGAGAGCCTGTCATCACGCATGCCATTGCAAGGCTTACAAATCTTTTTTTCATAACTTCCTCCTTATAATATAATAATAGAATGATGTTTGGGTCAAAAAGTATTTTTGCCCCGTTGATACCGGATTGCTCCGCACTATGTGCTCTTGGTATCATAAATGGATTTATCGACAACCAGTCCCTTACGCGACGGATTGTTTACTTGTTTTCTTTATCCTTCCGGATAATCTGGCGCATCGCTTCTATACCGGTTTCGATGGCCCTGTGCTCCCAGTCCCTGGGATATGTCTTGCTGTCATTGGAATATGCCTTATAATTCGTAGCGCTGACTAAGACTGTAGCCGCCCTGATTCCTAGAGAAGCTGCAATCAGGAACAGAGGGGCGCTCTCCATACTGGTGGACGTGGCTCCGCCGGCTTCATATGCATTCCACTTCTGAATCAATTCATATCCGACCGGCTTTGTCTCCGGCGAATTCTGTGTATAGAAAGAGGCTTTCGTGATCGTAACGCCGACATTATATGGAAACTCCAACTTTCTGGCCGCTTCCTCCAACGCTTCATGAGGTCGAAATCCGGCACCGACGGGAATTCCAGAGGCAGATAATGGCAGCCTACGCCTTCCATGCGCACCGCGCCGTTTGGAATCACCACATCCCCGATCCCCACCTTTTTCGATGTAGACGCACATGTGCCGACCCGGATAATCGTATGAGCGCCGCACTCCACCAGCTCTTCCACAGCAATCGCTGTAGACGGTCCTCCGATTCCGCTGCTTGTCACCGCGACCGGTTCCCCGTCCAGGGTACCTGTAAAGGTACGGAATTCTCTGTGAAATGCAATCTCCTTTGGATTGTCGAAGTATCCCGCTATTTTCTCGCTTCTTTCCGGGCTTCCGGGAAGGAATACGTAGCGTCCGATATCTCCTTTTCCGATCCCCAGGTGCATGACCTTTTTCTGCTCGTCCATCTCTTCCTCCTGTATATCAAATCATATAAATTTTTCTCAAAATAAAATCAGAGTAAAAAAAGACGTATTTCTTTCAAACACGTCTTTTTTCTTCTTTTATTGACAAGAATATCTTACCATTACAGGCAATTGTTGTCAACTTAAACATGCCCTATTATGCGATCAGTTCTGCTGCCTTTCGGGCTGTTTCTTCGATATGTAATTCATTCTCCCTGTCCAGAAGTTCGATCAAATTTCGATCCACATGTTTACTTCCTTCCAAAGCGCCTACAATGGAACCTACAATCGCCGCCACGGTATCCGTATCATAGCCGATATTTACCGCCTCGTATACGCTCTCCCACGCGTCGCCGTTACAGATCATGATAATTCCGAACGCCGCCGGAACGGCTTCCGAAATGTGAAGCCCCGTACCGATGATGTCGTAAATCTGTTTTAATCGGACTTCTTTCGGGAGGGAGGACATGGCAATTGCGATTGCCAGATTCATTCGTTCCACCACGCTGGCTCCGCCTACGATTCTGGAGCACTCTTTGCCGATTTCTTCTCCCCTTTTTGCGCCGTACAGACCGGCCTGAACAATGCTGTAAGGAGTCGCATTCGCTTCAAATGCCTCGCTGATTGCAGCCGCTACGGCGCAGGCGCCGGATATGGCAAGCTGATTATCGTGGCTGACCCGTGTAATGCATACCGCATCATCAATTGCCTTGTCAATATTTCCAGGATTAAACAGGCCGGCTGCTGCGATTTTCATAGCGCTTCCGTTTGTAGCCTGCCTCGCATAATCCACGACTCCGCCGGCATCGTATTCTATTCCCTCCCGTTTCGCCTTCAGTTCCGCTATGGCGCTGCGGGTAGTCGGTCCTGCAAACCTGTTGAAATACCGCGGAATTCCCGACCACTGAATCAGCATATTTTCTACACATTCTGCTTTAATAACGCCGTCATTCCTAATCACTTCTTCGATCAGCAGATAAGTCTGTGAAAAGTCATCCGTTATCTGTCCCGCCTTGTTTCCGTAGGCAAACGCCGTCTGATCCGGCGCCGCCATTTCCCTCAGACCGCCGTTATACTTTTCTCTGATCTGGTCGAAGGTTAAATTTTCCGTAACCGCCCCCATCGCATCGCCGACCGCACAGTAAATCATGCTCCCCAAAATTTTACTATATTTTTCCTGATTCATACTGATACTGCTCTCCTGTCTGTCATATTATTCTCTCTTCCTGTTAAAGCTCCACCAGGACCGGCTCTCCTATGATCGGCACAAATACCGCCGGTTCCAGATTCCGGGCCATGAAATAATAGTAGGAGTCTCCATCCGCGCCTCTGCATGCGTCGTGCCAGATCCCTTTTTTCAGCACTACGATTTCGCCAGGTGAGATCAGAAATGCCCTGATGTCTTCCGCTTTCGCCCCTGTACCATGAGGATCCGAATCGGCCACTGCCAGTACAATCGGCTTATCTCCGCACATGAGCATTTCAGTCGTTAAGTTATGCACTTCCATCGAGTCCACCTCCAGCGGCATGCCGCCCACCATCGTGTAACCCAAACCTGCCGGATGTTCCATGCAGAGCCCCGGGGTCATCCAGCATTCCCATCCACCCGTGCCGGTTCTACCTTCCCCCTTTACTACTTTTGTATATGTTCCGAAGGGCTTAAAATTTTCTTCATTAACCGGTATCGCTTTGATCGTCATCATTCCTCCTCCTTTACGTTTACGCGGACCGGGCCGGGCTGAATCTCTACCCATTCAATTTCCCTCAGGTTATCCGGTTCCTTATTCGTCGCGAGAAAATAATAGTAAGTGTCTTTATCTACTCCGTGGTTTGCGTCATGCCAGATCCCTTTCGCAACGACCGCCACATCTCCCGGCCTCATGATAAACGCTCTTACATCTTCCTCCTTTGGACACGTATCAGGATCGCTGTCCGCCACGGTCAGCACCATAGCCCCGTCGCCGCAGAACTGAGGTTCCTCCGTCAGCATATGGCGTTCCATACTGATGGAATCAAACTGCGCCGCTGCCTTGCATGCGGTGATTCCAAGATTCATCGGTTCATCCACCAGCTCACCCGGTGTGGAATGGGCGGTAAAATCCTCCGATACCCTGGCCGGAATTTCCAACAGGTTTACGTACCTTCCAAACGGTGCAAATCCTTCTTTTGTAATGGGAACTGCTTTTATTGTTTTCATCACTGATTCTTCCTTCCCTCTTAACGATTATGAGTAGTTATAGCTGTCGATGTTCTCCGCATTAAGAACGATACAGCCGTGATATACGTAATTACCGTCTACCGTAAGTTCAATGCCGTCAACCTTGACATCCTCAACAGGAGTTCCGTTTGCCAGAGCGTCCAGAACGTAAACGGCCACTTTGCCTGTCTCCTGAGGATTCCAGCTGAGAATCTGCTTTAAAACTCCACTTTTCAGCCTTCTTTACACTGGGACGGGAAACCGATTCCTGTAATGCAGATCTGACCCATTTCCATATCCCCGTTGTCCACGGCCTGACTTACTGCGGCTGCAGCCTGAGGGGCTTCCGCACCCGCGAAACCGAGGATTCCTTTTAAGTTGGGGTATGTAGCCAGAAGAGTCTGTGCGTTTTCGTACGCATGCTCATTCTCGTCATCGGAACACAGGGTCGCCACAATTGTAATGTCCGGATATTTTTCCTTTAAATATGCTTCCGCAGCCTCAAATTTGGAAACCTGGTTCTCTGCGCTAAGTGAGGCTACCATAAATGCCAGTTCGCCTTCTCCTCCCATTTCCTGAGCAATCATTTCAGCCAGCTGTTCTCCCATGGCGGCGTCCGAGTCAGGTATTACGCAGTAGTCTCTCTCAGACTTCGGGGAATCGCTGTCAAAGGTAATCGTATGAATGCCTTTGCCTTTTGCCGTGGCTATCGTATCCACAACAGCATCCGCGTCGTTCGCCGCTACGCCGAGTCCTACAATTCCCTGGGTCATGGCGTCTTCCATCATCGTAATCTGCTTTGCAGAGTCAGTAGAGGCCGGGCCATTAAAAATAAGGTTGTATCCCAGCGCTCCCGCAGCTTCTTTTGCCCCGTTCTCACAGGATGTCCAGTAATCATATCCCACACATTTCGGGCAGAGATAAATCGATTTCGTCCCATCTGCTGCCGCAGCTCCTGTGGATTCTGCGCTTTCCGCCTTTGCCGCCTCTGTCTGCGGCGCATCCTCCTTCACCGTACATCCGCTTAACATTCCGACCATCATACCGGTAAACAACACCGCCGCCAATGCCTGTTTTCTGTTTCTTCTCATAAATAGTTCCTCCTTATTTATATTTTCCAGTCTGTATCAGACTGCGTTAATCACGTTTTTTCTTCCACTGAATTGCAGATATTACAATCAAAAGCCCTATGATAAACTGCTGGTATGTCGCCGTCATACCCATGTGGTTCAAACCGTTTTTCAGGGTGGCAACCGTTACCAGGCCGAGAAACGCGCCCAGCATATTGCCGGAACCGCCTGCAATGCTGATTCCTCCCAGCAGGATCGCCGTCAGGGTATCCATGTCGTATCCATTTGCGAACTCTGATTCCGCACTGGCAAAACGCATGAGCATAAACAGAGAAGCGACCGCCGCTACACATCCGCTCAGCACGAAGAGCCAGAATTTAATTCCATCCGCTTTTATACCGGAGAACTCACTTGCTTTCGCGTTATAACCGATCGCGTGAACCTTGATTCCAAAGCCGGTTTTCTGCATGATGAATATTGCCGCCGCAAAAATAATCATCATGATAATGAAGCTGATCGGAATTCCCAGAATGTACATTTTTGATACTCTCGTAAAACTCTGCGGCAGGCCGCTTACAGAACGTCCGCCTGTAAGGATATAGCAGAAGCCTCTCAGCATAACCTGTGTTCCGATTGTGGCTACCAGGCCGTCCAGGTGCATTTTCGCAACACAGAATCCGTTCAGGCTTCCCACCAGTGCGCCGATTCCAACCGTAATGACCAGAGCAAGCGGAATTGCCATGCCCATTTTCAACATCCTTGCCATGGAAATCGCACATACGCCCATAACTGCCCCGATTGACAAATCAATATTGCCGGTCATCAGAACAATTGACAGCGGAATCGAGACCATTCCCAGCTCAGCCGTCTGCCTCATCAGATTCTGGGCATTTGAAACCGTCATAAAATGCGGAAGCAGCGCGGAAAAGACAAGTGTCTGGACGATCAGGTACAAAAGCAGCAGGATTACATTCCTGTTTCCGTCCTTTTTTATGTAATCACTCAGGAATTTCTTCACTGTGCCTCCCCCTTTCTCTTTTCCTTTGCATTGACGACATTCAGAATCAGAGCAGCCAGGATAATCGCGCCTGTAACCGCATTAATCCAGTATTCCGAAACTCTCATCTGAATCAGACCATTGTTTATGATCGTGATCAGGAACATTCCGATTGTTCCTCCGATTAAGGTACCGCGGCCGTTGAAATTGATGCCGCCTGCCAGTGCCGCCGCCAAAACGGTCGTACCAAGGGAAGCGCCTGTGCCGGATGTGCTGATCGCCCCGTAAAGGCCGGCATACATCATGGCCGCGTATCCAATCGCCGCCCCGCAGACCATATAACCGCATATGGTAATCCAGTCCGAATTAATTCCGCATTTATCTGCCGCATCCGCATTTGTCCCTACCGCATAAATCTTTCTGCCGAAATTTGTATAATGCAGGACAAAGGTAAGAAATGCCAGGAGCGCCATAGCCATCCAGAAGACATTCGATAAACCGAACATGCGGCCGGAAGCGATCGTTGTGAATTTTTTTGGAAACTGGTTTACCCAGAAACCGCCTGTAATGATGACGAGGATTCCCCGGAATACGTAATTGGTAGACATCGTCGCAATCAGAGCCGGAACTCCAAGCTTCGTAACGATCGTTCCGTTGACAGCTCCGCAGGCCATACCCATCACGACACTGGATAAAATAGATACGGGAATGGGAACGCCCATTTTTACCATCGTACCGCCAAGGGCTCCGGATATCGCCAGGATTGAGCCTGCCGATAAGTCAATTCCGCCAAGGATAATCACTATCCCTACGCCCAGAACACAGATGCCGTTCACCGCATACTGCTGAAACAAAAGGCGTATATTGGTAGGTGTCAAAAAGTTATCGGAACAGACAGAAAATATCCCAAATACGATAATCGAAAACAGTGTAATGATGATTTCCTGCCGCTTCAACAGCTTCAATATCTTTTTGTTATGCATCGTCTCTCCCTCCTGAAATACCGCCGGAGGCTGCTTTTAGCAGAATATCCTGCCCCAGGTCCTTATTTTCATATTCTCCTGATATCTTTCCCCTGCACATAACTACGACCCTGTCGCTGACCCCCAGAATCTCCGGGACTTCTGAGGAGATCATCAGGATTGCCAGCCCCTCGTTCGCCAGTTTGTCAATCATTTTATAAATTTCGCTTTTGGCTCCTACATCGACGCCCCTTGTCGGTTCATTCAGGATCAAAAGGCCCGGACTGCGGTCCAGCCACTTTGCCAGCACAACCTTCTGCTGGTTGCCGCCCGAAAGCCTCTGCACCTCCTGGTCCTGCCCGACGCACTTTATTCTGAGGTTGTCTATATGTTTTTGAACCGTTTCATATATACGTCTGTTTTGTAAAATCGCATTTTTTTCATAAGAGGTTAAATTCGCCATGACCGTATTTTTGGCTATATCCATCATGACTACAACGCCCTCCTGGCGCCTGTCCGGGGGCACGTATCCGATTCCCACGTCCATGGCGGCACGTATTGAATCTTTTCTGATCTCTTTTTCTTTATAGAATACGGCTCCCTCGTTGCGTTTTCTGATTCCCATGAGCATTTCAGCGAATTCTGTAGACCCTGATCCCGCCAGACCGTATAATCCGACAACTTCCTTCGACCGTACGTTTAACGATACGTTTTTCAGTCCGTCTCCCGAGAATCTTTCCGCCCGAAGCACCACTTCCCCGAAGTCCCTTGACGTGTGAGGATAATAATCTTTGATTTCCCTGCCTATCATCATGGAAATCACTTCGTCTACCTTTCCTTCCGCCATTTCCACGACTCCCACGTTGCGGCCGTCCCTGAGTACGCTGACCCGGTCACAGATCTGTTCAATTTCCTTCATCCTATGGGAAATATAAACGATTGCAGTTCCCCGTTTCTTCAGCATATTTACAACGTCAAACATCTTCTGTACTTCGTTGTCCGGAAGCGCCGCCGATGGCTCATCCATAATCAGGACTTTTGCATTAGAGGATACCGCCTTCGCAATTTCCACCAGCTGCTGTTCCCTGACGGAAAGCAGTTTCACCGGCATATGTACATCCAGGTCGGCACCCAGTTCTTTCAGAACACTTTCCGCGTCCCGGTACATCTTTTTCCAGTTGATTACCCCGCAGCGATTTCTGTATTTCTTTCTGTCCAAAAAGATATTCTCTGCCACAGAAAGCTGAGAAAACAAGTTGAACTCCTGATGAATAATGGAAATTCCCATATCCCTGGCCTTACTCGGATCTGAAAATTCCACCTGCTTTCCTTCATATAAAATCGTACCGCCGTCGTTTGTATAAAGACCTGTGATAATCTTCATCAATGTGGATTTTCCGGCACCATTTTCACCAACCAGCCCCATGGTCTCGCCGGGGCAGACTTCAAAGTCGATTCCTTTCAAAACCTGAACTCCGAAGAAGCCCTTTATGATCCCGCATGTCTGTAAAATAGGCTCTGCCATATCAGTTCCTCCCTTAAATGGATACAGACTTTTGTATCCCTCCGTTTTACCTTCTTATCCCATATACCGTCTCATCAGTGATTCCACTTCCTCCACCGGCCGTACTCCGCCTTTCGGTCCCAGCCGGGTAATCGAATAGCTGGCGGCCATATTTGCAAACTTTGCAGCCTGGTGAATATCCATGCCCTCCAGAAGGCATCGGATGAATGAGCTGTTAAACGTGTCGCCTGCTCCCGTAGGGTCCACCGCTTCGAATGGTACCGCCTTCGTTCTGTCGTTTTCATCCGGCGTATACGTTTTGCTTCCTTCCTTTCCCAAAGTGACTGTCACACACTTCACTCCTTTTGAAAACAGCATTCTCATGTAAGCTTCTTCATCCATCTCCCCGCGAAACTTCTGAATTGCATACTCATTAAAAAAAAGAATATCCGCACACTCAAAAAGCTCTTTGTCCTCTTCCGTATAATTGGAAGCTTCTACGTCAAATACGATCTGTGCTCCATGGGATTTTAAATCTCTTGCCAGCACTACCGGATTTTGAAACCTTTTCATTTCATATACGGTGGTATAGATATAGGCTGCGTTCCGGAAAAGCTCCAGCCTCTCTCCTGTAAGCTCCAATGCTTTTTTCTCTGCATCCACTACGAGAATCGTCCTCTCGCCCGGCGTCAGTACGATGATGCATTTCGTATCAGGCAGCGTCGGATCAACGAGTACAGGCGATGTATCCAGTCCGTATGACTGCAGGTCTTCGATCAGTTTTTTAGAACCCGGACTGTCGTTTATTACATCATAGTAATACGTTTTCACCCCGTACCCGGCAAAGACACATGCGGCATTGGGAATCATGCCTCCTACCTTCTTCCCTGCGCTCTTTACAAGGCCCTTATTTCCTTCCTCAGGCCACTCCTCTGCCGTATAGTACTCATCTGTACAGACAGCGCCGGCAGCCACGATATATTTTTCCTGTTTCATGAATAGTAAGCCCTCTCAATCTCCGATGCCAGGTTTTCGATATCAATGTGATTTGTTTCATCAATCAGCCTCATATATTCCTGAGGCAGGTTGCTCATCCCATACAGCGCTCCCGCTACCGCGCCGGCCATCGTCGCGACCGTATCCGTATCGTCTCCGATATTAACTCCCATCTTTACTGCGCCGAACGCGTCTTTCGGATTAGCAGCCAGAATACCGAACACACATGGAATCGCCTCTGCGGCCATCAGCCCTGCTCCTATGATGTCCCTGAGTTCCAGCATCGTCTCTTCCCATCCCATGCCCTGTCCGGCAATCTCAATCGCCAGCTTGATTCTTTTCACCACAGACGGCGCAGCCATTCTGTGCCCCATTGCCGAGCCTATTGCAAATCCTCTCTCTGCCCCGTATATGCCGGCTTCCAGCACATCCTTCAGTTCAGCGCCGTCCTCCATCGCTTTTGCCGTAGCCGCCGATATCGCCGCGGCTGCCGATATCGACACATTGTTAGGATGGGTAGGCATGCAAAGCGTGGCCGCATCCTCAATCGCTTTATCCGGATTTCCGGGATTAATCAGGCCCGCGCAGAATATTTTCATTCCTGATCCGTTCGTCCCCTTTGTATTGTCACATGCGATATAGTGATTTTTGTATGGAACTTCAATTCCCTGAAGCTTTTTTACTGCCGCAAGCGTAGTCGGGCCGGCAAACCTGAGAAATTCCGGATATTCCGCCCACTTTAGGACCGCTCTCTCCGCAACTTCATTGTCTACATTGCCGCCGCACCTGGCCAGTTCAAGGCCTGTGAAGTAGGCCAGACTAAAATCGTCCGTAATCGCTCCCGCCGGGAGATCATGGGCAAAGCAATCTGCCGGTGGTGTGAATAACGTCTCTACAAAACCCCCGAAGTCTTCTTTAATCCTCTCCGCACTCCTCGTTTCTGTCAAAGCTCCCATTGCATCCCCAAATGCCGCGCCAAATATACTCCCCAATAGCTTATCCTTCGTCCCTGTCATGTTCCTCAACCCGCCCTTTCTTTCACACGAAAATGGTTATCCATAAATGGCTATGTATTTCCTTTTTTATCACTATGTTACAATATATGAATATTCATATTTGAATTCTAGCACACTTTTTCATTTCAGTCAATATAATAACTATTCATTTTTGTACAATATGACCATTCATAAATCACGCATGAGTGTTTTTTTGACAAAAGGCACATATGAGCGGGGCCTGTCGTTCTTCATTCTTCAGTCATCAAAAACAGTTATGGACGTAACAAAGAGTTCCGCAAGCGGAACTCTCGCGCCTGCGGCGGGTCGCTTCAGCGACTTGATTCCCTTCCGCCGCAGTGCGCATCCATAGCGGAGCGTTTTTTGCTTTCTAGGAAATCATACGCTTTATCACTTTACATTAACAAGGTCTTTCCTAGAAAGCAAAAAAGGCGTTCGACATTAATCATTCAATGTCAAACGCCTTTTTATTCAGGTATACCGGTATCTACCAAATATATTTCTCCTTGGCTGTTTCATTTTTCAATAAATGCATATTCATATCATAATCTGTCTCACAGACTGTAAATGTAACTTTTAACTTCCCACATATCCACCTGCTTATCTGGCGGCGCCATAATATTCCATGGAGAGCATCTGGGAGATTCGTTCCAGATCAAAGCCATTCACATGATCCAAAATTTCTATCCACGATTTGGGCAGTGATTTTGTACCATATAAACAGCCGCCGATTGCACCTACCAATGAAGCGATCACACTTGTATCATCTCCTATATTGACTCCCATCTTCAGTGCCTGTATGAAATCCTCCGGACATGCCGCCAGAATTCCAAATGCACATGGCACAGATTCTGCAGCCTGTCTCCCCGTTCCAATTAAATCACTCAGCTCCTGCATGCATTCTTCCCATGTTCCGCTGCGCCGTCCGATGTCAACCGCCAGACGGATTCGTTTTTCTACAGAGGGAGCCGCCATGCCTGTCCCCTGCTCATTGCCCATTCTACAGCCTTCTGCCGCTCCCCAAATGCCGGCTTCCAGAACATCATCCAGCACTGCAGTCTCATCGAGTGCTTTGGCAACCGCCGCCGCGACTGCGGATGCCGCCGCAATGGAGGCGCTGAATGGGTGAGTGACTGCAGCAGCCGTCACAGCATCCTGTATTGCCCCCATGGGATTTCCCTTATTAATCAGCCCGACAGGGAATATCTTCATCGCCGCTCCATTGGATGCCACGATCATATGATGTTCATTTTTCTGTGTGGAAACATCAAATTCCCGGTCCTCTTTCCACCGCTCAACTGCCGCGTTGATTTCCGGTTCTGCTTCATTTCTGTATTCCGGGTATTCGGCCCAGGCCAAAAGACCGTTTTTCGCCGTTCGGCAGTCACATTGCCATTGCATTTCACCAGCTCAAATGCCAGGAAATAAGCCTGGCTGAACGAATCGGTAACCGTCCCCGCCTGTTTTTTCCCTTCCTCTTTTCCTTCAGCCGTCTCAAACGATTCGATATAGCAGCCATACTTTTCCAGTATTTCTGCAGGCGACATCCTCTCCGTAACCGCTCCCAACGCGTTACCGGCGGCAGCCCCCAAAAAGGCTCCCAGTATTTTGTCATAAATATCCTTTTCCACGGTTTTCTGAGTACTTCTCCTGGACTGGATTACCGTTGAAAACAAATCGGAACGCTCATAATTCTCACAGTACTCGATCGGTTTTCCGAATTCATCACAGGAAATCCGTTCGATTGCCAGAACCGGTTCTCCATGGCTGATCTCCAGATAATCTGCCAGTTCCTCCGGACAGCTCACCGCACGATATTTTTCCTCCACAAAATCGAAATAGATATCCGCCTTTTTTTCCAATATCTTGTACAATGATCCCGTTACCAGATCTTCCTTATGGAAATCAATCCCTTTTAAATATCTGGATGCAAGATAAGCATCGTCTACACACAGCGGAATCAGGTCCACGTATCTGACGCGTCTTATATGAGTAATCAGATCTCCCTGCGGAACAATCAGCTTGTTGCTCAGTTTCTTATCCGCCGGAATTTCTTCAATGACAATTACTTTGGAATGCACTTCCCGTCCTATATTGCGAAAACGCAGACCTGAAAATCCATCCAGGCGGTTATCCTTTGTTATCTCTCCCGGTTTTGTAATAACAAAGGTTCCCTTCCCCTTAACTGCTTTTAATACGCCGCGCCTTATAAGCTCCTTGACTGCTTCTCTGATTGTCGCCCTGCTCACATGAAATCTCTCCGACAGTTCATTCTGAGTCGGGATCAGATCCCCCACAGAATACTTATCCTTAATGATATCATCGAGAATCTGGTAACAGATGTTCATGTAGACAGATCCCCTCTGCCTGTTATCTTTTTCTCCCATTTCCGCCTTCCCACTTCGCCTCTCTTTAAGCAATAAAGGAGCTGATTCATGCCGATTATCACACGTCCCGCTCCTTGTTGATCCTGTATTGATTTTTCCGCAATGGCCTGTTTTCAAATAATAGTAAAATTTGTACCAATTAAGTTTGATCATATCATGGTTTGGTGTTTCTGTCAATATAATGCATGGCTAAAGCCGCCATTAAAGCACATAATGAGTATGCATTTAAAATACAGTATCCCCGATACCAGATAAAACGACTTTTGACGCATGGAGCGAAGTCTGGTATCGGGGACGTGTATGATTTTACTTTCTCATCATTCTTTCTTTCCTATTCGATCAGTCCTGAAAGACAGACATCAGCCTCCTGATCGCCACTACGGAATCTACTTTATTGCAAAAGCCGATTTCGTCCTGGTCGCATGTGCTTAAAAATCTGTGGTCACAGACGATCATACCGTTAAATTTCGGATCTTCATACTCGACTCTGGCATTGATCATCTCCAGCTGAGCCAGCGTCGCATCCTCTGCGATCAGCATAGCCAGAGGGTCATGAACGACGCACTGATCAACCAGTCCCATAGATACGCGGTGGAATTCGAAATAAAATCCGAGCGCCTCTTTCAGGTACGCTACGACCTTTTTGTTCTTTTCACCTGCGTAGTGTTCCAGCTCTTCAATATTCTGCTTCGTAATGTATGTTTTCATCGTCACGTCAAGTCCTACCAGAGTCATATGGAAGCCTGCACGGAATACGATATCTGCCGCTCTTGCGTCTCCCGCAATATTGGCTTCCGCAACAGGAGATACATTGCCCGGAACTCTCAGGCAGCCGCCCATGGTTATAAGCTTCTTTACCTTTTTCGGAAGTTTCGGATCTTTTTTTAATGCGTTTGCCAGATTCGTAAGGCGTCCTGTGGAAACAATAATCAGGTCTCCATCCAGCTCATTCGCTTTGCGCACGATAAAATCTGCTGCCTCTTCTTCCAGCAGTTTCTGGCTGCTCTCCGGCAGATTTACATTGCCGATTCCATTGTCCCCATGAATATGAGCCGGCGCTGTCTCGCTGTCGCCGTCCAGGGTCTCAGCCGCACCGACAGCCACGGGAACCTCATAGCCGCAGTCAGCCAGCTTGACAAGGCGAAGCGTATTGTCGGCGGACTGTACGGGATTTGTATTCCCAAAAACCGTCGTAATTCCCTCCACATGAATATGTGGGGATTTTAACGCATATAAAATAGCTACTGAATCGTCAATTCCCGTGTCACAGTCAATTAAGATCTTTCTTGTACTCATTTTTCTTTTTTCCTTTCGTATCTGTTTGATTTTTTAGCTTATTCCCTCTCGTCCGAAGACGACGCCCTTTCGTCCATCTTGTGCTCCCACAGAACGTATGACGAAAACCTGGGCCGGCTCCGTATCTGTTCACATGGTCCGCGGCCCACCGCTTATCTCATGCTGGAGTATACCCTGCCGTTCTGTAATCCTCCCCGGTACTGAGCCATTTCACTGACTGTCACCATCTGGATTCCTCGCCTGTGAAGTTCCGGGATAATCTGAAGCGCTGCGTTTCCTGTGGCTGTATAGAGTTCATGCATAAGAACAATGTCTCCGTCTTTAATAGTTCCAAGCACCTTGTTAACCGTTTGAGCCGTATTTCTCGTCTTCCAGTCCAGCGTATCCATGCTCCACAGCACAATCGGTTCCTGCACTGCCGCCAGAACCATCGCATTTTTGTTGCCTCCAGGCAGCCTTACCGTTGCCGGCCTCACCCCGGACACCTCCTGAATCGCCGCAGCCCCTCTATCGATCTGTTCTCTGATCTGGGCGCTGTTCAGCTTATTTAAAAGCTTATGCTCGTATGTATGATTCCCGATCTCATGACCTTCCGCCGCCATTCTCTTCATTTCAGCGCTGTAGGTTCTGCAGCGGTTTCCAACCACATAGAAAGTTGCCTTTCCCCCATATTGAGCCAGGCAGTCCATAATCTGGTTTCCCACCGGCGCATAGGGACCGTCGTCAAAGGTAAGGGCCACCATAGGTTTTGACGGATCGATCCGGCGCCCCGTTTCCTGTGTTCCTCCGTCTTCCTGATCATTCCCTGCTGTATTCCCTGATGTATTCTCATCTGTCGACTGGCTGCCCTGGGCCTGACTATCTTCTGCCTGTTCTCCGTCTTCTCCAGTTGCAGCGGATTCCTCTGCTGCATTTTGGGTTTGTCCTGACTGGCCGCTCTCCTCATTTGTATGTTCCTGCGCGCCGCCGTTATCAATCGCTTCTCCCGGCCCTGCCGCCGTTTTCTCTTCTGTGTTTTCCTGAGCCGGAGGCTCTGCCTCATTCCCATTCTCATCTACCCATGTAGCCACTCCCGGGCCCTGGTCGGTATTCGTCCATTCGTATGCAATTCTGCCGCTGGCCGCCATAACCGTGGTTTGGGGCACCGCACACAGTGCGGCAACAATGCAGACTGTCCATAACTTTTTCACACGAAAACCTCCTTCATCTTGGGAAGCAGGATTCCTTTCCCCGCTTTCTGTTCCAGTATAACTGATTTCTGTTAAAAATCAAATATTTTTAGTCATACAACATTCTTTTCTTCTATCATCTGAGAACGGTTCTGCCGTGGAATGAAAAACTTTTTATTCTCTCATACATCTGATATAATAGAAGCCAGACAGCTTAATCAAGTATTAAAATCGGCAAAAACCATAATAAAAATAGAAATGTATTGGAGGTGTACCTTGGATACTCATTACCTGAATTATATTCTTACTATCGCAGAAAAACATAATATGACGAAAGCAGCTCAGGAGCTTTATGTATCTCAGTCTTCTCTCAGCCAGTATCTGTCAAAGCTGGAGCTGGAACTGGGAACTCCGCTCTTTCTGCGTACCAGAGGAGAGCTGGTGCTCACCCCCGCCGGAGAGCTTTATATCAAGGCAGCTCAGAAGGTACTGAACATAAAAAGCCAGCTCTATAAGGATATCTCTGCCCTGGAAAACAAAGGGAATATTACGATCGGGACGACATCACAATTTGGTCTTAGAATTCTGGCAGAAGTGATTCCCCTCTTCCGGTCCGAATATCCGGACTTTACGATTGAAATATCAGAAGCTCCCATTCCCATGCTCACAAAGATGATACTGGATGAGCGCATCGATATCGGCCTGATGGCGGCCAATACGATCGTTGCATTCCCCTCCGGTACGGCAGAAATTCTAAGAGACGAGGAAGTCTGGCTGGCCGTACCCGCAGATCATTCTTACTGCATGAAAAATCATGACAGACCGGTAACGCACGACGAATTAATCCGGGAATTCGAAAATGAGAACTTCCTGCTTGCAAAGCCAGGTTCTACCCTCCGCTTCCTCACGGATCGCATGTTTCGCGACTATCAGTTCACGCCCAGCACAATGTGCGAGACGAACAACATTCCTGCCGCCATGAGGATGGCCGCCTCCGGCGCCGGTATCACCTTCGTTGCGGAATCCTGCATCGACAGGACTATGCCTGTTGCATATTTCCATCTGGAACCAAAGCTTTTCCGCCTCAATATACTGGTCAGGCGGAAAAGCCTCATTTCAGGCCCTGCGGAACAATGTTTCTGCAGCTATATCCGCGGCCACTTTCAAGATTAGCGCTTCCTCATTATAGAAAAAACAGCTGATCCATAGTCCCCCGCCTGCTGCCGGGAAATCGTGGATCAGCTGTTTTCTTCTGAACTCTTCGTTTTCTTCTGAATTCTTATTCTTCCGGAATCCTATTACGCTATAACGCCTTCCTGTTTTTTGTCTGCCTCTGCATGGCTTTCCCGCTTATTTAAGCCCTGTTTTCCGAATCAGATCGTTCAGCTGTCCGCCCTGTTCTTTCCAGAAGTTGCTTAAAATGCGCAGTTCCATTCCCATGTTGAAATGACGAATGCCAAGATCCAGATAATACTGTGCGTCTGCTGCTCCGTTCATCTCGCATCTTGGCTGAACGCCGTGCTTCCATGCGGCTTCGAATACCTTTCTTTCCGCTTCCCTTACCACATCCATGTTTTCAGCCATATTAAATCCTGAGCTGAGAGCAAAGTCATTCGGTCCGAATTGGATCATGTCCACACCTGGAACAGAACAGATTTCATCAATGTTATCCACCGCTTCTTTTTTCTCAATCATAAATACCTTAACTGTTCTGGAAGCCATCTTTGCATATTCATCCTGCTTCATGGAACAGTGGTTTCCGACCCATCTGCGGTTTACAAATCCCATATGGCCTCATATTCCGGGCACTCCGGCGTAATCATGCTGATGGTCTTCTCCACGTCTTCTGCCGTTCTGTGGTCGGTGAACAGGACGGCCTGGAAGCCGGAAGCAATCGCTTTCTGCGCTACATAATACCTGTTCTGGTAATCCACTTTGATCATGGTACCCATTCCGTGCACTTCTGCAGCACGGGCGATATTTTCAAAATCATACTGTCCGTATGGGGCATATTCAGCCAGGAACTCAATGTAATCATATTCTTCCGTAGCTCCAACCATTTCTGTCACGGTCGGCCAGGAAGACTGCAGCCTAGTACCTACTGTAGGCAGATTATTTTCCAGCATATATCTGAGTTTATTTTCTTTCATGGTTTCGTTCTCCTTTTATATGAATTGTTCAGCCAGGTGGCTCTTACGTTCAGGCACCTGCCTGCTCTGATTTTAATTTTACAATTTCCTTCTTTATTGTAAGAATTAAGGTTACAACTGCGATGACCAGGAATACACAGGAAATCGGAGATGTGAGGAATGGGAAAAAGCTTCCCTGACTCTTCATCAGGCCCCTGCGCAGATTCGTTTCAATAATCGGTCCGAGGATGAATCCAAGGATGATCGGCGCCTGAGGGAAATCCAGCTTCTTCATTCCATAGCCGAGAAGTCCGAATACCATCATAACAAATACGTCGAAAATACGGTTGTTCGTTCCAAATGCTCCTACAACACAGAACAGAATAACGATTGGGAGCAAAATGTTCTTAGGCACCGTCAATATCTTGGTAAAAATACGGATACCAAGGAACTCTACAATCAGCATCATGATGTTAGCTACGATCAGAGCTGCAAAGATTCCGTATACCAGCTTTCCTTCCGAACGGAACAGAAGCGGTCCCGGTGTAATTCCATGAATCATGAAGCCTGCCAGAATCAGAGCCGTCGTGTTGTCTCCAGGAAGCCCCAGCGTCAGGAGAGGCACAAGCGCTCCGCCCGTGGAAGCATTGTTGGATGTTTCTGATGCAACAATTCCGTCCACGATTCCGGTTCCAAATTTTTCCGGATACTTAGAGTGGTTTTTTACTGCGGAATAAGCGATGATGTTGCAGATTCCTGCGCCAAGTCCCGGAAGAATACCAATTCCGGTTCCGATCAGTGTGGAAAGCCAGAAGTTGAATCCCTGTCCCTTAATATCCTGTTTCGTAAATCCAAATCCTTTAATTTTACAGGACTGGACGGTAGTATCGTCCGGTTTGAATTTCTCTTCTACAGCCGAAAGAACCTGGGAGACTGCAAATAATCCGATCAATACGGGCAGCAGGTTAAAGCCTGCATTTAATTCGCTGTTACCGAATGTAAAACGTGTGAAGCTGGTAATCGGAGCGATTCCCACAAATGAGAGCACAACACCCAGCATGGCTGAAATCATTCCCTTTACAAGAGAACCGGAAGCGAGGCTGGCAATCATGGTCATGGAGAATACGCCGATGGAAAAATATTCATAAGGCCCAAACTGAAGGGCTACCTTTGCTATGGCCGGGGCCAGAAGCATGAGGATAATATAACTTACAAGTCCGCCCAGGAAAGAAAATACGATTCCTACTCCAAGGGCTTTCGCCGCCTCTCCCTTTTCCGCCATAGGATGGCCGTCAAAGGTGGTAGCTATGGATGCGGTCGTACCAGGAATTCGGAGAAGAATTGCTGAAATAAGTCCGCCCGATGTTCCTCCTATGTATAAGCCGACCAGCAGTGACAATGCTGCAACTGGTTCCATTCCGAATGTCAAAGGCAGAAACAGAGCCACGCCCATGGTCACGGATAATCCAGGAATTGCTCCGATGATGATTCCCATGAACACACCGGCAAAAATCAGCAGCATGATCTGAATATCACATATTGATAAAATTCCTGCCATAATTTCTGATGACATAACTGTTCCCTCCTATAAGATTCCTTTTGGAATTCTGATTCCAAAGACTTCCATAAACACAAAGTATATAAACAAAACTGCGATAATTGTAATGACTGCAAACTTAACGTAATTGCGTTCTTCCTTCTTTGTCATCAGGCAGAGCGCCAAAAACAGGAAAATGCAGCTTGTTATAATAAATCCAATCGATTTCAAAAACATCACATAGACGATCATAGCGGCAAACATGACAGCAACGCCTTTGTAGTTGGGCGGGTAGCTGAGAGCCTTTTCCGCTGTCTGTGACTTTGCCTGCTTTACACCGCGAAATGTAACAATGGCAAACATTGCAAACATGATAACTGCCACAATTTTAGGAAGGAAATCGGCTCCGACCGCCGTGCTCTCCTTCATCCCGATCTGTACGCTCAGCATAAACAGCGCTGCTGAGAATATCAGGCCGCATATTCCGCATATCAGGTCTTTATACTTGTTCATATGCTTTCCTCCTCATAAAAGGGGACAGCCAGCAGACTGCCGCCTGTCCCCGGTGATTCTGTTTATTTTGCAGTAAACAGTTCCTTATAGGAATTCAGGTTCTCATATACTTCCTGAGCATATTTTGTTGCCTCTTCCGGATTCATGTAGACAGGTGTCAGTGCATAGGAATCCTGGGCTGCTTTTACAAACTCTTCGTTGGAAACTACTTTTTCCATCGCCGCACTGAATGTATTGACAATCTCATCCGGTGTATCCTTCGGGAATGCAGCGAAGAAGAACTTGCCGAATTCAAGATCAAGCCCCTGCTCTTTCGCTGTAGGAATGTCGCTGAACAGATCATTTCTTTCGTCGGAAAGAAGTGCAAGTGCTACGAACTCTCCTGTTGCCAGGTAATCTTTTACAAGCGCATACTCTACATTGATAATATCTGTATTGTGGCCTGCCAGCGCTGCAATCTTATCTGCATTGCCGCCGATATCCACGAGATTCAGATCGATTCCCGCCTCTTTTTCCAGAGCCAGGCCAACTAACTGAGGATATCCGCCTACGGCCATTCCGAATTCCACTTTACCAGAATTTGCTTTGGCATAGTCCAGAAATTCCGGGAGTGTCTTGAAAGCAGAGTCCTTATGAGTAACTAATAATGTCGTATTTGCCTGTAGACACACACCTGCCATCTTGAATGCATCCAGCTGATAATCGATCAGGTCGGAAATCTCAGGAAGCATCGCTTCTGTATGGAAAAACAGACATGTGTATCCGTCCGGTTCTGCACTCTTTACCTGCTCCATGCCAACCGTTCCTGACGAACCGGCTACGTTTACAACTGGAATTGATACGTTCAGTTCTTTTTCCATATACTGTGCAAGCAGTCTTGCATTTGCATCCGTATCCCCGCCTGCCTTAACAGGTACGATCATCTGAATTGCGTCACTTGGATATACTTCTTCTTTTTTTCCACATCCTGTCATTGCTGCTGCCGCCATAGTAAGCGCCAAAACCGCTGCTGCTGCCCTTTTCACTGTCATTTTTTTCATCTTAGCTTCCCTCTTTCTCTTTCTTTTCATATTTTTTATTGGATTCTGCTTCCTGTCAGATCTCCATGTTCCGCTGTGTTTCTCAGCTGTCTTTCGTATCGCTGTGCTAACTGTTATAACAGTTGTTGCAAAAAATCAAAAGGCGCTTGATCTGACCGCCTTTCCCTTTGGTCAGGCGTACCGGCAGGGGCACATACGCCCGCCGGATGGCTCTATATCCGCCTTTCTCATGTCGTCCTTCTTTGGACATCTGTCAAAACTTCATTTCTGACCGCTTCTTCTCACTGATCCAATTCTCTTCTTCACTTTTCACCGCTGTTCCAGGTTGCTTCAATTGCGATCAGCGAATCATTCACATGGATTCTCATTGCTTCTTCCGCTGTCTGACAGTCGCCTGACTTGATCTTATCGATCAGAAGCCTGTGCCAATATCTGGGATACTGACATCCCGGAGCTCTTGTTCCGGATGCCTTGCATAAAATCCAGAACAGATTGATCCGTCTCAGTGTATCCATAAGAATCGGATTCCCCGTAAATTCCGTAAGCCTCGTATGAAAATTAAGGTGTGTATTACGGGTGTCCAGCGCGGTATCCTGGCTGTATGGAACCGTATCCAGCTCCGTCGCCATAGCCATAAGCACTGCTTCCTGCTCCGCTGTCATATGCTCTGCCAGGTATCTGGCTGACTGGCACTCAATCGCTTCCCTGAGCTGATAGCTCTGCCTGATCTTCTCCAGCGTAGGAACCGTAACAAACGATCCCCACTGCGGCTTGGATTCCACCAGCCTGTCTTCCTCCAGCCTTTTCAGGGCCTCAATCACCGGGATTACGCTGACGCCTGTCGCTTCTGCCATCTTTCTTCTGGACAGCTTCATTCCAGGGGGGAATTCCCCATCCAGAATCTTCTGTGAAATGATCCTGTACGCGACATCAGATGCTGTCTGAAAACTCTCGTCTGCCATTGATATCTCCTTTTCCTTATCAGAATCACTTTACCAGTTTTTGCTTTGATGTTTCTGTTTATGTCTTAAGTTTATAACTGTTATAACAGTTTGTCAATCTATTTTCAAACTCTTTGCATGATTCTGTTATTTTCCATAAAACGGCGCCTGCTTTTTTGTGCATAAGCGCTATACTGGCATGGGCAAATTATACAATATCTTCCATCTGCCTTTTATAACGTAAGTGGAAGTATGACGGCTGCCCCGACATAAATCCTTTCCCGCGAGTGCGCCTACCCGATAGTCTTTCCTGGAAAGCAAAAACGGCTTGACCTTACAGTCAAGCCGCAGAAAATCGATCCGCACTATTCCAGCGCGTAGCTATTTTTGAATATTCATTCCGACACGAACCATACGGAATGCTCTGTCGGCAGCTCCCTGATACAGTTCTACCGCTCTGTCCAGAGCTTCTTCAATATCCATGGCGCCGTTGATCGTCGGGATAATGCTGTCGATTCCGAATTCGAAAATCTTGTCAGCGCCCTTGCCCATACCGCCTACGATTGCAATCGCCGGGATACCGTGCTTCTTACATCTCATACCGATTCCGCTCGGCACTTTGCCGAATGCAGACTGCCAGTCAATCCGGCCTTCGCCTGTCACTACCATGTCTACGCCCTCTAAGAGCTTGTCAAATTCGATCAGGTCAAGAACCGTTTCAATACCGGACTTCATATTTGCATTTAAAAATACCTTAAATGCTGCGCCCAGTCCGCCTGCTGCTCCGGAGCCCTGCACCTTGTCAACGTCTACGCCCGTCTTATCCAGAATAAGAGCAGCATACTTCTTCATGCCGGCTTCCAGAGTATCGAGAATCTCAGGAGTACCGCCCTTCTGCTTTCCAAATGTATATGTAGCTCCGTCAGGACCTGTCAGAGGATTCGTAACGTCGCACATAACGGTAAACTCTGTCTCTTTTACCGCCGGATGAAGACCGCTCATATCGATATCTGCTACCTTAGTCAGATCGGAACCGACGCCGGACAGCACGTTGCCTTCTGCATCCATAAATTTTACGCCCAGCGCGCTCATAGCGCCCATGCCGCCGTCATTTGTAGCACTTCCTCCGATTGCGATGGAAATCTTTCTGTATCCGCTGTCCAGCGCATCCTTAATCAGTTCTCCTGTGCCATACGAAGTAGTGTTCAATGGATTTCTCTTATCAGACGGAACCATAGGAAGACCTGATGCCGCAGCCATCTCGATAATAGCAGAATCGCCGTTGAACTCGCCATATGTAGCTTCTGCATCTTCCATAAGCGGACCATGTACTTTCACCTTCTTAATCGTACCCTTTGTTACTGCGATAACCGCATCCACGGTCCCCTCGCCGCCGTCTGCCACCGGCACGCCGAATGTCTCACAGCCTGGAAATACGCTCTCGGCAGAATCTGTAAGCAGTTCAATTATCTTTTCAGAAGATAAAGTTCCTTTAAAGGAATCTGAAGCGAATAAAAATTTCATAATGCCCTCCAAATGATTTCATTAATTTTCATACTCTCGTTTACTTTATATCATATCACAAATACAGATCAGTGGACAACCGCTTTTTCATGTTATTTAAATAACAAACAGAGAATGCTGCAAAATATAAAGCCATGCCGTCGCTGCCGGACGCAGTGGCTTGGCCGCCGCTTCGGAACGGAATCTGATATCGACGTCATAGCTGAATTGACTTTTGCAGCACGCGCTTCATCGCTTCATTTCTGTATGTTTCTCCTTTTCCAGCGCAAGGGCCGCTTCATTCAGGATCGCATTCAACAGGCTTTCTTCAAATGCCGGGATATAATCGCCTTCCAGATCAATCCCCACTACACCGTAAACCGTATTCTGGCTTCTCACAGCCAGATAGAGTCCTTTTGCTCCGGGCAGTGTTCCCGTCGTGGCCCCTGCATGTTTCCTGTTCTTATAAGTCCAGGAGGCAACTGCCGCCTCATCTCTTTTCAGCAGCCGGTCTATACAGCTGTCCTTTTCTCTCGGATACATATAAGGCATGATGCCCCCTTCCGGATCTTCCGGATAGTATACAACGTCTTTGTCCAGCAGCTTTACCAGCTGTCTTGACACCGTATCCGCAATCTCTCTTTTCCCGTATGTCATCTGCAGTTTCCGGCTCGTGTCCAGAAGCACTTCCATTCTCCACGCCTTTCTGACTGCCTGCTTTCCATATGTTTTCACCTTTCTGGCCAGTGAAGACGTAATGAATCCGGCTATGAACATGATCAGAAACGTAATCAGATATCCCGGATCGTTTACCCGCAGGGAATTGTACGGCGCAATGAAAAACAGGTTGAAGCAGCATACGCTTAAAGCGGAAGCAAGCAGATTGTAAATCTGATTTTCCGTTATCAGCGCCGTCAGCAGAACCCCCAGTATATAGACGGTTACAATATTTGATTCATCAAATCCAAGCGTCCGGAATCCGAATGCCATCATGGTGGACATCCCCAGAATCCATACGGTTACCAGCATATCCCACAGGAAATTCGTCCCCCTTATTTCAAAAATCCGGTCCATGCGTCGTTTCCCTGTGTAAAGCTTTGTATAAGCGTCCGGAATCAGGTAGATTTCCAGCTTCGGAAGCAGTGCAGTCAACTGGTCTGCAAAATTGACTGTTCTTTGAAACAGCCGTTTTTTGGAATAACTTCTTCCCAGCACGATTTTGGATACACCTGAAATCCTGGCATACTCTGCAATCTGCCTCGTAATGTCTCCTCCGTATAGCGTAACCGACTTTGCCCCCAGCTGTTCTGCCAGTTTCCGGTTCATTCTGAGCCGCAGGGCGTCATCTCCCTTCATAGTTTCCTTACCCGGAATTTCCACATGAACCGCCGTAAACCTGGCTTTAAATGCGGCTGCCATTCTGGCTGCCGCACGGATCACCTTTGCATTGGATGGCGATGTGGAAAGGCAAACCATAATGTGTTCACCCGTGTAATATTCACTGCCATGGTTCTGTTCCCGGTTGCGTTCCGTCACACGGTTTACATGGTCTGCCGTTCTTCTCAGCGCAATTTCCCGCAGAGCCGTAAGATTATCAATTGTGAAAAAATGGTCCATCGCAATACCGGCCTGTTGCGGTTGGTAAACCTTTCCTTCCCTCAGCCGTTCCAAAAGTTCCCGCGGTTCGATGTCTACCAGCTCCACCTGTTCCGCCTCGTCAAATACAAAATCAGGAATCCTTTCCTGTACCGCTATGCCGGTAATAGACGCTACGATATCATTCAGGCTTTCCAGGTGCTGTACGTTTACCGTTGTATATACATCGATGCCCGCCTTGAGAAGTTCCTGGATGTCCTGGTATCTCTTCGTATGGCGGCAACCCTGTGCGTTCGTGTGGGCCAGCTCATCTACAAGAATCAGCTGGGGACGGCGCGTCAGAGCACCGTCCAGATCAAATTCTTTCAATATGATAGTTTTATATGGGATTTCCATTACCGGCAGGCTTTCAAGTCCGCCCAGAAGCGCCACGGTTTCCGGTCTGGCGTGAGGCTCAATATACCCTGCCACTACATCGATCCCTGTTTCGGCGGCCTGATGGGCTGCTTCCAGCATCGCATACGTTTTGCCCACACCTGCGGCATAGCCGAAAAATATTTTCAGCTTTCCTGTCTTTTCCCTTTTTTCTTCATCCTTTACCTGTTCCAGAAGACGGTCGGGATCCGGTCTGTAATCTGTCATTTTTCACGCCCCTTTTATTCCTTCAGGATTCCTTCAAGCGCCAGATTGACCTTCAGGACATTCACAGTCTCTTCCCCCAGGATTCCAAGAAATTTCCCCTTTGAATACTTTTTAATGATGGATCTTACTTCGTCTTCGCTCATTCCGTTTTCTTTGGCAAGACGAGGGACCTGATATTCTGCGGCTGCTGGGGAAATATCAGGATCCAGCCCGCTGCCGGAGCATGTAACCAGTTCAACAGGAATGGTCTGTGTCTCTGCATCCGGGTTTGCCGCTTTTATCATCGCGACCCGCTCTTTCATCGTCTCCGCGAACTCATCGGCTGCCGGAGATTTGTTGGAAGCGCCTGCATACATCAGTGGCGTTCCATCATCATCCGTGTAGCTGGACACATCAGGAAGGACAATACGCCCCCACATATGCGCCGGGTCCGTAAACCGCTGGCCTAAGAGCTCGCTCCCATACTTCACGCCGTCTATCTCAATCATGCTTCCATTTGCCTTATCTTTAAAGCAGATCTGGGAAATGCCGGTTATGGCAAGCGTATACGCCAGTCCGCAGACCACCGTCATAACAAGAAACAGAACCGCTGTCTTTCCAAATATTCTCTTATATTCCATTATCTCGTTTCCTTTCCATTATCAGAATAATCCACATGCCGTCAGGATTACATCAATCAGTTTAATAAAGATAAACGGAGTAATAATGCCGCCTACGCCGTAAACCATCAGATTTCTGCCTAACATTTTCCCTGCCGATACTTCACGGTATTTTACGCCTTTGAGCGCCAGTGGAATCAGTGCGATAATAATCAGTGCATTATAAATAACTGCTGAGAAAATTGCGCTCTCCGCGCTGTGAAGCTGCATGATGTTCAGCGCCCCAAGTCCTGGATAAAGTCCCATAAACAGAGCCGGAATGATTGCGAAGTACTTTGCAACGTCATTGGCGATGCTGAATGTTGTAAGGCTTCCCCTCGTCATCAGGAGCTGTTTTCCGATTCTTACAATGTCAATCAGCTTTGTCGGCGAGCTGTCCAGGTCCACCATATTTCCGGCTTCCTTAGCCGCCTGCGTACCGCTGTTCATGGCTACCGCCACATCCGCCTGGGCCAGTGCAGGCGCGTCATTGGTGCCGTCTCCCGTCATGGCGACCATGTGCCCCTTTGACTGCAGTTCACGGATCATGGAAAGTTTTCCTTCCGGCGTCGCTTCTGCCAGGAAATCATCCACTCCCGCTTCTGCCGCAATCGCTGCGGCTGTCAGCGGGTTGTCGCCTGTAATCATGACGGTGCGTATGCCCATTTTTCTAAGATCAGCAAACTTTTCTCTCACGCCGGATTTAATAATATCCTTCAGATAGATTACGCCGAGGATCACATGATCCTTGGCAACTACGAGAGGCGTTCCGCCCTGGCCGGCAATATTTTTGACAACCTCGTCGCACTCTTTACTGTAAGTTCCTCCATTCTGCTCCACATATTCTCTCATGGAATCTGCAGCCCCTTTACGGATTTCCCAATCCTTTGTATTGACGCCGCTCATTCTCGTTTTAGCCGTAAACGGTATATATTCCATCTTTGTATCCGTCAGGTTTCTGCCGCGGATTCCGAATTTTTCCTTGGCAAGAATAACGACGCTTCTTCCCTCCGGCGTCTCGTCCGGAAGGGAAGCCAGCTGCGCAGCATCGGCCAGCTCTGCAGTCGTAAAGCCGTCTACCGGAATAAATTCGCCGGCCTGGCGGTTCCCCAGCGTAATGGTGCCTGTCTTGTCAAGCAGCAGCGTATCCACATCTCCGGCGGCCTCAATGGCGCGGCCGCTCATTGCCAGTACATTTGCTTCGTTCAGGCGGCTCATGCCTGCAATGCCGATTGCGGAAAGAAGGGCTCCGATTGTTGTCGGCGCAAGGCATACGAGCAGTGCCACAAGAGAAGTTACGGATGTTGGATTCGCCTCACCCAGTTGATTTGCAGAAAACAGGGAATAGGCATACAGGGCCATAACGACCAGAATAAAGATGATTGACAGCGCCACCAGAAATATCTCCAGAGCGATTTCATTCGGCGTTTTCTTTCTTGCTGCGCCTTCTACCATCGCGATCATTTTGTCCAGAAAGCTCTGCCCCGGCTCGCTTGTAATCCGTACAACGATCCAGTCAGAAAGAACTCTCGTACCGCCCGTCACAGCGCTGCGGTCGCCTCCGGCTTCGCGTACAACAGGAGCCGATTCCCCCGTTATCGCACTTTCATCTACGGAAGCCGCGCCTTCCACGACTTCCCCGTCTCCAGGAATCTGTTCCCCGGCTTTTACGATCACGAAATCTCCTTTTACCAGCTTTGCAGAAGCTGTCTTTATAATCTGATCTTTCTTATCGGGAGACGGTATTTTATGGGCTTCTACATCCTGCTTCGCCGCGCGTAAGGAGTCTGCCTGCGCCTTTCCCCTCCCTTCGGCAATCGCTTCTGCAAAGTTTGCAAACAATACGGTAAACCACAGAATGATGGCAATTCCAAAGATATATCCCGGCGCCGCATCCCTGATTCCGGCTATGGATACGAGCCATAAAATCGTGGTCAAAATTGAAGAAACAAAGACCAGGAACATGACAGGATTCTTAACCTGTGCGCCGGGGGCCAGTTTTACAAAGGCATCCCGTATGGCTCTCGCCATCATCGTTTTATCGTAAAGAGTTTTTTCTGTTTTTATTCCACTGCTCATTTTCTATTACCTCCATTTCAGCCGCCTAGAGACAGCTCATAAAAGTCTGCCGAGACTGCCGCTTTTACAATCAGTTTCGCCTGAGATCTATCCAATCATCTGAACGTATTCCGCAATCGGCCCTAATGACAGAGCCGGAAAAAAGCTTAATGCGCCCACCAGCAGAACTACAAAAATAAGAAGGAATACAACATGCCGTTACAGGTGGATAGTGTTCCTGCCGTGGCGGCCACTCTCTTCTTTTGAGCCATACTGCCGGCAACCAGAAGCATGGCAACAAGAGGAATAAATCTCGCTGTTATCATGACAAGGCCGATCGAAACATTGAAAAATGGCGTGTTTGCGTTAAATCCTGCAAACGCGGAACCATTGTTTCCGCCGCCGGACGAATATGAATACAGAACTTCCGATAATCCATGAGCCCCGCCGTTATTCAGGCTGTCTGCCGTAGATGGAAGAAGTGCTGCAATGCCGCTTCCCACAAGAATGACGACCGGAGTTGCAAGACAGCAAAGAACCGCCATTTTCATTTCAAAAGGTTCAATCTTTTTGCCCAGGTATTCCGGCGTACGGCCAACCATCAGTCCCGCTATAAAGACGGCCAAAACTGCAAATGCAAGCATACCGTACAGGCCGCATCCCACTCCTCCGAATACGACTTCCCCCAGCTGCATAAGGAGCATTGGAACAAGTCCGCCGATGGGAGTATAGGAATCGTGCATGGAGTTAACCGAACCGTTGGATGCCGCCGTTGTCCATGTTGCCCATGTTACGGATGTTACAATTCCAAATCTGGTTTCCTTGCCTTCCATGTTGCCCCCGGCCGTTCCGTCTGTACTCGTCACCGCCACCGCTTTGTCCTGCGCCAGCTGGGGCGTGCCGTTCTGCTCATTCCATGCACAGACTGCCATAGCGCCTGTGAGCATAATGAACATAGCCGCAAAGATCGCGATGCCCTGACGTTTATCTTTTACGTTTCGCCCAAATGTAAAACAGAGGGCAGCCGGGATCAGAAGGAGATAAAGCATCTGAATCAGGTTCGTAAAAATCGTGGGGTTTTCAAAGGGATGAGTGGAGTTCAAGCCAAAGAAACCGCCTCCGTTTGTTCCCAGCTGTTTAATGGATATCTGGCTCGCTGCCGGCCCCAGAGGCACCACCTGCTCTTTTACAATCTGAGCCGCCTCTACAGGCTCTCCATCGACGGTTACTTCGCCCGTCTCCCTGTCTACCACTGCATTTTCTATAATCCCGCCATTCACATCGAGAGCAATCGGTTCAAGAAGTGCTGCCTTGTCATACGGCCGGAAGCTCTGTACGACTCCCTGTGATCCAATGAGGACTGCCGCCGCAATTGACAGCGGAAGCAGAATATAAATGACGCTTCTTGTAAGGTCGGTCCAAAAATTTCCAACCCCATTTTTCTTTACTCTGACGAATCCACGAATTACCGCAAACAGCACGGCAATGCCGGTTGCCGCTGACACAAAATTCTGTACGGTCAGCCCCATCATCTGTGAAAAATAGCTGAGTGCTCCCTCACCGCTGTATGCCTGCCAGTTGGTATTTGTCATAAAACTGGCCGCGGTATTAAACGCCAGATGCCAGGAACTTCCCGGAATTCTTTCCGGATTCAGAGGCAGCCAGCCCTGAAATAAAAGGATCAGAAACAGGACCACAAAGCCAATCGCGTTAAAGATCACTGCGCTGAATATGTATTTCTTAGCTGTCATTTCTTCCCTGCTGTCTATGCCCATCACACGGTAGACAAACCGTTCGCACGGACCGCAGACCACGGAAAGAAACACCTTTTCTCCGTTCATAACTTTTCCGATATACGCTCCCAGCGGTATCGCCAGAACTACCAGAATGACAAGATAAACTCCATATTGAATCAAGCGTTCCATCACCTATCTTCTCCCTTCAGCAAAATTGCGAATAATAAATCAGCATTCCAATGCCGGTTGCTGCAATCGGCCATATCAACACATTCATATATGCCTCCTTTCCACCGCCTTCTGCGGCTGCATAACGTTGATTACAGATTGCAGTATAACAATTCAGGTAAAAAAATAGGATTAAAATGGAGGCGCTGAAGATTAAGATTGCAAAAAGATTGCTCAAATAAGCAATATAATATTGCAGGCGCTTTTACGTTCCAAAGCTTAAGCACTTTAACACTTTACGAGAGCAAAGTTCCTGAAAAGCAAAAAAAGAGGGGCTATCACCCCTCTCAATCGTCTGCATACGCTGTCTATCTCACCATTTCCAGCTGTCTCCCATCCTGCTGGTGGCCTTTTATAATTGCTTCTGTTTCAGTCAGATCTGAGATCAGCAGGTCTCCTGGAATCGTATTTTTCAACGCGCTGGCGGCATCCCCAAACTCAAGCGCTTTTGCGCAGTCCATATTTCCATTCAGAAATCCGTACAGGACGCCGGAAATATAGGCATCTCCGCTTCCGATCCGGTCCACGATCTCAATATTTCTGTAAGGCTCTTCCTCATAGAATCTCTCCTTCTCCGCTTCGTAAATGACGGAACCGAACGTATGGTTTCTGGGGCTGTGAACGACTCTCTGCGTAGCTGCCACGACAGAAATCTGATAATCGTCTGCAAACCCTTTCATGATCTCCTTCAGGGTTCCTTCCCGCCGAAAGGTCAGCCTTGCCGTATCCTCGGAGCAGAAGAAAATATCCACCAGCGGCAGTATTTCTTCAATACATGCTCTCGCCTGTTCCCCCGTCCAAAGGTTGGAACGATAATTTACATCAAAGGAAATCATGGCTCCCGCTTCCTTAAACCGCCTCATGATCTCCACTGCCGTACTGCATATTTCCCGGCTGAGCGCAGGGTAATCCCTGTAGTGTGAAAACACCTGGCCTGTCCGTAGATACCTGAAGGAATTTCACTTATTGTCATCGAATGAAACGAACTGTTTTCCCGGTCGTAGAATACTTTTGGCTTTTTGGGAAACGCGCCGCCTTCATAAAAATAAATGCCCATTCTGGCTTCTTTTGAATTGTCATACAGCAGCAGTTCATCCCCCACCCCATAGGAACGGATTTTATTTCTCACAAATATCCCGATATCATTAACGGGAAGCTTCGAAATAATTCCCGTGCAGAGGCCGAGCTGGGAGGCGCCCACCGCTACATTCAGTTCTGCTCCACCTGCCTGCTTTTCAAACATTTCACAATTCATCAGCCGCTCCGAACCCGGCGGAGACAGGCGCAGAAGCAGCTGTCCCATCGTAATCAGGTCATATTTCTTCTGCATTGGCCCTCCTTATCTTCCGTGCTCCAGCACGTTACTCCTGGCTGTATGCACCGCCTCTGTAAAGCGGCGCGCCCTGTCCGTTATTGCCTGATAGTCCGTTCCTTTTGTGAGACTGCTTCCTGTGCCTACTGCGCATGCCCCGGCCGCAATCCACTGTTCCACATTGTCGATATCCACTCCGCCTGTCGGCATATAGTCCCCCTGGGGCAGAGGTCCTTTCAGGGAACGGATGGCTTCCGGCCCCACCACATTGCCTGGAAAAATCTTCAGAATGCTGCAGCCGGCTTCCAAGGCGGTTACTGCCTCCGTCGGAGTCATCACACCAGGCAGATAGGGCACACAGTAGCGGTTGCACATCGTTGCGGTTTCCAAAGAAAATCCAGGACTTACTACAAAAGCAGCTCCTGCCAGTATTACATGACGCGCCGTCGCTCCATCCAGGACAGTGCCCGCTCCGATAACCACGTTCCGGCGAGTCTCATATTTTTTCACCATTGCTTCAATAATGGATACCGCATTCGGAACTGTCATGGTTATTTCAATGAGACTGATCCCTCCAGACACGACCGCATCGATGATCCGCTCCCCTTCTTCTTTGCTTTCAGCACGTATTACCGCAACGATTCCCTGTTCCTTTATCTTTATAATCACCTGCTCTTTTTTCATATCAGAACTCATTCTTTCCACAGTATTTTTTCAAAGTATTCCGAACCGCTCCGGGGCCGCTTACCATTTCCCGGAAATACCGTTCTGTCTTTTCTCCAAGCCCCGCCTGATAAATATCCGCTCCAAAGATATCGGACCGGCTCAGCACCTCCTTCAGATCAGTATTCTGCGCTTCTTCGATCCTGCTGCACATCAGCTGCTTCTTCAGTGGTTCCGCCATCGTATCGGGGCTCAGTTCCATACGCCCGCCCTGATCATCCAGGCCGGTCAGATATCTCAGCCATCCGGCTAATACAAGCGGGATATACTGAAGCGATTCGGCACAATACCCTTCTTTTTCCATATACGCTCTTATCGTACCGCCAAAGCGTATTCCGATCTTCTGAGATGTGTCGGACGCGATCCTTTGAGGCGTGTCCGGGATATAAGGATTCGGCAGCCGTTCCTCCAAAACCTGACGCAGGAATTCTTCCGGCTCCAATATACCAGGATTCGTCACAACAGGAAGTCCCTCCTCGTATCCGATCTTTTCAACAAGGACTTTCAGCTGCTCATCCTTCATTTCAGCTGCTATGGATTGATATCCTAATATACAGCCGAAAACCGCCAGCGCCGTATGAAGAGGATTCAGGCATGTCATGACCTTCATCATCTCCGTCTTTTTCACAGTTTCCCTGTCCGTCATGTAAATGCCAGCCTGCTCGAAAGGCGGTCTGCCGTTCGGAAAAGAATCTTCCACCACGAGCAGCTGCGGCCGCTCCGCATTGACAAACGGAGCGATGAACGTATGCTTTTCTGTAACCGTAGACTCCATCCCCTCTATACCGTCTTTCTCCAGTATCCTTTTCACCTCCATGGACGGATGGGGGGTAATTTTATCGATCATGGTCCACGGAAATGATATCCTGCTCTCATCGGCCAGATCGTCCAGAAATTCTTTATCTGCCAGTTTTCGTTCCACCCATGCCCGCGCTACAAAAAGCACGGCCTCTTTCAGCTTTTTACCATTTTCCGAACAGTTGTCCATACTGACAACAGCCAGCGGAAAACGGCCGTGAAGGTACCTTTCGTATAAAAGAGCCGTAATAACTCCCGGCATGCTGACTGTCTTTGACGGGCCTCTCTCCATATCTTCTTTTACGTTTGGAAGCAGACAGCCGTCCAGCTGTGTCAATGCGTATCCTTTTTCTGTAACGGTAAAACTGGCCAACTGCAGGGACGGACTGCAAAACACGTCTTTCAGCCGGGAAAATTCCTCCTTTTCCCGGCAGTTTCCCTTCCATGCTTCCGCGATGCTCCCAATAATTTCCTTCTCAACCGTCCCATCGGCATTTAAAGTAACTTTCAGCGCCAGATTGTCATATGGCCTGTAAATTCTGTCTATGATCTCGCAGTCGAACACTTCTGCTGCGATAATCCCGCCGGTCTGCGCTCCTTCATTCAGCAGGCGCTGCTGAACTGCAGCCAGAAATCCCCGGAATATATTTCCTGCCCCAAAGTGTATCCAAACAGGATGTTCTCTCGTCTCTGCCATGACTGTTTCCACGTCATAATCCGGCAGAATGACACCTGCAGCGTCCCATGCGTTTTTTTCCGAAAGGCTTTCTCTGTTCATCTTCATTTCATCATCCCCTGCTTTTGAATCGCTTCCCATAATCCATTCAGATATGCCGCGCCCAGTGCTCTGTCATACAGACCGTATCCCGCATCGCCACTTCTCCCCAGATCGCTCTTCCGTGATCCGGACGGATGATTCCGTCAAATCCGGTTTCATGCAGCGCTTTCATAATCGCAAAAATATCCAGGCTTCCGTCAGATGACAGGTGCGCCGCTTCTTCAAAATCACCTGGTTCATTGTATTTCAGATTTCTGATGTGGGCAAAAGGAATCCTTCCCTTCAAATCCCAGATCGTCTGTACGATATCATTCTCCGGATTCGATCCGAGTGATCCCGTACAGAGTGTCACTCCGTTAAATGGAGCGTCCACCGCCTTCATCAGCTTCATCAGCTTTTCTCTCGATGTGATGATCCTGGAAAGGCCGAAAACAGGCCATGCGGGATCGTCAGGATGAATCGCCATACGGATATCATATTTTTCACAGACAGGCCGTATGGCCTTTAAAAAATAGACGAGGTTCTCAAACAGTTTCTCTTCGTCCACGCCGCGGTACAGCTCAAACAGCTCCTGAATCTTCGCCATTCGTTCCGGCTCCCATCCCGGAAGCACGAAGCCATTGGATTTCTCATCAACGGAAGAAAACATGTTTTCAGGATCAATTCCGTCGATCATTTTCTGATTATAGGCCAGTACCGTCGACCCATCCCGGCGGACTCTTGCCAGATCGGAGCGCGTCCAGTCGAACACGGGCATAAAGTTATAGCACACCATATGGATTCCGGCCTGTCCCAGGTGGTCCAGTGTTGCAATATAATTGTCAATACATCTGTCCCTGTCCCGATTTCCGGCCTTGATGGAATCATGGATGTTTACGCTCTCTATACCTGACAATTCCAGTCCGGCAGCTTCGATTTCTTCCTTTAATTTCCGTATGTTTTCCAGCGGCCACACTTCCCCTGCCGGAATGTTGTAAAGGGTGGAGATGACGCCATTGACTCCCGGAATCTGCCTGATCTGCTCCAGGGCAACGGAATCGTATCCTTTTCCAAACCATCGCAATGTCATTTTCATAAAATATCGTCCTGCCTCCCTGCTTCCATTAATGGCAAATGCATGCCGACATACGGCACATACTTTACAAATGCCTCTGCATATTTGATATTTCCTCGTCCTCTGGCCCAGTCTGAAGCCTGTATGCCCCTCGTTTCCGCTGTTCTCGTGTAAAATCCTTCCAGCTGCGGCTGCGCCCGAAAGCACCTCACCGCCTCCATCTTCTTCTCAAACACGCTGTCTATATCGATATAGGTGTCCATTTTAAACTGGCTGAACTCGGAATGGGGCACGGTTGTTTCAAAGAAAAAGAGATCAGGAATGACATGGGACGCGCGCCTGGTACGGCTCCTGTCATTCCCGCCGCGTTGACCGCCGAGATGACCGCTTTTCCTGTCACTTCATGATCCAGATTGACCGGATCACAGATCCAGTGTGTCAGGATGACAGAAGGACGGTAATCCAATATCTTTTTCGTCAGGCTTCGGATTTCTTTCTCATGCATTTCCAAAGGATAATCCCCATAATCGCAGAATTCGATGCTCTTTATCCCCAAACTTGCCGCCGCACATTCCGCCTCCTGCTTCCTGCAGACTTTACACGCTTCAAAGGAGCTGTCAGGATTGGCTTTCCAGTATGCACCGGATTCCCCATGCTCACCGAATGTGAGGGCCAGGACATACGCTTCCCAGCCCTCTTCGATCATCCTCCTGATGGTTCCTCCCGCTCTGGTGCACCAGTCGGCAGCATGTGCGCTTACCACCATCATTTTCTTATTCATTTCATCTCCTTATGGGCGGTATCCCATTTTCTCAAGCTGGTCAATGATATTATGCCGCCCGGCACTTCTTCCTGCACCCATGGAAATAAATCCCGCCGCATCATCGAGTGAAGCGATTCCGCCGCTGGCCTTTACCTTGATTTTATCGCCATAGCGGCTGAGCAGAAGTCCCACATCGTGTACGGTTGCCCTTCCAGGCCCAAAGCCGGTACACGTTTTAACAAAAGCAGCTCCTGCCGAGACTGCAATCTGCCCCGCTTTGAGCTTCTGTTCATCGTCCAGATATCCGGTCTCGATAATAAGTTTTACCGTTACGCCGTATCCCGCCGCCAGTTCCACCATCTGCCGCAGCTCTTCCTCTACATAGGAATAGTCCTTGCTAAAGAAGCGGTGGAGGTTCATAACCATGTCTACCTCTTTTACTCCTTCATTCAAAGCAATTTCTGCTTCTGTCAGCTTTGTTTTCGTCATGTGATTCCCCATTGGAAATCCAACTGCAACCTGGGAATGTACGGCAGAACCTTCCAGGCGCTTAGCCACTTCTTTTACACAGGAAGGGAAGACAGCAACAGCTGCAAAACCATACTGCAGCGCTTCTTCACATGTACGGACCACGAGTTCATCCGTACAGTTTGGTACTAAAGCATTTGAATAATCAATTTTGGAAATCACCTCTTTAACGAGTTTCTCATCTTCCGGAAGTTTCAGATATTTCAAGCGAATCCAGCCTCCTTTTGGATTTCTTCCATTTCCTTCTGATATCTGACGCATGCGTTTTCCAGTCCGTCTGGCTGGTGAAAGACCGTATAAATGCCAGAAATCAGGATTTCTGCTCCGCGTTTCATACACTCTCTGGAATGATGAACGTCGATACCTCCGTCAATCGATATCAGAAAATCAGTATTTGTCTTTTCTTTCAGCTGCTGCAGCTGTTCCAGCCGTCCTATCGCATCCGGCATAAATTTCTGACCTGCAAAACCAGGTTCTACCGTCATCAGCACCACATAATCCGCGAAGCTCACGAGCGGTTCCGCCATGCTCACAGGCTGCGACGGGTTCAGTACGAATCCCGCCTTCATGCCTGACTGACGGATTCTCTCCAGCAGCCTTCTCGAAAAGCGCGTGCTGTCAATGTGAAAGCTGAGATAATCCGCCCCGTCCTCTTTCATCCTGTCCACATAATCCTCAGGGTTGGTAACCATCAGGTGCACATCGGTTATAATATCAGGATACCTTGTCTTTATGGTTTTGACAATTGAAAGCGGAAAAAATATATTCGGCACGTAATGTCCATCCATAATGTCAATATGGACAAAACGTACTCCTCCTTTTATCATTGCGTCCATTTCTTCTGCCATCGTAAACAGATTGCAGTTTGCCAGTGATGGGGCATTAATCATGGGCTTTCTCTCCCCTCAGGTTATACTTTCTAAACGTCTCTACGGCCTTCGACGCCATTTTCGACAAATCTACGGCGTCAGACATCATAATAATCATGTTATACCCCCTGTCATACAGTTCCTGGGCTTTATCCGCGTCATTTGCCACCGTTGCAAGGAACTTGTCCGAAGGTATTACCATGTCTTCTATCCTTTTAATTTCCCGTTTAAACGCCTCGTTTTCGAACTGGCCACTGATTCCCATGGCAGTGGACAGGTCCATGGGGCCGATGAAAATTCCGTCCAGTTCACTGATTTTCATAATCTCTTCCAGATTATCGATTCCTTCCGGGGTCTCTATGGCAATCATCACCACATTTTCCTCATTGGCACGCTGCATATACTGCCCCCTGTTCATACCATATCCGCATGCTCTGGGGCTCCCGGCGATTCCTCTTATACCCTCCGGCGGATATTTGCAGCGCCGCACCGCTTCCCTCGCTTCTTCTGCCGTCGTCACATACGGAACAGAGATCCCCATAACCCCACAGTCGTATAACTTTTTTAATGCAATCAGATCATTCCAGGGAGCTCTCGCAAATGGAATCGTTTCCGTCCCCTTCATGGCCTGACACATGCTCAGCACCGTCTGATAATCGACCGGGGAATGCTCTGCGTCTATTACGAGTGCGTCAAAGCCTGCGTTCGCCATGATCTCTGCGGAAACATTGCTCGCCATATGAAGCCATGCAGCAGAGACTCTTCCTTTATTTTTCAAAATGTGCTTTACCCTGTTATAATATAGTTCTCCCATATGCTTCCCTTCATATCTCCAGAAATTCTTTATTTTTTCCAGCCTCGTATTCCTTATAGAGTGCCGTTTCTCTGATCCTCCGGATCAGTTCCTCATCCTCTTTTGTATACGCTTTATCAAATGCTTCCGCAGCGCTTCTAAGGTGATGCGGCTTCCCTGTTCCATAGATTACCATATCCACGCCGTCCCGTGACAGAGACCATCTGAGCGCCGCGTCCGCCAGCGCCGGTACATTTTCGATCCCGGCCTCTTTCGCCATATGGAACAACTGCCCCTTCATGTAGGCCTCTCTTGTAATCACTCCCATGGTTCTATCTTTTGCCGCCTTCAGCACCTTTCTCTGCGCCTGGTAATCTGCGAAATTAAAGTTGATATAGATCACGTCAAAGTGGCCGGATTCGATCATCTTCAGGTACGTTTCCTCTCCGGAGAACGTATCGGCACACGCAAAGCGGATTAATCCTTCCTTCTTTAAAACAGATATGTTATATCCCAGTTTATCGATATATTCCGGATCATGGTCGAATGCACATTTCATCGGAGCAATATTAAAGAAATCGATCGTCTCCCGCTGCAAAAGCTTCAGGATTCTCTGCGCCTCGTTTCGCAAAAGGGTAAGGTCCGCCATTTTCGTATTATTTTCATCATATGTATAGACCATGCCCTCCGGCCGCGTCTGGATATACACTTCGTACGGCGCAGGCATCTGTTTCAGATTCCGTCCCAGCGCCTCTTTTTCGGAGTCCTGAGTCACGTCAAAGAAATTAATCCCAAGGTCGTAAGCCTCCTTTAAGACCTCCAGGCGTTTTCCCTGACCGAAGCCTTCCAATATCTCTCCAGGCGTCGTGCTCTTTTTAAAATCTTCGTTGAATCCCCTAGATTTTCCATTAGGCAGATACTCATGTCCGCCCATTCCCAGAACCGATACGTTCAGTCCCGTATTTCCCAGTTCAATATATTTCATATCTATCTCTCCTTTCCGCTGCCATCTCTTTCTTCTAAATCTTACTCTGGCCTGCCATGCCGTACCATCTTAAAATCTTACCGGCCCAGTAATCATCCGCCGTACATCAGTCTTGGGGCCCATAAAATCAGGTCCGGGAACAGACACAATAAAATGACCTCTGCTATGATCGCAATAAAGAACGGAATGCTCTCTTTCAGATAATCCGGCATAGTACAGCCTAAAACCCCGCAGACCGTATACATGGCCACCCCGACCGGCGGCGTGAGAATTCCCATTGTTACAACAGTCGATACGAGAATTCCAAAAAATACAGGATCTACGCCGAAGCTCTTCACCATCGGAAGAAGAATGGGGGTCAGAAGCAGGATAACGACAGAGCCTTCCATAAACATTCCAAAGAGTACCAGGAACAGGACGATAATTGCCATAACTACGAGCGGCTGCGTTGTAATCCCCGTAATAAAAGTAGTCATTTTCTGCGGTATTTTATCAAAAGGAATTCCATATCCAAAAATACCTGACATGGAAATCATAAACATGATTGCGCCCACATCGACGACAGCTTCTTTCAGCGTCGCCACAAGCTTCTTAAAATTCAGCTCTTTGTATACAAAAAAACCGACTACCAGCGCATAGACGCAGGCAAACGATCCAACTTCGGAAGGCGTAAACAGTCCGAACCGGATTCCTACGAGAAGGAGAATCGGAAAAATCAGCGCCCATATGGTTTCTCTCAGGGAGCCAATGATTTCTTTAAAGCTTGCCCGCTCCTCCCTGGCCGGCTTAAAGCCACGGATACGGGCGGTAATCGCTACGGTAATCATCAGAATTACCATCATAATCAGCCCTGCCACCATTCCTGCCGCAAACAGGCGTCCGATCGATACCTCTCCTGTCGTTCCATACAGGATCATTCCGACTCCGGGAGGAATCGTACATGTAATCAGCGACGTGTAGCCGATGACAGCCCCCGTATAGCCTTTCGGATATCCCTGGCGCTCCATCTCCGGGCCGAGGATACGGCTCTCCATTGCCGCGTCCGCATTGGACGATCCGGAAACGCCGCCCATAAGAGTGGACAGTACAACACTTACCTGAGCCATGCCGCCTTTCATATGGCCGCACAGGAGCATCGAAAGCTTAATCAGCCTTTCTGTAATTCCAGATGAATTCATCAGGCTTCCGGCAAATACAAACAGCGGAACCGCAAGCAGCGTAATATTCTGCGTCTGGGAAATCGGCAGCTGGACCGCTGTTGTAATCGGCAGCTCCGGATGCTGGAAAAAATATGTAAATCCCGAGATCGCTATGGAAAAGCCAACCGGAACTCCCACGGCCAGCAGGATCACGAATACAATTAATACAACAATCATAAAAAGCCTCCTTTTTAATGAGGGCGCTGCAAAAGTCGAATCCGCATCTTTTTGCAGCGCCCTCATTATTACACAACTTTGTTCTCTACAAAAATGTCAGCTCATCTTCGCCTCTAATCGTACGGACAATTTTTATAATTGTCGTCACCGTCATGGAAAGGCATGCCACAGGAACGCTGAGCGTAACCCATGTATAGCTGAGGAATGGAATTCCCTGAAAAGAACGGTACCACGTCTTTACTGACTGAACAAATCCCAGGTATACCATACTGCACAGGAAGAAAAGGCATATCGCATAAATCACGAGTTTCATGAACTTCTTCATATTTTGCGGCAGCTGGTTAAATAGAAGGTCTACGTTAATTAATTTACCCTGACGGAAAGCTAAATCAGCCCCTAAAAAAGTACTCCATGTGAAGAGCAGAAGCGCAATGTCAGTTCCCCAGTTGATCGGATGTCCGGCCGCACGCATTACAGCCGCGATAAAAATTACTGCAACGCTTGTAACAAGGCAGATGATTGCCACTGCCATCTCTCCTTCACAAAATTTTCTGTACATATTTTTCACGTAATCACATCCTATTTTTCAATTTCTTTGCCGAGTTCCTTATAAATTGCTTCCCTTGCTTCATTCAGATTTAATTTGTCGTAAGCGGCCTGGCTGGATTTCTTAAATGCTTCGATATCCATTTCTTCAAACGGAACGTATTCCATGCCGGCGTCGATCATAACCTGCTTATTTGCTTCGGAATCCTTCTCCATCTGCTCGGATACTTCCAGTCCAGCCTTGTCACATTCTTCTACAAGTATCTTCTGGAACTCTTCCGGAAGGCTGTTATACCAATCGGCGCTGCAAACCATAAAATTCATCTGATAAATGTGCTGGGTTTCGAGGATATATTTTGCCACTTCCTGAATCTTTAAATTATTCGCTGCGATATACGGAAGTTCACAGCCGTCTACAACCTTTGTCTGAATGCCGTTGTACATCTCACCGTATGCAAGAGAAACCGCTTTGCAGCCCAGGGAATCGATGCCTGCGACCCAGATCGGTGCGCCTGCCGTACGAATCTGTACGCCCTTCAGTTCTTCAGGGCTTGTGCCTTTTTTATTGGAAAAGATATTTCTGAAGCCCTGAACATATGCGAATGAAATAACTTTAATATTGTGTTCGTCCTCCAGTTTCTTTTCCCATTCCTTGATTGTAGGGGAATCGAGAAGCTGTTTTACTTCATCCATATTATCCAGGCAGTATGGTGCGAGAAGAACGCCGAATTCATTTACATAGTTGCCGAGTCTGGCCGCATCCGTCTGCCAGCCTACGTTTGTTCCCTGCTTCATCTGCTCCAGAACGTCTTCCTCCACGCCCAGCTGAGAACTGGGGTATACTTCAATCTGAAGCTTTCCGCCTGTCTTTTCATTTACTGCTTCCGCCCATTTCAGATATGCCTGATGGAATGGGTCCTGCTCTGTCAGCGTGTGGCCGAAGTTCAACTTATAAACCTGTCCGTCATCTTTTGCCTCTTCTTTTTTCTCTTCTGGAGCCGCCTCTGCTTTTGCTTCCGTCTTGGCTTCAGGCGCAGCAGCCTCCTTTTTTCCTCCGCCGCATCCGGCCAGCATTCCTACTGCTACTGCCGCTGCACATACTACTGATAAAACTCGTCTTTTTCTCATGTTGCTCCTCCTTTGTAATTTTGTGTTTTTGGTGTTCCGTTTCATTTAATATGCCTAAATAATACTACAACCATTATTTACAGTCAAGATTTTTTACAGCATTTTTCGTTCATTTGTACATTATATTCAATATTTTACCTATATTTTGTGCAATTTTTACCATTCTTTTTCTTCCGTCGCAATATCTATGCACAAAATATGTAATATTAATTTTGTTTTTCAAGTATTCCATTGCTTCCTTTTCATTTTTAATTTATACTAAAAGCAGTACTCACATCCTTGAACATGCATCTATCACATTATCAGGAGGCACTTTATGTCATACAATCACAAGGCCGGCCAGGAAGTCAGTGATTTCATTTCCCACAATATCCAGTCAGGTGTATGGAAACCCGGTGATAAAATATGGTCAGAAAACGAATTCTGCAACAATCTGAACGTAAGCCGAATTGCAGTAAGAGACGCCATCGCAAATCTGACAGCGATTTCCGTATTAAGAAAAGTACGCGGTTCCGGAACGTATGTTGAGAATCTGGACAACGCATCCCTGGAAGGCACCCGGTATTTTACTTTGAAAATCGAAGATGTTCTGGAATTAATGGAATTCCGTTACGTAATGGATCCGTACTGCACGGAGCTATTCGCCGAGCGGGCTACGAAAGAAGAGATCGAAGCGCTGGAGGACTGTTACTATAACATGCTGCGCCATCGCAACAACGAAGAAAAGGATTACTATTCCAATCAGTTTCACCATATGATCGCTCTCGGCAGTAAAAATAAATTCATCATTAAAATCATGGAATATCTGAATGACAATATGCTCACTCACCAAAAGCTGCTTTCCAAAGGCGTACGCCGGGAAAATTATCAGGTCGGCGTCACATACCACTATAAAATGCTTCAGGCTATCAAAGCACATGACAAAGAAATGGCCGGAATTTACTGCCGGTATCATATCCGGCTTGGTATGAATCTTTACCGGACAATTCTGGAAAAAGAACAGCAGACCGAAGAACCTGCAAAAGATTAACAAAAAGGCGCTGCAAAAAATGAATACAGACGGTTCTGTTTTCATTTTTGCAGCACCTTTTTTATTTTGGCGCAGCGATCTGTTAAAAATTCAATTTCTCAATATACTTCAAATATTCTGCCGTAAGCCGTGCAGCTGTCATGCTGTCCGGCCACTGTTTCACTTCTGCCGAACACCATCCGTTATATCCGGAAAGTTCCAGAAGCGAAAGGATCTCTTTAAAGGGAATCGTGCCGGTGCCAGGAACCCGGCGCCTGATATCGGACATATGGATAAATTCGATTCTTCCTTTCCCATGGGAAAGCGCCTCGCCAAAGGACCGCTCCGTCAGCTCCATATGGAATGTATCCAGCAGCAGTCCAATATGGCGAAAGCCATTCTCGCGAATCCAGCCTGCGGCTTCTTCCGACGTATTGAATGTATTTACATTATTCCTGTTCTGCACCTCGAGTGCAATTCTTCCGCCCCACAGCTCACATTCCTCATCTAATTGATAAAATGTCTCCGTTAATGCTTCCATGGAGTTATCCGGATTCTGCTGATTAATATTTCCCCGAAATCTTCCCACCACCATGGGCACTCCTGTTAACCCGCAGAATTTCAAAAGTTCCTTTCCCCTTCTCAGCGCCTCTTCCCGCACATGTTTATCATCGCTGGCAAGAAACAGTTTATCCTGGGAAGGCATAGGGCTTGTCGCCGCCGCCGCTAACTTTAAGCCCGATTGATCGACCTGTCTGATCAGTTTTTCATAGTCCTCTTCCCGGGGATCTCTGATCAAAAGCTCTGCCCCTTCATAGCCGCATTCCTTTATCTCCTGCAGATGACGCTCAAAATCCCCGCAGGAAAAGGCCATCATGGGAATTGTGCAGTCAGGAGTTGTTACTGGATAACAGAGTTTCAAATTCCATCGCCCCTTTCCCGTCAGCCTTCATCAAAGACCTTCCTGACACCAGAAAAGCCTGCTGAAATAAAATCAATATCCGACTGCATCATAACCACGTTCAGATCTTCTTTAAACAGGCGCAGCATTGCCGGGCCTGCGTGGAGTCCAAATGCCTTTCCATGGTTTCTACATACTTCAGCAACTCTTTTTATAGCTTCCAGCTCAACCGGATTCATCAGATCTCCCGGAATGCCCAGCGCTACCGACAGGTCATTCGGTCCTACCAGCAGTACGTCGATCCCTTCCGTACCTGCAATCTCGTCCAGATTTTCCAATGCTTCTTTCGTTTCGATCTGAGCAATGGAGATGACTTTTTCGTTCGCCTCTTCCATTATTTTTTTGTGGCTTCCTCCCTGGTATCCGCAGTGAGCGATTCCCCCTGCATACCCCCTTTTACCCAGCGGCTGATATTTGGAATAGCCTGCAAGCTTTTCTGCAAGTTCTCTTGTATCTGTCATTGGAACCATAACGCCTGTAGCCCCCTGATCCAGCGAACGGGAAATCCATTCTTTTGTACCTTCCGGCACCCTGAGAAAGTTTTCAACGCCTGAGAGCTGACCGGAAAGAAAAAGATCGTGAAGCATGGACATATCGTAATCCGCATGTTCACAGTCATACATCACAAAATCCAGTCCGCAGTTTTTTGCCAGAAAATTAATCGCCGGATTCCGGGAAATCCGTATCATCGTCCCATAAATTTTTTCACCGCTTTTCAGCTTCTGTTTTAAATTCATAAATTGTTCCTCCATTTTAAAGTTTTCCAATCACTCAGATATGATCAGTGTAGAACATCTTTTAAATATAGGGAAATGCCTTTTTATTATCGGCCGGCATGAAAAAAACTTATGGCTGAAGATTCTTCAGAAGCGCAGCCAGCTTTTCGAGCTAGTTTTTCGTCCTTTTTATTCGTTCGATATAATATTTTTCTCCGTTGAAGCATTCCATCGCAAATTCCAGGAACGAATGAATCGTTCCGATCTGCTGCATATCCGGCCGGTAAATCATATAATGTTTTCGCAAAACGGGTTCTCCGCTTTTATATACCATGGGAATTTTGTACAAATCCGTCTTATCTGCAATAAAATCCGAACTGAGAAAAATCCCATATCCAAGTCCGTTTTTTACCATTTCATAGCAGGTATTTCCGGTTTTGACTGTCATTGCCACGTAGGGCGGCCGGTTAAAATTTTCAAACCACCAGCGGTCGATAATCGCATTTGCCGTCTGGTCCGCATAAAAATCAATTCTCGGCAGGCCGGGAAGCTCGTCCAGCGAAAACGGCCTTGTATAGACGATCTGGGCCTGATCCATACCTATAAAATACTTTTCATAAGGCCAGTCATGTTCTCCTCTTATAAACCCAACCTGCGCCTTCCTCTCCAATACAAGCCTGGTCACATGCCTGCTCAAATTAGAAGATACGTCAAAATTGATCAGAGGATATTTTTCTTTATACTCTCTCAAAAGGGTGGGAAGGAGATATTCCGTCAGCGAATACGAAGCTGCAATCCGCAGCGTACCTGCCACCTGCTTTTGAGACATCGCAAGCATACTGGTCAGCTCTGTAAATTTTTCCTTCATTTCCTTTGCATACTGAACGACCAGCTCACCCTGAGGAGTAAATTCCACGCCTTTTGCATTTCTTAAAACAATCGTGATCCCCAGTTCCTCTTCCAGCTGATGTATCCTTCTCGTCAGCGCCGGCTGCGTAATAAAAAGCAGCTCCGAAGTTTTTGTTATACTCCTGCATTCATACAGCGTGCATATAAGATCCCAGTCCCCCTGTTTTATCAATCCGATTCCTCCTCTGTGCTTTTGCATAGCCGCTCTGCATGTTGTGTCATTCTCTTTATAAATAATCATACCATAATCCCCGTCCGATTGATTATAATAATTTCGTATGGTTACTGATGTTTAAACGGCATTTCTGTTTTTTCAGAAAATATGCAATGATAATGGTACAATAAATTTCAGACTTTTCAAGGAGGATAACATGAAAATTGGTGTTTTAAAAGGAAATGGCATTGGGCCTGAAATTGTACAGGCCACGCTGCACGTAATCGACGCCTGTGGTCTTGATATTGAATGGATGAATATTCCAATTGCGGAGGAAGCCATAGAAAAATACGGCCACCCTGTTCCCAGCGAGTCCATTCAGATGTTGAAGGACGTAAAAATTGCAATAAAAGGTCCCATTACCGTAGAAAAGGGGAAAGGCCGGGTCACTTGCATTCATGAAGACGAAAGCGAACACATCTACCCATCCTTTAATAATGCAATCCGCAGAGAACTGGAACTTTTCGTATGTCAGCGGCCTTCCCGCGGAATTCCGAACATATCGGGGACCCACGAACATATGGACGTAATCATCATGAGAGAGTTAACAGAAGGTGTATACAGCGCGATCGAGCACAGAATCGATAATGTGGCTGCAGAATGTACAAATCTGGTGACGCGCAAAGCCACGGAGCGGCTGGCTCATTACAGCTTCCAATATGCCCGTAAAAACAACCGCAAAAAAGTAACCTGTGTCCATAAGGCGAACGCAATCAGCATTACCGACGGATTTTTCCTGGAATGTTTCCGCGATGTGGCCGCTCAATATCCTGATATCGAATCGGACGACTATTTTGTCGATGCAACTACTTATTATCTTTTAAAGAAGCCTGAAATGTTTGATGTGATCGTAACGACAAACCAGTATGGCGACATCCTTTCCGATCTGTGCGCCGGCCTTTCAGGCAGCCTGGGACTGGGTGCAGGGGCCAATATCGGTCATGATAAAGCCGTTTTTGAAGCAGCTCATGGGTCTGCTCCCGATATCGCCGGGCTGGGAATTGCCAATCCCACCTCTCTGATTCTTTCAGGCGCCATGATGCTTCGTCACATCGGTGCTCCCAGACAGGCGGATCTCATAGAAAACAGCGTCAGAACCGTTCTCTCTGAGGGCCGTATTCTGACCCGCGACCTTGGAGGTACAGCTTCCACCATGGAGTTCGCCGAAGCCGTTGCAAAGCTGGTTAAAAAAAATAACGCCGGATAAACGCTCTGACCTTACTTATTTCTAATCCTTATTTTACTGATACTTAAAACTATATGCAGCATGTACGAATGGAGGGTGCTTTATGCTTGTAGTGATTGGATTTCTATTAATTGCAATTCTTATGTACGTTTTAATCCGCGGGAAAATGACCCCTATCACTGCGTTCATCGTTCTTCCTGTAATCGCAGCGATCTGCGCAGGATTCGGCGCCGACAGATAGGTGAATTTATTAACAGCGGACTTAAATCCATGCTCAGCACAGCCGTGCTGTTTACATTTTCAATAACTTTTTTCAGCATTATGTCTGACATCGGGCTTTTTGATCCCATGATAAACGCCCTTACCCGCAGGGGAAAAAACAACGTTTTTCTTGTCCTTTTATGTGTCACGGGCGCTACATTCATCGCTCATCTGGACGGTTCCGGAGCCACTACCTTCCTGATTGTAGTCCCGGCTTTTCTGCCCGTCTGCAAGCGGATTAATATCCGTCCGGAAGCTCTGCTCTGCACCATGTGCGGCACTTACGCAGTCAATAATCTCCTGCCATGGGGCGGCCCCACCATGCGCGCCGCTTCCGTTATAGAAATGGAAGTCGGCAGCCTTTACCGCTATATCGTTCCGTCTCTGGCCATTATTTTAGTACTGGCTGTTGCCCTTGCATATATTGTTTCCAGAATCGAAATCCGCAACGGCGCCGGAGCGGTTTCTGTAACGGTTCCCCAGGAAACCGTTTCCGGCAGTATGCCAAACCCCGAAAATGAGAAACTTGCTGTTTCAAAGACGATGTATTTCCTGAACGCCGTTCTCACCGTTTTCATCCTCGTAACCCTGTTTACAGAAGTACTGCCCACATACGCCTGCTTCATGCTCGGAAGTGCAGTCGCTCTGCTCCTGAACTTTCCTAACGCCAAAGAGCAGTCGAAGCGAATCAAATCCTATGCGGCACAGGCCATGGTTATGACCATGACCCTCTTCGCAGTCGGTATTTTCCTCGGAATCATGAAAGACGGTGGTTTCATCGACGCCATGGCAACTTGGCTGATCCATCTGATCCCGGCCGCTCTGGCGCCTCACACTCACTGGATTCTGGCAATTTTATCCGTACCGCTGATTATGATGCTCTCTACCGACGCATTTTATTACGTTTTGCTTCCAATTGTGCTCGGTGTAGTAGCGCCTTATGGACTCACGCCTCAGTCCGTCGCCGCAACGTTTCTTGTTACCGCAACCTTTGGCACTGCAATCAGCCCGGGCGTTGCTGCCGTGTATGTAGGGCTTGGCCTTGCAGATGTGGATATCGGCACACATATCAGGTATTCCTTCCGGCTTCTGTGGCCCCTGAGCCTTATATGCCTGGTGCTGTCTACCTTGATCGGAGTGATTAAATTCTAACATTTTAATTCTTAAATATCTTAAATTCATCTAAGAAGAAAAAAAGAAAGCGCCGCGATGGGAATCATTCGGCGCTTTCTTTTTATGTAAAATTACAGTATCGGGCAATCGCCACTTCGTTCATACCTAAAATTTCAGCTTTTGTCTTTTTTCCATTCACGGTTTCTTCTATCATCCGAAACAGCTGTCTGCCCATCTCATCCGCCGTCCTCTCTCCCATGATAACCGGACTGGCGTCAAAATCCATGTTGCATTCCATCTTTTTATACGTTCCCCTGTTTCCCGTAATCTTGATTACCGGCATAACCGGATTTCCCACAGGAGTTCCCCGGCCCGTAGAAAAGACCGAAACGCAGGCGCCTCCCGCGGCCATGGCGCAAAGGGAAGCCGTATCGTTGCCCGGCGTATCCATAATCACAAGTCCTTTTGCTGAGATTTCTTTCCCATAGCCTATCACGTCCTGAACTGTGGTTGTTCCGCCCTTATAGATACATCCAAGAGACTTTTCTTCCAAAGAAGAAACGCCGCCTTTGATATTGCCGGGAGATGGATTAGACTCTCTCAGGTCCGTCTTCAGCACTTTCATGTAATTCTCCCACTCCCTGACAATCGATAGGATTTTCTCTGATATTTCAGGCGTCGCGGCCCTGGCCGCCAGAAGATGTTCCGCCCCGATAAATTCAGGAGTTTCACTCAGAATGACCGTCCCGCCCGCCTTCACCAGCAAGTCTCCGGCAGCCCCAATCACAGGATTCGCCCCAATACCGGAAGTAGCGTCCGTTCCGCCGCATTCCGTGCCCAGAATAATATCCGACCACTCCACCGGCTCCCTATTTACACGACTCGCTTCCTCTGCCATTAAAAGAGCAGCTCTGGAAGCTTTTTCAATCGTTCCTGCAGTTCCTCCGTCTTCCTGAATGACGAATTCTGCCAGCGGCTTGTTCGTCCTCTGTCTGATTAATTCCCCAATCCTGGCAGCAGAACACACTTCACATCCAAGTCCTACCAGAATCGTCCCAAAAACGTTTGGATTCGCGGCAAATCCCACCAGGGTATCGATCGTATACTGCACATCCCTGTTTGTCTGGGAGCAGCCGTTCTGGTTCGTAAAGCTTACCGCGCCTTCCACCATATCCGCTACTTTTTTGCATGTTTCGGAGGAGCAGGCACATGTAGGCAGAATCAGCACTTTATTTCTGATCCCCACTTTTCCGTCGCTTCTTTTATATCCCGTCAATCCCATCCTGTCAGCTTCATCCTTTCTCCCTTTCCTCCATACGGCCCAGATTATGTATATGAATATAGCCGCCGCAGCCTACGTCTTCCAAAAGCCTTCCGATCGCTTCCCCGTACTTGATCACGGACTCGCCCTTTTTCATGTCCCTCAGACTGATCTTGTGATAGGCGGGAATATCCTCCAACGCAGGGATTTCCAGGATTTCACTGCCTCTCCTGCAAAGAACCACATCTCCTTTTTTCACCTCTTCAGCGACAACCGCCGCCGTATCCTTATCCTGATTGATAATCAATCCCGTGACCGTCATAATCTACCTCTCCATCCAGTCTAAATATCATACCCGGCCAGCCGGATAGCAGATCTCATATTCTCCACAACCATACCTTCACTGCTCCTGTTCGGCCGGTAAGGTTCACCGGGATTTAATCCCATCAGGTCAGCCATATCCTTTGTTCCCACAGGGAAACTGGCCTTATCCATCTGCAGCCGGATCGGAGTCAGCCGGTACTGTTCTTCCAGCGCTCCCTTATAATCTCCTGAGCAGCATTTATCATAAATGGACACGACAAGTTCAGGAAACATATTCGCCGTAGTAGCCACACAGCCGTCCGCTCCATATGCCATCGCCCCATAAATCAGAGAATCCTTACCGCCTAAGACCTTAAATTTCCTCCCCCGCGCCTGACGGATAAACTCCGATGTCATGGTCATATCACCGCTGGAATCTTTGATTCCCACAATATTTTCACATTCGTCACAAAGACGCATAGCCAGAGAAACGCTGATATTATATCCCGTTCTGGCCGGGTTGTTGTAAAGAAGCACCGGGAAATCAGGCACTGCGCCTGCGATCGTCATAAAATGATCATACAGCTCGTCATCATTTGGTTTAATAAACATGGGCTGTAGCACCGAAATCCCGTCCGCTCCCATCGCCCTGGCCATCCGCGCAAGACGGACTGCCTGTTTCGTCGTATACTGCCGATTCCCATGTATACGGGGACGCGTCTGTCGGCCTGATCTACGATGATCTTCAGACCTCTTTCCATCTCCTTTTCTTCCACGCCGTAGAACTCCCCGTTGCTGCCATACGCCAGAATTCCATGGACGCCCCCGCCGATCACGTGGTCCACCATCATCCTCAGCTTTTTCTCGTCTATGTTCTCGTTTTCATCGATAGGGGTCAGTATCGGAACGATAATTCCCTTAATAAAATCAATGTTCATGCCAGCCTCCGCATCATGCCGCGGCTTTTTTCAGCCCGGCTCTTTTCTTTTCTTTTTTTACGGTCAGTGTAACCGAAACAATTGTTATGAGCCAGAATACAGCTGCTATGGGGCTCGTAATAAACGGCAGAAAATCCCCCTGGGAATACTGCATTCCTCTCATCAGATTCGTTTCAATGGTAGTCTCCAAAATAAATCCCAGAAGCATAGGAGACAGGGAGAAACCGAATTTTTTCAGCCCATAGCCAATCAGGCCAAAAAACAGCACCGTCCACACATCGAACATTCTGCTATTGGTTCCGTATGCCCCCACGCAGCATAATGCGATTACAACAGAGAGCAGAATCCATCTGGGAACCGACAGCACCTTAACAAACGCCCTCATTCCCAGGTATTCGAAGATCAGCATAGCCACAGTAGCCACGATAACCGCTCCAAAGATGCTGTAGACCAGCACTCCGTTTGTCTTAAACAGCAGAGGCCCCGTAGAGATTCCTTTAATCATCAGCGCGCCCAAAAGCATGGCTGTCGCCGTATCCCCAGGTATTCCAAGAGTCAGGAGGGGAATCAGCGCGCCTCCGATCGATGCATTATTGCTGGTTTCAGAAGCGATAATGCCGTCAATACAGCCTGTGCCGAATTTTTCCGGCTCTTTGCTGGAATTCTTTGCCGCCATATAAGCAATCATATTAGACGTTCCGCCTCCGATGCCCGGCAGAATTCCGATTCCTATGCCGATTGCCGCCGACCGGAACATATTTCCAAGCTGTTCTTTAAATTCTCTCCGGGACAAGCCGATCCCCTTCATTTTATACTGTCTTGTGTTTCCCTTGTCCGCGCTTATGCCCTCTTCCGCCGCCAGGAATACTTCCGTGACCGCAAACAGGCCGATCAGCACCGGCAGGAGTGCAAAGCCACTGTCAAGCTGATGGTTTCCAAAGGTAAACCGCAGCGCCGACGTAAGAGGCGCCGCCCCTACCTGGGCCACACACAGCCCGATCGCGCAGCTGGCAAGACCTTTAGCCACGGAGCCGGACACCAGGCTGCCAACCATGGTAAGCGAAAACACGCCAATAGCAAAATATTCATACGGCCCGAATTTAATCGTCCACTCCGCGATCGTCGGCGCCAGGAAAATCAGCACCGCCACAGACAGCATAGTGCCGATGAACGAATAGAATACGCCGATTCCAAGGGCTCTTCCTGCCTCGCCCTTCTCCGCCATGGGACCGCCGTCAAAGGTTGTGGCGATGGATGAGGGAGTACCGGGGATTTTCAGCAGGATTGCCGAAATCAGTCCTCCTGAAATTCCTCCGATATAGAGCCCCATAAGCAGGCTTAGACCTTCAATTGTATCAAGCGTATATGTGATCGGCAGGCACAGCGCGATCGCCATTGTGGAAGTCAGTCCCGGCAGCGCTCCGAATATAATACCTATCACCGTGCCTGCGATGATCAGCCCCAGACAGGCGGGGTTCGCGATCGCTGCAAATCCTTCTAAAATCATATGTCTCCTCCTCGCTTATCCCAAAAACTTCAAAATTCCTGCCGGAAGCATCAATACGAAAACATTTCTGAAGATATAGTAAATAACCGCTGATGCGATGATTCCGACTGCCGCAAACTTTGCCAGGTTCCGTTTTTCCCTGGGAGCCAGTACCATTGTCTGCGCCGTAACATACAACGCGGTCATAATGACAAATCCTACCGGAACCAGCAGAAGCATATAGAAAAACAGCATTCCTATGGAGGCCAGCAACGCTTTATAGTGCTTTGTTTCCGGCTCCGTTCCATTTTCTTGAAAGGTTTTGGCCGACCGCGCTCCATTCCACATGATGAATAATCCCAGTACTGTCATAAGTCCGCATGTCACTTTAGGCATAAAATCAGAACCAATGGTTACGGCCGCCCCCCGCGGTACGCTGAAAGATGCTGCAAAAAGAGCGGCTCCCAGGATGAGTATGAACGCTCCTGCGTATATATCTTTATATTTTTCTTTATGCATGTAAATTCATCTCCCAATTATTTTATTTCCCTTGAAACTGCGCCGTATATTTTACGATTTCCTCCCGTGATTCATCCAACAGCTTCCTGCCTTCTTCTCCGTCAAAGTAAGTAGGAGACTGCATATAGGCATCTCTGATTGCGTTCGCGTACTCCTCATTATTCTCAATGATATTTTTCATAGCCGCCGAAACCTTCTTCGGCAGTTCCGGATCGGTTCCCTTAGGGAATGCAATAAAGAAATAAGTGGGGAACGCCACGTTAAAGCCCTGTTCTTTCAGACACGTATAATCCGGAATATGTTCAGCATTAGAAGTTCCCGTAAGCCCAAGCCCTACGAAATCTCCTGATGCGAGATAGTCTTTTACCGAGCCGTAAGCGTTGATAATTACGTCTACATGGCCTCCCAGAAGAGCCGCGATCCTGTCGGATGACCCGCCCGCGTCCACAAGGGTGGCGTCCACGCCCGCGTCGAGAATCTGCAGCGCGATCGCGTGCGTCGTAGCGCCTGTGTTATAAGCCATTTTCAATTTCCCCGGATTCGCTTTTGAATAGTCGATCAGCCCCTGAAAATCAGCAATTCCAAGGTCCTTATTGACACAGATGATATTTCCCGGATTTTCCGCGCAGATACAGGCAAATTCAAATTCGTCGAGTCCAAAATCAATGGCCCCGCTCAGCTCGTTGGTAATAAACGCACTGGATGAGATCAGCGCCGTACTGCCGTCGTTGGGCGCGTCCTTTGCCGCCCTGGCCCCTACGGCCCCTCCGTTGCCATCCGTGTTTACCACTACCACGTCGATGCCCAGTTCCTTTGTCAGATACTGTGCCGCCCACCTGGCATTGGCATCGCTGTCGCCTCCTGCCGCAAATGGGCAAATGAGCTGAAGCGTCTTCGTCGGCCACGCAGTGTCGGTTGTCTTACTTCCTCCTGCCTCTTCTGCTCTCTCCGCTTCCGTCTTGGCCGCCTCTGTTTTTCCAGCCTCCGCCTTTGCGCCGCCTTCCGTCTGCGCCGGTCCGGAACATCCCGTCAATGCCGCTGTAAGTAATAATGCTGCTGCCATAACCCCAAAATGTCTTTTCATGTAATTTCTCCTCCTTTATTTTGAACCTTTTTTGTTTTCAAACACGTATTTCTGTACCGTATGGGCATCCAGCCAGTCCCAGTCGTAGGCGACTCCCAGACCAGGGCCGTCCGGAATCGCAATCATGCCGTTTTCATCAATGGAATCCAGTTCATCCTTATAGCCGTCCGCGTAACAAGGCGGGATAATATTTTTGAGCTTCGGCCCTACCTCCGCCAGCTCATAGTAATTCGTGTTCCTGATCGCTCCAAGCACTTGTCTGTGCGCCGGGCCGCATGCATGTACTTCCACATCGACGCCGAAGGCTTCCGCCATTCTCGCGGTCTTAATCACTCCGGTGATCCCCATATCGTACTCAGGATCGGCGCGGAGGAAATCGGTTCCTCCTGCGCGCAGGAAGTCACATTTCGCTTCCAGCGCCCTTACGTGTTCTGTGATCAGAAGGGGCGTTTTTATCATGCCTCTCAGTTTATTATGTGCAAATGCCGACATAGAATTATCCCTGTAAGGATCTTCATACCAGAACAACCCCGCATCGTCACACGCCTTACCTACATAGAGGGCATCCGCGAAATTGTTCAGGTCGGAAGCGCCGTCATACATCAGCACCATCTCATCTCCTACCGCTTCTCTCAGTTTTCTGATCAGAGTCGCTTCCGCTTTTGCATCTCCGTCAAACCATCCGTGATGTTTAAAGGCTTTATATCCCATATCCCTGCACTGGACGGCAAAGTCGCAGAATGCCTCGTAAGAATCCAGCATACCTGTATGGTCTCCATGAAACGTACTGGCGTATGCAGGAATTGTTTTTCTGAACTGGCCGATCATCGCCGCTATGGATTTCCCTGCCTGTTTTCCGGCCAGATCCCAAAGGGCGATGTCCACCGGCCCGTAACCCATATGGTCCATATGGCAAAGCCTTCTGTTCGCTTCATTAAACAGGGCTTCCCTCATATCGGAATCTTTTCCCGGCAGGTCGCTCACTACCATCAGCGTCTGCGCCAGCGCAGGCTTCGTGCCTCCCCAGTGCGTTACATATTCTCCTCTGCTTCCATCTTCACATTCGATTACAACTGCATATTTTGACATGGGCAGCACTCCGCCCTTCAAATACCCCACGTGATTATGGGCGTTCTCTACCGCCGCTCCCATATCTTTCAGCTCATACTTAAAATCAATTACTTCTACTTTGCTTATTACGGCCATCCTTATGCCTCCTCCTTTATTCTGTTTGATTATATATAAAGCAAAGTCTGTGCCAACTTTCCTCACGGCCGAAACAGGCAAAAAAAGCGCTTTTTTGTTTAAAACTTATCTATTATGTTCAAAAAAAATGTTCAATACGTTAAATCCAGGCTGAACGCCGAACATTTAACGTATTGAACACTCTTAACAATTCCAAATTTCATATGGCCTTCTTCTATTTATCATCCAATCCCAATTCCTTGAGATACTTCCATAACGTAGTCCGGCTGATCTGAAGCTCTGCAGCCGCCTTTGTACGGCTGCCTTTATATTTTTTCATCAGCTCCCTCAGCTGTTCCTCAGAGACCTTTTTCTTACTCCCGGCCAAAGGTTCCCTGCTGCCGGACGATCCGTCCTTCCTCCCTTCTGCTGCCGGAGACATATCCAGCTGGTCAAAGGAGTAGCTGCTTCTGTAATTCTCATATATAAAATCAGCATCCGCTTCTCCGTCAGGACAGACGGCGCTGATACGTTCGCAGAAATTGCGGAGCTGTCTGATATTGCCGTCCCATTCCAGCTGTTCCATGGCTTCCTTTGCCTCTTCCGAAAGCCGGACCTGTTTCGAAAACTTCTGATTATATCCCTTTATAAAAAACTCCGCCAGCAGGCCCACGTCTCCCTGCCGTCTCCTGAGCTCAGGCAGCTGGAGAACCAGCACGCTCAGCCTGTAGTACAGGTCTTTCCGGAAGCGCTGTTCCGCCACCATCTGTTTCAGGTTCGTATTACATGCGGCTATGATTCTGACATTTACCGGAATCACCGTATCAGAGCCTACCCGCCTCACCTGCTGTTCCTGAATCACCCTTAAAAGCCGGACCTGCCCCTGAAGACTCATCTCCGATATCTCATCCAGGAAAATCGTGCCATTGTGGGCCAGTTCAAAAAGCCCCATCTTTCCACCCTTTTTCGCTCCGGTAAACGCGCCGTCCACATATCCGAACAGTTCGCTCTCAATCAGGCTGTCTGGAATTGACCCGCAGTTAACGGCCACAAACGGCCCATCTTTCCTGTCGCTCTCATTGTGTATGCTTTGGGCAAACATTTCTTTTCCCGTACCTGTCTGTCCGATGATCAGGACGTTGGACTGAAGCGGCGCGAATGTCTCCGCCAGCCTGACGGCTTCCTTCAGATTTTCAGACCGGCCCTGTATATCATCAAAGGTATAATCTGCCGTATTTCCCTTCAAATACATACCTCTTCTGATTTTTGTCTCCATCTTCTGAAGCTCATGCACGCTGGAAAGAGTTACCGCACATCCTTTATTCTTTCCGTCCACCTGGACCGGCACCACGTTCATGGCGTATGCTCTGTTTCCAAAGCTTATGGCAATGCCTGTGTTTTCTCTTCCCGTATCCATCACCTCGCGGATCAGTCTGGATTTCTCTGCGCCGAAGACCGTATCCATCGTCAGCACCCCCTGCTTTCCCCCAGTCCTGTCCAGAATGGCCTCGGCCCGCCTGTTCATTGTAGTAACAGCGCCGTCTTCGTTCAGGCTCACGATACCATCGGTTACCGTATTGAAAATCGTATTGATTTCCTCATTTTTTTTGCGTTCTGCCTCTATCGACCGCTGGAGGTCCACCGCGCTGTTATACGCTGCCTCTACAAGTTCATACGTAGTACCCGTCATGACACATTTCATGCCTGCCGCTTTCGCCAGCCTGCATGTCAAGTCTCCTCCGATCACCACGTCGATTCCGTCCTCTTTCGCCTTAGCAACCATGGCCTGTACGTTCTTTCTGTCTTTCGCCGTATATAAGACAACCTTTGGACGCAGGATGTTAAAAAAAGACCTGACTCTGGCAACGAAGGATTCCAGCCCGATAATTCCGATCGAAGGATTTTCCGTTCCGCTGATCTCTTCAGCCGCAATAATGCTCCCCACGATACTTTCATCTGTGATCCCGATGTCGATTACAGGAAACGGAAGGTTGGACTGTTTCATAAGTCTGGCCGTATCTCCCCTGGCGATCAGCACGTCCACCTCTTTTTTATCCATGCCTCTGGCATATTCGACAGCCACGTCCATGTGGGCGACACGGATTTCCAGATTGTCCTTGTCCTTCAGCGTACTCTTCAGTTTTTCTGCCTGTTTCCTGATATGCTCTCCCTGAGCCAGCAATACGATTTTTCCCATTATGTACCTTTCTCTGCCTGATCATATACCGTTTCGATTTGCTGCGTTTACCTGTTTTTCGAATTTTCCGGGCAGTTCACCGGGGTATCCGGCTGTTCACCTGACAGCACCTTATGAATCTGTTCTGCCGCGTGCATGGCCATAATCACCCTGCATTCCTTCGAGTAAGAGCCCATATGAGGCGTAGCCAGCACATTTTCCATTTTCAGAAACGGGTGTTCCGAACTCACCGGTTCTTCTTCATATACGTCGGTAAACAGCCCCGCGATTTCTTTCGACCGCAGCGCTTCGATCAGTTCGTTCTCTGCTACGACCGCCCCTCTAGCGCAGTTGATCAGCTTTGCCGTCTGTTTCATCATCCGAAATTCTTTTTTCCCTACGGAACGCCTCGTTTTATCATTCAACGGCATATGCAGTGAAACAAAATCCCCTTCTCTGAACGCAGTCTCCCAATCCACAGCCGTCACATAATCCTCCGTTTGCTCTTTGGTCAAATGCGGTCCATAAGCCAGTATCTTCATATTCAGACCATAGTAGGCCTTCTTCGCAAGCAGCCTTCCGATCCTCCCATATCCGATTATGGACAGCGTCTTTCCGCACAAATCCTCTCCCAAATGGTCTTCCTTATAAAAAAATTCCCCTTCCTTCAGTTTTTCGCAGCACAGCACCAGCTTTCTGGACAAGGCAATCATTCCACACAAGATGAATTCCGCGACCGTGTTCGTCGTAGCGTCCGGTGCGTTTGTCACCCATATCCCCAGCTCATCTGCTGCCTTTACATCCACATTGTTATATCCCGTACCCTGGCGTGATATGATCTTCAGCTTCGGAGCCGCCTCCATCTCTTTTCTTCCAATCTCAGGAACGCCCAGCCATACGGCAGAACAGTCCTTTATGGCCTCTCTCACCTCTGCTTCGTTGCTGCCGTCCGCATACATGATCTCATATCCTCTTTCTTCCAGAAAATCCACGCCTTCCCTTGCCACCGGCTGCGGTATTAATATCTTTTTCATCTGCATAGTCCTCTCCTGATATTATTTTTATAAACGAATTAGACAAAATTGTCTTATAGATCGCCAAGCCTCTAATTTATTGCTCATTCAATCGCAGACCATTCATCCGTTACATCTTTAGAAAATTGTGTAATTTCTTTTTCGGAAATCATATCATTCAACGAAAGAATGTATTCTTGTATGCGTTTCTCAACGCGTTGACACCTTTTTATATAATTCACAACTACCGCATTTGTAACATAGGCATGAAGCCATTTAAAATATTCTTTGTCGCGCATAGCACAATATCTCCTTAGCAGCTTTGTTTGGATTATAGCATATAAACGCATAATTGCGGTATAATTTTGCAGCGCGAAACATTCTCCCCATAACGGCAAACCGGAGGCATCTCCATAAGATGGAAACGCCTCCGGCCTGTAGGAATAAGGTTATTTAAAATTTTTAGAAACTATTCAGATTAAACCTGCCTTCTGCATCTCCATTTTAATCTTGTCAAGCACCGGTCCATTTGGTGTCGGCAGATTTGGTTTATACGGCAGCCCGATCGCTCTTCCTCTCAGGTTAGCCATATCTTTTGCAGCTACAGGGAAGCTTGCCGGATCCATGGAAAGTCTGACAGGATTCAGTTTAAACTGCTCCTCCAAAGAGCCCTTGAGGTCTCCAGCCATAAACTTGTCATAAACAGCGACGATCAGTTCAGGCATGTAATTACCTGCCGTACATACGCCGCCAACTGCACCGTGGCACATGGAAGCGTAAAGCAATGTATCTTTTCCGCCGAATACTTTGAAGTCCACATCGCGGGTCCTTCTGATAAATTCAGCCGTCTGGGTGATATCACCGCTGGTATCTTTCATTCCCACAATATTCGGAACTTCATGAGCGAGGCGGTCTACCAGGTTTCCGGACATCGTATATCCTACGCGCCCCGGGTTATTGTATAACAACATCGGTGTCTCCGGGACGGATTCTGCAATCGTTTTAAAATGTTCGAACAGTTCTTCCTCCGTCGGCTTTAAAAACATAGGCTGAAGCACGGAAATACCTGCCGCACCGTTGGCCGCTGCCATTTTTGCAAGACGGCAGCACTTCTTCGTGCTGATTGCGCCGATTCCAAAGTATACAGGAACCCTTCCTGCCGCCTGGTCTACCATGATCTTCAGGCCGCGCTCCATCTCATCCTCTTCGATACATAGAACTCACCGTTGCTTCCAAAAGCAAGGACTCCAAGGATTCCGCCTTCAATAACATAGTCCACCTGAGCTCTTAATTTCGCTTCATCAATCAGTTCATTCTCATCGATCGGAGTGAGAATCGGCACGATCACACCCTTAATAAAATCTGTATTCATCTTTTCTATCCCCCGGCAGCTGATTATTTATTCTCTGGCTCAACAGTAACGTTGCCAATCTTCTCATAGTACTTAACAAGGCTGGAATGATCTTCTTTCTCGTAGCCGTCAGCCTTTAAGCACTGCATCATTTCCATCAGCTGGCCTGTTAACGGCACCGGAGCAGAGATTGCATGTGCTGCATTCAGGGCATTGTTTAAATCCTTGATATGAAGTTCGATACGGAAACCTGGCTTAAAGTTTCTGCCTAACATCATCGGAGCCTTTGCGTCCATAACGGTAGAGCCTGCCAGTCCGCCTCTGATTGCCTGGTATACTAATTCCGGATCCGTACCTGCCTTCTTAGCGAAAGAAAGAGCTTCGCCTACTGCTGCAATGTTACATGCAACAACAATCTGATTTGCCAGCTTTGCAACGTTTCCGGATCCCAGATCACCTACATATACGACTGAACCAGCCATGACCATCAGAAGATCGTAGTATTTGTCAAATAATTCTTTCTTTCCGCCGACCATAACAGATAATGTTCCGTCGATAGCCTTCGGCTCTCCGCCGGATACAGGAGCATCCAGCATATCGATGCCCTTTGCCGCCAGCTCTGCGCCGATCTTCTTGCTCTCCACTGGATCGATAGAACTCATATCGATGACTACCGAACCTTCATGAGCGCCTTCCGCAACGCCGCCTTCTCCTAATACTGCTGCTCTTACATGAGGAGAGTTTGGAACCATTGTGATTACAACTTCACATTTCTCAGCAACTTCTTTTCCGCTTTCTGCTGATTCGGCGCCGCAGGATACGAGATCTGCAACCGCCTCTTTATTGAAATCGAATACGACTAACTGATGTCCCGCCTTTACCAGGTTCTTGCACATTGGTCTGCCCATGATTCCTAATCCGATAAAACCTACTTTCATTTTTCTTACCTCTCTTTTTCTTTTAATGTTTTCCGTAACGAGTACCGCTGCCGGGAAGTCATACCCATTCCTGTTCCCATCAGCTTATGGACATATTATAATCAATTTTTCATCCGGCTTTCTATTGACGGTTTGCACGAAAGTACACCGTTTTCTTATGCAAATCTTGCAAAGTTTCATTTTTATGAAATAATATCGTTCCATTATTTCAAATATGTTTCAATTCTCATGAAATGAAATTACCAGTAATCGATCAATATAAATAAAAGAGGGTATTGCAAAAAGAATCAATCGTTGCTGCCGATACCAGGTGTAGTGACTTGTCACCCCGGAACAGAACCCGGTATCGTTGGCGCAGCTGATCTGTCTTTTGCATTGCCCTCTTTCAATGTTTTTTAATATGAATTACGCCGCCAGTCTTCTATTGCGTTTTACGGCATACTGATGAAGTCCGAAGAATACGACCACAATACTGATTGCTGTCACTGCGAAACCGAGAATCGGCGATACCATACCACCGACCAGGAATCCCAGCGCACTGCAGCCACCTACTGCCAGGCTGTAAGGAAGCTGTGTCCTGACATGCTGGATATGATCCGCACCTGCTGCTGTGGAAGCCAGAATCGTCGTATCTGAAATTGGAGAACAGTGGTCACCGAATACGCCGCCGGAAAGGCATGCGCCGATCATAAGCTCGATCGGAACGCCGAAGCTGTGTGCGATCGGAAGTGCGATCGGCATCGTAATGGCCCATACGCCCCAGGAGCTTCCTGTAGAGAAGCCTACGAAAGCGCCTACCACGAAGATCAACATCGGCATGATTCCAGGAGCCACATTATTTGCTTCCAGAAGGCCGATCAGATAACCTTTCAGATCCATCATTCCAGTCAGCGATCCAATGGACCAGGCCAGTATCAGAATCAGCGGAATATCAGAGTTTAAAGATACACCCTTGCAGAACTGCGGAACCACATCCTTGAATTTCATAACGCCTGACCTTACTCCCATAAGTCCTGCAACGGCTGCAGAAATAAGGAAACTCAGGGAAATACAAAGCGTGATGCTGGAATGCATGAAGGCGCCGCCGATTCCGTTTGTCTTGGCATCGCCCGTCCACATAATCATCGCAATCAAAACGACGAACAATGTAATAATCGGAGCAAGGAAGTTCATAATCGTGATATTTTTTCCCTTGAACATGGCGTCTTCATCCATATCGTACTTTGACATGGGGATATCATTCGGTCCGATCAATTCGCCCGTCTCCATAGCTCTCTTTTCCGCATCGTACATCGGCCCGATATCCAGCTTTGCAATGATTACAAAGAGCAGGGCAAGCATGCCGAATAATGCATAAAAGTTAAATGGAATCGCCTTGACAAAGGTAACCCATGGATTACCCGTAATGGCAAGCGCCGCAAACTGAGCGGCTATGAGGCTCGTTGCATACGTACTGTAGCTGGTAATCGGGGAAAGGGTTGCAAATGGACAGCCCATGACGTCGCAGATATATGCCAGCTTTACCCTTGAAACTTTCAGTCTTTCAGAAATCGGTCTCATAAGAGAACCAAGTGTCAGAGTCGGTTCCGTATAAATAAATGCAAACGCGCTGAAATAGGTAACAAGCTGAGCCTGTGTTCTCGTCTTGACCTTTTTTGACGCGATGTCGCCGAACGCCCTGGAAGCGCCGGATACCTTAATCATGTACACAAAACCGCCGCACGCTGTAATCAGCACCAGCATTCCTGCGTTGCCTTCATTGGCAATCAGAGGAATAAAGAAATCTGAAATCATTCTCGGCAGAGCCAGGATCGGATTCCATCCGCTGAGAATTGTGACACCGGCCCATAGTCCGATGATCAGGGAAAATACCGTCTGCTTCGTAATAAGAGCCAGTGAAATAGCAATCAGAGGCGGAAGGACAGCCAGAATCCCATAACTTGTCGTTACTGTTTCCATACTCATCTTCTCCTTTTTTGTATAAACTTTTCTAATCGTATAATAATGCAGTGGTTTTTTCAACCTTTTTCGCAAAATTTCATCAGGAAATGTTATGAAATCCCATATTTTTTCATTTTTCTCCACAAAGTCGTCTTGCTGATCCCCAGTTCAGCAGCCATTTTCTCTCTGTTTCCTCCAAACTTTTCCGAAGCAGCGGCGATCCTTTCCGCCTCTCCTCTTTTTCCATCCGTTCTCTGCGGCATGGAGGCGGGCGGCTGCATTCCCAAAGCTGCAGAAGGGAGGTAATATTCCGGATACAGTTCGTCCATCAGATCGCTTACATTTCTCTCATCCAGCGTCCGTTTACCGGCCGTAAGCACAAGCCGTTCCACGAAGCTTTCCAGCTGCAGGTTATTTCCGGGCCACGCATAATCCATCATGTATTTCCATCCGCCTTCCGTTAGCGTGTGATACCGGGAATACTTCTCGCATGCATATTTAAGGCAATCGGAAATCTTCTGCTTCAGGTCCTCTTTTCTGCTCCTTAAAGGAGGCACTTCCAGGCTGAGTCCTTCCAGCAGATAGAACAGATCCTCCCGGAACGCTTTACTTACCGTTTTCTCCGCCAGCCGCGTCGATGTAGAGCATATGATCCGGATATCCAAATGGCCTGTGCGCAGAAAATGATCCGACACGTTCGTTCTGTATCGGATCAGCTGATACAGGCGGTACTGGCAGTCAGAAGTCAGGAGTTCTCCATCTTCCAGAAACAAAGTTCCACCATTCACGGCAGACACGGCCCCCTTTTCTCCGAATATCCGCTCACGCTGTTCCTCCGGTGTCATTTCACCGCAGTTCACTGTGAGAAACGGGCCTGCGCTGCGGAGGCTGCTGTTATGAATTCCCTGAGCCAGCAGGCGGACTTCCGTTCCCGTCTCTCCCATTATAAGTACCGGCCGCTCTGACATGGAATACAGCCTCGCTTTCCTTATGCATTCCTGCATGTTTTCAGAAAGCTGCAGAATATCACGAAAATCTCCGAGGGCAATCAGACCGGCTTTCCGTTCCCGGTTTTTCGTCCGGTCGGGCGCTTTTTTCTTCATTCTGTGGCACGTAAAGATCGCGCCTTCGGCCCTTCCTTCCACTATTACCGGAGCGAGCGTAGCCAGTACGGCGTTGGATCCGGCCTGCAGAAACCAGGAGCAGTTTTCTTCTCCCCCCGCCATGACGCCTGACAGATGTTCCCTTGTTATTTCCGGAAAAATATCAGACAGCAGACGGCCCGTCAGTTCTTTTTCCTCCCTGCCCATCAGCTGTTCCATCACGCGGTTCACCGAAACAGCCGTTCCGGAACCATCCAGCCTCATAACGCCGTTTGACGCATAGTCAAGCAGTGTTTCCATCTGTGCGGCATTTTTCTTTTCCGCCTCCATGGCATAGTCCATGTGCTCCGCCATCATAAATGCGGTACGGATGGCATCCTCCGTCGTAGCCAGAAACAGAGATGGGACCTCCCGCTCCCCCGCCGTCTCGATGGCCGTATTCCCTCCGATGATCAGTCGGCGCCGTCTTCGATTGCTTCCTCCGCGGCTATACGCAGGCTTCTGTCTCCTCCTGCGTAATAAGTCCGCAGTTCGATATCATAGAGCGTATCAAAATAGGACATATCGCAGAACATATTTTTCATCCCGATCACAGCAACCACCGGATGTGAACGTTTAACAATCTGTTTCGCTTTTGTTACGAGAAGAGCCATTTCCTGGGCAGTCATCACGATTTCCACCACCGGAACATCCGTGTATTGCTTAATCAAAGACGCCTGCAGGCTCTGGCAATAATTATGGAAGCTCCGTCTGCAATCGCATGCCTGGCCTCCACCACCGCATCCTCTGTACGTATGGCCTTCATCATCTCGATCTTATACTTCTTCTCCTGAAGAATATTATGGGCCTGGTGGAGCATCTCGTCTCTTGATACCAGCAAAACTATTTTGCCCATGGAAGCCTCCAGTTCTTTATCTTTTCTTTCTTCTCTTCAGCCAGTTTCATACCGTTGAGAGCAGCTCCCTTGAGTCTGTCTCCGTCATATTCCAGCTTCAATGAGAAAAACGGCACTTCATCCCTCAGAAGCTCCATAAACAGCCGGTCGCCTTCCCACAGGTTCAAATCCTCAATGGCCGATTTCTTTACCCATTTCAATTCGCCTTCATCGCATTCGATAAGCTCTCCCCTGTAGCCGTCAGCCGTATAGAGGCACATATATTCCACAACGCCTGGTTTCGGTACAAAGGTGATAATGCCGCGGAACTGATATGAAAAAATAGTCAGCCCCGTTTCTTCCTTTACTTCTCTCACAAGGCACTCTTCCGGGCTCTCCGTGCCTTCGAAGTGACCGCCGACGCCAATCCATTTTCCATGATTGATGTCGTTCTCTTTTTTGTTACGATAGAGCATCAAGTACTTCCCGTCATGTTCGATATAACAAAGTGTCGTCATTTTTGCCATCGTTCTTCCCTCCATATATGAAAAGCCATCTCATCAAATATGATGGATGGCTTTCCAAGCTTAGGATTATTATATCTTACAAGAGGAATTTTGTAAATATGGGCATTTTGTATAATTCATATGGAACTGCTGCATTTACGCCGATACTTTTCCGGCCGAAGCCTCTGCAGTTCCCTTTTTCTGCAGCCTCTTATGCAGCCATGCCGTAAGAAGAGGACAGAGCAGTGCAGTTATAACGCACGCAGCTGCTACCTGTGCTGTCGCTGCTGCCGCATACGGTGCCAGCGCCGGATCTGCCGCGCCGATAGCCGGAGGAGTAGCAACAGCATTGCCTGCCGTATTTCCTACGCCTGCGCCGACAGCTGTCTTCTTTTTTCTTCCAAAGAAGAAATTGTATACCCAGTAGCAGCCAAAGCCAGTGGAAATCATAGATACCAGACCAAGGATAATTCCAGGTACGCCAGCGTTGATTACATCCATCAGGTTCATTCCAGCGCCAAGGCAGAAGCCGTTAAAAGGAATAATAATCGGCATACCTTTTTCACAGAGCTGCCTTACATCTTCATCCAGATTGCCCAACAACATGCCAAGGCCAAGCGGAATCAAAACGGCTACAATAGCCATGAACGGAATATCTGCCATACCGGTCAGCCCCAGGGCGATCATGGTGAAGAACGGACCGTCGTTCAGAGATAAGACAGATACTGCACCTACGTCCGTCGGAACGCCATACTGTTTTGCCAGAATGGAGTACATAACACTGTTGGAATTGGTAATAGCTGCAATAATAGCCAGAGGCGTGATGGTAAAAATACCAGCCGGTCCGAATATTTTTCCTACAAATACACCGATGGCAACGCCAATGGCGAATTTTGTAAAGGTAAGTACCGCTCCCTTGTAAAATGGTTCTCCAATCTGCTTGACATTAATAGAAGCGCCGCAGCAGAAAATGAACATTCCTACAAATGTAGCTGCCCCCTTATTGGACAGAAGCGCTGTCGTAAATCCTCCGATTCCCAGAAAACCTGGAAAGAATGTATTGACTACGCAGCCCAGCAGTAACGGAATAACCATCATTCCTCCGGGAAACTTTTCTACTGTTTTATGATCTTAACTGACTTCAAGCTTCATCCCCCTTTCGTCTTTCTATCCCTTGTTGTTAGTTGATGCCATCCCAGAAATAAGCTGAGAATTCCTGAGGAGGATTTGCAAATTTTCTCTTCTTGCTATGGCAGATTCCTGTTTCCACCATCATCTCAGCCACTTTTACTGTAACGGTAACAGGATCGAGTACCGGAAGTCCTACCAGTTCCTGAAGTGCCTCGTCATATCCGCAGAGTCCTGCACAGCCGAGAACAACTACTTCCGCTCCGTCTTCATCTACGATCTTCAGAATCTCATCCTTCAACTGATTTAATGTAACATCACGATCAGTAACACATTTCTCAACGTTCACGTTGATTCCTCTTACGGAAGCACATTTGTCCTGCAGACGGTACAGACGAACCAGATCCTCCTGATATGGGATAAACTGTTTCAGCATGGTAAGTACCGTATACTTGTGTCCAAGAAGGCATGCCAGTGTCTGAGTCGTCTCAGAAATGCTGAGTACTGGGATAGATAACGCCTCTTTCAGTGCGAAAACGCCTACATTTCCAAAGCCTGCAAGCACAAGGGCATCTGGATGAATCTCATCAACCTTTTCCAGAATCGCACGGATAAAACTCCATACGGACTGATAGTCTGCAAAACCGCAATCAATATTTTTCGTTCCCTTCGGATTTGTCAGCGGAATCAGTTCCGTATTTGGATCTGTCACCTTTCTTTTGGCCGACTCCATAATAATTCCTGTTACGATTTCTGAGCTGTTTGGATTTGCTACTAAAATTTTCATACTTATTCTCCTTTTTTATATGATTTTTTATAGTTTCTTTTCGCCCTGTCCGCTGCTGTTTCCGATCTATACAACGCGGTTTGTGATTTTTCCAACACCTGGTATCTCAACTGTGACTTCGTCTCCCGGCTTCACCCCTTTGCCGTATCCCCCTGGAGTTCCTGTCAGAATGATGTCCCCTTCCTCCAGCGTCATAATTCTGGATATGTAGCTGATCAGGTATGGAATGTCAAAAATAAGGTCTTTTATATTACCCTTTTGAACCATTGTTCCATTGATATAGGAATAAATCTCTATCTGAGAAATCGGTGTTTCCATTCTTGTCTCTTCACTTAAAGGCAGAAATGTATCATATGACTTTGCCCTTGTCCACTGTATATCTTCTTTTTGGGCGTCCTGAGCCGTCACGTCATTCGCTGCCCGGAAACCTCTTACGTAATCCCATGCCTCTTCTGCCGGAATATTTTTTCCCATTTTTCCAATTACAACTGCCAGCTCTGCTTCAATCGCCAGTTTATTTATGCCCTCCGGCCTGACGATTTGTTCCCCGTCCCCAATCACTGCTGTATCCGGTTTTAAAAACAGCAGCGGTTTTTCGGGAAATTTAGCCCCTTCTTCCAGAACCGTATCTTTGTAGTTCAGTCCGCTGCAAATGATTTTTCCAGCTCTTACTTTCATAAAAAAGCACCCCCGTTTATCTTTTATTTTTCTTTCTATTACTTTTTCTATTTATTATCTTTTTCTGTCTATTATTTTTTTCTTTCTATATATTTTCCCCATCCTGGCTGTTCTGTTATATTACCGTCTTTTGCAACGAGATTCCCCCTTACGAACGTCATCACCGGCCAGCCTTTAAACATCCTGCCCGTATAAGGGGACCATTTCGCCTTACTCTTGATATCAGCCTTTGTATATGTATGTTCTTTCTCCATATCCACAATGACAAAATCGGCGTCTTTTCCGATTGTAAGAGACCCTTTTCTGTAATCCAGCCCATAAATTTTAGACGGATTCCAACTCGTTACTTCTACCATTCGCTCCATGGACAGAAGCCCTTTATTCACACCGTCTAAAAGTACCGGAAGCGTTGTCTGAATGCCCGGAATTCCATTCGGTGCGGCCCAGATGTCCATCATGCCCCTTCTCTTTTCTTCTTCCGTATAAGGGCTGTGATCGGAACCGATCGTCTGAATATATCCGTTCTCCAGCATCTTCCACAGTTCTTTTCGATTTTCCTCATCTCTCATCACAGGAGAAAATTTCAGATACGGCCCGTATTCCGCCATGTCTTTATCCACAAACGTCAGAAAATGAGGACAGCATTCCGCATATACCTGAACGCCCCGTCTCTGTGCGGCCCTTATTTCTTCCAGCGCACTGCACATTCCACTGTGCAGGATAACTGCTTTCGCGCCTGTAAGCTCAATATAATAGAGTGCACGTTTTACAGATTCCAATTCACCTTCCGCGCAGTGGGACTCGTGGTATGCCATTGGATCCACCCTGCCTTCTGCTTTCAGGCGTTTTTCATTCCAGTCAATCAGCTCATTATTCTCAGCATGAATCATGGCCAGACCATCCACTTTTGCAATCTTTGTAAGGATTTCGAAAAGTGCATCGTCCTTCACATATGGAAATTCCGCTACGGAAAAACACATAAACATTTTTATGGATGTCGCACCTGTATTCTGCCACAGTTCTTCGATACAGCCTGTGTTGGATGAAGTTCCTCCCCCATGGATTCCGTAGTCGATGATTCCCCGTCCTTCATATGCTTTAATCGTAAATTGATAGCTCTCTTCATCTACAATCGGCGGATTGTTCATGGGATGGGATATGGCTGTCGTCACTCCCCCTGCGGCTGCCGCTGCTGTAGCGCTCTCAAAATCTTCCCGCTCTGTAAACCCCGGATCCTGAAAATGCACATGGGAGTCGATCAAACCGGGAATGATATATTTTCCGGAAGCGTCAATCACTTCCGCAGCCTTCATATCTTCGTCCACACCCGTAACTGCACAGATCTTACCATCCCTTACTGCCAGATTCCCCTGAAACCTTCCCGTATGAGTTACAATCATGCCGTTTTTGATTAATTTATCCACCATATGTCCTTCTCCTTTCGACCGAGTTCGCATTCTGTTCACGCGAACATTATCTTTCAAAAAAAATTTCCTTAATTTTTCCAATTAACAGTATATAATATAATAGCTTTTACATAATTATTCTTTGATAATTTTCGAATAAATTTTCACATCTTCTATATGTTCACGAGAACATCATAGAGGGAAAATAAATGTAAAACATTCACATGCTTTACATTTATCACCTCTGTTGTTTATGAACTTATACTAACATATACCGACATATATGTAAAGTTAATTTTGTTAACCATGTGCACTTTTTACATTTTACACAATTTTAGTCTCTTAATATGAGCATATTGCACATATCTTCAGGCAGCTTTTTCCTTTATTTTCAGCAGGTACGGTTTAAGATGGCTGCCAGTTTTTCCGGAAGGCCCTTATTCGGCTTTAACGGAGGTTTTGCAAAGCTGCTTTCGGCTGCAATGCCAGGCTTTAATGCAACCAGTGATTCACAATGCTTTACGGCGCTGGACACTCCGTCTACTACCGGAACCGGCAGCTTTCCTTCCAGGTTTCTGGCCAGTCCTGCCAGAGGAGCTCCTGCCAGAATAATTACATCTGCCCCATCTGTATGTACTGCTTCCTGAGCCAGCTCGATCAGACGGTCGGAATAATCTTCCTGCACCGTACCTACGTTTCTCAGTGGGTCTTTCAGGGAACGGATACTTGCAAGGCGCGTTGACAGGTGGCTTCTCTCAACCGTTTCTCTGTACCAGGCAGTAATCCGGTCGGAAATGGCAATGATGGAAAATCTCTGTCCCAGCAGGCAGGCAGAGGCAAGCGCTGCTTCTGTCATTCCTACGACAGGCACATCCAAAAGTTCTTTCATTCCCATCAGCCCCGGATCTCCAAAAGCTGCTACAACCATCCCGTCAAATTCTCCATAATGCTCTGCAGCAACACATGCTGTTGCATAGCCTGCAATTACGGATTCCATTCTCGTTTCAATATATTCTACTCCGAAGGGGGCCGTATCCATGAGAATCTCTGTATCTGCGTTGGCTGCCCGTTTCGCTTCTTTTTCGATTAAGTCCGTAACATCCTGGGATATATTCGGGTTCACTACTAAAATCTTCATTTCTGATCTCCTCTTAATTTTTTATATAAATCTATTTTTATTCCGCCCCTGTATGCAATTTGAGGCTAGCGATTATTTTTCTTACCACTCCGGCGACTCTTCAAAATCACTTCTGTCAAGTTCACCGTACTTTTTCGTTATCATTTTATCCACCCATGTTGTAAGTACCGGGCAGAGAATTGCTGTTACAACACATGAGGTTGCAATCTGGGCCGTCGCTGTTGGAACGATGCTCTCCAGTGACGGATCTGCTTCTGCAACAAACTTCGGCGTAGGAATCGCATTTCCTGCCGTATTTCCGACCGCAACGCCTGTTGCAAGAGGACGCTGATGTCTTCTGAATACCATATTGAAGATGAAGTATGTGCCAAGTCCTGTCGTAATCAGCGTTACGATACCTAAAATAATTCCAGGAACGCCCGCTTTGATAACTGCGTCCCATGTCATGCCTGCTCCCAGTGTCCATCCATTGAAAGGAATCAGGAACGGTGCTGCGTTGGAACACATATCACGGATTTTTTCATCCAGGTTGGCAAAGAGCATACCGAGGAAAAGCGGTACAAGTGCAGCTACAAGTGATTTGACAGGTATATCCGCCATACCGGATGCACCCAGTGCGATCATAGTCAAAAACGGTCCATCGTTCAATGCCAGCGGAGCGATCGCGCCTACGTCATTCGGAACACCATACTTCTTTGCCAGCGTTCCATACATTACGCCGTTTGAGTTCGTTGTTGCGCCGATCATGGCAACAGGAGTGATACCCAGGATACCAAGCGGTCCAAAGGCCTTACCAAGCAGGATTCCAAGCAGAGTGCCGATTACGTACTTTGCAGCCAGCATAACGAAGCCTTTTGCAAATGGTTCTCCTGCCTGTTTGATATCGATTGTAGCACCGGAACAGAACATGAACATTCCGACTGCTGTAGCAGCTCCGGCGTTTGAAAAAAGTCCTGAAGTGAAACCGCCGATCTTTAATGCTTCCGGTGCAAATGTATTGATCGTACAGGCCATTAAAAGCGGTATTACCTGCATACCTGCAGGAAACTTTCTGATTGTGTCAACTATCCTCATAATGATTCCCTCTCTTCTTTTTAATCTCTAATTCCCCTTATGGTCTAAATGGTATACCGTATATTGTCGACAACTTCATTATAGGTATACTGTCGACAATTGTCAAGCACTTTGCATGATTTTTTTTTATTATTTTCCTCTTCTTTATCCATTTCGACCAAATCTTTATGAAAACGCTTCCATTTCCTTGCAAATCCGGCATTTCCAACCTATAATAATCTTAATATCTCAAGAACTGGAAAGGCCTTTTATGAAAAAAATAGATAAAAAAGTAGCTTATCATTTACAGGTATATAATATTTTAAAACATCAGATTATCTCTGGTGCGCTCGCCTCGGGCGATAAAATCAGTGAAAATAAAATCGCACAGGAAATAGGTGTCAGCAGAAGCCCTGTCCGTGAAGCGCTCCGCATGCTGAAACAGGATGAACTGCTGCTTTCAACAGATTCCGGACTCATCGTCAATCCTCTGGACTCCTCTACCCTGAGGGAAATTTATCAGTGCAGAATTGCTCTGGAATCATTTGCCGCAGGCCTTGCTGCACAAAATATTACGGAAAAGCAGCTTTCTATTCTGGAAGAGAGCGTTTTGCGCAGCCGTTCCTACCACAAATCAGGGCAGTATGACAAAGTACTGGAGGCCAATTCTTCTTTTCACAGCACAATCAACAATCTCTGCGGCAACCACTCGCTCATTAAAATGATCGATAAATACAGTTCTCTCGTGGATCTGACGAAATCTCAGATCTTCACAAAGTACAAGAGGGGCGAGGAACCGTATCTGACTGAGCATGAGGAGATTATTGAAGCGCTGCGAAACCGTGACTGCGTGTTGGTGGAAGCGCTCATGCGCAAGCACATAAACGGTGATTACTCCATTCATGTATCCCTGTTGAACCAGGCTGCTTCCTCCGGTGACAGCGGGAATTAAGCTACTCAGACAAAAAGAGCGGGCAGCGATATCAAATTCTTTGGAATTTGCATCGCTGCCCGCTCTTTTCCTATTTTTTCCTGATTCTGCACGATCCCATGCAGTTATCCTAATGATAGAATTTTACATCCCGGTTCTGTGCTGGATAAAACACTGGATATAGAACTCCTTATCTCCGGTAATATGTTCCCTCATAATTTCTTCTACTTTACCGCCGTCTCCCGTTCGAAAGGCCTTTATAATATCCATGTGCCCTTCCAGATAATCCTTCGGCCTGTTCATCTGTGAAAACTCCCGATTCCTGGCCAGCAAAGAGAGCGCTTTATTCCGTTCAATCATGTTTTTCAAATGTTTGTTTGGACAAAGCTCAATTATCATATCGTGAAACTTCGTATTACAGCGGATGACCTCCTGCATTTTTTCCTCATCGTGGTACTGTAGCGATCGCGCTACCAGCTGTTCCATCTGCTCTAATACCTCTTCCGTCGCTCTCTGGCACCCCAGCTTTGCCGCAAACGACTCCAATGCAATCCGACAGTCATAGACCTCCATAACATCCTCGTACTCCATAGGATTAATAATCAGGCCGCTGTCTCCATTGACTACAAATTCATCCTGTTCCAACATGCGCAGGGCTTCTCTCACCGGACTCCTGCTCACCCCCATTTCCTGAGCAAGGCCAAGTTCGTTCACCCGTTCTCCGCATTTCAGCTCACCATTCAGAATCTTCTCTTTTAAAATCTCATAAATCTGAAGATGATAGGATACGCTCTTTACAACTTTTCCCATAAAACCTCCTTCAAGCCTCTTATGTATCGTGTATAATGTCGACACTGCATTTTTATTATAATAAATCGCATCTTAAAAATCAAGAGCTGTATGTCAAGTTAATTAATCATATTGATTCATATACAGGAAAAGAGCGGTGAATTGTATAAACAATTCACCACTCTTTTCCATTCAACTCCGATTAAATTTCGTCTTTTTTCGTCTCGGAATATTGAATAACCGCGACGTACCTCAGTTCTACATCCCCGATATTCTCAATGGAATGGAAATAGCCATCCTGGCAGTGCGTCATGTCGCCAGGTCCCAGTTCCTGGATATTTCCGTTGTCGTTAACGAGGGCCTTTCCCTCGAGAATATAATATGTCTCAAAGTCTCCGTCATGCGTATGCTGCCCAATAGAGCCGCCTACAGGTATCATACTGATTCCGAACAGTCTTCCGGTACCGTGCATCTCCTCTTTTTCCAGAATGTTCAGCACTCTTGTCGTACCATTTCCACCTTTTAAATTAGGTTCCAGAGTGATGCTCATTTCATCCCGTCTTTTTATCATAATATCCTCCTTTTAATCGTAAGCCACTATTTTCTTTTCATTGTAAACATCCCGGTCCAGTTCGCCCAGCTTGTCTGCAACAAGCAATCCCAGCAGAACATCTACGTCTACGTTGTTCAGTGTACGGAACATGCCTGAGAACCAGTCGATCCCTACCAGAACGATAAAGCTTTCCGGTGCCAGTCCCATAGAGGTAGCCAGGAATGTATATGTGATGATAACTCCGCCAGGAACAACAATTGTTCCCATACACATCAGGCAGGAGAACAGAATCGCCATAATGAGTTCTTTTCCGCTTAGTACTACGCCGGAAGACTGCGCCATAAAGAGAATTGCAAGGACGTAACATGTAACTCCGCCGCTGCTGTTCATCGCCATGGTGATCGGGCCTGTAAAGTCCGCAATGCGCCTGCTGACGCCGAATTTTGTAACCATATCTTCCATCTTGGTCGGAAGTGTAATTGCTGAAGATGTTGTAGTAAGTGCAATCATAGACATTTTATAGAACTTTTTAGGCATTTTGAATAAGTTGATCTTACATTTGACTGATACAAATACACAGTATAAGAACAGCTCAATCAATACGCCCAGCAGCAAAGCTCCCAGGAATTTGACCATAGGGAAAATGACAGCGATACCAATTGCTCCGGTTACGTTGGCCAGCAGGCAGAAGATACCGATTGGCGCTACATTCATAACCAGTTTGATGATGTGCATGATTACTTCATTGAATCCCTTGATTACATCGTAGATAATGGTACTTCCGCTCTGTTTCGTATAAATTCCCGTCGCAACGCCGAAGAAAAGGGAGAATACGATACATGGAACGGTGGCGCTGGTCGCCATGGATCCGAATACGTTTGTAGAGACAAAGCCCAGCAGGGTTTCTGAAAGTGAAGCATTTGCAATTGTGGATGCTGCAACCTCTTCGCCTACCGTAAATGTGATACCGGCTCCCGGCTGGATAATATTGCCCAGGAACAATCCGATAACTGCCGAGATAATCGTAAAAATAAAAATCCATTTGAACGTATGAAGTCCCATTTTTCCGGCGCCGCTGTTCTCCGGATTCGATACTGCAACTGCAACGGCCGACATGATCAGCGCAACGACACACTGCTGTACAAGGCGCAGGAATATATCACCGATCACCTTCAGGTTCGCGCACCACGGACCGACAATCAGTCCAAATACAATACCGGCTGCCGTAGCCAACATGATCTGATTTGTCAGGGACATTTTGAATTTTTTGCTTTTTGCTTCAGACATACTCATATCCTCCTCTATTGCCATTAAAAGTAGTATGGCGTTTTTATAGATTCAATTTTATTGCTTACTTTTCCGATCTTCTCTGCTTCCATTTCCATGTAATCTCCGGCTTTTACTTTTATTCCATATCCGCTTGGCGTTCCGGTTATAATCATGTCCCCTGGAAGAAGGGTCATTACGTGCGATATATAAGAAATAAGCCATGAAATCCCTTTGATCAGATCCTTTGTCCTGCCGTGCTGCCCAGGTTCTCCGTTGATTCTGGAATTCAGCATGAGGTCAGAGGGATCGATCCCGGAAACGATGTACTGGCCAATTGGAAGAAATGTATCAAACGATTTTGCCCTTCCCCAGAGAATGTCCTCCGCCTGCAGATCGCTGGCAGTCATGTCATTCGCTACGGTATATCCCCATATGTACTCGTTCGCTCTGTCCTGAGGAACACATCTGCAGGTCTTTCCAATTACGACCGCCAGCTCTACTTCGCAGGAGAGATCTTTTACCATCGGAGGCAGAATCACGCTTTCCCCGTCTCCAATCAGGGTCGTAGGCGGCTTAATAAATAATTTCGGTTTTTCCGGCAATGTTTCTCCCGGCTTTAACACCACGTCCTTATAGTTCAGCCCTGTTCCGACAATCTTACTAGGAACACAGGGAAGAAGCAAATGGTCCGGGCAGTCCGCCACAACTGTGGTCTCCTGAAAATTTTCAGGCTGTCTCCCTTCAAAATATGGATCTTATGATCTTCTGTAACCACTCCATAGCAGATATCATCATTCCATTTTACACGTGCATATTTTTTCACTCTATTCACCTCCTGTCTTTTTACTTGTTCTGTGTCGACAGTTCACATTATACTATATTACGTCGAATTTGTAAATAGAATTTTTGTATATTTTTTATATTTATTTTGCTTTCTTTCCTTTTCTTTTATGATTATTTGCACAAAATGCGGCAGAGCACGAGGTTTTTATCCCTTTTACTCTGCCGCATTGTACAGCTTGATCATTTTATATTTATAATCCTGTTGCTTATAAAAAGTATCTTTGTCCGGTGACGTTCTTAATAATGTCCGCCGTCTTTTCTGTTCTCCTCTAGGTCAAAACGCACTTCGTCGAAGTACATCTTTGTCTGTCCCCAGTGCTTCTTCTTCGGCCATGCAAACGGGTGAAGATGCTCCGCTCTCTCCGCCGTTTCCAGCGCCTCCTGTTCTGCTTTCAGCAGGATTTCTCTCTCATCAATTCCCACTGCCTTTCCGTCCTTCAGCCTTATTTCACCATCTACCACTGCGAGATCCACGTCAGAAGGATGGCCGTTTCCAACCAGAGTATCGATGATATTGATTCTCGGCATAAGGCGTGGATTCATCAGATTGATTGCGATGATATCTGCCCGTTTTCCCGTCTCCAGAGAACCGATTTCCTTTTCCATTCCGATACATTTTGCCGCATCGATCGTAGTCATTTCCAGCACCTTCTCAGAAGGCAGATAGTAGTCGTCATTCATGGCTCTGCGGAAAATACTCTGCGCCCTTTTCATGGCGTCAAACATGTTAAATCCGGAAGTCAGCATGGAACCGTCCGTCGTAAGGGCCACCGTCACGCCCATATCCAGAAGCTCAATGACAGGCGTACGGTTGACCAGCTGGCGCATCCCGGGAGCCACGCTGATGTGCGTATCCGTTTTCTGGATGATCTGTGCTTCGTCAAAGGAAAGTCCCGTACAGTGCTGCAGATGAACATCCGGTCCCAGAAGGGCATGCTCTTTGTCCTGGCTGGCCAGATGAATCATCCCTCCAAAGGCATCCGTATGAATGCGCGTATCATATTTTTCTGCAATCCTTCTCATATCCCTGGCCTGACAAAGATCATGCTCCGTCAGTTTCACGCAGCGGTCAGCCGGCGTAGGCGCCGAAGGATCGATGGATGTCACGGCTCCAAAAGGGGCCACGTACGCTCTCGTCCTGTCATTATTTGCATGGTTCAGTTCAGAGATCACCGTCTCCAGGCTATCCAGAACCGTTTCATAACTGATTTCGCTCATCTGCCTCTGTCCATCCGTATAACGGCTGAACCGGTGAGGCCACGGGCCATGGCACGGGCCTGTGCATACGATGTCTTTGACGCCGACTTCTGCATACGCTTTTGCATTGTTCATGGCCGGAACGGGAGAATCGCATCTGGGCTGTGATCCCAGCACGCATACGCCTGTGGTCACTCCAGCATGCAGCCGCTCCAGGGCGGACAGCCTTCCTTCGTTATACCAGAACTCATCCGTAATGTAATTTTTATATGTATGGGTCATGACCGGCATCCAATAGCTCGTATTTTCAACAATGGACTTAAACGCCGAATGGCCGCCGTGTCCGTGGGCGTCTACAAATCCCGGCATGATCACGTGATCCTGACAATCGATCACTTCGCCCGCTTCTGCCGTTTCCACATCTTTACTCTCTCCTACAAAGGCGATTCTGCCGTCCTTTACGCCGACGGCCCCCTTGTCAATTACACGCCTCTTTTCATCCATGGTAATCACCACTGCGTTCGTAAGCAGCAAATCGTACATGGTGTATCCTCCTTTATCCTGTCTAATATAAACTGTTAACGAAAAAAATATCAAGTATTACCGCGGCTCACTAACGCACGACTCGAAATGACGGGCGGAACAGCTCGTCTTCCGGCAGATGACGGTAATCCCGTTCCAGGTAGCCGAGCCTCATCTTTTCATAGTATTTCTGCCCCTTTGCTTTCAGCTCTTCCAGATCGATTCCATCCAGCTTCCTGTCCTTCATGACCACCCGGCCGTTGATGACGGACAGTTTGACGTCCCTTCCGGAACCGCACATAAATATGGTACGGATCGGATCGTCGGCAGCTCCCATATGAAAATCATCCAGGTCGACCGCAATCATGTCTGCTTTCGCCCCTGCGCACAGACGGCCGAGATCGTTCCGCCCAAGAAGGGAAGAACCTCCCAGCGTGACAGCGCGGTAGACATCGGCAAAGGAAGAACCTTCCACCTTTTCCTCTGCCATCTGTGAAAACATGGAAGCTGTTCTCACATTCTGGAAGAAATCAGGCGGGAATGTATCCGTTCCCACTGCCACATTGATCTTTCTCCTGCGGTATTCGGCAAAAGAGTCCTGATAATGGCCGCTTCTTCCAATGATAATCGGGCAGAAAATCGCTGTTGTGCCTGTGCGGGAAAGGATTTCAAGATCGTCTCCGTCATCTTCTACCCATCTCGTTCCTTTTACAATATAGCAGTGAGGAATTCCCACATTTTTTCCAAGGAATCCCAGGCTGTCCAGGTATTCAATTGGACTTTTTCCCGTTTTCTCCCTGATAAAACGGTATTCAAACGGTCCCTGCGCCGCATGGAGCTTAATCGGGCAGTTCAGCTCTTCGGCAAATTTCTTTGTACGGATCAGGTTTTCCTCTGTCTGTGTCTCGATTCGCTCCGGCAGAAGCGCACCTTTGATCAGACCGTCATATGCACCGTCATATTTGCCGATAAATTTCACGGCACGTTCCAGCCCTTCTTCCCCCGCTCCTTCCAGATACCGTACAGTCATTGTGCCGTCTGAACGGACTACATTCAAACCGCACTGATAACTGGGGGATGTATACAGCCTCAGCCCCAGCCGGCCGGCGTGATGAACGCCTGCCTCTTCTTCCTCGTATGTATCCGCCCATTTTTTGTAGTAAGTGGATGTAATCGGCATCGCTGTCGTTATGCCGTGCAGAATTAGCTGCGCATATGCATAAAGGGATTTAAACGCTTCTTCTTCTGCAGTCATAACCTCATGCGTCCCTTTATCGAAATACTCTTCCGACGGGTTCAGGCTGCTCCGCACATTGCCGTACGCTTCCGTATGAAGAATGTCGTGATCGATGTCGCCCAGAGCGTTCAGGTCGATGAATCCCGGCATAATTACGGCGTTCCCTGCATCTTCCGTCTTGTCCGTACGGCCTTCATAGTGCCTGCCCGTATAAATAATCGTGTCGTCTTCAAAAACGACTTCTCCGTCCGGTATGATCACATGATCCGTACCGTCGAAACCAATGACATATTTTCCTTTTACCTTTGTAATCATTTTATCTCCTTTTCTGTTAATACCCGAAAAGAGGGCCATAAACAAGACCTTATCGTCTATCGTCCATAATCCCTCTTTTCCAGATTCTCAAATTATCCTACTTAAAATAAGCCTTGTCATAGAAGTGGCTCGCCGCCGGAGTTGGCAGGAATCCTTCTACGTTGCTTCTTACTCCTACTACCTGCTGTGTATTGGCCAGCGGAATTACCGGGATATTCTTCCTTAAATATTTCTGTATATCCTTTATAATCGCTTCGCGTTCCGGCCCGTCTGAAGTCGCACGCTGTGCGTTCAGCATATCGTCCAGAGCGGGGTCGCTGTAAAAGCCCATGTTGTTGGTCGGAATCTGTTTGCTGTTGAACGGACCGTAAATATTGTTGTCCGGTTCCGGGAAACCGACCGCACCGAAGCCTACGAGGAACAGCTCCGTCTCTCCGCTGTCCACAATATCATAGAACGTACCGGATTCATAGCTCTGGATCTCTACGGTGATTCCTACTTCTGCCAGCATGTTCTGAATGATGGTAGCGATATTCAGCCTGTTTTTATTTTCTGCCGTCATGAGTTTGAGATGCAGATCCGTTACTCCTGCTTTTTGCAGCAGTTCTTTTGACTTTTCTGGGTCGTACCGGCAATCCGTATCGCTGTCGTCATAATACTTCATGCTCGGCGTCACAAGCGTCGGTGCATATACGGCATTTCCCCGGTAAATCGCATTGATAATGGCATTTTCATCAATTGCGTAATCGATTGCAAGCCTTACGTCTGGATTGTCCAGAGGCTTATGAGTCACGTTGATATCCAGAAATTCCACTACCGTACTGTTGCGCCTCAATACCTTTACTTCCGGGTTCTTATCCAGTGCGACTGCGTCATACGCCGGAATGTCAAGGGCAATATCGATGTTTCCGGATTCCAGTTCGATCACGCGGCTGTTTGATTCTACAATCGTACGGATAATCAGGTTCTTGTACGCCGGCTTTTCTCCCCAGTACTCTTCATTTCTCTCATAAACACATCGGTCATTTTTCGCCCAGGAAATAAACTTGAACGGTCCTGTTCCCACCGGGTTGAGAGCCGCATGCTCCGGATCCTCCGTAAACTCTTTTTCGCTTACGACTACGGCGCCGATGTAGGGTAAATATCCAATCAGTGGGGAAAATGGCTCATGCGTTGCAATAATCACCGTATAATCGTCCACCATTTCACAGTTGTCGTAATCGACTGCCGACATGATATAAGAAACCTTGGCGCCGTCCGGTCCCGTAGCTCTCTTTAAACTGAACATGACATCTTTGGCCGTCATGTGTTCTCCGTTGTGAAAATACACGTCGTCCCTCAGCTTAAATTTCCAGCGCAGATCGTCGATTCGTTCCCACTCTGTTGCCAGAAGAGGCTGTATCTCACCGTTCTCGTCATAGCGCACCAGCGTTTCATATACCGGGTTTAAGTTGTTTACGCTGCTGGATGTGGAAGATGCATGAGGGTCCAGAGTAGGCGGATCTCCTCCGATCGCAACTGTCAGCGTATCTGCTTCTTTTCCTGTAGCAGCTTTATTCTTTCCGCAGCCTGTCATTGCCGTCGTCACAAGGACTGCGGCCAGTACCAGGCTTACGGCACGTTTCCATTTTTTCATAACACGCACGTTCCTTCCTTTAGTCTTCAGCGAAGTGGCAGGCTACAAACTGCCCCGGCTTCACCTCGCGCAGTTCCGGCTCATCTTTAAAGCAGCGCTCCACGGCATTCGGGCATCTTCCCGCAAAACGGCAGCCGCCCGGAAGATTCACAGGGCTCGGCACATCTCCCTTTAAGATGATGCGTTCTCTCTGAGCTCCGACCTTTGGAATCGGAATTGCAGAAAGCAGGGCCTCGTATATGGATGAAGCGGATTGTCAAAGATGCTCCTGTAATCGCTGAGCTCCACAATCTTTCCAAGATACATCACTCCAATCCTGCTGCTGATATGTTTCACGACACTTAAATCATGGGAAATGAACAGATACGTAAGTCCCATATCCTGCTGAAGGCGCTTGAGCAGATTGATAATCTGAGCCTGAATACACACATCCAGGGCCGATACCGGCTCATCCAGTACGATGAAATCAGGGCGTACGGACAGGGCACGGGCGATTCCCACACGCTGTCTTCTTCCTCCGTCCAGCTCATGAGGGTATGCGTTGATCAGCCTTCTGGAAAGCCCTGCGATGTCCATGAGTTCGCGTACCCTTGCATCCAGCTTTTTCCTGTCCGACTGGTACTCCTTCATATTAGTCAGAGGTTCCGCGATCAGTTCAAACACGGAAAGGCGCGGATTTAAGGATGAATAGGGGTCCTGAAATACCATCTGTGCGTGTTCCCGGAAATTTTTCATTTTATTTCTGTCGAAATTCAAAACGTTTTCGCCGTTAAAAATCACTTCGCCGCTGTCGGCTTCCAGCAGGCGGATGATGGTACGTCCCGTCGTGGACTTGCCGCAGCCTGATTCACCGACCAGGCCCAGCGTCTCACCGCGGTTAATCGAAAAACTGACGTCATCCACTGCGTGAAGAAGGCCTTTATGAACCTGAAAATATTTTTTCAGGTGGTTTATTTCAAGCAGTTTCTCTGGTTTCTCATTCATTTTTCATGTCCTCCCCTTCTCTTTTTTCATAGAGGAAACATCTCGTATAATGTTCTCCGTCAATATAGGTGACATCTGGTTTTTTATGTTTGCAGATCGCCATACAGTTAGGACATCTCGGGTTAAATACACATCCTTCAATCCTCTCTGTCGGCTCCGGCGGAAGTCCGTGGATTTCTTCCAGCCACTCCTCTTCCGTGTCCAGCTTCGGTATGGAATGAAACAATCCCTTTGTATACGGATGACTGGGATTTTCATAAATCTTTTTCACAGGAGCATATTCCACTACGTTCCCGGAATACATAATGGCAACCTTATCGCAGATTTCAGCTACGATTCCCAGGTCGTGAGTAATCAGAATCATGGAAGTACCCAGCTTCTCTTTCAGGTCTTTGATCAGGTTCATAACCTGTGCCTGGATGGTAACGTCGAGAGCCGTCGTCGGCTCGTCTGCAATAATCAGCTTCGGGTGGCAGGCCAGTGCAATTGCAATGACAACTCTCTGCTTCATACCGCCGGAAAACTGATGTGGATAATCGACCGCTCTCTCTTTCTTGATTCCTACCATCTCCAGCAGATTACACGCCTCTTCAAAAGCTTCTTTTTTCGATATTTTTTTATGAAGGCAGAGCATCTCTACAATCTGGTCTCCCACCTTCATAGAAGGGTTCAGGGATGTCATCGGGTCCTGGAAGATCATGGATATTTCTTCTCCCAGAATCTTTCTTCTCTCTTTATCGCTGATCTTCAACATGTCTTTCCCGTTGAACAGGATTTCTCCTGACGTAACTTTTCCAACCAGCTTTGGAAGCAGGCCGAGGATCGTCATGGCTGTCGTCGTCTTTCCTGCTCCCGTCTCCCCGACGAATCCCAGAGTTTCCTTCTGCCCAACTTCCAGGTTCAGATGGTTTACCGCATAGACGGTTCCATCCTCCGTTCTGTATGTAACGCTTAAATCCTTTATTTCCAGCAATTTCTTTTCTTCCATCTCACATACCGCCTTTCATCAGTTTCTCAGCTTCGGATCCAGCGCATCCCGCAGGCCGTCTCCGAGAAGGTTCAGACAGTACAGTGATTACAATGGCAAGTCCCGGGAACATGGTCATGTAGGCACAGTCTCTGATATAATCGCGGCCGCTGGAGAGCATATTTCCCCATTCAGGTGCCGGAGGCTGGATTCCCAGTCCGATAAAGCTCATGCCGGCTGCCGTAAGGATTGCGCCCGCGATCCCTAAGGTTACCTGTACGATTACAGGGGCTACACAGTTTGGAAGGATATGTTTAATGATAATTTTCGTATTGCTCGTTCCGGAAGCCCTGGCGGCTTCGATGTACTCCTCCCCCCGGATGGTAAGGACAGAAGCCCTTACGATACGGGCGTATGTAGGCACAGAAGAAATACCTACGGCGATCATAAGGTTGATCAGTCCCGTTCCAAGAGCGGCAACGATTGCGATTGCAAGAAGTGTCTGCGGAATGGCAAGGAGCACGTCCATGAGGCGCATGATTACATTGTCCATACGCTTTCCGTAGTATCCTGCAACTGCTCCCAGCGCGCCGCCGATCACTACGGCAATGCCAACGGATACGAAACCTACCAGCAGGGACATTCTGGCTCCGTAGAGGATTCGGCTGAAAATGTCACGGCCGAATTCGTCCGTTCCGAATATATGAGCTGCGCTCGGCTGTTCAAACGCATGCATCAGGTCCTGTTTTGCATAGTCGTACGGTGCGATTACATTTGCGAAAATACCGGCAATCACGAGGATAATCAGGATAATAAGCCCCAATACCGCCATTTTATTTCTGCTTAAAGATTTCATCACAGTCCAAAACTGACTTCTGGATTTTTTCTCTTCCATCTTATCTCCTCCTTACTCTTTCGAAACTTTCGGGTCGACTACCGCGTACAGAAGGTCAACCGCAAGGTTCACAAGCGAGAAACATGCCGCGACAAACAGCACGCTTCCCTGAACGACCGGGAAATCTCTCTGTTTTATGGATTCGATCATAAGGCGGCCAACACCTGGAATGGAGAATACCACCTCCGTCAGCATGGCGCCGCCCAGCAGCGTACCGAACTGGAGACCGATTACCGTAATAACGGGAATCAGCGCGTTACGGAATACATGCTTTAGTATAACGACGCTTTCCTTCTGTCCTTTGGCTCTCGCCGTATCCACATAATCCTGTCTGATAACTTCCAGCATGCTGGACCGTGTCATTCTGGCGATCACGGCCGTACTCTGCATTCCCAATGCCAGAGCCGGCATGATCAGCTGTTCAAAGCTTCCGAATCCGGACGGCGGCAGCCACCTGAGCTTTACGGAAAAGAACATGATCATCAATATTCCGATCCAGAAGATCGGGGCCGACGTTCCGATCAGGGCCAGCACCATTACGGCATTGTCAATCAGGGAATTCTGCTTAACTGCGGAAATAATTCCCAGAATAACGCCCAGCACGATCGCGATAAGAATCGCAGCCGTTGCAAGCGTCACCGTATTTGGAAATACGCTCATGATTTCAGTCAGAACGGGGCGCTTTGTCGCATAGGAAGTCCCCAGGTCCTGATGGACGATAATATTTTTCATATACCTTCCATACTGAACAAGAAACGAGTCATTCAGTCCCAGCTCTTCCCTGAGCTCTGCCTGAGCTTCCGGTGTAGCTGATTCGCCTAACATCATACGCACCGGGTCACCAGGTGTCATGTAGAGCAGCAAAAACACCAGAAAAGAGACACCGATAAGGACAAGAATCAGGTACGCCAGTCTTTTCGACGTGTACTTCAGCATAATACATTCCTCCATTATACATTTGTCTTTTATATTTATACGCTTAATTATACAACACCCTTTTTCTGAAATGAATTGGAACAATAGGATAATACTGGCGCATTCACTTTATCCTTTTGTAGCACCTGCCCTCTCTTTCATTCCGATTTCGACTATGGTATAATGTTTGCAGAAAGATAACCGTCATTGAATATTATGGATAACCAGACGGAAACAAAGGATATGTCACAATGAAAAACCTGACAGTCGCAGATGTATTAAAACTGGATATTTTTAAGAATGTTTCCATCAGGGCCGGCGCCTCCGGCCTTTCTTCTGCTGTGTCCGGAATTACTACGGCGGAAGATCCCGACCTGATCCAGTGGCTGTCCGGAGGGGAGATTCTGCTTACCACCCTCTACGGCGTCTCCACGGAAGGTCTTTCATTCAGCGCATACATCGAACAGCTGGCCCAGAAGAAAATCAGCGCTTTAATCGTAAAGCCCGGACCGAGAGTCCGAGAAATACCGGAAGAGATTATAAAAATAGGCAATGAGTACTCCATTCCTTTAATCGAGCTTTCTCCTGATACGCGTTACATTCAGGTCGTATCCTCTGTCATGCAGCTTCTCCTGGACAACAAGGCCAGATATTATCTGGAAATACAGAACGCCCTTTCCCATATGGTCGCTTCGGGAGCACAGGAACAGGAAATCCTCGATTATTTGTCTAACTATGTGCCCGCAGCCATCTATCTGTGCGACTCTGAAAAAAATATCCTTTACTGCTCCCAGTCCGACGAATTCCGGGCGGATGTTGCTGTGGCAGACCGAATCACCCTCCCCATTCTCTGTATGGGCGAGGTAAACGGCTATCTGGAGGCCGTTCTGAACCATTATCTGGATGAAAATCTGGAAGGCGTCCTGAAAAACGCCGCCAATCTGATCGGCGTATTCTTCCTGAAAAAATACTATGTAACGAAGATAGAGCAGAAATACATCAGCAGTTTCCTAAATGACCTCTTCGGAGGCTTTCTGGATGAAAAACAGATTGAAGAAAAGGCCGCCAGCTACGGCTGGAAGCAGGACGATACATATCTGACCGCCGTAATACAGTTAGAGTCTGACCGGGGCGGCGGCCGGATTCAGGAAGTATTTATGGAAATTGCGCCGCTGGTGCCTAAATCCGGTTACTATTTCTGCATCCTGGAACACCGTTTCCACCTGCTGTATCATATGGACGGCCTTCAAAATCCGGAGGTAATGCTTATCCATATGGGAGAAACCATTCAGAAATTAAAAGACTATATCGGCAAAATGTATGGCTTCTACACCTTCTACAGCGGAATCAGCACCGCAGCTTCCTCTATCCAATCCCTTCCGTCAAAGATACAGGAGGCGGATGATGCACTACAGTTCGGTCAGCTGTTTCACAATAACGTCGTCAAATATTCCGAGCTGGGCGTCCTGCGCATGCTTGCCTCTTACTCGCGCCGCGACAATCTGACGGAAATGATCCCTCCTGCCGTAAAGAAGCTGGCTGAATACGACAAGGAGAACAACACCCAGTATCTGGAAACTCTGGATTCTCTTCTGGGCAACAACCTGAATTTAAGCAAAACGGCAAAAGAGCTTTTTATCCATTACAAGACCATGCTTCACCGCATGGACCGCATCTGCGAGATTGCAGAAGTATCTTTAGACGACAGGCAGCAGCGCCTCGACATCGAACTGGGAGTTAAGCTGTATATGATGCTCCCCAAATAACCGCAGCCGGCTGTCGTACATGGTTCAGGATATCCTGAAAACGCAGAATCCCCCATAGTTTATCCCGGTTTTAAAGCCGGATACAACTATGGGGGACTCTGCGTTATTGAGTTATATACTGACGCGGGTTTTAATAGTGGCCGCCGTCTTTTCTGTTTTCTTCCAGATCAAAGCGCGGTGCATCGAAATACATCTTGGTCTGGCCCCACTGTTTCTTCTTGGGCCATGCAAATGGGTGGAGGTGTTTCGCTCTCTCTGCCGTCTCAAGAGCTTCCTCCTCTGCTTTAAGAAGAATTTCTTCCTCGTCCGCCGCCACAGCCTTTCCGTCGCGAAGCTTGACCTGTCCGTCGACGATAACCAGATCCACATCGTCCGCATTGGCGTTTCCCACAAGCGTATCGATCACATTGATCCGCGGCATCAGGCGCGGATTCATCAGATTGACTGCAATCACATCGGCCCGTTTTCCAATCTCCAGAGAACCGATTTCCTCTTCCATGCCAATACACTTCGCCGCATCGATGGTCGTCATCTCCAAAACGCGCTCTGACGGAAGATAGAAGCGGTCCTTCATAGCTCTCCTAAAGATCTGCTTCGCCCTTCTCATACAGGAAAACATATCGAATCCGGACGCCAGCATAGAGCCGTCGGAAGCCAGCGCTACTGTTACGCCCAACTCCAGAAGCTCGATCACAGGTGTCTGTTCTACCAGCTGGCTAAGCTCCGGGGCAAAGCTACATGAGTGCCCGTTTCTGCCAGAATCAGGACCTCGTCAAAGGACAGCCCTGTGCAGTGCTGTAAATGGACATCGGGACCAAGAAGCGCGTGCTCTTTATCCTGATAGGCCAGATGGATCATACCGCCAAAGGCGTCCGTATGAATGCGCGTGCTATATTTTTGTGCAATTCTTCTCATATCCTTTGCCTGCCGTATGTCATGCTCAGTGAGCTTCACACAGCGGTCTGCCGGCGTTGCGCCGGACGGGTCCACCGACGTGACGACTCCGAAGGGGGCCACATACGCCCTCGTCCTGTCGTCGTTCCCATGGTTCAGCTGGGAAATGACCGTCTCCAGACTGTCCAGCACTTCCTCATAGGAGACTTCTTTTCTGACTCTCTTCCCATCTTCATAGCGGCTGAAACGGTGAGGCCACGGCAAACTGCACGGCCCGGTGCAGACGATGTCTTTGACGCCCACCTCATCATATGCTTTTGCATTGTTCATGGCAAATACAGGAGAATCACACCGCGGCTGCGAGCCGAGCACGCATACGCCGGTAGTAACGCCGGCGTGGAGGCGCTCCAGTGCGGAAAGGCGGCCCTCATGATACCAAAATTCATCTGTAATGTAATGCTTATATGCATGTGTCATAACCGGCATCCAATAGCTCGTATCGTCTACGATGGATTTGAAAATGGAATGGCCGCCGTGTCCGTGTGCATCCACAAAGCCCGGCATGATCACGTAATTTTTCATGTCCATGACTTCCCTGGCCCCGTACTTCTCCCCTTCCTGGCTCTCTCCCGTAAAAGCGATCTTTCCATCCGTAATGCCAACTGCTCCATTTTCTATGATCCTTCTGTTTTCATCCATGGTAATCACCATGCATTTTTCAGCAGTATGTCAAACATATTCTCGTCATCCTCACTTTCTTCTTGGGAAAGACGGACGGAAGATCACGTCCTCAGGCAGATGCCTGTAATCCCGTTCCATATACCCCATCTTCATCTTGTCGTAATATTTCTGGCCTTTTTCCTGTATCTCCTGCAGGTCCACCCCTTCGATCTGCCTGTCCTTCATCACGGTTCTGCCGTTGATTACCGACAGTTTTACATCCCTTCCGGAACCGCAGGTAAAAATGGTTCGGATCGGATCATCTACGGCTCCCATATGGAATCCGTCCAGATCCACCGCTATAATATCGGCTTTCGCTCCTTTTTCCAGACGTCCCAGATCGCTCCTTTTCAGGAAAGAGGCACCTCCCAAAGTAGCCGCACGGTACATATCGGCATATGTGGAACCTTCTGCACAGTCCTCTGCCAGATGGCCGTACATGGAGCCTACGCGGATATTCTGGAAAAAGTCGGGCGGATATGTATCCGTACCCATAGCCACATTGACGCCGGCTCTCCTGTATCCTGCCACGGACTGGGGATAATGGCCGCTCCGTCCCAATATTACCGGACAGTAAATGACCGTCATACCGCTCTTGGCCAGAAGCTCCAGGTCATTGCCGTCATCCATTGCCCACTTTGTACCCTTCAGGATATAGCAGTGAGGGATTCCCACATTGTCTCCCAGAAAGCCGATGCTGTCCAGATATTCGATCGGGCTGAGTCCTGTTTTTTCCCTGATAAACCGGTATTCAAACTGGCCCTGAGCTGCATGGAGCTTTACCGGACAGCCCAGTTCATCTGCATACCGCTTCGTCCGGATCAGATTTTCCTCCGTCTGCGCTTCGATCCTTTCTGGAAGGAGCGCCCCTCGGATCAACCCGTCATAGGCGCCGTCATACTTTTTAATAAACCGCACCGCCCGTTCCAGCCCTTTGATTCCTTCTTCTTCCACATAACGGACATCCATGGTTCCGTCAGGCCTGACTACGTGGAAGCCGCACTGATAGCTGGGAGACGTATAGAGTCTGAGCCCCAGCTTCCCGGCGTGATGGACGCCGGCCTCCTCCTCTTCATACGTATCGGCCCACCTTTTGTAATAAGCAGACGTAATAGGCATGGCAGTTGTCACGCCGTTTAAGATCAGCTGAGTATATGCATACAGGGATTTGAACGCTTCTTCCTCTTCCGTCATCAATTCATGTGTGCCCTTATTAAAATAATCTTCCGACGGGCTCAGGCTGTCTTCCACATCCCGGTACGCTTCATTGTGAATAATATCATGGTCAATATCTCCCAGTGCGTTCAAATCGATAAATCCCGGCATCACGACCGCATTGCCTGCGTCTTCCGTCCTGTCCACACGGCCTTCGTAATGAGTTCCCACATAGATAATGGTATCGTCCTCATAAACCACTTCTCCATCTGTAATAATCTCGTGGTCTTCACCAGAAAATCCGATCACATACCGCCCTTTCATTCGAGTAATCATCTTCGCTTCCCTTTCTTCTTCCTTATCTGATAGTTATTCATGAAATCCACCTTATCACAGCCGTTTCTTCCTGTCAATCCCTGCCGCTTTGGCTGTAGAATCAGCTGTTTTCATAGATAACTGTCCCTTCTTTTATCGTCATAGCGATCTGGATGTCCTTGATCTGTTCCGGGCAGACCTCCAGTGGATTTTCCTTTAATACTACAAAATCCGCCTTCTTTCCCGGCGCAATACTGCCTTATGCTCCTCTTCAAACAGCTGATATGCTCCCCAGACCGTCACTGCCTTCAGTGCCTCTTTGACGGTGATCCGCTGATTTGGTCCCAGGATTCTCCCGCTTCTCGTCCTTCTGTTAACCGCATTGTGAATGGAAAAAAGCACATTCGGCGGAACTACCGGCGTATCCTGATGCAGCGTAAAGGGAATCCCCCTTTCCAGCGCCGACCGTAGCGGACTGATTCGCTCCGCTCTCTCCGGCCCCAGCACGGATTCATAATGATAATCGCCCCAGTAAAAAACATGGTCCAGGAAGAAACTGGCCATCATGCCGATCTCCTTCATCCTGTCCAGCTGATCCGGACGGACCGTCTGGCAATGGATTACAACCGGCCTCAATTCCCGTCCCTTTCCGAGTTTTTCTGCCGCTGCCTTGTAACAGCGGATCAGCTGTTCGATGGCTTCATCACCATTGGCATGAACATTGATCTGCCAGTCATTCTCCACCGCTTTTTCCAGAACCGACGTCACATACGATTCTTCCTGTACGGGAAATCCCTGGTAATCTCCATTCTCCCCTTCCGGCACCTCATAATAAGGCTCCGAAAGCCACGCCGTCTTTCCCTGGGGAGATCCATCCAAAAACAGTTTGAGACCTCCCAGGCGCAGATGATTTTCGTAAATATTTTTATCCGGAACCTGTTTTGGAAGTATGGATTCTGCCAGTTCCGGTGCGAGATAAGATACGACATCTGTCTTCAGGAAACCGGCTTCTCCCGCTGCTCTTAAGAGCTGGTATTCTCCTTCTCTCGTTCTGGCATCCTGTGCGGTCGTAATTCCATAGGAAGCGTAAAGAGCGGACGCCTGTTCCACGGCTTTTAAAACTTCCTCCTGAGATGGTCCCGTCATTTTATCCGATCCCAGGAAAGCCTGTTCTTTCAGCAGACCCGTCTTCTCAACTACGCCTCCTGCAGGAACTTCGAATCCTTCCTCCAGATATCCCATAACTTCCATCCCCTTCGTATTCACAACACAGAGATGGCCGGATACGTGGAGCGCCGCAACCGGTACTTCCCGGCTTACAAGATCCAGGTCCTCTTTTGTGAGATGCCTTCCATCCGGAAACGCGCTGTTGTCATATCCCATTCCCATCAGCCACTGTCCAGGCTGGAGCCTCCGTTTGGATAAGCCATTTTTCAGCGCCTCGATCACATCTTCCCGGCTGCTGCACGTCCCTGTGGGCGGCGGATTCAGATTCACATTCAAGATCTGATACGCTGCGGCCGTCAAATGAGAATGGCCGTCGATAAAGCCCGGCAGCACCGTCATACCATTTAAAGAAACGATTTCCATCTCCTCCGTTCCAGCCAGCCTCCTCATTTCATCCTCTGTACCGGCAGCCCGAATGATCCCATCCTCTGTCAGCACCGCTTCAGCGGTCGGCTGAGCTTCTTCCATTGTCAGAAATGTTCCGCCAGCATACAGTTTCAGCATAATATCACTCCTTTTTCTTTTTATCGTTCTCCTTTCAGTCTCTTCCATACCGCTGGAAATATGCATGTCATCGTTCTGTTCCCCATCCCAGCCGCCGGATCTTACGGAGAAATAAAAAGAGGGTCTGTAAAAAGAAAATCTGATCTTTTCAGCACCCTCTCATCATTCATTATTCTCTGTCTGTCCTATTTGCCATCATAAGCAATGACGGATTCGATATCATAACCGGCAAGGCGCTCTCTTCCTTTCAGCCCTGCGAGTTCGATGACAAAACAGATTTTCTTCACTTCTCCGCCAAGCTGTTCAATCAGCCTGACAATCGCTTCTGTCGTACCGCCGGTAGCGATCAGATCGTCCACAATAATCACTTTCTGCCCTGGACGAATGGCATCTTTGTGTATCTCAATTTCCGCCGTTCCATACTCCAGATCGTATTCTGCAGATATGGTCTCACAGGGAAGCTTCCCTTTTTTTCCTTACAGGAACAAAGCCCTTGTGCTCTGCATAAGCGACTGGCACGCCAAATATAAATCCTCTGGATTCCGGACCGACGACCACGTCGTAGTCCACATCCTTTAACATCTCTCTTATTCCGTCGATTGCCAGCTGAAGCCCGTCTGCATCCTGCAGAATCGTTGTAACATCACGGAATATGATTCCGGGCTCTGGAAAGTCCGGTATGCTTCTTACATAATCTTCTACTTTCTTCATAGCTGCTTCCTCTCAATTATTTTCTTGGATGAGCTCCTGCATATGCTTCCCTCACGGCATCCATCTGAGAATAAGCCACATAAGCCTGGGTTGTCGCCATATCGGAATGTCCCAAAAGCGTCTGTACCGCCCGGATGTCTGCCCCGTTGCGGAGCAGGTGGGCTGCAAATGAATGGCGCAGCGTATGAGGCGTAATATCCGCCTGGATTCCTGCTTTCTCTCCATAATATTTAACGATTTTCCAGAAGCCCTGACGGCTCATGGGCTTTCCGCTGCAGTTTGTAAAAAGCCATTCTGAGCTCTTCCCCTTCAGCAGTACCGGTCTGGCCTGCTCCAGATATTCTACAAGCGCCTGCCGCGCTACGCGTCCAAAAGGAACGGTGCGTTCCTTTTTCTCGTCTCTACATGTAATAAAGCCTATGGAGAGATTCACGTCCTCCAGTTTCAGCCGGATCAGTTCCGATACACGGATTCCCGTCGCATACAGCAGTTCCAGCATAGCCTTGTCCCGTGCTTCTTTGGGAATTCTGCTGTCCGGCTGGGAAAGCAGGCTGCTGACCTCGTCCACACTCAGTATCGTCGGTATCTTCTTCTCCACCTTAGGCGCCCGGAGAAGCTCCGACGGATCCCTTCTGATGATACCAATCCCCTGCTCATAGTGGAAAAAAGCCTTCATCGATGCCAGAACTCTGGAAATTGTAGTTGTTGCTTTCCCCTCTCTCTCCAGAAACAGGATATAGGAATTAAGCACCGTCTTAGTAACCTTGGGCACTTCCTTTACCCCTCTGTCATCCAGATAGGCAGCCATCTGCTGCAGATCTCTCCGATAAGAAACTTCCGTATTTTTTGATAATTTTTTTACATCCCGCAGATATGTAATGAATTCCTCTATCGCACTTTGCATTTCTATCCCCCTAACCTGCAATATCCCACTAAAACGGGCAAAAACAGGTCCATTGTTATCATTATATCCACATTTTTGCATAAAATCAAACACTTTTTCCCCACTTTTACTTGGTTTTTACTGAAATTTACATAAAAAATACAACATGTTGGAATCGTCTTTTTCATACGCTCTACATGTTGTAAATTTTTCTCAAAACTTTTCTATCTCAGATTGGCCATGCCGTGCACCAGAATCGGATTTAAAAAAACTTCTGCTGCTATTCCTGCTGCCGTCATCATAAAGCTGGCGGCTGCCATTCTAAGCGGAAACCGTTCCCTGTGCCGCTCGCCTGCCGCAGCCGCCAGAAGCCAAGACGGTATATAGAACAAATATTGCGGCATCACAGCTGCCAGATAGCAGAATGGTCCGAACACGCCTCTCTGACAGACCATAACCGACAATACGGCTGATGATGACAGACCTCCGTAAAAAGCTGCTGCACAGAAGCCTCTTTCCGAAAATACGGTTACACTGATAAACCACAGAATTGCCGTCTCGAAAATCCTCTGTCGAAATACTGCCATAAAAAAGTCTCTTCCATAGCCGTATCCCATCTCTGCCGCGGAGGCGAAGAGCCTTCCCACATAACCTGCTTCTTCCTGGATGGAGACTCCCATCAGGTTGACCGCTGCCGTGCCGGCCGTCACTCCGGCCAGAAAGAAGATAACAAGCAAGTCCTCATACTTGAGCCGTATCCTCATATGATTCCATCCATGCATTTACTTATCTAACTATATGCAGGACTGTCCGGTGCAATGCATGGAATCCGCTCTATGCGTTGTATTTTCTGGCATATGCCATCAACGCTGCAATTGTTTTTCCATCCGTAATCCGTCCGGCAAGAATCTGTTCCTGAAGTTCCCCAATCGTATAGGCGGCGATTTCAATCTCCTCATCTTCATCCAGATTCTGGTGAGACGGGATCAGGTCCCTGGCTACATAGATATCAATCTTCTCATCGCAGAACGCAACTGTTGTATTGACGGTAATCAGATATTCCATATGTTCCGTTTTATACCCCGTCTCTTCCTCCAGCTCCCTGAATGCGCACTCGATCGTCGGCTCATCCGGTTCATCCAGCTTTCCTGCGGGAATCTCCAGCGTATAGCGGTCCAGTGCGTTGCGGTACTGGCGCACCATCAGAATCCGTCCGTCCTCCCTAACCGGAACGACAGCTGCCGCACCGTCATGATGGATGAAATCCCAGTGCGCCTCATGGCCGTTGGCGATCACCGTATCCTCGTAAATCTTCAAAATTGTCCCCTGATATTTCAGCTTCCTGTCCAAACGTTCTACTGACATGATTATTGTTCCTCTCTTCCAGGCTTATCTCTTTCTTATTTTAATGAACTGCACTTTTCAAAACAGGCGTCAGCCGCTTTGATCACCGCACTTCGAAATCCACATTCTTCCAATGCCGAAACGGCCGCAATCGTCGTTCCTCCTGGGGAACATACTGCATCTTTTAATTCTCCCGGATGCTTTCCAGTCTCCAGGACCATTTTGGCACTGCCTGCTACTGCCTGGGCCGCCATCTCATATGCAGCGTCTCTTGGCAGGCCGTATTTTACGGCGCTGTCTGCCAGAGCCTCGATAAACATATACACGTATGCGGGTGAACTGCCGCTGGCGCATACGACCGCATTGATTAGGCGCTCCTCCACGATCCTCATCTTTCCGAAGGAACAGAAAAAGGCTTTGATTTCCGCTTCCTCCTCTTCCGTATAGAGCGTCCTGTCATAGCAGACACCTGTCATTCCTTCTCCTATGAGTGCCGGAGTATTCGGCATGGCCCTGACGATTCTCTTATGCTGTCCCAGCTCATCCTTCAGGTCCTGTATCGTAATTCCCGGGGCTATGGAGATGACAATCTGTTCTTTCGTAATAACAGGCGCAATTTCCTTCAGTACAACACCATAGTACTGCGGCTTCACGGCAAGAACGACGTATTTGACGCCGGAGGCCAGCGTGCTGTTGTCAGGTGCCGTCTCAACCTTCGTCTCTTCAGCCACCTGCCGCATTTTCTCCTGGCTGGCGTCAGTAATCATCAATTCCGAGGGGCTGTACATCTTCAGCAGCCCTTTCAAAATAGCATATCCCATATTTCCAGTTCCAATAAAGCCAATCCTTGCCATAATCCATTCTCCGTTTCTCTGCTCTTATTCAGTAATCATTGCTCCATCGCTTCCCAGACGGTACTGTTCGATCGTCGTATCATGAAGCATGGCTCCTGTTTCATCACAGTAATACCAGTTGTCGCCAATCTGTATCCACCCGGTCTGCATAATGCCGTTGGAATCAAAATAATACCACTTATCACCTATCAGCTTCCAGCTGCTCACAGGATAGCTGCCATCAGTGTCTCTGTACTTCCAGATGTCGCCGTTCTGCTCCCACTGGCCTCCGGACGCCACCTGGCCGGTTCGGAAAGCGATCGCCCGGTCGCTGTCTACATACAGCACTCCGGATTCTACCCAGTCGCCCTTCACATCCGTTTTCACCCTGTTAACCGGACGGACCCGCACATAGTACGTTCCCGCCTTGCCCAGATACGTTCTCACGTTACAGCTGCCGTTTGTCACGTTGATAACCGGCCCCGTAATCTTACCGTCGCGTAAAATCCTCAGTTCATAGCTCCCTGCACCGATCACCGGATCCCAGTAAGCCACCCCGTCTTCTCCCAAAGTGACCTTTTCAATATCCTCCACGGTTTCAGCAAGCGAGGGCAGATCCGCCGTGATCATCAGCATGGTGGAAGAATCCTTCTTGCTGGCCGTCACATATGTCGCGCCCTTCAGCTTCACCTTGCTGGACGTAAGTGAAAAATAATATCCGTCTTCTGCGGTAAGATAGATTTTGATCTGCGGCACATCCTCTTCCATCCATTCAAATCCGGGATTCAATATTTCCCAGGAATCGACCGTATATTTATTGCTGTCTGCATCGACCTCGATGCTGTCGTTGCTCATATCATCTCCAACCTTGATTTCTGAAGTAATTGTCAGTGAAACCGAGGTGATTTTTTTGTTGCTTGCCGCCAGGGCAGTCATGGCCGCTCCTGCCGTCAGTACTGCTGCCAGCAGAACCGCTGACGCTTTTTTCCATTGATTCATAACTTTTCAGCTCCTTTCCCCTTATACCACTCTATTATGTAATTTCTCCGCTGTCAATAGCTTTGCCAAATTTGTAAAAGAGTACAAAAAAATGTAAGATATCCCGAGACATAATTATTCACTTCAGGGACATAACAGTATTGCTTTTGACCATTTCATCCTATATAATATAAACTGAGCAAGCTTCTTTATATTCAGTATACGGCGTTTATCGTCAACAAAGGAGAATAGATATGGAATCTAATGGGGATTTAACTTTGAAAAAATGTCAAAGCCGCCCTGCAGCAGACACCGCAGCGCAATGCGGTATTTTTATGGACACAATCGGCATAAGCGTCATTAAATTTCTGCTGGATCAAGACCTTACTATCATATATGCTAACGATTGTTTTTATAAAAATACCGGATACTCAGAAGATGAATTTCATTCTCTGTTTCCAACTCTCCGCCAATATTATGAAAAACACATCGATGAATTTGAAAAGTTAAGGACTGATCTGGCCTCTTTGCAGGAAAAAGGCGACGCCGTTTTTACCGCCGACCTTCGTCTGCCAGTTAAGAATGGAAACTACATATGGCTTCGCATGAACGGCGCCATCACAAACGAAGGGCCCGACGGCCGTTTTGTATCCCATGCCGTCTGTTCCGACATCAGCGACCTCGTCTGCGAAAAAGATCAGAAATTCCATTATTTTCAATGGATGATGGATGAGTACGTCGGTAATGTATATATCAGCGATATGGATACTTATGAATTGCTCTATGTCAATCACGTATCATGTGAGACCCTTCAGCTGCCAAGGGATCAGGTGATTGGAAAAAAATGTTATGAGTTAATTCAGGGGCGTACATCTCCCTGTCCGTTCTGTACAAATGACAGGATCTGCGCAGACGAATTTTATGAATGGGAATTTTTCAATCCTGTTCTGGACCGTACATTCATGATAAAAAACAGAGTTATAAACTGGAATGGGCACAGAGCGCGCATTGAGCTTTCTCACGATATGTACAGTACGGAATATAAACTGGCTAAGAAAGACCGTGAGCGGGAGGCGCTGCTTCGAACCATTCCCGGTGGGTTTGCCCGTCTGGATGCCAGAGACATGAAAACGGTTCTGTGGTATGGGGCCGATTTCCTAAATGTAATCGGCTATACAAAAGAACAGTTCGAAAACGAACTCCATTCCCAATGCACTTACATACATCCCGACGATGCAGACCGCATACGGTCTGTGCTAAAGGAAATTCAGATCACAGGAGAAAGTTCCGTTCTGGAGAGCCGCGTCATCACTCACAGCGGTGACATACGGCTTATGACCATGACTCTGTGCTATGCGAGCGGGGAAGAGAGCTGGGATGGAATTCCCTCATTTTACAGCGTAGGTATCAACGTGACGGGAGAACGGCAGGAGCAGGAAAGGCAGCGTAAAGCGCTGGAAGATGCATACCAGGCAGCCCAGGTTGCCAACTCTGCGAAGACAAATTTCCTCTCCTCCATGTCCCATGATATCAGAACACCGATGAATGCCATCATGGGAATGGCCGCCATTGCGCAGGCCAATCTCCTGTCGCCGGATAAAGTGCATGACTGTCTGGCTAAAATCAATGTATCCAGCCGCCATCTCCTCAGTCTGATCAACGAAGTGCTTGACATGTCTAAAATAGAAAGCGGGAAAATCGACCTTATGCCGGAAGAGGTTCATCTTCCGGATCTGATACAGAACGTAACCGATATGTGCAAGCCGCTGATTGCCGAAAAGCACCAGGAATTCCAGATCAGTGTAGGACAGGTCAGCCACGAGCGGATCATTGCCGACGGCGACCGGCTGCAGCAGGTCTTCATGAACCTGTTGTCTAACTCCATCAAATATACGCCGGAAGGCGGGAAAATCACCCTTCGGATCAATGAAATACCTTCATTGATTGACAAAAAAGGGCAGTATGAATTTATTTTTACAGATACCGGCATCGGCATGGAGGAGGCCTATATTCCTCATATCTTCGAGCCGTTTTCCAGAGCAGAAGACTCCCGCATCAGTAAGATTCAGGGAACCGGCCTGGGCATGGCAATTACGGAAAATATTATCCGGATGATGAATGGCTCCATAGACGTAAAGAGCCGTCCCGGAGAAGGAAGCTGCTTTACAGTTTCCGTACAGTTTGAACTGGTCGGAGATGAAGAATCTTGTGATAAAGAGCTGGAAGGCCTTCCCGTCCTTGTAGTTGACGACGATCAGGTCGTCTGAGAAAATGCCGCCGCTCTATTGTATGAGCTTGGAATGCGGGGTTACTGGGTGCTGTCCGGGGCAGAGGCCGTAGAAAATATCGCGGCGGCCCACAACCGCAGCGATGATTACTTCGCTGTCATTCTGGACTGGAAGATGCCGGAAATGGATGGTCTGGAAACAGTTAAGGCCATCCGTGACCGCCTTGGAGAACATGTCCCGATTATTGTGATCTCAGCCTACGACTACTCCGATATAGAAGATGAATTTCTCAAGGCAGGCGCCGACGCATTTATTACAAAACCGCTTTTTAAATCGAAAATGCTTCACGTCCTCCAGCTGTTCTTATCCAGCGGCCGCTTCGATACGGCCAGCTCCATTGCAGTAGAAAAACATCCCGGTCTGGCCGGCAAACGGGTTCTTATAGTCGAGGACAATGAGCTGAACCGTGAGATCGCAACAGAACTGCTTCATATGCAGGATATGATTGTAGAAACAGCAGAAAACGGCCGGCTGGCTGTCGACCTCTTTGATTCTTCTGTTCCCGGTTATTATTCCGCTGTTTTGATGGATATTCAAATGCCGGTTATGAACGGCTATGATGCTACGAAAGCAATCCGCCGTCTGAACCGGCCGGATGCAAAAACAATTCCTATCCTTGCACTGACCGCAAATGCTTTTACTGCTGACGTGGGAATGTCCCGCAGCTGCGGAATGAACGACCACATTGCGAAACCGATTGATACAGAAAAGCTGATTCAGGTACTGCAGAAATGGATGGATTAAATACACCGCCTCAATCGAAAAAGAGAGGGTGCTGCAAAAAGTCGAATTAGCATTGCCACTGATACCAGATTCCGTTCCAGGCAGTAGCCAAGTCACTACATCTAGTATCAGCGGCAATGCTTTATTCGTTTTTGCAGCACCCTTTTTCTTTATATTTCCGTATAAATTCATCCTGTGGGATCGGCTTGGAAAAATAAAAGCCCTGTCCATAATCACATCCGATCTTTTGGAGCAGTTTAAGGTGCTCCATCGTCTCAATCCCTTCGCATACTACCTGTATATCCAGCGTATGAGCCAGTTCCACCACGCAGCTGATTACGTTTTTAGCCTTTTCCGTAACCCCGTATTCCCTGAGGAATCCGCGATCCAGTTTCAGCACCTGAATCGGCAGCATGTCCAGAAGATTCAGACTGGAGTATCCTGAACCGAAATCATCCATGGATATCAAAAAACCGTCCTCCTGAAGACGGGTAATTTTATTTACCATCACTTCCGATATCCCGTTAAACGCACTCTCTGTTACCTCCATTTCGATACAGTGGTGAGGAATTCGGAACCGTTCCACCAGTTCCATAACCGTTGGATAAAACCGCTGCTGATACAAAGTAACCCTGGAGAAATTCACAGAAATGCAAAATTCTTTTCCATATGTATCGATATGATACCTGATAAATTCACATGCCTTTTCCATCATATAGAAGTCAATATCGGCAATCGAACCATTGCGTTCAAACAGCGGTATAAAATGATCCGGAGCGATCAGCCCGTATTCCGGAATCCTCCAGCGCACGAGAGCTCGGCGCTGTGCATTTGCATATCAGCCAGCCTGATCTTCGGCTGGAGAAACATCTCAAATTCACCATTTTCCAAAGCCTTACGCATCCTGTTTTTCAGGTTGTTTTCTATCTTCAGCTTTTCAAGCAATTTTTCGTTATACCAGACCGTCATGGACTTGCCAAGCATTTTCGCCTCTTTATGGGCCATGTTGGCCTTGTCCAGTACGGACGGAATCACCTCTCCATTTTCCGGAATCTCATACCCGCCCACTGTAAAGGTAATAATTTCAGAAATATTGGCAAGAGCTCCTGATGGATAATTTCAGAAAGAACCGCATGCAGTTCATCGATGATCCCCTGCTCCTGTTTCGCCAGAACAACAAAATCATCTGCGGAAATACGGGCGCACAGCTGATCCGTATGGTATTTCTTCATCAGCCCGTCCGCCAAAGCCCGCAGCATTTTATCGCCCATTTCATAACCGTAGCTGTTATTGAGGAATTTGAAATCATCGATATCCAGTTCAATGAGCGCATATCTGTTTTCCGTATGCTGGCGCAGCAGACCGGCAGCACGGGCCTCAAATCCGGCCTTGTTCAGCATGCCTGTCAAATTATCCGTAAAAATGCTGGCTTCCAGCGCTTTGCGGCTTCTGTCGTTAAATACATTGAAGATACAGACGGAGAGTACAAGAACAGCCCCGTAAATGACAATAAACCGGATCAGTTTATTCTCCGAGCTCTGCTCCGCACGCAGGACCATCTTGTCCGCCTCGTTAAAGTGTTCTTCACTCAGTTCATATAGGAGAGCTGAAGAGTCCTTTCCCTCGCGTACCTCATATATCTCTTTCTTTATCCGCTCCCATATGTGTTTCAGATTCGCCAAACGCTGCTGGTATTCCCAGTCGCTGTTCATCCTGAGGTCAAATTCCCCTTTTCCGGTCCGGAGATTTTCTATAATTCCATCCAGCTGTCCAATCAGTGCATCATTCTGCTGCCCATTCAGTTCTTCCTTCACCAGCTTTTGTGTCGCACCGCGGACAATTCCGCTGTAGTTCACAATTCTGGCATCCCCCATATTCTGCATTAAAAGTGCCATCAGTACAGCCACTGCTGCGATCCACATACAGGTATAGACAAAAAAATCATTCTTTTTTCTCATGTTAACCCCTTTTCTACACCCCTTACCGGGAAATCCCGAAATCAGAGACTACGCCTCCGCTCCCGTCATTCCTTTTCCATACCCTGATATCTTCTATTCCGCGGTCATTTTTCATGAATCAACGGAATTCTCCAGATCACTTTCCATCGGTGAAAGTACGGATAATGTGCCTTTTACGGCAGGATTATAGAAACAATACTGCCTCTTCCCCTGTTTTTTGGCAGCATACAGGGCCTGATCTGCTCTGTGGAAGAGAATCTCATAATTTTTCCCATCCTTGGGGCAAATCGATACGCCCATACTGAGTGATATTTCAAAGCCTGCATATTCCCCGCTGATCGCATGAAACAGCCGCTTTACAATGGCTTCCACATTGCTTTGATACTTCGTAAAGATCAGAAATTCATCCCCGCCGATTCTGGCTGCGATGTCTTCCTTCCGTATATTGCGGACAATCCGTTCTGCCACGTCCTTCAGCACCGCATCTCCAAACATGTGGCCGTACTGGTCGTTTGCATTTTTAAACAGATCCAGATCGAATAAGATCAGGGCGCACTTCCCAGCACGTCCCCGTACCAGCGTATTTTCGATCAGCTCCCTGGCCGACATATGGTTGTGCAGCTTCGTCAGAGAATCCTGTTCCGCCCGCTTTTTCAATGCCTCCAGCTGAAGGCGTTCTTCATGGATATCTGAAAATTTTCCGATCGCTCCAGTCATGACCGAATGCTCTTCCCCCACCCACAGAGGACGCGCCACCGCTTTATACCATCGCGGCTCTCCCTGGATGTTCAGAGCATACGTTGCATGCACAATCGGATTGTCAGGCCCGGCTTTCTTCAGTCTGGAAGCCAGATCGTTCAGATCTTCAAAGCTGACGACCTTCTGCAGTTCCGCGTTGCTGAGAGGATGGGTAATCACCTCGGTGAGTCCCAGCTGAGCAGCTCCCCAGTCGGACAGCGTGAGAAGGTCCGTGCCCTTATTGTATTCATACTGAATCTCCTTTGACATGGACGCAAAAAACTGGTACTTCGTGCGCTCCTGCTCCAGAAGAGCCAGCGTTCTGCTGGATGCCTTTCCACTGCTTAAAAGCTGTGTGGATATATCGGAAATCTCATCCGCAGAAATCTGTTCCGGCGAACTGCATTCCATCTCTTCTGCAATACGAGGCCCTACTTCAATCAGGCACTGGCGCAGAATCGGGTTAAAACTGCCGCATTCACCATTCAGAATCATTCGCATTGCAGATTCATGAGAATATGCCGGTTTATAGACACGTTCATTCGTCAGGGCGTCATATACGTCTGCTAAAGCGACCACCTGTGCTGCAATTGGAATTTCTTCTCCCTTCAGGCCATCCGGATACCCCAGTCCGTCATACCGCTCGTGATGCCAGCGGCATATGTCGTGAGCTATGTGCACGAGTTCTTCCTTCTGCCTGTATGGAGCATTCTCCAGAATCTGCGCCCCGATCGCGCTGTGTGTTTTCATTATTTCAAACTCTTCCGGAGTCAGCCTGCCCGGCTTATTCAGAATATTCTCCGGAATCGATATCTTTCCAATATCATGAAGAGCCGATGCGTTGACGATAAGAGCAATCTGCGAGGCCGTCAAAGGATACTTGTCAGTCATCCGAACGAGATGTCTGAGCAGCAGCTCCGTAATGGTGCGGATATGAAGCACGTGAAGGCCGCTTTCGCCATTACGGAACTCCACAATATTCGACAGAATCTCAACCATCAGGAAGTTATTCCGTTCTTTTTCCAATATCTGCTCCGTCACCATGCCTTCCAGCATCTTCTGTTTGGCGTAGAGCATAATCGTATTTTTTACACGGCGCTGCACTGTCTTTTCATCAAACGGCCTGCTGATAAAATCCGTGGCTCCCAGATCGTAGGCCCGGTCAATATAGGAAGACGACGTTTCGGCTGAGATCATAATTACGGGCACACTGCCCAACCACTCACTTTTGCCCATAATAGACAGCACTTCAAAACCATTCATCTCCGGCATCATGATATCCAGTAAGACGAGCGAAATTTTGGAGTGCTGCTTTTCTAAAATTGATATTGCCTCCACACCGTTGGATGCTTCCAGAATCGAATACTGATCCGTCAGCATATCCGCCAGCATGGAACGGTTTATTTCTGCATCATCCACGATGAGAATCTGATATTTCTGTTCCATTCCACACCTCCCATTCGGTTCCGGTCTTTACTTCAAGTGCTCCCGAATGGCCGCGGTCGTTTTCAGATAATTCCTTTTTGTCTCTTCATAAAGAAATTCTGTATTGTCATCTGGGGAACCGGATCGCAGGCTCTCTGTCAGCCTGGAACATGCATTCAGCAGGCCGTTAAGGCTGAAATTCATGCATATCCCCTTCATCGTATGAGCTGCACGGAATGCCTCTTCATAACTGCCTTCCGCCATGGCTCTGCAAAGCATGTCGTATGTGGGGTCGTTCAGAAACATCTTTAAAAATTTATCGACGCGCTCTTCTTTCCCAAACCGGCGGATCACGTCATCATAATCCGCTCCGGCAGCCTCATAACATTCTCTCAGATTCATATTTACCGCCTCCCTGATCACATCATATACTGGTTCTATTATATCTGAATACAGGAAATTAAACAACTTGTTTTTGGCAAAAAGCGACAGCGGTATCCTGAAGCTTACGCGAAAAAATAACCGTTCTTCCCCTTCCATATGGTATTCTCCATATGTCCGTTTCCGAACGGTTATTTTGATTACCGGCGTCTATCGATCAATGTTGTAAGTATACCGGAATATAAAATTGTTAATTTGTGCATGGCGCGCGTACATGCAATATAAAGCAGGCTTCGGTCGTATTCCGTCGCGTAAGTCAGGCTGTCTGCATGAGGAATCATCACTTCATCGAATTCCAGCCCCTTTGCCATTCGAATGGAGGTGACCGTCACTCCGTTTCTGAATTCCGTGCTTTTCGGCGTGATCAGATTTACGCTGTATTCTTTGGAGAGGATGGCGTACATCACCTTTGCCTCCCGATCGGTTTTCAAAATTATTCCAAGAGAAACATTTCCTCCTGTTTCAAATGTAGATATTGCCTCTTTCATTCGGTGTATTTCATCGGTTTCATCTGTGCAGGCTATGATTTGCGGCTTTTCTCCATGGCGTTTCACCGCCTCCAGCGTCACTGCATTCTGTATGCGGTCTGCAAACGTAATAATTTCAAATGTAGATCGGTAGCTTTTATTCAGTTGCACGAACTCTGCCCCCTGATAGATCCGTTTTATATCATCCAGCGTGCAGCGGTGATTTGGGCTGATGATCTGTCCGAAATCCCCCAGGATCGTCTTGGGACAGGGAAATATCAGATTGAACACCATATATTGCACAGGCGTATAGTCCTGCATTTCATCAATAACGAGCAGTTTTGTGATTTTACTCTGTTTGAGCCCCTCGTAAGCATGGAGAACATAAAGGAAGGGATAGACGTCTTCCCATTCCAGGGTTTTTCCGGCAGGCATACGGAACATTTCGATCACCCCGTTTTTTACATAAAAATCTTTATAAAGGGCCAGCGGCGTCTTCACCGTAAGCATTGCAGCCAGGCTTTTCCTTATAAAAGCCATGCCGGGCAGTTCCTCATCCATAATATTTTCAGCCTCAAAACGGTCATAGATATCGTCTGCAATCATTGCCAGCCTGCGCCTTACCGGGTATTTTTCGAGGGCCTGGTACCGCTGCCATATCCACTCTTTTCCGGCATTTAAACGGCCGCAAGAAATGTCTTCCGGCTGAAATATTTCATCTGGCATCCGTCTGATATATTCATTCAGAAGTGCTGCAAATTTCATAGAGGATTTAAAACAGACGCGTTTTGCCCATGTTTCATCGGCACTTTCCAGAGGATCCTTCTCTCTCTCAAACTCCGCCGTACCCTCCAGCTGGATCTTAGCAATGTCTGCTGCGCTCAGTTCATATATTGGCTCCTCACCCAGCTCGGGGATGACATTGGATATGTAGCTTCCGAACACTTTATTCGGAGACAGGATCGCTACATTTCCTGCGCTCAGCCTGTTTTTAAAGCGGTAGAGCAGGTAGGCGATTCTATGCAGCGCAACAGACGTTTTTCCTGATCCTGCAACTCCCTGAATAATCATGGTTTCCGCCTTTTCATTTCTGATAATCCGATTCTGCTCTTTCTGTATCGTAGAAATAATGGATTTCATCTTTTCATCTGACGTATGGCTCAGTTCCCTCTGCAGCACATCGTCCTGTATGTTAGAAGTGCTTTCCAGAGCATATTCCATCACCCCGTCTCTGATCTTAAACTGCCTCTTTTTCGTGAGTTCGCCATCGATTCTGCCGCAAGGAGCTTCAAAACCGGCTGGTCCCGGTTCAAAATCATAAAACATTCCTGCTACGGGGGCCCTCCAGTCGAAAATCAGCAGCTCATTTTTATGTCTGAATGAAAATGGGCCGATATAATAGGATTCCGCCTCCTCACTGTCATTTTCCCGGAAATCAATCCTGGCAAAGTAGGGAGATTCCTTCATCCTTGCAATCCTGTCTCTGATTTCTGTGGAGATCGCTCCTGTTCTGTCCGTCTGTTTCAGGAGAAGTTCATTCTGAAACATCTCATGGGGATCGATTTCACCGCGGTATTCCGCCATATATCTTTTCGAATCCATATATTCCTTATTGATCTTTTGGACGTCCTCTTTTGCTTTCTTCAGGGCCTCTTCCAGCAACATGCCGATAGCCGCCAGATGTTCGGCTTCCTCAGAAAACAGATTATCCCGGGTATTCTGATCTTCTTTCATCATCACATTCCTCCTGACGCAGAATAAATCTCTGGGTAGGATATCCATACTCTGTCAGCAGCTCTTCTTCGGCAAATCCCAGGCCTTTGATTTCTCTGCGCTGCCCGGTGTCTGCCTTATCGCCTTCCCTGTATGTAGTAATTGTAATATCCTTTCCCTTCAGCAGCTCTCTCATCACCTTGTTCAGAAAAGCTCTTGGAATCCCCATTTTTCTGTAAAGCGGATGGCAGCCCATAAAGTCAATACTTCCCTGGTCATATGAAAAGAGCAGAATTCCTACAGCCGTCTGACCATCTTTTAAAATTAATGCTTGTTTCGTGTTCATCTTCTGCTTCAGAACAGCGATATACTCTTCTTCATATAAATGAGGAAATCCGTCGATCACAAGCCGGACCAATTCCATCCAGCATGGAATGTCCTCTTCGTTCGCAAACCTGATCTCCCATAGAATCTCATCCTTACCATTCAGCATATCATAGCTCCCTTCCAGATTAAATTTCAGCTGAAGAGGGTAAAATTTTTCACTTTCTCTGTATTTGCTCGGCGACAGTTTATACATTGCAGTAAAAACATTCGTAAATGCCTGCTGACTTTCATAACCTGACAACAGGGCGATGTCGATAATCGGCCTGGAAGAAAAGACCAGCAGCTTTGCCGCTTCCGTCAGCTGCCTGCGCTGTATATATTCATGCATGGTCATCCCCACCGTACTGGAAAACACGCGGTGAAGATGATATTTGGAATAATGGACGGCTGTTGAAACCATATCCAGATCCAGTTTCTTCTCAAGATTCGCCTCTATAAATTCAATTGCCGAAGATACTTCATCAATATAGCGCATGCGAATACCACCTCCTTTTGCTAAGTCATTATTATATCTGTCAGGAAACCATTTGTTTTAATCAATCTTGCTGAACTGAGGAAGACGCCTCGTTTCCATACAGATTCATGGCTGCAGGAACGGGACGTCTCTTTCTCAGATGATATTATTCAGTTTTTCCCATATCCCATCTGCAAAACGGCCCAGATGGGATTTCTGCCACACATACATGGCATGCAGCTCCTCTTTCGATAATTCCCGTATTTCACGTAGGCGTTCCACTCCCTCTATCATATTTGAGGCAGTGTGAAGCAGGCTGTCAGACAGACGCCTCTGATGATCCAGTTCTCCCGAAGCCGCCCTTTCCAGGATGATCTCATACCGTTCTGCCGCTCGGGACACGCTTTCTTCCCATGACAGATAAAGCTGATTCATGGCATGGATTCCCGCCTGTTTCACAGCAGGCCGCCTTTCCCACAAACTGCTGATCAATGCTGCCAGAGCCTCGTCATGTTCTTCGCACAGAAAGCCATTGACACCGTCTTTCACGCCTTCCGCCGCGCAGCTGCCCGCTATCAGAACGCTGGCAAGTCCGCATGCTGCTGCTTCGCGGACCACCAGACCATTCGTATCATAGCTGGATGGAAATAAAAACAAATCAGCGCGGCAGTACCATGCACGAAGCAGTTCTCTGTCTCTGATCTCCCCCAGAAATAAGCATTTGGCTGACAGGCCGCATTCTGCCGCATATGCTTCCATATCAGGTCGGTCCGATCCGTCGCCGATCAAAACCATCCGAAAGTCTTTCCCTTCTTCGAGGACACGATGAAGACTGTCAAAAATAAGTTTCAGCCCTTTATACCACATCATGCGTCCTATAAAAAGATAAACGGGAAGTTGTTCCGGCAGGTCAAACTGATGCACGGCAGCCTGAACGGTCTCTTCCGGTACTCTCCCTCTTGGAAAATCCACCCCATTTTCCATAATGATATAATCTCCATCATATCCCATTGAACGCAGGTTTTCTCCCGCCCCTCTGCTGACCGCCCATACCTCGTCGCATGCTTTTATGTTATTTACCACCATCTTTACCGCCTGTTCCTGCAGCGTCCTGGAAGGAACCGTCTTGGCAATATCGATATCGAACTTCGTATGGTAGGTGAAAACGATAGGGGCTCCATTTAACTCCCGTAGTGTGCGCGCCAGGAATGTGGACATAAACGGGCAGTGGCTGTGTATCAAATCCGGATCTTTTGCCTTCAGCTGTTTTATCGCCTCTACAGAAAATGGATATCCGGCCCTGTACCTTACAAGGCGCGTCGTATCATAGCTCCTGTATCGGATAACAGGAAACGGAAATGCCTCATCCACGGCATCCGGATGATATGGAACAGCTGCAACTGCACTGCCAAAATTCTTCTGATAGTATATGCAATAGTTTACCACGGCATTTGCCACTCCGTCTATAATCGGCGGAAACGAATCGTTCATCAAACAAACAGTATTCTTTTCCTTCATCCCTGTCCAACTCCCATCTGCGAATTATATTTTCCATAGAACAGCTCTGTAATCTCCTCAATCAAAAGGCTTTTTCCATATTGATCTGCATAATAACGCGCCAGCAGCTGATTATCGGTGATAAGTCCATCCGCCCCGCAGCGTAAAATCTTTTTAATGGAATAACCGGAATTTGCGGTCCAGCCATATATTTTCTTTCCCTGAAAATGAGCCTGAAGAGCCATTCCTGCGGACAGGGATGTGGTCTCCACGCTGTATCCGTCCACAAAATCCAGGTCGTACCTGTCTGTGATCAGAAGCGCTGAAATATACACGGTTTCCATTTCAGGAGCGATCATTTTCACCCGCCTCAAAATATCCAGGTCCATGGAAGCAATCATACATTGTTTTTCCATGCCGTACCGGCGGATGGAATGGACGACTGCCTGTTCCAGTTCGCTTTCATGGTCATTCGCTTTCAGTTCTATCATCAGCCTGATTTTTCCGTCTGCTTCCTGCAACATATCTTCCAGAACAGGAACCGGTTCTTCCAGTATGCCCTGTTTGAAATAATAAGCTGCATTCATCCCCGTAATCGCTTGCTTATCTGCCTCCCAGACATCCATGTCCACACCGGCCGTCCGTTTAAAGTTTGTATCATGCATAACGACCAGCGTCCCGTCTCCCAGCTGCTGGACATCAATTTCCGCCGCATCTGCTCCGTCAGCCACAGCATTTACCAAAGCCATCCTTGTATTTTCGGGGGCCATGGCTGCTCCGCCCGATGAGCGATAATCATTGGGACAGTAATTTGCTCAGGGAAAATTCTTCCTCCCATCTCCGTCTCGCTGAAAATCCCCAACAGAATGATCAGGCAAATACGCTCATAAGCTGAAGGCATGCTCTGACCATGCCTCTTCTCTTTCTGTTTTTCTGCGTTTTTTCCCGGATATCCCCCCTGTAACAGTGGTAGATTACGACAATCAATGCGCATAAAAAAGCTGCCGTCATAGTACTGCCTATAACTTCCGCAATCCTCAGTCCGCCGGTAAGTTGCAGCTGGAACGCCCGAACACCCGCGATCCCGTCATAATGCAGTTTTATATAGATCCCCAGTCCCCAAACAGAAAGGGCGGTCACTAATAAATAGAGCAGAATAAACGCTGCAACCTGCAGCACCACACAAACGGCAGTCCGCAGCCTTCTTCCGTGAAGCAGGCTGACGCTGTCATGCCAGGAACGTTTAAAGGAGCGGCCGGAAAACAGCATGGCCGGAAGACCGAATATATACAGAAGCAGCAACATGTGAAATAACACAATGAGCAGAAGATATATGCCGTACAGAACGGTATTTTCCTTTATATACTCCAGTATAAACTCCGGAAAGCGTATGGTTCTTAAATACCTGCTGACAGGTGAAAACACGGAAAACATCAGAATCGGAATCATGAGGAAGACCCCAATTCCTGCTGGTCTGATAAGCTTTACCGTCATAAGGGCTGCCTGCCATCCCAGTTGAAACAGGGAAATCCGTTCATTGTGCCACCCTTTTGCGGCGAGCAGAAGAAATGCGGCAATTTCGTAGACCACATACAAAGCTGCCAGGATCAGAATTCCTGTTCCCAGCAGCACAGCCATCGGAGTTTTCAATACCGCGTCTATATTTTCCTGTCCAATATAATCTACACCTGCCAAGCCAGGCAAAAGGCTCAGCAAATATTGGGCACATGCAAATACAACCGTATATCCGAATATTTTATATATCATTTCAAAATATAGCAGAGTGACCCAATTTTTGCAGATCAGCATGAGACTCATCCAAAACTTTTTCATATTTCTTCATCCAACAGCGGTTATTTTTCTATAGAATGCCCTTATTATGTGCAGAGAAGAACGGTTTCATTCTATGTTCCAATATTCCAAATGCCAGAGCCGGCCAAGTTTTTTCTTCATGCGTTTTACGCACAAAAATCCCTATCGTAGTGGTCATGGAAACATGTTCAGATAATCTTCAATTTGTAAGAAGTCGCAAGAAATTAAAAAATGCCCCAAAACCGTAATAATTCAATATTCATACGGTTTTAGGGCATTTCGTTTTCACTTCGAACAATTATTTCGCGTAATCCGTCACTCTCGATTCGCGGATCACGTTGACCTTGATCTGGCCAGGGTACTCCAGCTCTGTTTCAATCTTCTTTGAAACATCTCTTGCCAGAAGCACCATACCATCGTCTGTTATCTGTTCCGGCACTACCATAATTCTAACTTCTCTGCCTGCCTGGATGGCAAAAGACTTGTCTACTCCCTTAAAGGAATTCGTAATATCTTCTAATTGTTTTAATCTGTTTGTATATGTTTCCAGAGTCTCTCTTCTTGCACCTGTCTTGCAGCTGAGATCGTATCGGCTGCCTGGACAATACATGCAATCAGGCTCTGTGGCTCAACATCGCCGTGATGGGATTCTACAGCGTTAATTACTGTTGCAGACTCTTTATACTTTCTACACAGTTCAACGCCCAGCTGAATATGAGAACCTTCCATCTCATGGTCGATGGACTTACCAATGTCATGTAATAAACCGGCACGTTTGGCCATACGGACGTCTACACCGATTTCAGCAGCCAGAAGACCTGACAGCTGAGCAACTTCGATGGAATGTTTCAATGCATTCTGCCCGTAGCTCGTTCTGAATTTCATCTTGCCTAGAAGTTTGACTAATTCCGGATGGATTCCATGGACTCCGACCTCCAAGGTCGCCGCCTCTCCTTCTTCCCTCATGTTCGTCTCAACTTCTTTTTGTGCTTTTTCTACCATCTCTTCGATTCTGGCCGGATGAATACGACCGTCCACAATCAAACGCTCTAATGCGATTCTTGCAACTTCTCTTCGAATCGGATCAAATCCTGACAGTACTACTGCTTCCGGAGTGTCGTCGATAATCAACTCAACGCCGGTCATTGTCTCCAATGTACGGATATTGCGTCCCTCTCTTCCAATGATTCGACCCTTCATCTCATCATTCGGGAGCTGGACAACGGAAACGGTTGTCTCCGCAACATGATCAGCGGCACATCTCTGAATCGCTGTCACCACATAATCTTTTGCTTTCTTGTCAGCTTCTTCTTTGGCTTTGCTTTCGAGTTCCTTAATTAACTTTGCGGTGTCATGTTTGACATCTTCTTCTACAGATTTTAAAAGATATTCTTTTGCCTGTTCGGAGGTAAGGCCGGAAATTTTCTCCAGTTCCTGTATCCCTTTCTCATACAGCGCTTCTACTTCTGCATTCTTCTTAGATAGGGTTTCCTCCCGGGCTGCCAGGCTGGCTTCCCGTTTTTCCATTGCTTCGGACTTCTTGTCCAAGTTTTCTTCCTTGCTCAATACACGTCGTTCATAACGCTGAAGTTCTGCTCTTCTTTCTTTCGTTTCCTTTTCAAGCTCATTCTTAGTCTTTAAAGACTCTTCCTTCGCTTCAAGGAGAGCTTCTCGCTTCTTCGTCTCTGCAGTTTTCAATGCTTCATCTATTATTTCCCTGGATTTTTCCTCCGCACTGCCGATTTTGCTTTCATACGTCTTCTTGCGGTAAGCAACTGCGAATGTCCAGGTAATAGGAGCTACGATAATCATTGTAATCAATGCAGTTATTATTATTGATGACACAGGAGCACCTCCTTATTTAGTTTTCATTGTACGGTAATACAACATTTTAATTTTAAACTTTTTTATGCATGCTGTCAAGTATATTGCCGGGATTCAATCGCTTCTTGGTTAAATTTTCTTAAATTTCAGTAAAATTCGCCTGAATCTTCACTTATTTCCCCCATCACCCTGCGGATTACCTCCCAGGAAAATCCTTTTCTGCAGAGATATGCCGCCGTCTTCTGAAATTCTTTTCTGGCTTCCAGTCCATTTTTACCGCCGTTTCTTCCGGTACTGTCTTTTCCTCCAAAGCCTCTCTTCTTCAATATTTCTGCAATCTGACTTTCTTCGTCAATTCCCGTACCCTCGAGCACCTGTGAAATCACTTCTCCGTCGATTCCCTTCTGGCGCAGGTCATAAGCGATCTGTTTCCGGCTCTTCCTTCCGGCAGCACACTCCGCATACCGTTTTGCATACTCCCTGTCATCTATATAGTGATGCTCTTTCACAAACGATACCGCGTATTCTACGGCCTCCTGGGGATACCCTCCGTCTTTCAGCTTTCTCCTGATCTGCTGCTCCGTCTTATCCGCATTCTTCAGCAGATTCAGCACACGTTCTCTGGCCCGTTTACAGAGCACGTCCCTGATGATCTCCTGAACACATTCTTCCGAAATATCTCCCTGTTCCTCGATCCCGTATTTTTTTAATCTCTCCCCTGTATAAAATAAGTGCAAAGCCCTCTTCCAGCAGGACTTTGCACCTTCTTTTATCGACGGGGGTTATTGAAACCACTGTCATATAATACCTCTCTCAATTCATTCTTTCTCTGCCTGCTGTTCATCTGAACCGGCGGCTTTCTTCTCAGGAGCAGCCGTCGTTCCCGCTGCTTCTGTACCAGGCAGACCGTATTTTGCTCTGACTTTCTGTTCTACCTCATCACAAATCTCCGGATGTTCTCTGAGATAGATCTTGGCATTCTCACGGCCCTGGCCGATCTTGGCTCCCTGGTATGCATACCATGCACCGCTTTTCTCGATGATATCTTCCTTAGCAGCCAGATCGAGGATATCCCCTTCTTTGGAAATCCCCTTTCCGAACATGATGTCGAATTCCGCTTCTTTAAATGGCGGTGCTATCTTGTTCTTAACAACCTTAACGCGCACATGGTTGCCGATCATCTCTCCGCCCTGCTTCAAAGTCTCTGTCCGGCGTACGTCCATACGGACAGAGGCATAAAACTTCAGAGCTCGTCCGCCTGTTGTCGTCTCCGGATTACCAAACATAACACCGACCTTCTCACGAAGCTGGTTGATAAAAATAACGATACAGTTGGACCTGCTGATCGCCGCAGTCAATTTTCTGAGTGCCTGTGACATCAGCCTAGCGTGAAGGCCAACGTGTGAATCTCCCATGTCGCCGTCGATTTCCGCTTTCGGAACCAGGGCTGCAACGGAGTCAACGATAATGATGTCCACCGCCCCGGAACGAACCATGGTCTCCGTAATCTCCAGAGCCTGTTCACCGTTATCCGGCTGTGATATATATAAGTTGTCGATGTCTACACCGATATTTCTTGCGTATACTGGGTCAAGGGCATGCTCTGCATCGATGAAGCCTGCAATGCCGCCTCTCTTCTGCGCTTCTGCCACCATATGGAGGGCAACCGTCGTCTTACCACTGGATTCCGGGCCGTAGACCTCAACAATCCTGCCCTTCGGAACGCCGCCAAGACCAAGAGCGATATCCAGGCTCAGGGAACCGGTAGGAATCGTCTCAATGTTCATATCCTTACTGGCATCGCCCAGTTTCATAACGGAGCCTTTGCCAAAATCCTTCTCAATCTTTGTAAGTGCGGCATCCAATGCCTTTAATTTATCATCCTTATTCATCTTATCCTCCACGCGAACAAATGTTCTTTATTTATAATAATATAGGCGCCGGAAAAAGTCAATAGATTAATCGAAAATCTGTTCTGTTTTTACCTTCCGGGACTGGGGCATAACTTCTGTCCGGCAGGTCATAGGGTAAGAGCCGGATACCTGTATTATATCAGCGCAGGAAATCGTTGTAAATCCATTTCTCCCGTTAAACTGTTTTCCTTTTATTTACAATAAATATGCCTGAGCATACGAGAATCAGGGCACAAATGGTTTTGATGCCGAACGCCTGGTCATTTTCTCCCAGCAGGAGGGCGGACAGGATGACACCGAAGACCGGATTCATAAATCCGAACACCGTCACTCGAGAAACCGTGTTGTGCTTGAGCAGAACGGCCCACAGGGAATAGGCCACAGCGGACACGACGCCCAGATAGAACAGCATAGCCATGCCAGAAGCCGTTACAACCGTAAGGCGGCCGCCCAGAGCAAATCCACAGACTGCCATGATCACGCCGCCGGCCATAAACTGATATCCACTGAGTACCATGGGATTTTCTTTCGCAGAATAATCCTTAATCAGAACAGATGACATTGCATAAGAAACGGCCGCCAGGAAAATAAAGCCTTCTCCGTTCCACCTCATTCCGCTCCCCATCGCTCCCGGATTCCAGTTCACCAGAACGACGCCGGAAAATCCCAGGATACAGCCGGCCAGCTTTTTCCCCGTCATCTTTTCCTGGCGGAATATAAAGCAGGCAATCAATATGGACAAGAAGACATTTGACCCTGTAATAATTGATGATTTTACACCGGAAGCATGAGCCAGTCCGATATAGAAAAACAGATATTGAATCACTGTCTGAAACGCACAGAGGGTAAAGACCATCCCCCATGAACTCTTTTTCGGAACGACGATCTTTTTGTTCATGGCACTTGCAATCAAAACGGTCAGCAGACCAGCCAGCGCAAATCTCAGCCCTGCAAAAAGGATCTGAGCCGCCACATCTTCTCCGGCAATCTCAAACAGCTGATATCCAATTTTTATACACGGAAATGCGCTTCCCCAAAAAGCACAGCAGATCATGGCAAGAAATGCCACCCGTGCCGTACTGTCCATCCCATTTTCTTTTCCCATATGCTTCTTCCGCCTTTCGTCCGTACCTGCTCATTTATTTCTGTTCTTTATCCACTTAAAAGAAAGGGGAGCGCCTCAAGCCAGATTGTCAGCAAAAGCTCCCCTCTCTTCCTTTCCGCCCAGCTGTTCCGTACGTTCGGAACAGCTGCGTTTCTGCAATATTTAATATATCTTTTATCGTTCTGGAAATCAACCTTTTTATTCCAGGAGACGGGCCGTATCGAGCAGGCCCCACCCCTGCTGTGTATGCGGAAGGCCCATATCTACGGCCCGCTCTCTGATCAGCAGTTTCACATCCTTATTCGTCATTTCCGGATATTTTTCCAGCAGCAGAGCCAGCGCGCCGGATACGAGAGGCGTAGACATCGAAGTTCCGCTCTTCATCTGATAACGCCCCGGCCTGTTGGAACAGCTTACAATAGCAGAACCGGGAGCCACAATGTCAGGCTTCAGGACGCAGGACCCTGTAGGCCCTCTCCCTGAATAATCCACCATGCGGCTCCCCATTACATTTACTTCTTTATAATCATCAGAGCATCCCACTGTAATGACCTTTCTGCTGATTCCCGGAGTCGTAATCGTCATGCTGCCAGGCCCGTTGTTCCCTGCTGCCACAACCACCACAAGCCCGTCGTCCCACGCTGCATTCACTCCCTTTACCAGGGCCGAATTTTCTCCCATCCACTTTCTCGTATAGGAACCAACAGAAATATTTACAATCCTGATTCCGTACATCTCTTTGTGGCTGCGGATCCACCGCAGTCCGGCCAGCACATCTGACGCGTAGCCGTTTCCTCTGGAATCAAGAACCTTTACGGAAATGATATTGCAGCCTGGCGCGACGCCGCAGTAGCGTCCTTCCGAGTCGCAGCCATTTCCTCCGATTATCGCCGATATATGTGTTCCATGTCCATTGTCATCATAAGGCATTGCCCGTTTCTGTACAAAATCTGCAAATGCAATAATTCTATTATCAAAATCTCTGTGAGAGAAAATACCGGTATCGAGGATGGCAACGCCCACATTCTTTCCGGTATACCCCATTTTCCAGGCTTCCTCACAACGAATAATCTTTCTTGCCTGATTCACGAAAATCCCTTTACCCTTTTTTATTAAGGTATTCACAGGACATTCGAAATGCTCAAATGATTTCCCGACCCTTTTCAACTGTTTTTTGAAAATGTCAGCGGCTTCAGGCTCCGTTCCAGAATTCCATTCATGTACGCAATGGCAATTCCATAATTCGTTATCGGAACTTTCTGGTCTGCGGCCATGCCAAGGCGGTACTTCATCTCCCTCTCTGTCAGCATACAGCCGCCGCAATGGATAATAAGAGAAAATCCCCTCACATCTTCCGGAAACTCTGTTCCGGAAGTAAAAGAGAACTCCGGTTCCTTTCCCGTATATCTCCTTATCAGGCAGGCAGTTTGTATGTACCGATATCTCCACACTGCCGATGATGGGTACAACCCTCCGAGATCAGTATTTGATCGCCGTCCTCTATGGCTTCCAGGGCTTTCGCTCCCTCTACAGTCTGCCACAAATCTCCTTTATATCTGGCAAACAGGACGGAAAACGATGTCATGAGGATATCCGGAGGCGTCATCCTGTCTACCTGCTGGAACACCTGGCTGTCCGTGATCACAAGCTTCGGCTTCTTTTTCATTAATTCCAGCGTGTTCCCCAATTCATCTTCCTTACAGACAATCGCTACCGCCTGACTGTCCAGAATATCGCGTATCGTCTGCTGCTGCGGAAGGATCAGACGGCCCTTCGGTGCCGCCTTATCCACTGGAACGACCAGAATCACCGTATCCGACGGCTGAAGCAGATCTGCCACAAGGTGGCGGTCATTCTCCCTTTCTCTCAGCCTTCCTATGGCCTCCTTCAGTTCCTGGATTCCTTCTCCTGTCGCCGCGCTCACCCAAAGGGCCTTATCGTCATCACGGCTGCACGGCCTGCCGTACTGACAGCCGCCAAAACCGCCGCATAGGTCTTTCTTATTGTACACGGTTAGAAAGGGGATTTTCTTTCTGCGGAATACTTCCATCAGTTTCTCTTCCTGACGTCCTTTCCCTTCTCTTCCGTCCGCAACAATAATCCCGATATCCGTTTTATTGATGACCTGCCGTGTCTTTCCGATTCTCAATTGTCCCAGTTCCCCTTCGTCATCCAGCCCCGGCGTATCGATGATCATAACCGGTCCCAGAGGAAGCAGTTCCATGGATTTGTATACGGGATCTGTCGTCGTTCCCTTTACCTCCGAAACAATCGCCAGATTCTGGCCTGTGACTGCATTTACAATGCTGGACTTGCCCGCATTTCTTTTGCCGAAAAATCCGATATGAAGCCGTTCTCCTGAAGGTGTCTGATTCATTCCCATTTCTGATACCTCCTTGTACTCTGTCTGTTTTGACTCCTCTGTTTATCATGAATCAGAATCGGAAATCCCTGTTGCCTTTTTCGATCTCTGTCAGATTTTTTAGGACAATCTCTCTCACCTTTTCCTTCGGTATATTTTCTATCTCCTTCATAATCATCTCTTCCCCCATCGCTCTCGTTTCCGGAGAGGCGTAATCCATCAGATATTCCTTCAGAGTCATCAGCGCATTCGGGTGGCAGCAGTTCTGAATCTGACCGCTCTTGCAAAGGCTCATGAACCGGTCTCCTGTCCTGCCTTCCCTGTAGCAGGCCGTGCAGAAGCTTGGAATATATCCAAGGTCCATCAGCCAGCGCACTACTTCATCAAGCGTCCTGTTGTCGCTGACGTCAAACTGTGCGGAATTGTCCTCTTCCGGCTCCTGTTCTGCATATCCGCCTACGCTTGTCCTAGAGGCGCCGCTGATCTGGGACACTCCCAGATGAAGGACCTTCTCCCTGCACTTCTGGCTCTCTCTTGTGGAAATAATCATTCCTGTGTATGGGACGGATACCCGGATACAGGCTACCAGTTTGGCAAATATGTCGTCGTCGATCCCATTGTCAAATGTGGATGGGTCGATATCGTCCGCCCGTTTGATTCTGGGTACGCTGATCGTATGGGGGCCGACTCCAAACACGGCCTCCAGGTGCTCTGCGTGCATAAGAAGACCCGCAAATTCGTACCGGTACATCTCCAGCCCGAACAGCACGCCGATTCCCACATCGTCGATTCCACCCATCTGAGCTCTGTCCATCGCTTCCGTATGATATGCATAATCATGTTTTGGCCCTGTCGGATGAAGTTTTTCATAGCTTTCTTTATGATACGTCTCCTGGAACAGGATATATGTACCGATGCCGGCATCCTTTAATTTTTTATAGTTTTCCACGGTTGTTGCTGCGATGTTCACATTTACCCGGCGGATTGCGCCGTTTTTATGCTTGATTCCATAGATGGTATTGATACATTCCAGGACATATTCAATCGGATTGTTGACCGGGTCTTCCCCTGTCTCCAGGGCCAGCCGTTTATGCCCCATATCCTGAAGGGCGATTACTTCTCTTCTGACCTCTTCCTGTGTGAGTTTCTTCCTGGCAATGTGCTTGTTTTTCAGATGATACGGACAGTATACGCAGCCGTTTATACAGTAATTGGACAGATACAGCGGTGCAAACATAACAATTCTGTTACCATAAAAATCTTTTTTGATCTGCTCTGCCAGGGAATAGATCTCCTCATTCTTTTCTTTGAGATCACAGGCCAGCAATACGGAGGCTTCTCTGTGGGTAAGCCCTTTCCTCAATCTTGCCTTTTCCAGTATTTCATCGATCAGTTCCTCATTATGCCTGTTCTCCTGGGCATATTCCAGAGTTTCGAGGATTTCCTCATGGTTGATAAATTCCTCCGCTTTTGATGATGATGGGTCGTACTTGTACATAATTTTCTCCTTTCTGCTTGGGGTCAGGCTTTCCCTTTCCCTTCAGATCTTTGTTTGTTTTATTTGATATATGGTGAATCTCCACGGCCGACTGCAATCTCATATCCGATCGCTCTCATACGTTTTCTGAGCGAGTCCAGCGCCTCGGCAGCTTCGTCTCCCGTGCAGATTTTGTTATCGTACAGCAGATATTTTTCCCTCACTCCCGCCGGTGACAGGTTGGGCATTACCACGTTTGCTCCACTTAAAATACCAAGTTCCCGGCCATCAGGATGGATTGTGCCCAAAGCCGTTGTGGACGGCAGGAGGACCTTGGGCAGCATGAGGCGAATCAGGGCCAGCAGAAACAGCGTATCCTCCAGTGTTCCCTGTTTTTCCTCTGCAAACGGCGTTGCATGCTGCGGAATAAACGGCCCGATACCCACCATTTCCGGATTCAGCCTCTTCATAAAAACCATATCTTCTGCGAGGCAGTCGGCTGTCTGCCCCGGTGATCCCACCATTATGCCGCAGCCTGTCTGATATCCGATCTTTTTAAGATTCTCCAGACATTCCCTGCGCTTGCTCAGGCTTAGCTGTTCCGGATGAAGAATCCTGTAATGATCTGCATCCGCCGTTTCGTGTCGCAGCAGATACCTGTCGGCTCCCGCTTCAAACCACGCCTGATACGTCTGAAAGTCACGCTCCCCAACCGACAGAGTAATGGCACAGTCCGGAAACTCTCTCCTGATTCTCCCGATCACATCGCTGAGCCTGGCCTTTGTAAAATAGGCGTCCTCTCCTCCCTGCAGGACAAAGGTACGGAATCCAAGGCGATACCCTATTCTGCAGCAGTCCAGAATCGTTTTCTGTCCAGCCTGTACCGCTCTGCCTCATGGTTGCTCTTTCTGAGCCCGCAGTAATAGCAGTCATTTCTGCAGTAGCTGGTGAATTCAATGAGTCCGCGGATATATACCTTCTTGCCGAAGACATCGTCACAAACCTTCCTGGCCCTGGACGAAGCAAAATCCAAAACCTTATGGCCCCGCTTCTCATTCCAATATTCAAACAGTTCTTTCCACTCCGTCTGTGTCAGCTCACCGCCCCCCTCCAGACGGCTGATCCTGTCTATTGCCTGTATTTCTGTCATGTGTTCAACCTTTCTAAATGTTTCCATGTCTTGAATTACTGTAGATGTTTCTTCCCCAATGCCGTTCGGTTATCCGGTCAGACTTATTTATGTAAATTCTGTCAGGTGAGCTTGGAATAAACGGCTTTCGAGCTCACCCCGTCCAACATCCCCAGTTTCCCCGAAAGGGCGCTGATTACATCGGAAGGTGCATCCACCGCTATGCTGATAATATTTATGTTTCTCTTCGGATACGGAATACCCATTCTGCCTATAATATATTTTCCATACTCATGAAGAATCTTATTCAAAGCTTCCACCGACCCTTCCTTTTCCACTACAATTCCAATCAAAGCAACTCTCGAATCCATAACGTACCTCCTCGTCTGTTAAATAAAGTTACGAATAAGTCCGCAGCACCGAGGCAAACTCCCGCGCCGAGCGCCGCCTCTGCACCAATAATAAATAAGTTGACTTGGCCACCGCCTCTAACCACACCTGGGCGTTTTATTAGTCATGTAAGAGTCATCTGGCAGCTGCACCGATAACAGATGGAGTGACTTGGCCACCGCCTGGAACGGAATCTGTTATCGGTGCAGCCGCCCTTTTGCAGACTCCAATAAAAAAGCACCCTGGAAAAGGGTGCACCAAATACATCCGGCCATGCCCCTTCCACTTCAGATCTTTCATCTTTGTGTCAGCGTCATATTTCCTGATCGTTAAACTGCCAAACCGTCCGGCTTCGGAAAACGGCAGAACTGCCGCGGGCCTGTACGGTACTGCTTATATATTTCCTTTGCTGAAAGATGTCGGTCTCGCAGCTGGGGAAAAGCGGGACATAGCTGTCCTCTGTCTTCTGTTATTACAGCATATCATACTATTTTAAAATCTTCCACTATTTCAATCATAAGTTTCATTTTCTCCTATATATTTCTAATAAACAGGATCAGAAACGGACTCTTTCTATGAAACTGAAATTAAAGAAGATTAAAATCAACACGCAGCTTTTGCAGCGGGCAGCTTCCTGTGCCAGACGCCTCCCATATAAAAGAATTCTGAGGACAGGCGCCGTTTTTGCACTTGCTTTCTGCTGTGGCAACGTTGCGGCCCGCTTCGTAGACAGCCGGACCGTAAACTCCCTTACCGTATCTGCCTCTGCGGACGGCAACTGGGGATTGAGTTTTCCCGTAGAAGGTCAGCCGCCTGTAGGCAACGCCACATCCGATTATCTGAAACAGTATAATGCCCATTATGTTCAAAACACTCAGGATAAGGTCATTTATCTCACCTTTGACGCAGGATATGAAAATGGAAATACGGCTGCAATTCTGGATGCCTTAAAAAAGCACAGCGTCCCGGCCACTTTTTTCCTGGTTGGCAATTATCTGGAAACCAGTCCGGACCTGGTAAAGCGTATGGCCGCAGAAGGGCACATCGTTGCCAATCATACATACCATCATCCCGATATGTCGAAAATATCAACTCGGGAAGCTTTTGAAAAAGAGCTGAACGACCTGGAAGCGCTCTATCAGCAGACGACGGGGCAAACGATGAAAAAATACTATCGTCCGCCGCAGGGCAAGTACAGCGAAGAAAACCTGAAAATGGCCAACGATATGGGGTATCATACGTTTTTCTGGAGCCTGGCATATGTAGACTGGTATAAAGACAAACAGCCCACGAAGGAAGAAGCATTTAAAAAGCTTCTGGGGCGAATCCATCCAGGCGCCGTCGTTCTCCTTCACAGCACGTCCTCTACCAATGCACAGATTCTCGATGAACTGCTGACGAAATGGGAAGAAATGGGCTATCATTTCGCCTCGCTGGATGATCTTGTAAATGCTTCCGCTCAGCAGTAATTCTATGCCTGAATCTCTCTTCTTTCTCCGCAGGGCTGCACTTCCAGCCCTGCCTCATTTTTCCAGGAAATCATCGTTTCCTAATGTCATAGCGGCAGAGACAGCTGCCCATCCAGCCATGATTCCTGTTTCGCCTCCCTGACCTCGTCCTCTATCCTCGCTCTGCCGATTAAAAAAGCAGAATTTTTATCATGAAGTTTTCTGTTCCTTTTTACCGTCTCCTGGTCGTAGTTGGCATAGCAGTAAATACAGCCGTTTGTGCACGTGTTATACGCCCCGATATCGCCTCCCAGAAGGCAGCTGCATCCTTCTCTGGCCGGTTTCCCTTTTTTCGGTACGGACAGCTGTTCTCCGATAGCCCTTTCTATCACCTCTTTTGTCATGCATCCGGTGCAGTTCACGCCAAATTGTTCCAGTTCCGTTCCCTCACAGCAGGAATAGATGGTCATTCCATGCTTTTTTCCAATACGGGCAAATGCTTCTCCCATCTTCATTCGGTCTTCTTTCCCAACCTCCCGCACTCCTGAAAAATTCTTTTTAGTCTTCTCATATAAATCGATAAAACTGATGACACAGCCATTCGTATATCCATGGAGACGTTCCGCCATTTTTTCAAATTGTTCCAGATGAAAGGCTGTAGAATATTGATCCGTAACAAAAACAGGGTCATACCTCCACCTGACGGCTTTCTTTCCCACCACTTCTGAAAGGCGGCAGAATGATTCCATCACCTGGTTCTTGTCCGGTACATTTGGTTCGATTTCCTTTCCATAGGGCGTAATTGTCACAAACCACAGCTGCCTGTAATGGTTCAGTTCTTCCAGTCTGGAGATCATCGGCTCCGGATTTTTCGTACAGAAAATGAGACAGTCTACCACGTCTGGAGACAGCCTGTATTTCGTTACCTGCTGAGGATAATATGGATTCCTCACCATCACCGTTCCTTCCCTGATTCTGTTATAAAACCACTCGCTGTAGCAGGCCGGTATATCCGTCCTGCTTCCTGTATTAATAATCATTTCATCACCTGCACTTCCGCCGCAGATCCAGAAAACAGAAGGCAGACGCTCACCGCCTGTCAGACTGCCGTCACTGCAGCTTTGTTTTCGCCTTCCATTCCGGCATATGCGGCCGCAATATTCAGAATATGGTCGCCGATTCTCTCATAATCCGTCAGGATTTCAGAGTAAAGAATGGAAGCTTCCACATCACAGTCACCGGCCCCCATCCTCCTGATCTGGTTCTGGCGGTACGCAACCGTCGTGTTGTCAATTTCCTGTTCGATTTCTCCTGCATACTCGATGAGAACAGCAGGAGCGATATGTTCTGCGTTATTCAGTAAGCGTATGGCTGTCATACAGCGTTTTCTCATCTGTCCCGTCTCCACCTTTGCTTTCTCTGAAAGTTCCAGACCCTTTTCCTTCAAAAGCTGGGCATAGTCGGACAGATTCATGGCATGGTCACTGATTCGTTCCACATTTCCCACGATCGAAAGCATATGGTACAGCGCATTTACCTCTGACGGAGAATTTTCCACTGCCAGAACCTTGGAAATCTTCCGCGAAATGCCGGCATTCATTAAGTCAATCTCATCTTCCTGTCTTCTCAGCCGCTCTATTTCTGAAAGATTTCCTGCTTCCAGGGCAAGAAATCCCTGTTCCACATTATCCGCTGCCAGCCTCGCCATCTGTGCGATTTCCTCTTTCAGCTGTTTTCTTGCAATAACTGAGATTCCAAGGACATGATCTGAAGACAGAAGTTCGTCAAACCACTTCTGTTCATCTGCTGCCTTAACCGGTCTGTCCGGAAGAATTTTCACAGCAGCCTCTGCCAGCTGTGTTCCGAACGGAAGCAGAAGCAACGTTGTTGTAATATTGAAAATTGTATGCACATTTGCAATCTGCGCCGCCGGATTATCAGGAATCCAGCTCACAATCCAATCTGTAAACGGAGTTACCAGGCAGACTGCAACAAAAACAGTCGTACCGATAATGTTAAACATCAAGTGAATTAGTGTGGCTCTTTTCGCACTTCTATTCGTTCCCACGGAAGCCAGTACGGCCGTTATGCACGTTCCGATATTCTGCCCGAACAACACGAAAACGGCACTGTCCAGACCGATCAGCCCGCTTACGGCCAGAGCCTGCAGAATGCCGACTGAGGCGGAGGAGGACTGGATAATTGCAGTAAAAACAGCGCCTGCTGCAATGCCAAGAAGCGGGTTCGTAAACCTGGTCATCAGATTGACAAATCCCTGAGAATACCGTAAAGGCATCATGCATCACTCATCATTCCCATACCGATAAATAAGATACCAAGACCGGCTATGATACCGCCGGCGAATTGAACGTTTTTCTTTTTGATAAAAGAAATCATGATCACGCCTATAAATGTGATCAGCGGCGCCAGCGTATCGATGTCCATGGCGATCAGCTGACCTGTCACCGTAGTTCCGATATTGGCGCCCATGATAATCCATACAGCCTGCTTTAATGCCATGAGGCCGGAATTTACAAATCCAACCACCATAACGGTCGTCGCAGATGACGACTGTATGACCGCAGTAATTCCCGCGCCTACCAAAATCCCAAGAAAACGGTTGGATGTGAGTTTTTCCAAAATCTGCTTCATCCTGTTTCCGGCTGCTGCTTCCAGATTACTGCTCATCATCTGCATCCCGTAAAGGAATAACGCCAGGCCTCCCATCAGCCTAAAAAATAATCCTACACTCATCGTTGTGCTCCTCTGTCATAGATTAGTACAATTTTTCAAACAGCTTACGCCGCACACTTCATCCGCACCATTTTGTCCTGCCGCAGCTCGGTGCCAGGCAAAGCATGCGCGTTGCAGTAGCATCATTCCTTACCGCCGAAGTGACTTCGCTGCGTGTAGGGCTGCAGTTTTCTCATTTCATAGGAGGCATTATCCTATGAAGTAAGAAAAAGACACAGCCTGCCCTCTCTATGCGAGCGCAGGTTATGTCTTCTTAAAAATTCCATCTTAAATTGCTCTGGTTCTTGTCAGCTTCATTGCCGGCGTCGTCCATGGCCTTAAGAGTTTCCCTTCTGTCTGAAATAATTGTACGATACGTAGGAATTATATTGGATGATGTCCGTAATTGTCAATCCGCTCTGTCAATTCTTAGCGGAATCTTTATTTCTCTGCCATACCGGCGCCTTACACACCGGGCATTCATTCCAGCCATAACATCCCCCTGTTCGATTTTGTTTTCCTGCTCTCATCTGCTGCAAACGGTTCTCACGAACCGGATGCGTAATTTTTTTTATTAGGCTTTCTCTTTACGGCAAGCAGGCTCATGAAAGATTCCATAAGATGCGTGTCTTCCACCTGAAACATCATCCACTTTCCATCGTGATACGTCTCCGACTGATCGTAAACATCCGTGATTTCCTCAGGAAAATTCATACGCTGTGCTTCGAATTTTTCCCGTTCCGCCCCTCCGAAAATAATCATGAAACCAAAGCATTCCTTTTTCGCATACAGGCAGCATAATGTTTTTCCGCCTCTTCTGTATTTATACTCATAATCCCACTTCTTTCCCGCCCTGTTCCAGATCTTGTCCATCTCATAGCGGCTTTCCACTGCGGCGCATACTGCCTTCCACACGTCATATTTTCCTTTTCCCAGCAATAATTCCATCTCTTCCTCTGTCGGAATATGTTCCAGCATCCCATACCTCCTTTTATTCTCCGGATCACCGTATCTGCCGCACAGATATGGTTCCTCTGCGTTTTCATTTTCTGTCGATATCAGTATAGGATACAGAACATGACATCTGCCTGTCATCATTGCAGAACGATCCATGGTTTCCCGGAACATCTATCTGGCTCAGGCCAGCAGGTCCTCATATATTTTCAGGCTGTCTCTGTCAAACAGTACGAAGATGATTTCATCAAATGCATCTGGATTTTGTTCCATAAATTCCCTCACCGTTCCTATTGCTGTCTGAGCCGCTTCTTTTTTAGGATAACCGTATATTCCCGTAGATATGGCAGGAAATGCAATGGTTCTGATTCCATTCTCCTTTGCCAGAAAAAGAGAATTTTCATAGCAGGATTTGAGCAGTTCCGGTTCCTTGCTCATACCGCCGTGCCACACCGGCCCGACTGTATGTATCACATATTTGCATGGCAGGCGGTATCCTTTTGTTATTTTCGCCTCTCCCGTTCTGCATCCGTTCAGCTTTCTGCATTCCTCCAGAAGCTCCCGCCCTGCCGCCCAGTGGATTGCGCCGTCAACGCCTCCGCCTCCCAGCAGCGAAGAATTTGCCGCATTTACAATCGCCTCAACATCCTTCAGTTTTGTAATATCACCCATAATCGCCTTCATACGTCTCTTCTCCTTTCTCTGTCCGGAAAGTCAATTCGAAATTTTTTCCTTTGGATGTTCCTTAAAATAAGGTCTTCATAGAGCTTCAGCGCCATGCGCAGGCCTTCCTCTGCTGGATGAGACCTATAAAATGTTTGGACCTCCTGCCGGATCAGCTTAAAGCTTTCCTTCCGTCAGTTTTGCAAGATGCCGGGCATGCTCATTGATTATGCGCCCTTTCCTCCTTCGTCTCTAAATCCGCTTTTTTATAAATCGCTCGGTAAGCTTTTGCCATCTGCTCATATTCCGTTCTGTCAAATATCCATCCCGATTCCAGAAACCAATCAATATTTTCATCCTTCTGCATGTATGGTTTCGTGTAATTTCTCCTTCTTCTGATCAATTCTTCATCCCAATGTTCCGACACCCATTCCCAGTATTCATTACTGTCAAATTTTACACAAGCGATATTGTCCCCGTATTTAGCCCAGTCTTCGTCTGTATACGCCTCCAGGCAAAGAATTCCTGATTTTTTCTCCAGATCAAAATTCTCGTTTTCTCTTTTCAGCAGCCCCAATTTATCCCAGTACACGAATCTGCCTGTTTTTCTTATTTTAGCCAGAATTACGATACAGCTTAAATCGCAGTCATCTTCACAGACCAATATGGGAATATTCAGCGTTTCCGGTGCATCGATCATTTCCCATACGAACTGGTTGTCCGCCTTCCACTCCAGTTCCCCGGTCCAGGCCGGCATGAGTCCGAGAAGCGAGCCAAAGGCCTTCAGTCCGGGACATCTGCCCTCCATTACGGCTTCATCTACATATTGGACGACAGGCCTGCCGTCAATCACCCAGTAGTGTTCCCCATAGGAATAGACCGTCTTTACTAATTCCATATTTATTCGATTCATCATTGCCCTCCTGAAGAAAACGACATGCGCATATATCATAAACGCTTTTCGTTCATTATACCATATTCTTTCATATATGGCACAGATTATACCATATCAGATCTTTGTTCATCACAAATAGATGACGTCTTTCACCCGTTCCAAACTGTGATTCGCGGTCTGTGGGGAATACAAATATAGGCTGTTATGGTATGATTGAAGCAGAAAATCAAATTCCCATGCAGCAAGAAGGAGGTAAAATCTTGAATCAGGAAAAAGTCGGGCAGTTTATAGCTGAGCTGCGCAAAGAAAAAGGGATGACACAAGTAGAGTTAGGCGAACGAATAGGAGTTACCAATAAAACCATCTCCCGTTGGGAAACCGGCAGCTATATGCCGGATCTTTCCACGCTGGAATGTCTGTGCAGAGAACTGGATATTAATATCAATGAATTGCTGATCGGAGAACGGCTGAACGATCAGGATTTCCGTCGGGAAGCAGATTTGAATATCGTTTCTTCCTTAAATCGTGAAAAATCAATATGGAAGAGGAAAAAAATGATCGATTTTCTGGAGGGAGGCGGAACCGGCATTCTTATTTCCGCCCTATATTCCCCCGATTCCGCCAGAAGAACGTTCGCTGTCATTATGGGAATTGTCATGATTTTTATCGGCTGGTACGGCAGAGAAAACTACGAAAAGTATATTATCAGTAAAATCGGACCATAACATCAATGTGCAAAAACGTAATACCCTTTCCCGCCTTCCTCTGCCGGATCATCCTGATCTCAAACGTATCTTAATATTTTTTATTTAACCTTTTGTAGATATAGCTGGACAGAACTAATTCTGAGAAAAACAAAAAGCCCAGATAAATAATAAAAATTTTGCTGTCCTCAATGGTGATCAGCTTATCCAGTATCTGAAAAACCATTATTGATATTCCAACAATTACCAATGTATATGCATACATATAGCGTGCGGTCTTTCCACGAAGGGCTTCCTTTCTCTCATCATGCATTTCAATCGCTTCCTCGTTTAGCTTTTCATCATACCTCTCTTTATTTTTCGGCTGGGACCAATAGATATATTTGGAAATCATCATAATACCAGGGCCCAGTCCAGCGCCACCAAATCCGCAGAGCAGGCTTTGGAAAGGCGTATCAAAACCAGCCATTATAAAAAAAGCAATGCCTGCTACTGCAAATATAATACCTGCTGCCAAATTACTTTTTTTCATGATCACTTCCCCTTTCATAAATGAATATTTCCTCTATCCGCTTTTGAAAAAAGTCTGCTATAGCAAAAGCCAGTTCCAATGACGGATTGTATTTTCCTGTTTCAATCGAACTGACGGTCTGTCTTGAAACCCGGATCGCCTTTGCGAATTCCTCCTGGTTTAATCCCATTTCTTTGCGAAATGCTTCAACATTGTTTTTCACTCATCCCACCTCTTTTTGACAAGTTTCCTTTACATATAAATCGTACCACTTTTTCAGCGTTCTGTCAAGGTTCCTTTACAATCCCCTTCCAGTCATGCTATCATATCTTTTCCCGACCATATGCAAAAAACCTTATCGGATCTCAGTTCATTTCTGAAAACCGATAAGGTTTTTTCTTTGCCTGGCACACGACCAGGCTTATTTTTTTGATTATTCGAATTCAATCGTAGCCGGAGGCTTCGGTGACATATCATAGCATACGCGGTTTACATTCTCCACCTCTGCCAGAATTCTGTCCGTAATAACCTGGAGAACATCCCAGTCTACCCGTTCAATCGTAGCGCTCATCGCATCAATTGTGTTAATCGCGCGGATAATTACCATATACTCAAAGCTTCTGGCATTATGTCTCACTCCTACCGATTTAAAATCAGGCACAACGGTAAAATACTGCCATACTTTTTTATCCAGACCTGCCTTTTCGAACTCTTCTCTTAGAATGGCGTCAGACTCGCGAACAGCTTCAAGACGATCCCGCGTGATTGCTCCGAGGCAGCGTACCCCTAATCCTGGGCCTGGGAACGGCTGACGGTATACCATAGAAGCCGGGAGTCCCAACTCCAGTCCACATGATCGTACTTCATCTTTAAACAGCTGTTTTAACGGCTCAACCAGCTCAAATTTCAGATCTTCCGGCAGACCGCCTACGTTATGGTGAGATTTTACCATTTTTGCAGTTTTCGTACCGCTCTCAATGATATCTGGATAAATCGTACCCTGACCGAGGAAATCGATTCCTTCCAATTTTCTGGCCTCTTCTTCAAATACTCTGATGAACTCGCCGCCGATAATCTTACGCTTCTGTTCCGGATCAGATACACCATCCAGTTTGCCCAGGAAGCGTTCCGTTGCATCTACATAAATAAGGTTGGCATGGAGCTGGTTACGGAATACCTCTACGACGCCTTCCGATTCATTCTTGCGCATAAGGCCGTGATTCACATGAACGCATACAAGCTGTTTTCCGATTGCCTTAATCAGCAGGGCCGCCACAACAGAAGAATCCACTCCGCCGGACAGTGCGAGCAGCACCTTTCTGTCACCGACCTGTTTACGGATCAGTTCTACCTGATCTTCTATGAAATTTTTCATATTCCAGTTGGGCTGTGCCTTGCATTCCTCAAAAATGAACGACTTCAGCACATCTTCGTTCGGAAGCTCCGTATATTTTTTATCACATCTGGAAGACGGATAATCGATTGAAATAATCGGATATCCGCAATCATACAGTTCTGAAAGCACCTCCACTTCCTTGCCGTTTACTACTCTGTTTTCCCCTCCATTGAGGATAATTCCCTTTACATTATCCAGCGCATTTAATTCGCCGACAGTAATATCGTGGGGATGAATCTCACTATAAACTCCCAAATCACGGATTTGTCTCGCCAAAACCGTATTTTCTGTACTGCCCAGATCCAGAATTACTATCATATCCTGCTTCATTGCCATCTTCTCCTTCTCTTTCGTTTCGTGCTATGGGATAAAATTCACTCTGCGGACATTATGTCATGGCTGCTGCGCAGCCGTGACAGCCTCCGGCGGATTTTTAGCGCACGGCTTTCTGCGGCAAGCGCAGAATCCGTTCATGCGCAGATATAATGTCCACTCTGCGGACATTATATCATAACTTCCCATTGCTTTGTTGTATTTTTTCTTATCTTATTTATCTCTTATTCATCGTCTGTAAAATATTTTCCGTACAGGTTATCATCCCATCCCGGCTCCTCGGAGAACTGGCTGTATTCGTTGTCCTGTTGCCTCAGAGAATACTCATCCCGCTCCTGCTTCCAGGTTCTGCCCCGCCACCCAAAACGCACTGCCCGAGTCAGGCGCTTCAGGCATGTGTTCCTGAGATGATCCAAATCGCCGGCACATACTTCTTCAAACTGCTGTCTCATAAAATCCAGCAGCTCCTGATCGGTCATCTCGTCTTCCGACTCATTTTTCGCTTCATAGAACATGTCCTGGAGTTCGTCTAGCGTTTCCACATAGTTGTCCTGGCTGATATACGAAGAATCACAGAATGTATCAATCAATGCCGGAAGAACTCCCCCGCTGAATTCTACGCGCCCTCGTTCCTTCAGGATTTCTTGCCGAGCCGCCATCAGCCCGCCTGCATCCTTATGTGATAAGGAAAGCCCGAACTGCTCTGTTTTCTGATTACACTCTATAACCTTTTGAATCTGCCTCTCCTGCTGGGCTGCCATCATCAATTCAAATATGCGATCCATCTGCGCCTCGTCCTTTCTTGCACTTTTATCTTTCTTCCCATAATGAAACAGATGTAAAAACCAATCATTTCCTCTTTTTTATCTACACCATATTCTGAAGACAGTTATGAGCAGCCCCATTTATCAGTTCTGCTGCGATGTTTGGAATCGCCTGTTCCAGATAGCGTTCCATTTTTTCGATTTCTGTGCATTCGAAATGTGTTGCTGCCGTTATCAGCCTGAGCTTTGTAATGAAAAGGCCCTCTAAAGAACTTTGATCTGTCTGCTGTATCATCTCTTCCAGCCGGAGATATTCTGCACGTTCAAAAGGCTCCGCTTTCGGCCTCACTTCCAACATAAAGGAACATAAGACTTTTTTTAACAGTTCCGCGCAAATGTTCACAAACAGTTCTTTATATTCCATATTATTTGTAACCAGTATTCTTCTGACCGTCTCTTCTGAAAAACAGTTCAGAAATTCCTGTTCCAGCCATATACATTCCAGATACCTGCATATCCGGTCGGCTCCTCTCAAATGTTCCAACCGCTCCAAAACGGGATAATCCAGAGTTAATATGGAATCCTGGGGACAAAAACGGGGATCGTATCTGAGAAAAAATTCGGGCATTCCCTTTACAACTGTATCGTAATATGCGCGGTTCCCATAGCTCTGAAACAGACCGATCTTCTCATTATACAGCCGCTTCGCGCCCTCTACCTTTTGAATCAGCTTATAATACCCGATTTCATAAACCTTTTCTGCACTGCTGAACGGATTTTTCTCCCTCAGCTCCCCCCTTTCAAATTCACTCCCTCTTGCTGCCTCCTGTCCATTCTCTTCCCAGGCCTCGTTTAGACAGTAGAGAACCGCTCCCATCAGCTGCTGTGCCCGTTCATACGTAATAGAAGAACTGGCCTTTGATGTATACCGTTCCGTCAGTTTCTGTACGACCGGCAGCAATTCTTCTAATCTGTAATTCATTCTCATCCGCACCTTCTCCTCTCCGGCCCCTTTGACTACCTTTTCCGTCTCAGGCCCTTTGTGTGAGTTTAGATTTTACTATGACATGAAACATATTACAAGTCTGGAAAAGTATCGTTTTTTGTGGTATAATGAATAGCAGAAAGAGATGGGAAAATACTTCATTCCCATCTCTTTCTGCCATTCATTATTCTCTCTTATTTCTTTTTTAACAGCTTCTTAATCACCGCTTCGTTCCTGAAATTCAACTTTATTTCCGATCTGTTTCAGACCTGGATTCTGTACAGGCCGTGCTTATTACAGTATATATAAATAAAACCATGGCCTTTTTTTGTAAAGCGCACCTGGGCTTCCTGTTCGGGATACAGCTTAGCAAATTCCGTATGGCCGGATGTGACGTATACCGCAAATGATATATAATGCTTTTTATTCATATCATGCTCTATTGAAATACAGTATTCATGGTCGATTACTTCCAGATTAATCTCATGTTCTTCATCCATTTCCTCAGGTTCCAGCTGTGGAAGCAGGATTCCGCAGCAGCTGTATGATCCCTTTCCCACCGCCTGTATAACATTCTGACAGACAGGGCATACATAAAATGAAACTTTTCTCATATTGGCGCAGCGGTTCTCATTTTCCGTATATTCCCCGGTCAGCAGCTCGGCTAATGAAACTTTTAAGGCTCCTGCCAGATCCGCTATGACCGCTCCGTCTGGAAGTCCTCTTCCGGTTTCCCATTTTGAAATCGTTTTATCACTGACACAGAGTCGTTCCGCCAGCTGCTTCTGAGTCATCTTGTTTTTCTCTCTCAGCTCTTTTATCACCTTTCCCGTTACATAATTCATGTTCTTACCTCTTTTCTTTTTACTAAGATAAGAATATCCCACTGATGTCTGAAATACAACCTACGCAGCGTAGAGTCTCCCCTTAGCCTTCTGACCTGCCCGTTCTATTTTTATTCATATCGTCCGCTATACATCTTCTTCGCCGATGTCGTATACCGTTTGACAAAATCTGTTTTTCCCTCTGTATAAGCATCCCGGTTATACATATACCGTTCTTTCAGCTCCATTTTCATTTTCTGATACTCTGCCGCCGTCTCCGGATGTTTTCTTAAATAATCGCGAAAATACAGTTCGTCATGATCTCCATCACGCCTTACATGCAGATGAAATACCCGATCGGCAAAGCCATCACACGTATATCCTTTATTAAATATCAGCCTGTTCTCCGTTTCCGCCATACATAGATAACCATTTTCTGTCAGGATTCTCCTGATTATGTTCCAGTCGCATTCGTTCATTTCCAGCAACATATCTACGATTGGCTTCGCCCATATTCCCTCAACCGATGTACTTCCCACATGGCTTAAACGCTTAATGCTTCCTTCCGGCAGAATTTTCTCCAGGGAGGATTTTTCTTCTTCATACCAGCTGTTCCAGCATTCCCTATGCTCGGTCAGGTTTATGGGAAACAGCTCCCACAGTTCCTCCAGGGTCATTTCCTCCAGTTTTTTTGTCACAATTTTCAATCCTCCTGCAAAATGATCTGACTTAGCGAATCCAGTTTATAGCTCAGTCCAGTCTTTTAATATCTAAAATACCGATTCCAGACTGGCCTGGTTCTCCCGTAATCAAATCTTGGGGAGCCGGAACGAGAAGCATGAAACCATCTTGCCCATACCTTTTCCCATAACCTTTGGCATATTCTTCTTCTACCGAGACATGACGAACCTGGCCCGTAACCATTGCCGTAATCCCCGCTCCGCTTAAATCCTGAATACTCTTTAATATACATTCCATGGATAAAAAGCTTTCTCTGATCACAGGAGCATGAATACTTCTCGCCTTTTCCACAGTAAATCCTCCTGCTTTAAATTCATCCGTGTCATCCTCATTCTCATGAATCGTATCGATCAGTCTGTCATAATACTTCAGCGGCAGAAAGTTGATACAGAAACATTTCTCCCGCTGAATGTTGGCATACGTATGTGTATTCTGGTAAAGACAGCCCATAACCGCAAAAAAGGCCGTCCTGTCGCCATGAAAACAGCTCCAGGAGTGAAAGCAGACATTTGGTTTACCATTTTCCTTCCATGTGGTAACGGAAAAAAGAACTTGGGGAATGGCAGAACTTGTCTCAAAATGAGAAAACAGTTCGAACTCTTCCGGGTAAGCTGCCTTAAAATGCTGCGGAAATTCCAATCCGATTTCTATTTTCATAAAATAACCACCTTTCAGTCCGAAGCTCGAACGCCACGAACGCCATAACGAACGCCCTTAACAGCCTCTTTTGCAGACGACCGTAATATCTCCGTCCACAAATCCTACGCCGACTCCCTGCAGGCCTTTCAAAGTATCCGCATGTCTGCCGTTTTCCAAATACTCTTTTACACTGTCACAAATCAGGTTCAATACGTCTTCCCACTCCATTGCGCAGTCAAAAACATATAGATGATCTCTGTTGGAATATACTTCGTCACACGCCCAGTCATCATCGTTTTCGTCAAAACTGCTCGTTCCCACCAGCTCCGACGACCACTGATCGTCCCCGTCATCATACAGATTAAAATTAACTGCCGCCATTTCAGTCGGGAATTCCTGTTCCAGGCTGCTGTCCAGCCAGCTCAGAAATCCTTCTTTAATCTCCTGTTTCTCCATAAGCAACACCTTCTTTTTCATTTGTAAATACTACTGATTTCAGTATATCACAAGCTCGCTTACCTGTCATTTCACATTGGCCGCTTTATAGATATTTCATATTCCAAATTGACGTCGGCCAAGGCTGCTATTAAAATAGGGCTGATCAAAACCGGACAGCGGTCATCAAGACTCACATATTTCCAGTGCCCGTTCTACATGCGGTTCCATCTTTTCACTGATCATCGTAATCAGACAGCTCTGTGTCTGACCCACCAGGACAAACAGCCTGTACTGAACAGTTTTTAATGCCTTGACCCTTTCCCCGCGCTTTAAGTATAACTGTGCCCAGAACATGGCCGGGTCCGTATTGTATTCCGGCAGCTCCTTTAACAGCTGTTCCGCCCGATCCGGCTCATCATCAGCAACTGCCATCGCCGCCAGTTGGGAAACGGCCTGCTGCCGGAGTCTGACCGATCTTTTTTTCTGCCAATCTTGTATTTTTTTAAAATGCTTGACTCTCACGCAACGTAATAGTATACGATATAGTTACAGGAACAAAGGAAACAAATGCCGGCATATTTCTTTCCTGTTTCTAATTGATTCAAAGGAGACAAACAAGATGAAATCCATAAGCCAGGTAGCTGAACTGACAGGTATCAGTGTTCGCACGCTGCAGTATTATGATGAAATCGGGCTTCTAAAGCCAACCGAGCTGACCTCATCCGGTTATCGCTTATACAGCGATGAAGCGCTCCAGAAACTGCAGCAGATTCTATTTTTCAGAGAACTGGATTTTAAGTTAAAGGAGATTAAAGAGATTCTGGAAAAGCCGGACTTTAACAAAACGGAAGCTTTCCGGAAACAAAAAAGTCTCCTCTGCATAAAGCGGGACCGGATCGACAGGCTGATTGCGCTTCTGAACCGCTTGGAGAAAGGAGAGTCATGCATGAGTTTTAAAGAATTTGATCTGAGCGAATATATTGAAGCTCTGGAACAGTTTAAAAGTCAAAAGGCAGACGACGTTATCAAATACTGGGGCAGCATCGATCATTTTAATGAAATGATTCAGAACGTAAGAAACGACGAATCCCGTTTAGCCAGGATCGCAATAAAGCAGTTTGGAAGCGTAGAGAAATATACGGAAGCGATGAAATATAACCTGGAGCATTTTTCAGAACTGATGGAACGCTCCGAAGCGCTTGTCCAAAAGAAAGATGAGCTCCTGCAAAAAAGCGATGATCTGTACAGGAAACTGACATCTGACCTGTCAAAGGATGCTGCATCCGAAGAGATACAGGCTGCAGTCCGCGAATTAATTGAATTTTCTCAGGAGAACAGTATGGGAATCGACATGGGAGACGGTTACTGGGATATGATGATCGAAGGCTGCTCCCATGAACCGGTGAAAGCGGTAACCGATAAGAAATACGGAGAAGGTGCTTCTGAATTTATCGCCAGAGCGCTGAGTTATTATTTTCATCACTAAGTATCATCGAAATCATTTCAACCACATAGTTTTATCCCATCCGGCGCAGGTCTGCACACCTTGCGCCGAATTTTAATTTTTTCTCAATAACTAGCTTATTACCTGCGCAGATGAGAACGAAGGGGCCGATACTTAACTGATATAGAGAATCGGTACATTTCCCAAAATTCTTTGTATTTCCCCCCGCAGATACACTTCCGCTTCCTCTCTTGCCTCTGCCCGGTAGCAATACCGCCCTCTTCCCCTCCCTGTCATCAGATCCCTGTCATAAAGATCGGGAGCGTTAGGAAACGCTTCTCCATTTATAGCCCGGTGAACAAAGGAATACGTCATAAGAATGATTTCCAGAAACATCTGTTTTTTCATCTGTTCTGTCAGGCCTGCTTTCAAATCTTCCAAGAGCCCCGTATATGCTTCCCTCCATCCTTCCGTCAATATGACAGGTGCGATCAGCAGTCCACAACGGTATCCGGCGGCACACATTTGATTAACGGCGTCTATTCTTTGCTTTAAACCAGACGTCCCCAGTTCAATCTTGCTGATTACCGGCTGAGGATTCACACTCATTCGGAAAATCACCTTTCCCTTATGATCCAGGTTCAGAAGCGGTTCCACCATATCAAATTTCGTCGGAAACGTAAGATAGCCGTCGCCTTCCTGGGCAAACCGAGATATTGTATAAGTCAGGTTGTCTGTTATCGTATTTTCCAGCACCAGATCGCTGTTGCTGCCGATCTCAAACGTAAGCGGACGGTCACTTTTAGCTGCCCTGCGTATGAGCCGGTCCAGCATCTGTTCCCGATTGACGAAAAGGCGGAGGTAGGCGCATTTATTATAGTTGCATACAAGGTAGCAGTACAGGCACATGGCCGTACACCCGGAAGATGTATAGGGAACCAGGTAATCCGATACCTTATGATTTTCTACATACTTGTGGGTCTTACGGATCCCGATAATCAGATTCCGCTTCATACGTCCAAATTCGGAGTTCGGCTTTTCCTGCATTTCCTTTATTGAATTGTGGCTGTCGATAGGAATCCATGGCAAATCGCCGAATTTCTCCTTCAGCATTTTTCCAAGCGGATATGACAGGCTCTCTTGTTCATAATAAACTTCGTTAAATTTCATGGTTTTTCCTTTCCCATGCAGCACACTGGATTTTGATATTTTCTTTTGTCTAGTATGCGCCGTTCTTTTTAAAACCATGAGATAAACTTGAAATCTTAAACTCTACTCTCTAATAGAAAGCAGAATGGCGTTCTTATTCTTTATACTTTTCATCTCTTCTTTAGTAAATGCAAGCGGATAGTCAGAAAGTTCCTGAGCCGAAAGCGGCTCTTTGGAAAAAAGCATTTTCGTGGACATCGGCGCCAGGGGCTGATCGGAAAGTCCCATGAAAATCCCCCATGTCGTCTGACTTGTCTGGAATGGATGGATCATCTGTATGGTCAGGCTCTCAATTGGAAGCGTAATATTCTCCATTACAAAATAGGAAACCGTTTCATGAGAAATCATCCTTCCGGAATAGAGATAGCGTGATTGCTCCGGCCTGGAAAAATCTGCAAGATTCATGTAAAAAGAGCAGGCGAAACGATCCCCGTTCATATCCGGGTAAAAGGTCAGCAGCGATTTCACCTGCTTTTTTATACGGCCGTCAAAATAATATGTGTAGAGCCGGTTTGTATCAAAAAAAGGAATCAGCGGATGGGCCTTGGTATGTGTTTCAGGCGTTCCGAAAAAGAATGCAGGCGATATCTTCAGCACCTTTGCAATCGCCTCTATAGTGTCTACATCAAGTGAAATCTGGCCGCTCTCGTATTTGTATACCGTCGGATTGCTACGGTCTATCTTCTTAGCCAGCTGTTCTACTGTCATGCCCCGCATTTTCCGATATGCGCGTAATCTTTCCCCTACTTCTTTTGTTAATTCACTCATAATCTCCCTCTTTTATCTCACCAAAATATAAAAGCTACTATTTTTACAACTATTTCGATCTGGTTTTTCGTTATCCTGATTATATCACATTTATTTTATATTTTAAAGATAATTTATACTTATAATTATATTTTTAATATTGATTTTACCGATTTGACTTGATATTTTTTTACTGATATTATGATAATAACTATTCGAGAATAGGTAAAACGATAATCAATCTGGGAAGGAGTAATGGTGTCGTGACAAATTCAAAATTGACAGCCTTATTAAAAAAAGAGATGATTCCGGCTCTGGGCTGTACCGGCCCTACTGCCTACGCTTTAGCCACCGCCTGCTGCAAACCGTTTTTGACCGCCGTACCTGAAAAAGTGAACATTTATGTAAGCCCTGCTTTCCTGAAAATCGGATTCGGTGTTGCCACTCCCGGCACTACCGAGCCGGGAATCCCCATTGCTGCAGCACTGGGGCTGGTTGGGGGGGGATTATACCCTGGGACTGCAGGTGCTGAAGCCATGTACGGAAGAAGATGTTAGAAAAGCGGAAAAACTGGAAAAACCGGTTTAATTCAGGTCCTGTGTTCCTGGGATAAAACAGGCGTCTATGTTCGCGCTGAAGTCATTACTGAAAACGAAAAAGTGGCAGCAGTAGTGGAGCATACCCATGACGGAGTTTCTCTTATCGAAGTTAATGGTAAGAAAATACTGGAAAAAAATATTTCATTCGAAGAAAATCAGGATTTAGAGCTGGAAAGTCTGCGGCTTGAGGAAATTTTCTCATATGTGAACACCGCAGACACCAGAGAACTCCATTTTCTCCTCGACGGCTACAAAATGAGCCTGGAACTTGCAGAAGACGGTATCGTCCAGGGATTTGGTCTAAAGAGCGGGAGAGCGTATCTCAGCGAGGTATATGGAGACCACGTCCCCGCCGATCTGTATGAACATCCAATGAACTATCTGCCCGATGATCTTCCAACCAGAGCGCGGATATTGGTGGCTGCCGCTTCTGACGCCCGAATGGGCGGAAGCCGGCTGCCGGCTATGGCGGCAATGGGGGATGGAAACCAGGGCTTGACAGCTATGATTCCCGTAGGCACAGCGGCTGAATTTCTCGGAAAAAATGAAGATGAAACGATAAGAGCCCTGGCACTGAGCTGTCTCATGCTCTTCTATGTGAAAATCCATATAGGACGGGCGGCCGCCTTCTGCCTCTGTGCAATCGCGGCCTCTGCAGGAGCTGCCGCCGGGCTCGCATACCTGATGGGCGCAAGTGAAAAACAGCTGAAGGCCGCAGTTAAGAATTCCATCTCTCCTCTTTGCGGAATGCTTTGTGACGGCGCCAAAAACGCCTGTGCTCTCAAGATGGCGATTGCCTCTTCCACTGCGATCTCAGCTGTAACCCTTGCCTTTAAGGATGTGGAATGCGGCTTCTATGACGGGGTGGCCGATGATACCCTTGAACAGACAGTTAGCTGTATTACAGATATCGCGGCAGGCAGCATGGATATGTTGGACAAAGCTATGGTAGACGAAATACTGAAAAAGTCGGAACGAAGGCGCATGGAAATGCAAAAAAACTGAGGAAGGAAGGCGATCCCATGAAAATTCAGCATGTCTTTTTCAATGCTGACCCTGCGGCGCCATATTGTGATCTTACGATCTGCGAGGATAAATATCTGTTTCTTTCAGGCCTTGTATCACAGGATCTGGGCAGCGGGAATATGCTCTATGGCGACATTACTTTTGAAACGAAAAATATTCTGAATAACCTGGCTGCTATCCTTGAAAAATACGGTTCTGATTTGGACCATGTAATCCGCTGCCAGGTCCTTTTAAAGACATTTGCGGAAAAAACCATGATGAATGTGGAGTATGTAAAACATTTTAATCCGGAACGAATGCCCGCGCGCCTTTGCTTTGGTGACGTCGGCCTTGCGGATGAGTGTAAAATTGAAATTATGGCAACAGCGATAAGGAAATAATACGAACATTTATTTCAGAAAGGAGACAGTATGAAACAGCATTCAAAAAAATTGGCAGCTCTCGTAACTATTTTTTCAATGACATTTTCTCTTACTGCGTGCGGTGGAAAACCTGCTTCTGATCAGAGCAGTACTGCTGACGCAGGCGCTGAAAAAAGTGAAGAAGCCATAAGTGTGGAATGGAGAATGGCAAACCAGCATCCAGACGACAGTATCGCAACAATCGCCGATCAGGAGATCATTGATGCGATCGAAAAGGCCACGGATGGCCGTGTAAAAATTACGCTTTACACTAACAATTCACTGGGCGATTATCTGAGTGTATTCAATGAAGTAATGATCGGATCGATTGAGATGGCACATATTTCTACTGACGAGTCTTATGATGCGAGGCTGCTTGGCGGTTTCCTGCCATATCTCTCCACCGGATATGAGCAGCTTCCCAAAGTATATGGACCGGACAGTTACCTTTTCAAGACTATGAAAAATGATATTTACAAGAATCTGGGCGTCGAATTCATGGGGTTTTTCTGCGAAGGTTTTGACGGCGTAGGGACCCAGAAAGCCATCAACAGCCCGGCTGATATCGGCGTTGATAAGGGGGTAGTGATCCGTGTGCCCGGCATGCAGACATTTATTGAAGCAAATCTCATGCTTGGTTTCCGCGAGTCTACCATCCCTTACAGCGACACTTATACTGCTCTTCAAACCGGTCTGGTCGAAGGAGCTTCCGGCGTGCCCGCCAATTTATTCTACCTGAATTTCCGGGATGTAATCACTCATTTCTATGATTATCAGCAGGTTCAGGAGGCGACCCATATCCTTATCAATAAAGATGCCTTCTCAAAACTGTCCGAAGCCGACCAGAAGGCGATCAGTGAGATCATCCAGGATAAGTGTGCCTCCAGTTATGATCTGGCCAAAGCGGATGAAGACAAATACAAGGATCTTCTGAAAAAGGAAGGAATCGAAGTCGTTGAGTTTACCGCCGAAGAGCGCAAGGCATTTGCAGGTGCCTGCCATGAACAGGTATGGCCCAAACTCGCCGAGACATTTACCCAGGAATTCCTGGATGGCTGTCTGGCTGACATAAAGTAACCGCGCAGTTTTAGTTTTGCGTCATGATCTCTGCCAGGTTCAAAATCATGGAAACCAGACCGCCGGCAGCCGGCATCTGGTTTCCGTACAAAAGGCATAGGAGGCATTACAGTGAAAGTGATTTCTAAAATAGACACATTTTTACAGGAGATTTACGATTACCTGATGATGATTTCCGGTGTAGCAGTTGCCTTGATCATTATCATAGGAGGATTTCTCCGGTACATTTTTAAAGTTGAGTTTTACGGCTCTGAGGAATACACACTTTTAGTCGGTTTCTGGCTGTACTTTATCGGCAGCATATCAGCCGCTCGTGACAAAAGCCACCTCAATGCCGATATGATAACTGTTTTTACGACCAATCAAAGGATGATCCGTCTTTTCGCAATCATCAGAGACGTCCTCAGTCTGGCTATCTGCTGTCTGGCTATTAAATGGTGCTGGGACTATTTTTCCTGGCAGTGGGGACTGCATCCGGTTACCAGCGTGCATCGGATTCCCAGGACATTACAGCAGTTTCCAATGTGTTTTTCTTTTCTGATGTGGGGTTTCTATCTGATCAGGGATTGTGTAAAAGCATTTGCCGAATTTAAGAATACAAAAGCCGAGGAAAGAGGGGGGAGCGTGGCATGACACCGGTAATCGCATTATTGATCTTAATCATTACGATGGCAATCGGGGTACCGATTCCCTTTGCGTTTATATTGTCATCTGCATACATCTGCATGGTCGGCAATTATAATCCCCTTATGCTGTTCAGCTACGGTTTCCAGAACCAGAACAGTATCATACTTCTGACAATCCCGCTTTTCATATTGGCCGGCGCGATCATTGATAAGGAGGAATCGGAGAAAAACTGATTTCCGGACTTCAGAAATATGGGAAAGGTTCCAAGGCCGGCCTTGGAACTACTACGATCATCGCATGCGCGATCTTTGGCGCAGTATCCGGAAGCGCCGCTGCAACGTGCAGTTGTATCGGCTCAATCATGACTCCCCGCCTGAAAGAGAGCGGTTACAAAGCCGGCCATATCGGAGCTCTCATCTCCAGTTCCGGTGTTTTGGGCATTATGATTCCTCCCAGCATCCTGATGATTCTTTATGCATGGGGCACCAATACGTCTGTTCTGGCTTGTTTTCTGGCAACGATCGTCCCCGGAATCCTGCTGGTCGTCTTATTCAGTATTATCAACGTGTGGATACTGAATCACGATACGAAGCCGGATACGCCGGAGGCAGAAAAGGCCCTTGACGACATGCTGCAGAATGCGGAAAAGAAGGCTGCTGCACAACAGCTCCGCTCGGAGGAAAAGGCGAAAGGCAAGAGCGCAATTCCGGCAATTCTCATGCCTATCCTGCTTTTAGGCAGCATCTACGGAGGAATCCTGACCACTACGGAGGGGGCCGCATTTACAGTGGTCTATTCTCTTGTTATCGGTATTTTATATTACCGCACCATTGACTTTAAAACATTTAAGATTTCCATGAGGCAAGCCGGAGAATCGGCTGGCACCATTATGGTCATGCTCTTTACCGTCAGTATTATCAGCCGCCTCTATGTGACGGAGAATTTGCCAGACCTGATCCTGGGCTTTTTAACATCCATCTCAGACAACCGCATAATTATCCTGATCATGATCAATATTTTTATGATTATTATGGGCATGCTTATGGATGACTGCAGCGGCACGGTGCTGTGCGGTCCCATCCTGCTTCCTGTCGTTCAGGCCCTTGGAATCACTCCCGTTCAGTTTGCCGCCGTTCTCAGCGTAAATCTTGGTATGGGCAATATTACTCCCCCTACCGCTCCCCTGCTTTATTTAGGAGGCCGCGTTGCCGGCGCAGAAGTCAAGGATATGCTGAAACCATTGATGCAGTTCATACTGTTCGGCTGGATTCCAGTATTAATCATCACTACTTATTGGCAGGGATTTTCTTTATTTATCCCCAGACTGTTAGGTTATTCATGATGAAAAAAAGATGAAAATAATTAGTATATTGAATGATGTGCTGGGCCCCGTTATGGCAGGGCCCAGCAGTTCTCATACGGCGGTCCCTGGTAAAATAGGACTTGCCGTAAGAAAATTATGGGGCAGGGATATCACTCATGCCCTGGTTATCTATGATTCTTCTGGCTCTTATCCGAACACGCATATCGGACAGGGTTCTGACTTCGGTTTTACAGGCGGCCTTTTAGGCATGGCTGCGGATCATCCTGACTTTTGGAACGCAATCTGCCTGGCAAAAGAAAAAGGTGTTGATATCGAATTCGAAATCCGCACTTTAACATCCGGCCACCCAAACGAAGCGAGAATTGACATTTATGATAGGAATCCTTCATCTACCGGCTCCGCTCCTGCCATGTCGGTACTCAGCTATTCTACCGGAGGCGGTACGTTTCTGCTGGTGGAAATGGATGGATTTCTCATCGAAAACGACGGGCATAGGGGGCGGTGTTATGTCTGCGTAAAGGAAAACGACCTTTCAACTTTAAAACAAAAACTAGATACGATAAAGGCCCGGTACAGCCTGCTCCGCCGTACAATGCCCACAACGGGAAATGATATCCGCCTGCCTGAAAACGCCGTTCTTGCGGATATTGAGCTGCAGTCATTGACGAACGCTCAGACAGTCAGCGAACTTTCCGGAATGAACGGGGTAATCTATCTGCGTGCCTCCCTGCGATCGGAGCCGTAGAGCAAAAGCAAATGACCGATCCTCCATTTACAACCGCTGCAGAAGCTGCCACATTTGCAGGTGGAAAAGAAGCCTTAACAATGGCAGATCTGGCAATAGAATATGAAACCGGATTATGTATGGGAACACGGGCCGCTCTGCGGGAACGGATGAATTTGGTTCTTTCCGTAATGCGCCGATCCATGGTTCCGCCTCCAGAAAACTGGCCGGTTCGTACCTTTATCATTCCCCAACTGGCCCGATTCCTAAAGGTTCAGGAAGACCTTCAGGAATCGGAAAACACAACACCTACCTTTCATTCACTGAATCTTGGCCTGTTGAACGGCGCGATGTCTTCCGCTACCGCAGTTATGGAAAACAGCTGTGTCCACAGGACGATCGTGGCCGCTCCAACGGCAGGTTCCTGTGGAGTAATCCCGGCCGCAGTAATAAATCTTGGTGATAGACTGGGCTGTAATGACAAAATAATACTTAACGGCCTCTGGGCCAGCGGTCTGGTTGGCGCATTTATCGCAAATCAAGCCACCTTTGGGGCCGAGGTCGCAGGCTGCCAGGCAGAAATCGGGTCCGCAGCCGCTATGGCGGCAGCCGGAGTTGTAGAACTTAGAGGCGGCTCTGTGCTCCAGGGATTCCATACCGCGGCAATCGCTATGCAGAGTTTCATGGGACTGATCTGTGATCCTGTGGCGGGTCTGACAGAATTCCCGTGCATAGAAAGAAATGTAACCGGAGCCAGCGTGGCAGTCACCTCAGCCAATATGGCTTTATGCGGAATGACTTCCCCCGTATCCCTGGATGAAACGATCCGGACGATGCTGGAAGTAGGAAAGCTGCTTCCCAAAGAACTGCGCTGCACCTGCGAGGGCGGTCTGTGCACGACGGAAACCGGCCGGATCTTAGCCCAAGTGTTGGCAAAAGAACTCAGTCGTTATTAGCCGTATGGAATGCCGCGTTATATTTATTAAGCTATATTTAATAAAAGGAGGATTTTGCTAAAGGGAATATCGCATTGCCACCGATACCAGATACAGTAACTTGACCACTGCTTGGAACGAAATCTGGTTTCTATGGTAATGCCGGTCCGACTTTTGCAAAACCCTCTTTTTTCATTATTTCAATTTCTAAAATCATCAGCGTTTTTTATAAATATAAGTGAAGAGTCCGTCCGATTCCGTAACGGTTACCGTCTGAGAATCTACAATTGTAAGAATAACCGGCCGGCCTATGCTGTCGGTTCTCTGATAAGTATTATCGCCGGTTTTTGTAAATATGTAGGATGGCATTCCGTCAACCTCATTATTCGGATAAGTCGCCTTCATATTGCCGTCCGCCTGTGGTTCCAGATTAAAATTGCCGACCATATAGTCGCTGTATTCAAACTGTTCTGTTTCTCCCGTCGTATTCACCCGTAAGCTGGACGGCCAGTAATATCCGGCAATGTCCCCTGTATTCTGTGCCTGGCCATCTGCTTCTGCTTTTTGCGTCTGCACAACGCCGTCTACGATCCAGGCCCCTGTTCCATCCACCATACATCCGTCGGGCGTAGCAGTATCGGAAAGCATGTAACCATTCGCATCAAAATAATAACATTTACCGTCTATCCAATTCCAGCCATTATTATAAGAGATGCCGTCATCATTCTGATACCTCCAGCCGGCTGCCTCCTGCTGCCACTGGCCTGCAAAAGCAGGGATGCTCATGGATAAAGCAAATACCGCTGTCAATACGGTTGTTGTCATTCTTCTTTTCATATTATTTTCTCCTTCTATTGTTTTATTTACTATAAATAATACCGTACGAATTATTAGCCTCATTACGCTGCACGGCAAAATATAAAAATTTCCTAACTTTATTTTACCGCTGATGAAATGAAGCGTCAAACATATATATGATTTAAAAGAACAAGGGTTTACACCTGTTTTATACTATGCCGTTTTATACTATGCTGCTTTATACTATGCTGCTTTATAGTGTGCTGTTTTACCTTTCTTGCAATCAAAAAACCTTTTGATTCTAATTGCTCATTCATCTGTTTGGAAATGTATGAGACTATAAAGAAATTCCACCCAATGATGAACGGAAATTCAGGCGAACGTACGATTACACTATACAGGAGCAAGGAAGACCTGTTGGACGGGGATATGCTGATAGCACGGACACTTAATAATGAATAATTTGCATTTTTTGTAATCACGGTATATAATAACCGAATAAAAAATCAACCGCAAATGCCGTTATATTTGCTGCCTGTGGGGGTTTTTAATGTCTATTGTCCAAGTGCTTGAAACTCGCCCTTTTGTCCAGATTAAAATAGACTTTTTATTTCATTTGCAGATGAACGAGACTTGCGAACAGATGAAACAGCATTTCAATGATACCAACAAAGTTGTCAAAAAAGGTACAACTGGTATCCCTGTTAAAAAATATCCAGAAAATAAGCAAAAATGAGGTGTAAAAACTTGAAAACAATCTTTCAGAAAACAGAGCTTTCAGAACCGGCTTTATTCAGCCCGTCCGACACAACGAAAAAGATTGAAAATTTTCCGAAGATATGTGTTTCCACGTTTTCAGAAAATATCATTCAAAAGTTTTCTTCGTTAAGTAATACAGAGAAGATAGCGGAGTTGTATACTGCAAATGGTATCATGCCTATTTATAAAATTCACTATAAAGACACCGATATTGCATTTTATCTGTCCAGAGTAGGTGCGCCTGCCTGCGTTGTAGGATTTGAGGAAGTTGTTGCTATGGGTGCAGAAAAATTTGTTCTGTTCGGCTCCTGTGGTGTATTAGATGATGATAAGGTAAAAGACAATATTATTATCCCTGTTTCTGCCGTCCGTGATGAGGGTACAAGCTATCATTATCTGCCGCCTTCGCCGGAAATCGAAACAGACCCCCACTCTGTTCAAATACTAGAAAGCGTCTTGACAAACTGCGGTTATTCGTATGTAAAAGGAAAAACATGGACTTCCGACGGTATATACAGAGAAACTATTCCCACCATTCAAGAACGCAGACAAGAGGGCTGTCTTGTAGTCGAAATGGAGTGTGCTTCCATGTTGGCAGTAGCAAAATACAGACAAATTCCCTTTATCCAATTTCTGTATGGGGCAGATCATCTTAATTCCGACACATGGGAAATCAGAGATCTAGCGTTATATGGACTTACCAATGCTGAAAAATATATGGTACTTGCATTTGAATGTGGACTTGCCATGTAAAACAGGTAAGGCAGGTATCATGATACCCGCCCCAAATCCAGTATTCATCAAATAAATAGAGCCAAAGTAGAGCCAAATGACATAAAACAACCCCGGAAACGCCCATTTTATCAGCATTTCCGGGGTTCTGTCCGTTACTCAAACTCCCCAATGTATTAACTTATTTGTTAATTATATGGTGTTTTTTCAAGGCTTTTCGTGCCTGTTTTATTCAAATTATACCGCTTATATATCGTTTTGGGAGAAACAGGTATCATACGGGTATCACGGAGTATCATGACTTGAGTGCTATATTTAACATGGCGCTAGCGCCATGTAATCCTATATCCAAGCAAATTATATTCTCTGCTGTAATTTCTCCAATATGGCCATAACATCCGGCTGTGTCGGCGTAAATTTAACTCCGCGTTTTAACATCCCCATTACTTTCCTTGCTTTTTGCTCAATCGTTCTGGCAGTATGCTCACTGGTCAACATCAAATGATTTCCTGCAATCGTGTATTCTCGTTCTATATATTCGTCTATAACCGGAAACATATCTTGTATCAGAAATGCACTTTCATGACTGTCATCCAGTTTCACAATATGAAGAATATCACAAGGCTTACCTGCTTTCTCTTTCTTCTTCATAATTTTTTTGTATTTGTCAATACGACTGGACAACGGTATAACCCAATATATTGCCGTATTCATGTCTTCAAAGCAGTAATAGTGTGGTCTATTCCCCTCTTTATTACCTTTAAGATACGGGTCTGACATATCCTCAAAAAAGCTATCCTTTATTATATAAAATCCCGTTTTCTTCATATGTTTTCCTCTGCATTGAAAAAGTCCCCCGCCTTACGGCGAAGGACTATACTTTCGACCCAACCACTTATATTCCGCATATTGGTCAGCGGTAAACTTTCAACCCGACCATTTATATACCACATATCGGTCAGTGGTAAACTTTCTTTGTACTTACATTCTAGCAAGTACAAAGTAGAAAGTCAATAGTGCTTTCCATTAAAATTATATGCTGGCAATCAAAAAAGTATTCAAATATAGTCTTTAAAAAGAGAGATTTTTCTCAATCCTTAAAAAATTCGCCATATTCCACGTTAAACAATACTTGTAATGCTTTCAAGTCACTGGCCTTGATATTCCTTCTCCCAGCTTCAATATTTGCCAATGTGCTTCGTGACATCATGCTGCCCATTAGTTGTAATTGCTCCACCACTTCTATTTGTGTCATATTCTTTGACATTCGCACAGTCTGAATGTTTCTACCTAGTGGGATGTCCTGCAATATCCACTGCATACTATACCTCCAACCTTGTGACCAATTAGTAACTTGGTTTGAGTATAGTCAATAAATATTGTAATCATGTCACCAGATAGAAACAATCATGTGTCACTTAAAATCCGATATTCAATCTTTGAAAAATTCCACATAATCCACATCAAATAATATCTTCAACGCCTTTAAATCACTTGCTTTAATATTCCTCCGGCCTGCTTCTATATTTGCCAGCGTACTTCTTGACATAAGCCCTCCCATTAATTCCAGCTTTTCAATTACCTCTTTTTGCGTCATATCCTTTTCCATTCGCACCGTCTGAATATTTCTTCCCAGCGGAATATCCCGTAAAATCCACTGCATGACTATATCCTCCCAAACTTTTGTGACTAATTAGAAACTTTTATATTGAGTATAGTCAAAAACTGTGCTAAACTTGTCACTAGATAGAAACAATCGTACAAGGAGGTTCCAAAATGGAAAAAATGTTAGAGCAACTTTATAAGGGTGAATTATATCCCTATTCAAAATTTCAGACCACAATCGAAGATTTTAAGACAAATCGGGATAAAGCCTTTAAATCCTATTCCGTATTTATCGAAAAACTGCCAGATGAATTAAAGGACGAATTTGACGAATTAATAGATTCCCACCTTGACCTGTTACCGCTTGAATTAGAACAGAATTTCATTGACGGCTTTCGTATTGGCGTCCGAATGATGACAGAAGTTTACTCCGCTCCTTTGGATGAAGAAGAACACTCATAAGTTGTTATAAGGCAACCGCCAACGCTCCGGGGCTGCCCTTATTTCCTACCGGCTCAATTCTTGTTCCAGTTTGTATACGGTTCCCTTTAAATCGTTCTGCTGATGATATAACTCATCTCTACGTCTGCAAATTTCTTGATTACGTTTTAACGCTTCCTTCACGCCTTCTCTGGCTGGAAGTTCCGTTTCCTTATAGTTTTTCATCAGTTCCCGGATTTCAGCATTATTTTCTTTTATCCGGCTGCTTAACAGAAACCACTGCACCAGATTTTCAGCTTCTTTGTCCTGTTCAATAATTCCATATTCCACTAACTTAACCGCCATTCGGAACATGACTTGCTTTTCCATTTCTGTCATAGTCACCTTGCTCCCTTCTCTTTTTTAAATGTAGTTTTTCTGCTAATCTCATTTCTTTTTGCTTCCTCTGCCAATCGCCTTAACTGTTCCCGAATACTTTCTTCCTCCGGCGGTTTCTGGCCGCCACGGGTGCGGTACTGCTCCATAGCTTTTTGATAGGCTAATACTTCTTCCTCTGCCTTTTTATATACCCGCATGAATCCCTGTACGGACTTATATCCGCTGTTGTTTATGATAGTATTCAGATATGTTTTCATAGAATATAATTGTTCCTGTGCATTAGCAATTCTACTCTCTAAAGATTTCCGTTCCTTTCCTTTGAACAAACCTTTGACTTCTTCCAGTTCTTCTTTTAACTGTGGGATTTCATATTGTTCCAGATTACGGATTGCAACAATTTGTTTTTCCAGCTTTTCCTTTGTGTCCTGCATTTTACGAAATTCAATCAAATCAACTTTTAAAACCGGCTTCGGCGGCAATCTCCATTTTTCTATAACTGTTTTTAAATGCTTTGTTGCCTGTTCTACGAGAATATGGAACAGCCCCGGCTTTCTGCCATTATCAGCGATAGATTTAGAAACCCGTGTAGTAATTTCCTGCTTCTTGACCTTCCGTATTTCTTTTTCCTCCACTCCCGCTATAAACGCTTCATCCACCACATAATTCCATTCCTGCCTTGTCTGATTATCCTTCTCAATTTCTGCCGCTTTGGGATTATGTTTACCAATTTTTTTAGTGGGAAGATAAACACTGTTCCGGTCAAATACCTGTAAACGCTCCTTCGGATTATCTATGTATTGGTTTATCAATTCCGTAAAGTTTTTCTTTTCCTCCGCCAGAAATTCATCGCTTTTAAAATACTGATTTTTATTCGTAAACATCCGGCTTTCATAAACAGAACCCTTTGGAACAATTTTACAACCCTTTCGTACTTTTTCTTCTGTATCTAAAATCTCTTTTTTTGTTCTCACGTGTTTGCCCTGTTCATCATAAAACATATTGCGGGAAGCAATTTTAATGTCCGGTTCCGGCAATAGCTGCCGCTCACTGAAAATTAAGTGAATGTGATAATTGGTCTTTCGCTTATTGTGATGTAAGGCAGATACACATTCAATATGGTATCTGTACTTAAACGCTTCCGTAAATGTTTCAAGTACCTGCTGTGGATCATATTTAGTGTAATTTTCGGGTAGGGCAATAATCAATTCTCTTGCCTCAATACATTTTCCCTCTGTTCCGCTTTTTATAAACTCCTGCTGATTTTCTTTTGCAAGATTCTTCCAAAATTCCATGTCTGCTGTCTGATAGGTAGCGTACAAATTTTCCTGTCTGGCATGGCTGGATATGTAATCTATCCTTCCCCGTACATCATGCAGCTTGGATATTTGAATAAATGAATTTCTTGCGATAGATGACGCTCCTTTCCGTGAGTGGACACCATAAGGTGTCCGTTTACGAACCCAGCCCGTAACCGGGCAAAAGCCCCCTGCAAGGGCGAAATATACCCAGAGCATAAACCGTAGGTTTGTGCGACGGGTGTATTTCGCTCTCAAACGCCGAGGGCTTCTAAAAGACTATCGTTTTGCTTTCTCGAATGCTGATATGATATGTCTAACCGTACTATCCTCCCACCCGGCAAGCCATATTAACGTATTTTCTTCCTGTGCGGTTAGTTCCGCTTCCCCTAGCACTTGGTTAAGCAAATCTATTTTTCTTTTCTCTGCCGCATAAAATATATCATTTACATTTCTGCTTCCTTTTTCCGGCTGTCTAATCACCTCGTTACCCTCCTTCCGAAAGTAAGAACGCAACATTGTATTTCTTTATAAATTGCACTGTTATGTTTGCAGACCTAACCTTGCAATTACGAAAGACTTACATTGTTGCGTTCTTGAATTTTATGATTTATCTAAATCCCAGTACCAGCCACTTCCCTGTCGTTTTGATTTGATATTCAGTTCCTTTTTAGCCATGTCCAGTGTTCTTTTAGAAACGCCGATTGCTTCCGCTTTCTGCTCCATATCCGCACTGGAAATCAACACATTTTTTCCATACAATCCCTTAATAAGCTGCTTCGCCTGTTGTATTTTATTTATCTTACAATAGCCACCCAATAATTCATCTATTGTAATATCATAGGCTCCCATATAACGAAATTCATCTTTACGCCGTTCAAATGCTATGGGCTGTCCTTCTTCGGCCAGATTACTTTTTATCTGCGCCAATACCCGGATATTTTCCTGCCCCGCCACTCGCGCCACCAGTAACACGCTCCTTGCCACCGCAAAAAAATCTATGGAGCCGATTCCACGGTAAGCGGCTTTGACACCGCTTGCCTTATTCATGTGACCGATAAGAAGTACGGCGCACCCTGTACGCTCTGCAAGCTGGCTTAATTTCTTTGTCATATCTCTTGCTTCATTGGCCCGGTTCATATCTACACCGCCGCCTAAATAGGCTTGAATAGGGTCTAAGATAAGCAGCCTTGCCCCAGTAGCATTGATAGCTTTTTCCAGCCGGTCATCATCCATAGTTAAAGATTTTTCTCGGTCATCAATGACAAGAATCCGGCTGCAATCTGCCTTCGCTTCTTCAAGCCGGGGCTTAACCGTATCAGATAAGCCGTCCTCTGCGGTCTGATAAATGACAGATAAAGGAACGCCTGTTGTGTTCTCCTGTCCGAACCGTTCGCCTTTAGAAATACGTGCCGCCAGATTTAAAGCGAATGTCGTTTTTCCTTCACCCGGATCACCCTGTACGATTGTTATTTTTCCAAAAGGAATGTACGGATACCAGAGCCACTCCACCTGCTGGCTCTGAATCATATCCATACTGATAAGTTTTACTTCCTGCTGCTCCTGCACCTGTTCCATTTCCTGCTCCTTCCTGTGCGATTTTCGTTGAAATTCGCCGGAGCCTTTGGTACACTATATTTGCGAGATATGGTACAAAGGCTTCGGCTTTTGTCATCACGAAAATGCTCCGGTTTAATCCTCCGGGGTATTTTCTTTACCCTGCCAGAGATATTTCGCCCCGTCTAACATCCATAAAATTGCTTTTAATAAATCAAGATAACTTTCTTTTGTTTCCTCTAATTCCTGCACCGTAAGTTCTGCCTTATTCTCTGTAAAATCTTCTGCCAATTCAGTCAAATGTTTTTCCATGTCCTGTAACTTCTCAACAATCTGGTACACCGTTTCTTTTTTGCCTACTACGCAAACCCTGTTGTAAATGCAGGAGCGGATAAAATAATCTTTCTTTTTCATACCGCTGGCGAATATCTTGGCTTCTATTTCCTGTCGCGCTCTGGGCGAAATGCGGAAGCTGATAGTAGGATATTTATGTGTTCCACTCATTTTTCTGTTCCCTCCTTAAATTCTTCGTCAAGTTTCATAGCCATTTGGCTTTGCTCGGTCGGAAACATATGTGCATATCGGTAAGTTATATCCACGCTTTCATGGCCTACCCTGTTCCCGATTGATACCGCCGAAAAGCCCATACTGATAAGTAGCGATACATGGGAATGACGTAAATCATGCACTCTTATCCGTTTTACACCCGCTAGGCTGGCTCCCCGGCTCATTTCATGGTGCAGGAAACTTTTTGTCATATGAAAGATTCTGTCTGTGGGGAGGACACCGTATAATCTGCTGATATAATCCTGCAATTCCTCACATAAGAAATCCGGCATACTGATTACCCGTTTACTTTTTGGTGTTTTGGGGTCTGTTATAATGTCCTCTCCCTGTAACCGCTGATAAGATTTTGTGATTCTGATAACCTTGTTATCAAAATCAATATCCTGCGGCGTTAAAGCCAGCAGTTCGCCCAATCTCAATCCGCACCAGTACAATATCTGGAACGCATAATAAGAATAAGGTTTCTCTTTGACAGCTTCGGCAAATTTTAAGTATTCTTCTTTTGTCCAGAATAACATTTCTTCTGCCCTGCCTTTACCCAGCGGGCCGGCCTTTGTCACTGGATTACTTTTCAGTTCATAAAACCGTACCGCATGGTTGAATAGGGCGCTTAACTCTGATTGCAGCGTTTTTAAATATGTAGGTGCATAAGGCTTCCCTTTTTCATCACGATAGGAAATCTGCTTATTCTGCCACTGGATAATATCTTTTGGCTTAATATCCCGCATTTTCTTATCCTTAAAATAGGGAAGTAATTTGGTACGAACGATATGTTCTTTCGTGAGCCATGTGTTGTGTTTTAACTTCGGCTGCATATCTCTGGTGTAAGCGGCCACAAATTCAGAAAACGTCATATCTAAATCAGAACCTTCTTTCATCAGAAAGTGCTGCTCCCATTCCACCGCCTCACGCCTTGTTTTAAAGCCTCTCTTGACCTTCCTGCAATTCTTTCCAGTCCAGTCATTATAATGGAACGACACGAACCACGTTCCCCGCTTCTCGTCTTTATAGGCTGCCATGTTGCCACTTCCTTTCTTAATCCGCTTTTGTTATTCCATAAAACTTTTCTTCGTAATACTTCCGGCTTACCCTTCCTGCGATAGTAAGAAAACCTTTTGCTTCTAATTCTTCATTCATCTGTCGTACCAGTTTGTAGGCAAATGGTTTTGAAATGCCTAATTCTTCTGCAATTTCCCCGGCTGTTACAAATAAAGTGTTGTTCAATAATAAATCTCCTTCCTTTTGATTTGCGGCTTCCGTTTGTATCGCCTGTTGCCAGTGTTTCAACTGACCTCAACCGCTCATGCGGCTATGGGATTGCTCCTTTTCGAGAATCCCACCATTTACAGGAGTGTCTTTCTTCGCTCGCCCTTACGGGGTCTTGGCGGAAGTCTGTTGGCAGATGATACAGCTCATTTATTTTCATTAACATTGTTGTTAATGTTATATCTGTATTATACATTCGCTTATATGTTAATGTCAAGTATTTATTTCGCAAAAATGTTAATATTTCTATTTACTATTTTCAGATTATCCATTATAATAAGGGAAAAGGCGGTGAATAGAAGATGACAGTAGGCGAAAAAATCAAGTTTATCCGTAACTTCCGAGGCATGACACAAAAAGAGTTAGGTGTTGGAATAGGCTTTGATGAAAAAGGAGCCGATAACCGGATAGCCCAATATGAAACAAATTATCGAGTGCCTAAGAAAGATACATTGTTGCAGATAGCGAAAGTTTTAGACGTAAATCCGTTGAATTTCATTAGTGAGGTTTCCGGCTCTGCGAAAGATATTATGCAGACCTTCTTCTGGCTGGATGAAGATAATCCGGGCGCAATCAACCTTTTTCAGCTTGTAAGGAACCCGGGGAAGTGTAACGCTTCGGATGATACCTCTGTGCGCTATAATGACAGTGATGACTGGCCCGCTCACCCGCCTGTGGGATTGTGGTTTAAATATGGCATTGTGGACGATTTTATGCGGGAATGGTTGGTTAGGAAAAATGAGTTGAAAGCTGGGGAGATTACCAGAAAGGAATATTTAGAGTGGAAATTGAACTGGCCAAATACTTGTGATGATTGTGGGAAGTTTGAGCCAAAGAAAAAATGGCACAATTCCTAAAAATATTTTAGAAAGTACCCTGTACAAAAAATGAAAATCAAAATTATAAAACACTTACTTTTGGGATTACGCATATTTGGGTCTGACTTTAAATACTGTATATGGATTTGGTCTACCTATATTGGGTGTATTCTAATCCAAAAAAAATACGAACCTAAAGTACCTTTCTTTAAAAGTTTTAAGGATAATAAAGACTACACTCAAATTTGTTTTAACTCTGAACTAAAATTATCCGATGAATCCAATGATTTACTATTCTTTGATTGGGCAAAAAAAAATAACACATATCCCATTGTTGTTTTTTCAGCGATTTCCCGATAAAGATGACAATTGTTGTTTTTTCAGCGATTTCCCGATAAAGATGACAATTATAATTTTAGTGGACAAGATTCATATTT
>NZ_QSDR01000060.1 GCF_003464085.1 Clostridium sp. AM58-1XD
ATAAATTTTACATTGAAATTAAGCAATGTAAAAATTTCGATAAATTTGAATTAGGAGTTATTCTATGTGTGAATATAGTGATATTTATAGGTTGCTTTATCAGTGTTTCAACAAGAAATTATGCATATTATTGGGATTCTGTCCGTGAATACTCAACAGGGTTTGGTGTAGAAGACTGGTTTAAGATTAATACCTATACAGGAATAAGAAATCTATTTACTACAATTAGACGTGATATGAGAGGTCCTCTTGGAAATGTTTTTTGGATTATACCATTTGCGTTTACTGATAAAACACCCGATAGTTGGGTTCTGTCAATATTTTTTAATATTTTTCCAGCATTTAGTTTTGTCTACGGTATTTTTTTGAAAAATATTCAAATTAAATTCAAATTAAAAAATAATTACGTTTTTTATACTGCTAATTATTTTTTGCTCTTTTCAATGCCACTTTTATACAGAGCATATATCTACGGCTTTCCGGATATATTTGGGGTAATGTTCTGTTTAATTATAATGATTTGTTTGTTTAACTTGAAATTTGAAAGATTAGAATTTAAGAAGTGGGTAGTAGTATACGCAGTTACAATAATACTGGCGTTACTCCGAGATCAATATATCGTTTGGATTATTTCATTTTATATTTGTTATTACAATAATACTGGCGTTACTCCGAGATCAATATATCGTTTGGATTATTTCATTTTATATTTGTTATTTTGTGGTTTATTTTTGTCAGCTATTATTCAGTAAAAAGTTTGTAGTGTTAAAATGTAGTCTTTTTTCAGTTGCTTATTTTGCAATAGGTTTTATTATTTCTCTTCTCATATGTATGTATCCATACATAATGAATTTTTTGAGAAGTTTAAATGCTAGCACCGATAACAATTTCTGGAGAGTCGGAGGATACTCATATGAGATATCGAATCAAGTGAAATTTCTAGGAATGTGGCTGGCAGTAGCTATGGTAGTCGGTATACTAGGCGGAATTATTAATAAAAAGAGTAGGAAATTTGCAATCTTTACTATTATACATGGGATCAGTACACTAATACTTTTTCATATGCAGGTAACACTTGTATCTTTTAATCATTCCTTAGTAATGATGCCCTTTTACATTTTGTGCATATGTCTAACGGTTTATATTATTGTTAATTTAAATGATAAAGTGATTTCTAAACTAATGTATGCCGCCACAGTTTGCTTGAGTCTTTTGAATATAGCGTTTGCTATATTTGGAGCCTCCTATTTGCCATCTGTTTTTACACAAATATCGTTAGTTATGCCGCATAGCCAGACTATACAAATTAGAAACGTTGCTAATTGGATAACAAATAATTGTGGTGAAGATGACCAAGTTTATTTTATCCCCCATGGATTTCCTTATAATCCAGACGTTTTTAGATATATTAATATGCCAGATAGAACAGTAATGAACAAGATGTCTTACGGTTCGGCTGTATTTGGAAATCATGCATTTCCTACGCAATTGTTTGATTCAAGGTATGTATTAACCAGTGTTCCTTCTGCGAATATAGTATAGCGGGCAAATATAATGATCTTTTTATGGAATATTTATATTTGGATAGGAAGTTTCGGTTAGTAAAGAAATTTGATATGGGGGATGGCTATGTCATTTTAGCATATGAAAGAGTAAAGCCAGTAGATATACAAGAAGTTAATTTTTACAGAGAAGCCTTAGATGAAGAAAATAAACAATATCCTAGTCTATACGAAGATGTATTCGAAGCATTTGTAGCAAATAAACAATTATAAAAAACAGAAATATAAAGAGATAGCTGTATAGGAGAAGACAAATGATTAATTTTAATGTACCGCCTTATATTGGAAATGAGCTAGAGTTTATAAAAGAGGCTATAAATTCACATAAGATTTGTGGAGATGGAGAATATACAAAAAAATGTTCTGAATGGTTAGAAAAAAAAACAGGGACAACAAAAGCTTTGCTTACTACTTCTTGTACGCATGCAACTGAACTAGCCGCGCTATTGTGCGATATTCAACCTGGTGATGAAGTGATTATGCCAGCATATACATTTGTCTCTACTGCTGACGCATTTGTGCTAAGAGGAGCAACACCGGTTTTTGTTGACATACGTCCTGATACCATGAATATGGATGAAAAATTAATTGAGGAAGCAATTACAAAAAGGACAAGAGCAATTGTACCAGTTCATTATGCAGGGGTTGCCTGCGAAATGGATACAATTATGCAAATAGCTGAAAAATATAGACTTGCTGTAATTGAAGATGCTGCTCAAGGGGTTATGAGCAGTTATAAGGGATGTGCATTAGGGACAATTGGTGATTATGGCTGCTACAGCTTCCATGAAACGAAGAATTATTCTATGGGAGAAGGAGGAGCATTACTTATAAAGAATGGTGACATGGCAGAAAAAGCTGAAATAATCCGAGAGAAGGGGACGAATCGTAGCAAATTTTTTAGAGGTCAAATTGACAAATATACTTGGGTGGATGCAGGGTCTTCATATCTTCCGAGTGAATTGAACGCAGCATATTTGTGGGCACAGCTAATCCAAGCAGACGAAATTAATCAAAATCGAATTGCTTCCTGGAACCGTTATTATGAACTGCTAAAACCCCTTGAAGACAGAGGAAGGATTGTACTTGCAACGATACCCGAAGGATGCACTCACAACGCACATATGTTTTATGTTAAGGTGAAAGATATTTCCGAGAGAACGCAATTGATTTCATTTATGAAGAATAATGAAATTGGATGTGTTTTCCATTATGTTCCGTTACATACAGCACCTGCAGGACTTCGTTTTGGACGTTTTCATGGAGTAGACAGATATACAACAACTGAGAGCGAACGTTTGTTACGACTGCCTTTATATTATAATTTGAAAGAAGATGACCAGTTAAAGGTAATAGAAAACTTATACAAATTTTATAGATGAGGAAGACAAAATGAAGAAAGACAAAATAGTGATAATTGGAGCAAATGATTTCCAAAATCAGTTAATTATAAAAGCAAAAGCAAGAGGTATGGAAACGCACGTTTTTGCTTGGGAAAAAGGTGCAGTGGGGAAAAAAAATGCAGATTTTTTTTATCCAATAAGTATTATTGAAAAAGAGAAAATTCTACAAATTTGCCGGGAAATTCAACCGAATGGAGTTGTATCAATTGCTTCTGATCTGGCTGCACTTACGGTGAATTACATAGCTGAAAAACTCAATCTGATCGGAAACGGAATGGATAGTGCAAGAGTTTCTACAAATAAATATTTAATGCGTAAAGCATTTGAAAAAAGAGGGGATCCCTCTCCTAAGTGCTATTATTCAGACGAGTTATCCAATATAAATTTCAAATCATTAAGATGGCCGCTGATTGTAAAACCTGTTGACCGCTCTGGTAGCAGAGGTATAACAAAGATATCGGATTTAGCTGATTTGTCAAGTGCAATAAGATCTGCTGAAAAAGAGTCATTCAGTAAAAAGGCTATAGTAGAAGAATTTGTTGAAGGTGAAGAATTTAGTGTAGAATATATATCGTATAAAGGGGTACATACTTTTTTAGCTTTGACTAAGAAATATACAACCGGGGCACCGCATTTTATAGAGACAGGACATGTTCAGCCTGCAGCAGTTTCAGATGAGATATTAAATAAAATAAAAGGCATTGTTGAGCATGCTTTGGATACGCTGATGATCAAGAATGGGGCTTCACATTCTGAGCTTAAAGTCGATAACAATGGGAAGATAAAAATTATTGAAATAGGTGGACGCATGGGAGGGGATTGTATTGGCTCCGATCTGGTGCAGTTATCTACAGGAGTTGATTTTATTAATATGGTAATTGATGTTGCATGTGGCAGGAAACCAGTCTTCAAAAAAGTTTGTGTGCCACAAAAAGCTGAGGTAAGATTTATATTTAATCAGGAAGATATAAATCAACTTGAAAGAATCAAATTAAAGAATCCTGAAAGTTTATATAGAGTAAGTGATATAGATATAATAGATAGTGAACATCCAGTTACGGACAGTTCTACTAGATATGGCTATTACATAGTGAGGGGATAAATATGGCTCGATTTTCAGGAAAAACATTTTTGATTGCTGGGGCGTCTAGTGGAATTGGAAAAAATGTAGCAGAGTATTTAACAAAAGAAACAGGAGCAAATGTTGTTTTGGTTGCAAGGCGAAAGGAAATACTTTCAAATTTAGCAGAAATATTGCCTGGTAATAACTATGCAATTGCATATGACTTTTCAGATTTAGCGAATATAGGAGAAATATTCGATGATTGTTTAAAGAATAATATTTCTTTAGATGGAGTAGTCTATTCTGCAGGCATAGCGCCCTTATATTGGATGAGGGATAATGATAACAAAAAGGCTATTGAAACGATAACAGTTAATGCATTAGCATTTGGTGAAATGGGAAAATATATGCTCAATTCAAAGTGTATGAAGAAAAATGCCTCTGTGGTAGTAATATCTTCAATTGTTAGTCTTGTTGTTACAAATAGGCAATCTGCATATGCAGCTAGTAAGTCAGTGCTTAACACGTATGTGAAATATCTTGCAAAAGAAGCATTGGGAAAAATGAGAGTGAATGCAATTCTGCCTGGAGTTGTAGAGACAGAATTATATCAAGAACTGAGAAGCCAAAGTAAAAACCTTGAAGAAAAAACCAATAGAAATCAGCCTCTTGGTATTATTCCCCCACAAAAAATAAGTAAAATGGTAGAGTATTTGTTGTCAGAAGACTCTGACTTTGTAACAGGAAGTCTCTTTATTATAGATGGAGGTTTTTTATTAAAATGACTAATGATAAGGGAGAATAATATAGACAATATAAAAATACTTTTACTGTTTACAGTAGCATTTGCGCATAATCTAATACCATTTAAAAACGAAAGCAAAATTATTGAGTTTGCAATAAAATTTATCTATTTATTTCATATGCCACTGTTTACCTTTTGTACAGGATATTTAGTTAGAAAATCTAAACGTAATGTATGGAAGTACATAAAAAAGCTTTTAATACCCTATATTGTATTCCAGTTGCTATATATGGTGATCGGAGCAGCAATGATTCAGTTAGGGATCATAGATTATAGCACAGACACAATGAAAATATCAATTGTGGAGCCATCAGGCCCATTATATTTTTTGATATGCATGGTGTTTTGGAGAATGCTATATCCAACTTTTGACCATATAAAAGCAAATAAAATAATCGTATTAGTTTCAATGGCAATAGGGGCTGCTTTATTATCCTTAGATAAAGCAAGTAACACAATGATATTGCCGTGTTTTGCATTACTGCCCTTTTTCTATGCAGGATCCATATTAGATGATGAGAGTTTGGGCAAATTGCGTGATATTTTTGCTAAAAATCCGTGGTATCTTTTTCTTTTAGGGGGAGGGTATATAATTCTGGCGTTAATTGTTCCATACGATATTATATTATTTAGAGCAAATGCATGGAATTTAGATACGGCATTAATGTTCACCCTTGCACTAAAATTGTTATATTATATTATTGCATTTTTAGGAGGAGCTGTTATCATTGGTGCAATACCGCGGAAAAACATTGGTAGAATTACGCAGAAAGCATCTAACGGGATGGTGATATATATTGGCTCATCATTTCTGTCACCTTATTTGTACATTATTCTTTACCATATGTGTCCCATTTTAGGTAGTTCTTTATTATTAAATAGTGTATGTATCTTTATTTTTACAATTGTTACAATCGTTTTTTTGAGTTGGAATCGCTGGACTCAATTTTATGAATTTATATTTGAAAGGTTTATTTAATGAATGTTGCAGAATATATTGTGGAAATATTAGCGAATAATGGGGTAAAACATGTTTTTGGCTATCAAGGTGGAAATATCACCTATATGATAGATGCAGTAGCTGGAAATAATCAAGTCTCCTACGTACAGACCTATCATGAGCAAGGGGCAGCATTTGCAGCAAATGCATATGCACAAGTATCGCGGAAATTTGGCGTTGCATTGTCTTCGAGCGGACCTGGAGCTATTAATTTAATCAATGGTATTGCCAACGCCTATTATGACTCGATACCCTGTTTATTTATTACAGGAAATATAAACACCAAAATGATGCGTTCATCGGAAAGTATCCGCCAAAACGGGTTCCAAGAGTCAGATATTGTGAGCATGGTGGGGGGAATTACTAAATATGCGGTTACCATTTATCACCCTCAGGAAGTTCCGGTAATACTTAAAAAAGCGTTAAAAGCCATGAAGGAAGGGAGAAAAGGACCTGTTTTATTAGATATCCCCCATAACATCCAACGGGAAGAGATAGATGTTTCATTTGATTTGAAAGAAGAAGGCACAGCGAGCAAGAGAATATGCACGGATATTTTAAGGAACGTTTCTAACTACATGGAAAATGCCTCAAAGCCAGTGCTGCTTTTAGGCAATGGTAGTAGAGATTCCGCTTCCTTACGTTTAATACATGAATTTTTATGTAAACTTCCAATACCTGCAGTGGTTTCGTTGTGTGGAAAAGATGCTTTACCAAATGATCATTTATGTTATCGAGGGATGATTGGCGCTTATGGACTGCCCTATTCAAATAAAATATTGACGGAAGCGGATTTTGTGCTAGTTTTAGGATCACGATTAGATGAGCGTCAACGAACTGTTGAGCCTGAAGTCTTTCTAAAAAATGCAAAAGTTATTCATGTGGATATTGATAAAAATGAATTATATCATGTGAAAAAAAACGAAATTTGTGTAGAGGCCACTGTAGAACAATTTTTGACTCAGTTTCTTGAATATGGCGTTCCGGATAATCGTTATGATGAGTGGCTGAAACTTACGAAAAATTGGATGAAGGATAATGTACCTGAAGAAGTATTGGTATATGGCAGTACATTTAGAGATAAACTCAAAAGGGTTTTGGGTACATATATTAAAGATAGTATCGTGTGCGTAGATGTGGGTAATCATCAAATGGCCGCAGCACAAACACTTGAGATTGGGGAAGGAACACGCTATTTAAATTCGTCAGGACTTGGTTCTATGGGATATGCTTTACCTGCTACAATTGGTTCTTATTATGCTTCAGAAAATAAGAAACTAGTTTGTATTGTGGGAGATGGCGGATTTATGATGAATCTTCAGGAATTACAGGTAATAAAGCGTGAAAAAATCCCCGTAGTGATTATCGTAATTAATAATTATGGATTAGGTATGATACAAGATTATCATAAAATTGCTTTCGAGGGAAGATTTGTCGGCTCGAAATGGGGTTATGAAGCTGCAGATTTTAAAAAGGCTGCTGCTGCTTTTGATATAGATTATTATAATTATGAAGATATTGTAAATGGAAAGTTGAAAGAAAACAGTCGTCCAGTATTGATTGAAATCGAGGTATGATATGAGAAAATATAATGTTCTCGTCACAGGTGTCGGAGCAATTATTGGCTATGGAATTGTAAACTCCCTTCATCGTTCAAGCTATAAGATGAATGTAAATATAATAGGAATAGATATTTATAGTGATGCATATGGTAGATACCTATGTGATAAATTTATCCAAGCCATACCTGCTGTTTCTGAACGATATCCAGAATTTATAAAAAATGTAATTTTAGAAAACGAAGTAGACCTGGTTATGTTTGGTACAGAACAAGAAATTCACAGATTAATTAGCGAACAGGAATTTATGGGTGATGATTATAAAAAACTTGTCATTAATAATGATAAGATTAATTTAATTTAACAAGAAATTCACAGATTAATTAGCGAACAGGAATTTATGGGTGATGATTATAAAAAACTTGTCATTAATAATGATAAGATTAATTTAATTTATCAATTGATAAATGGGAGA
>NZ_QSDR01000061.1 GCF_003464085.1 Clostridium sp. AM58-1XD
TTTCCTTATTATAAAAAGCTTTTTCCTTATTATAAAAAGCTTCTTTCATATTATCATATCTGACTGGCGTTTCATATTATCATATCTGACTGGCGCTTTAAGAATAGAATTCATATATTCTCTATATTTCTCTTCCAAAAATTCATAATCATATCGTTTTCTCTTCTCTGCTCCAACGTTATCAAGAACATGCCGAATATCTCTCATTTTAATAGTTGCCTTATCTGTTAAGTATGAAATATTATTTACATGTGCTGAGAAAACTCCTGCTAAAAAATAAGGAATTGAATATCCCCATGTACATTTTACCATCAAACTCTTCATATAGATGTCTACTATATCTAATAAAATATCTATATCATAGTTTTTATTAAACTTTCGGTTCATATACTGTGCTATTAATTCCGTATTTGTATTTCCTGCGCCTCTTCCCATCCCGCACATAGTTGCGTCGATAATCGACTCTCTTTTTCCTCTGCACAGTTCCATAAAACGCTGTGATAAAGCAAAGGACATTTGCATATTGTTATGGGAGTGTAGTCCTATTGCTATATCGTCTCGCAAATTGTGATGAACAAGATAAAAAATACGTTCTAAATCGTCCAAATACATTGAACCAAATGTATCTACTATTGAAAGAGTATATGGTAAAACTTCATTAACTTCCTTAATCAAATCGAGAATTTCAATATCGGAATATCCCAAGATGTCCACTGGCTGTACAAATACCTTATATCCCAATGCCTTAACCTTTTTACATACATTTATAGCCTCTTTACGTTCATGCTTAAAAAAGCAGATACGGATTCCATCAATTGACTTTCCATCACATGGTTTTAATAGTTCTACGTCATAACGACTATAATCTGCCAAGGCAACAAACATCGTTTTGCTATTATTTTTAGGTAGGAACTTTTTAATTTCATCAGAATTTTTAAATACTGTACTCCCTGTTTCTCCCGATTCCTTTTCCAGAAAGCCAACTTCAACAATATCTACATTTGCTTCTACCAAATGGTGAATCATTCCTTTAATAGTATTATCACCAAATTTTTTATTTACCAAATATCCCCCATCTCTCAATGTACAATCTAAAAGTTTAATATTTCCCATGTTTTTCATCTCGATTCTTAATAATATTCATATAAATTGCATTGGCAATCTTAAAATCTTCTGGATTATCAATGTCTATTTCCTCCAATTTTTCTCCCTCGCATATATACGGTTTTATTCCAACTCTTCTTTTATACTTTTCAAAAACTTCTTTTTTGAATACATATGCGCCTGGAGTTTCGACATATATCGGAACTAAATCCTGCGTTCTTGGAAAGTTCTGAATATCAAAATTCAGGGCCTTTCCTTCCTGCCATAAAAACTGCTGCATCTTAGTAGCAATAAACGCCGAGTCATATTCTTCCGACTGCACTGCATTTACACACTTATTAATACTACGGCTGGAGGTAAATGGTCCTGTTGCATGTGACGCTATATAAATATCCGCATCTACTTCTTTAATAAACCGATCCAATATATCATTACAGTTGATGGAATCCGCATCTAATTCAAATGACCTATTTAAAAATTTCACTCCTGGTAAAAGATAGTCCTGAATTGATATGTTACTGCAATATACATATATCTCATCTATGCTGTTTGCCTCTAATAAAGCTCTTTGAATACAATGCACAAGAGGTGTTCCATCATCAAAACACTTTATATTTTTCCCAGGCAACCGTTGATTATTTAACTTAATCGGTATCATTGCTACCACTTTCATATAAGGTTCTCCTTTTATTTTAAGATGGCTAAACTAATATCATCCCCAATAGGCAACATATTTAACTTCTTTCCGTCTAAATATTTTTGTTCGTAATCCAACACCGCGCTCTTCACATTAGGATATACGTCAGAAAAATAGTCATGAATTAAAATCACGCCACCTGATATCATCCTTGGATAGAAATATACCAATCCATCCAATATAGGCTTATATAGATCCATATCTAAGTTTACAAACATATATTTTTCGTCTAAGCCCACTGCCGTATCCGGAAAATATCCCTGCTTTATAATGCAGTTTTCCGGTGTAGTCATTTTACTTAGTACAAGTTCTATTGAAGTTTTTTTCAAATGTTCCGCTTGAATTAGAGATTCTTTTTCTTCGTAAGAAAAATCTCTATTATCAAATCCCTCAAAAGTATCAAATAAATAACATTTTGAATTGGGGAATATTCTATTTATAACTTTTGCAAATTCACCTTGATAAACACCGGCTTCTGCTACAGCCGCAAATTTTCCTCGTATATCAAGGACTTCTTTAAAATTTTCCAAAAATTTTTCTCGGCTCTTTATAGATAAACTAATATATTCCCTATTTATTTTTGTCGGCATAACTCCCAGTTCAAGTAACTGTAATGTTATCGATTCCATTCCCATTAATGAACCTATAAATATTGTATCAAAATCAATATTTTTAATTTCAGATGGTGATTTTACCTCTTTATCAAATATCTTCCACCCCACTTTAGTTTCATCATTATCAACGAAAAATAAAACTTCGTATTCTTTTTTAACTAAACTGTAAACTTTCCTTCCTGTTCCTCCAGCGCCAAATATCACACATTTTTTCAAATTCTCATCCTCCTGCAACAAATTAATCTATCCCGACTATAATTGAAACAGTCTAATCAGGAAGTTCCTTTCGTTATTCATTTTCACCATATCCTTTTAATCCCTACATCCATTTTTGCATTAGAGTATCAAATGCTTTCCTTGGAAACACCTCTAATTTTCCACCACGAGTCGCATTCCAGACCTTTATATTATAATGGTCACAAAAATATTTTAAATCTTTATATGAATCAGTTACATATTTTAGTGACTTATCTATATCATCAATCGCTCTATGCACATATGTTTTTTCCTCATCATCTGAGAAATAGTTTTCGGCGAAGTGCACTTTCTTTGAAAAATCAATAACCTTATTTCCGTTTTCATCTGTTTTCGTTGGGAATGAGTGATCACATCCTAAAAGATATATTTCTGAAAAGCCCATATACATTGCAAAATTTATTAATTTTCCTGTTATTGTTCCATAAAAATGAACGCCTCTGCTTACGTCTATGTTGCAGAACTTTGGTGTCCTTTCCGCCTGTATAAAGGGATAATAAATAGCATTACTAATCTGTATTTTATAGTGTATAATCGATTGTGCACAAACAAGTTTTATAAAACCATTGAGCTGGTTTAAATCCTCTTTTTTCACTTTTATATAATCTAAATCAGATACTCCCCAAACATCTGGTCGCCACTCAGTCTCTCCGAAAATATTATATATCCCCTTAGATGCAAAGCAGAAAATCCCCTTCTCCAAAAGCTTCTCCAAATCTGACGCCTTTAATGATGGACCATTTCCTATTACAAAACATTTTTCTCCTTTATGCGTGTCTTTGAGAGATTCTAGCCTTGCGCGGTTTCCTGGAACAACCGCTTCAATCGCGTTTAGCTGTAGCTCTGAAATCATATTGTCAAATCCAAAGGTACGCATCCAGAGTTCCTCATTCAATTGTTTCTTGTATTCTTCCAATGAAGAATCTCTTATATAGCTCTGTCTGGCAATGTACTCATATAATTCATCACTTAAAGTTGATATTCTATTATCGCTTTCTTGTTTGAGAAAATCTGTATAGCTGCTAAGCTGTTTGATTTGGGTATCTATATACTTGTATAATTCATCGCTTAGTTTCTGCAATCTGATGGATATTTGCTCTGCTTTTATATCAATATCTTTATTTGCTTTTCGCAGCAGTTCATTCTCGCTAGATAATATCACTATTTTATCATCAAGTTCAATAATTCTTTTTTCCGCGATGAGTAGGTTTTGCTCTAATTCACGTCTTTTCGTTTTAAACATTATATTTCCTTTCTACACTTTTTCATAACCCTGTTGATATGATCCTAATACAATATTAACTTTAGTTTAAAAAAGTTTTAAAATCTCTTCCAGATTAAAGAGTACAATCCCCAAAAGAATACATGACAACCCTTTCCTTTTACATGTTCCAACTTTTTCATGTAAAAAAACATGTCCTAGTATAGCAACAAATATATAACCTGTTGCCTCTAATATCGCGCCCAAAGACAAGTTAATATATTTATAAGAAAGAATAGTTATCAAGGTGGAGAGAAAAAATAACATATATGCAATAATAACCTTAAAATTCAAGTATTCTCTTATTTTATTATTACAATAATAACCTTAAAATTCAAGTATTCTCTTATTTTATTATTATATTTTTTATTCGCACTACTTTTCAATAGAACCTGTGATATCGATGAAATACTTACGGATATCAAAAAAATCGAAATATACATTAATCTTTTTCCTCTCCAATAACTACCATATAGACGCCGAATACAATAACAATTACCCCCAATATTTTGCAAATTGTAATGCTTTCATCAAACAGCAGTCTTCCCCACACTAATCCCCAAAAAATTGTGACAGCCTTATTTGCATAGGCAGTTACAAGTTCCATTTTCTTTAATATTTGCTGCCACATTATTGCATAAAAAAACATAATTAAAAGTAGTAGCATATATAATACAATAAAGTTAAAAGATAAAAAACTCTGTCCAGCCGCTAATTTTGAACAAATTCCAGCACATGAATAAAACAGCAGTAAAATATGTAACAATATATATGGCTTAATAGTTTTCCTCATTATTATCACCACCAACCTGATCACGTATTACGTATTGCGGCGCATTGTTAATGCTTATATAAATGCGTCCTACATACTCTCCAATAATTCCCAGTAACATCATAATCATTCCGCAGAAAAATATAATGCAAACGATAGTTGAAGCATATCCTGGTACATAATTAAGAAAAAAGAGACGTTTAATAATTAAGACAATTGCTCCTATAAATCCTATCAGTGCGGAAAGTACCCCTAATCCAGTCGCAACTCTTAATGGTTTCACTGAAAAAGCGGTAAAACCATTAAACCATAGTTTTATCATCTTCCTTGTACTATAACCTGATTTTCCACACAATCGTTTATGACGCACCAAGGGGACAGTACCAATATTCCTTGTAGCTCTTAAAACTAACCCTCCCACATAAGGATATGGTTGCCGATATCGTATTATTTCTTCAATAACAAATCGCTTCATAGCATAATAGCTTGAAAAATCGACTTCTTTAGGCTTATCTATTAAAATTGTGGCCATTAAATTATTTACTCTTGTACCTAGACTTCTGAATTTTGACTGATTTATTTCGTAATATGCACATACATAGTCAAATCCTTCAAATAATTTATCAATTAGCATATATATTTCTTTGGGATCATGTTCTCCATCATCGTCAAGTCCTACTATAATATCCCCGGTTACAGCCCGATACGCCGCCATTAACGCACTATGTTGGCCAAAATTTCTAGAGAAATTTATGGCAATAATATGCGGATTTTTTATTGCCATATCATGGATAACATTCCAAGTAGAATCTTTCGATCCATCATTTACCAAGATGATTTCATATTCAAACGTCTTTCTTTCGGAAATTGCCTCCAATACCTGATCAACCACCGTTTCAATCATCTTCTCTGAATTATAGCAGGGAATGACTACCGATATTTTTTGCCTCTTCATTCTTCATTCGCTCCAATTCTCATTCCACTATATAAGCATGAATATACTCGCTGTTGAAATCCGTTCTTTCTCATCGCATATGCAATTTTATCTATGTCATACTCTATACGTCTCAATTCCACTTCATTATTATCTTTTATGATTGCATAGGCTGCAGTCGAAATAGCGTCTCTAGGTTGTCCTACTGATCCTGGATTATAGTAAACCGCATATTTACCTATTATTTTTGATTGAATATGTGTATGTCCAGAAATGTAAAGAGAAACCTCATCATTTTTATCTAAAAAAGAGAAGTCCTTTACATATTCATCTATATAATCAGTCCACCCGCCATGAACCATCCATATACCATCTTTTTTTATATATTGCACTGATTTTTTCAACCAGTTTATATCTTCTTCATTTAAAATTTCCCTTTGATAATCCAGGCACAAATTTACTGTATAAGAGCGATCACAGCTCTTATTATTTATAATATAATAATCATGGTTTCCCATTATATTGACAATATTCCTTTGACGAAGTTCCCTGATACATTCCCTTACCATGCAATAATAGCCACATACATCTCCTAACGAAATGATCTTTTTACACCCTATCCGATCTAATTCGTGCAGTACGGCAATCAGTGCTGGATAATTTCCATGAATATCCGAAATAATTCCTATCATTCTAATTTTACATAATCTGCAATATACCTTACTGCAGACCCCTTTCTTATTATTGCCTCTGCTGGCCGCTTATGCTCTATAAAATACTCAATACACATTTCTGACTCATTATATCCAAATGCTGTTCTTAAAGATGTAGATGAGGATATTCTTGGATTCGTTTCTAGCAATAGGTACTCGTCATTATCGCAACGAAACTGAAAATTTGTAGGTCCGATGGGTTTTAAAAGCTCTACCATGCGGTATATATTTTGTTCTATCTGTAAAATGTCTACTACTCTTGCCTTAGCTGTAGCACCTTCTTGACTTAATTTCCTTTTCAGTATAATAGGTTTAATGCAAGTTCCATCACCAAAACCAAACGTTGCAGCAGTATATTCATGTTCAACGTCTCCAACAATTTTTTGGGCCATAAACTGTTTACCCTGACGTTTTTTGAAAAACTCAAATTCCATCTTATTGCTAATTTTTTCAATCCCCTTTGATGCATAAGATTTTCGTGGCTTTAACAAAAATGGACTTCCTAATTTTTCGGATAATATATCATAATTATCATCAAGATATGTTAGGAATTGCTTTAAAATTATTTTCAATTAAAATTTGTAAGTCTCCCATTTATCATTGATAAATTAATAATCTTATCATTATTAATGACAAGTTTTTTATAATC
>NZ_QSDR01000062.1 GCF_003464085.1 Clostridium sp. AM58-1XD
TATTTTTAACTTTTCTTATTGCTATTTTTTCAGTTATTGCTTTTATTTTTAAAGATAACGTAATTACTGTTTTATGCATTATGTTTTGCTGCACAAATATATATTTTTATTTAAGGTATAATCTACATGAATATGTGCTTAAGAGCCTAACGATTCTTTTGGCAGTATGTACGTTATTTATGCTTGGTTTACCCTGGGCTAAGAGCTATAATCAAAAATTTAGAGATGCTAATCACACTTTGAAAATTGAAACAATAGATGAAGAATTCTCTTCTGATCCACCAGTAATAAAGATAAAAGAAATTTTTATTGATGGGAAGAAAGCAGATGTCTCTAATTATGCAACAAATAATCCGATGTGGGTTAAGGGAACAGACATATCCTATGAAGCCACAACAAAATCTGCATTTATTGCGAATTTAACTATTGATGAAAGTTTGAAAGTGGTTTTTGCGACTAACAGTAATGCAGGAACATGTCTAGTTTATTTAGATGGAAATATAACAGGTGCATATGATTTATATTCCTCGGAGGACTCAGAGTATTTAGTTGATTTATCCGATAAAATTCATCCTCGTCCCTTTTCAAAAATGTATTACTTTACATTAGTTATATTATTAGTAATTGTGTATAAAATATTTTCAATACTTTTGGATAAAGCGTTAAAAAAGAAGACCTCTGATTATTTTGCTTGGTTTGAATTGACATGGCCTTGCGCTTTAGTCTGGTTTGTCTATTACCTTGGCTTTTATCCAGCACTCTTTTCAGTTGATACATTTAATCAATACGAGCAGGCTACATTAAAAATATTTGATGATTGGCATCCGGTAGCTCATACTTTACTGATTCGGTACATTGGATTTATCTCAAAAAATCCTGCAATAATTGTATTATTGCAAATAATTGTTTCTATTTATTTTCTTGGAAAAGCACTACAGTTATTATGCGAGAATGGATTATCGAAGAGGATTGCTTTTATCATTAGCTGTGGATTTGCACTGTTTCCTGCTAATGGGGTAATGCTTGTTAATATTTGGAAGGATATACCTTATTCTATCGCTATATTAGGCATTAGTTACGAGATTTTATTTATGTGTCTTGATATGGAGTTATGGCTGTCTAGAAAGCGCAATATAGCCATAACAATTTGTACCCTAATCACTATTGCATTATTCAGACACAACGGTTTTGTTCCATATATATTTACAGTAATATGCCTAGTGGTACTATTAAGAAAAAAAATAAAAAGTGCTTTTAAAATAGTTATTATCTCTACGGTTATTATTTTTGTTATTAAAGTAGGGGTCTATAAAGTTTATGATGTACATCCCAAACCGGAGGGGGTAGCATATTCTTTTCTAGCCCACAATATGGGGACAGTGTATGTTGAAGGGGGGAATTTGGACAGTGATGATTTGTTATTTATGGAAAAGATTATGCCTTTAGATCTTTGGAAAAACAATTATCACGCATATTCTCATAATACATATGTATCAGGCTACCCTTACATTCAAAAATTATCTGAATATAAAGATGGATTTCTAAGAAATTATTTAAAAATTGCAGTCAAAAATATTCCTTTAGTTGTCAAGGATATATTTCAACTAACAAATATGATTTGGGAATTTAAAACACCGGAAGGCTCTTATATTTATATTGCTGAGTATACAGATGATTTTACCGATAAAAACCAAGAGATGATAACAGGACAAAAGATTTTTGCGGACTATATGAGTTATAGAAAAACTCCTTTGACTAATTCACTGATAAAAGTTATACAATCAACATCGAAACGAGGTCCCGATATTATTTTTTGGAGGTTTGCTTGGATGCATTTAATTGGACTATTTGGCGTGCTATTAATTATATCCCGTAAACGCTATTCCCTTTTGGGCATATATATACCTTATGCTACAAATATTTTATCGTTGTTTGTTTCGATGATATCTCAGAGTTATCGATACGTTTACTCAACAACTATGGTATTTCCGATAATTGTAGGAATTACCATTATGCTTTTAGGCACAGGAGAAAAAAATGAAACTAATAATACAAATACCCTGTTACAATGAGGCACAGACTTTGGAAATAGCTTTGAATGCTTTGCCAAAACAGATAGACGGCATTGATATCATTGAATATTTAATAATTAATGATGGGAGCAAAGATAACACGGTAGAGGTTGCTCGCAATTGGGGTGTACAATATATTGTTAATTTTCTTCAAAACAAAGGCCTTGCCAAGGGATTTATGGCTGGACTGGATGCTTGCCTTCAAAATGGGGCCGATATAATAGTCAATACGGATGCCGATAATCAATACTGTGGTGAGGACATTGAAAAATTAGTCCGTCCTATTATTAATGGAGTTGCAGACATTGTTATCGGAGAAAGACCGATTGATGACACGGAGCATTTTTCACCTTTAAAAAAGAAACTTCAGCATTTTGGAAGCTGGGTTGTAAGGAAAGCCTCAAACTCGGATATCCCAGATGCCCCCAGTGGATTTCGGGCATATAGCAGGGAAGCTGCGCTCCGAATGAATGTTGTAAATGAATATACATATACCCTAGAGACAATCGTTCAGGCCGGGCGGGATAAGATTGCAATGGTTTCGGTCCCAATACGTACAAACCCAGAATTGAGGAGTTCCAGACTTTTCAATAGCATGTTTGGATATGTTAAGAAATCTATGCTGACAATTATCCGAGCTTTTATGATGTACAAACCGTTACGCTTTTTTACTCTTCTGGGGAGTTTTCCAATTATTGTTGGAATTGGGATTGGCTTACGTTTTTTATACTATTTTGTAACTGGCTACGGTAATGGACATATACAATCATTAATTCTAGCTACCTGTCTAATTATGGTGGGGGTACAAACTATTGTTGTTGGTTTACAAGCAGATGTGATAGCAGCAAACCGTAAAATATTGGAGGACATCCAATATCATGTAAGAAAAATAAATTACAGTAAGGACACTACGCAGAATGGAACAAACGAGTAAGAAAAGCTTCCTATTAAAAATGATTAATCGTGAAACTGTTAGCTATGGACTTTTCGGAGTCCTCACATCTGCTTTAAATGTAGGACTGTTTCAATTGTTATTATGGTGCAATCTGGATTATAAGTATGCTAATTTAATAACTTTGGTAATAGTTAAATTGATTGCCTACGTATGTAATAAGAATTTCGTTTTTCATAGCAAAACTGGAAGCTATATGGGGTTAGTTAAAGAGTTTTGCCGATTTGTAGTTGCACGTGGACTCACCATGATAATCGATTATGCAGGGCTTATAATAATGGTTGAACTATTGATGTGTGATAAATTTTTAAGTAAATGTTTTATTACTGCTTTTGTAATTATTATTAATTATTTTATCGGAAAGAAGCATGTTTTTAAAGACAGTACAAGAAAGGATACGGGAATATGAAAATTGCAGTTGCGGGTACTGGGTATGTGGGATTGTCAAATGCAGTTTTATTATCACAGCATAATGACGTATATGCATTAGATATAGATCAGAATAAAGTTGAGAAAATCAACCAGAAAGTTTCGCCTGTCATTGATGTAGAATTACAGGAATACCTGCAAAACAGATCTTTGAGTCTAAAAGCAACACTTAACATGAACGAAGCATATAATGGTGCTGAATTTGTAATTGTTTCAACGCCAACAAATTATGACCCAAAGAAAAACTATTTTGATACAAGTTCTGTGGAAAATGTAGTCAATAACGTACTGAAGATCGAACCTAATGCAACTATCATAATTAAGTCTACTGTACCAGTTGGGTACACAAAAGAGTTAAGAAAAAAATTTCATACGGATCATATAGTATTCGCACCAGAATTTCTTCGGGAAGGAAAGGCCCTTTATGATAATCTTTATCCATCCAGAATTGTCATTGGTGATACTTCGGATCGTGCCAAAGTTTTTGCTGGTCTACTGATGGAGGGCGCTTTAAAAAGAGATATTCCTGTGTTATATACAAATTCTACGGAAGCAGAAGCCATTAAATTGTTTGCAAATACATATCTTGCGATGCGGGTTGCCTTTTTTAATGAATTAGATACATATGCTGAGGTACGTGGCTTAAATACAAAACAGATTATCACCGGTGTATCCTTAGATCCTAGGATTGGGGATTTTTATAATAATCCCTCCTTTGGTTATGGTGCTACTGCCTTCCAAAGGATACAAAACAATTACTTGCTAATTATGCAGATGTCCCTAATAATATTATTACTGCAATCGTAGATGCAAATAGAACCAGAAAAGATTTTATAGCAGAACAGATAATCGATCGTAATCCCAAAATTGTCGGTATTTACCGACTGACAATGAAATCGGATTCTGATAATTTTAGGCAGTCATCTATACAAGGTATTATGAAAAGAATTAAAGCAAAGGGAATTCCTGTAATTGTATATGAACCTACTATGACAGAAAGTACATTCTATGGTTCAAAAGTTATCAAAGATTTAAAAGAGTTTAAGAATTATGCGGAAATTATTATTGCCAATCGATATGATAAAATGTTATCTGATGTAAATGAGAAAGTATATACGAGGGATATCTTGGGTCGAGACTAAATGGTTATCTTGAATAATAAGGAGTCAATAAATGGATGTAGAGATTTTATTTGAAGGAAGTGACATTAGATTAACAAAAATACAGGGAACTAAACAGGTGGCAATTATTACCTTTAATGCTTATACCATATCGAAAGATCCGATAATTGCCACCAATTTTGAAAAGGGCTTTGCTTGTGGTTTGTTTGCAGGAAATGGTTTTACTGAGTATCATATAGTTACTAACAAAAACGATTGGTTTCAATCTGATGAAATGGAAGGTGTTATTCATATTATTCAGAATGATACGAAACTTTATAAACGAATCGTATCTTATGGTAGCAGTATGGGGGGATTCGGGGCAATAAATTTTTCAGAAGCCCTTCATTCGGTTTTTGTCACTCTGTGTCCGCAGTATTCTATTCGTCCTCAAGAAATTTCTGGAGACATGCGGTGGGCGTATGAGAGTTCTAAGATAAAATTTCATCATAATTATATTAAAGATGGCAGTTGTATAAACAATAGTGGATATATTTTTTATGACTGTTTAAGCGAAGATGGGTTTCATGCAGAACAGATTAAGAAACGGACATGTGCCACTTTGATTAATATACCTTATGCAGGTCATCTTATAGGAGATATTCTTAACGATGTATATGGAATAAAACAAATTGTAGAAGAAATTGCTTTAGAAGAATTTTCTGAAGACGTATTTAATATGGAATTTGAATATAAGAAACAGACATCCATAGCCTGGCTGATTAAAAAAAACTTTTTCTTGTTAAAAAATGGGACTACCGATATATGTAAGAACCAACTAGATTTGATCCCTGTTTCAGAACGCTTATTGAGAAATACCGGTCTTTGCCTTATGTATCTAGAAATATTATTACTCACTGAATCGGATGCTACTTCTTTTGCAGAAAAGGTATTAAACTTCAAAAGCTCAGAAGAGCTTGATCGGTATACCTTCTTTTCTGAAAAGTTTATGGAGTATAAAAAATATGACATGGCAAACACTATATTAAAAAAGGCACTTTTAAAGTATAAAACGGCAAGACTATTTTACAATCAAAGTGTCACACTCTTTAATCTGGGAGAACTAGATGAGGCATTAATCTCTATTAACAATGCAATTCTAATCGATGGAAAAGCAGAGTATTATTACTACTTGGGAGAGTTATTATTAATTAAGCAAGATTATCTAAATTCAGAAAAAGCATATTTACATGCAATACAAGATAATGGAACTGTTTGGTATTATTATTCCGGATTGAGCAGCCTATACAATGCTCTAGGGAGACATGAACTGGCAAGAGAAAATATTAAAAAAGCGATATCTGTAACGCAAGATGCTTCTACCAAAGAATTTTTGAGAAATCAGCTATAATTAAATTAGCAATATGCTTTTATGGAATATGTTGTATACTTATGTATAAAAGTTATCCAATGGTAGGTAATGAGGCATTCAAAATTACTAATTGAAAATAATTATACGCGATTTTGACCTCCATAATCAAAGAATTAAACTTTAGGGATTGAAATCAGGTATTAGCCTAAAATAGCATACGGTAATGCCGGGTTTGTGCTATTAGACATGGTAGATGTCAATATGAATTATTAACAGAAATTCAATTAAATAGACATTCTCAGAATTACATTACATATATGAAAAGAGTGTAGTAGCGTTTAGAAAAATTATACAGATATTATAATCAATGGCGTAGAACATTCTAAAAATATTACAATCTTATATTGCGACTTTTT
>NZ_QSDR01000063.1:2348-4018 GCF_003464085.1 Clostridium sp. AM58-1XD
GTAAAAGGCATGTCAAAAGAAACAATAACAAACGAACCAAAACGCCAGGGGATATAACGCTATATATCCTTAGGAACTGATTCCACCCGTAAAAAGGGGATCAGGGCCAAACTGGTTAAGCTAATAAGAGCGCAGGGTGGATGCCTTGGCACTAAGAGCCGATGAAAGACGTGATAAGCTGCGAAAAGCTTCGGGGAGGAGCAAATATCCTTAGATCCGGAGATATCTGAATGGGGAAACCTAACTGAGAAGCCCTCAGTTGTCGTATGGTGAATACATAGCCATACGTCGGGAACCCGGTGAACTGAAACATCTAAGTAGCCGGAGGAAAAGAAAGAAAACTCGATTTCCAAAGTAGCGGCGAGCGAAATGGAAAGAGCCTAAACCGGAATGCGTGCATTCCGGGGTAATGGACCGCAATAAGTGACGCAATTCATTAATGGAACTGTCTGGGAAGTCAGGCCACAGAGGGTGAAAGCCCCGTACATGAAAATGATAGCGAGCGAGCGGGATCCGAAGTACTGCGAGACACGTGGAACCTTGCAGGAAGTCGGGGGGACCACCCCCCAAGGCTAAATACTCCTTAGTGACCGATAGCGCATAGTACTGTGAAGGAAAGGTGAAAAGGACCCCGGGAGGGGAGTGAAAGAGAACCTGAAACCCTGTGTTTACAAGCTGTGGAACCACGTTAAGGTGGAACCGCGTACTTTTTGTAGAACGGTCCGGCGAGTTATTCTTACTGGCAAGGTTAAGCACTCAAGGTGTGGAGCCGAAGGGAAACCAAGTCTGAATAGGGCGAAGTAGTCAGTGGGAATAGACCCGAAACCGGGTGATCTATCCATGTCCAGGTTGAAGTCTCCGTAAAAGGAGATGGAGGACCGAACGCACATCCGTTGAAAAGGGTGGCGATGAGGTGTGGATAGGGGAGAAATTCCAATCGAACCCGGAGATAGCTGGTTCTCCTCGAAATAGCTTTAGGGCTAGCCTCGGTTTAGTCTCATGGAGGTAGAGCACTGAATTCTTAAGGGGGCGTCAAAGCTTACCAAGAGATATCAAACTCCGAATGCCATAGAGATGATGACCGGGAGTCAGACTGCACGAGATAAGTTGGGTAGTCAAAAGGGAAAGAGCCCAGACCTACAGCTAAGGTCCCAAAGTGTGTGTTAAGTGGAAAAGGATGTGGGATTTCAGAGACAACTAGGATGTTGGCTTAGAAGCAGCCACACATTCAAAGAGTGCGTAATAGCTCACTAGTCGAGAGGTCCTGCGCCGAAAATGTCCGGGGCTAAAACACAACACCGAAGCTTAGGAATGTATGTAAATACATTGGTAGAGGAGCATTCTTAAAGGAGCGAAGCAGTACCGTAAGGAGCTGTGGACTTTTAAGAAGAGAGAATGCCGGAATGAGTAGCGAGATGAAGGTGAGAATCCTTCAGGCCGAATATCTAAGGTTTCCAGAGTAAAGCTGATCTGCTCTGGGTAAGTCGGGGCCTAAGGCGAGGTCGAAAGACGTAGTCGATGGACAACAGGTTGAAATTCCTGTACCGCAAGATATCAGAACTGTGGGGACGCAGAGGGATAAGATGACCCGGGAATGAAAAGACCGGGGCAAGCGAGGTAGGAGTATGTCAGGAAAAACCGGCATGCAATCCGAAGACGTGACGCGGAGC
>NZ_QSDR01000063.1:4214-5419 GCF_003464085.1 Clostridium sp. AM58-1XD
GATGAGGAGAGAATCCTAAGGCCGGCGGGAGAAGCATTGTTAAGGAACTCGGCAAAATGACCCTGTAACTTCGGGATAAAGGGTGCCAGAGAGATCTGGCCGCAGAGAATAGGCTCAAGCAACTGTTTAGCAAAAACACAGGTCTATGCGAAACCGAAAGGTGAGGTATATGCTGACGCCTGCCCGGTGCTGGAAGGTTACGAGGAGAGGTTAGCCGCAAGGCGAAGCTTTGAATCTAAGCCCCAGTAAACGGCGGCCGTAACTATAACGGTCCTAAGGTAGCGAAATTCCTTGTCGGGTAAGTTCCGACCCGCACGAAAGGCGTAATGATTTGAGCGCTGTCTCGACAATGCACCCGGTGAAATTGAAATACCAGTGAAGATGCTGGTTACCTGCGCCAGGACGGAAAGACCCCATGGAGCTTTACTCCAGCTTGATACTGGGATTCGGTAATGCATGTACAGGATAGGTGGGAGCTGAGAAATGAGGACGCCAGTTTTCATGGAGCCATTGTTGGGATACCACCCTTGCGTTATTGGGTTTCTAACCGACTGCCGTGACCCGGCAGAGGGACAATGTCAGGTGGGGAGTTTGACTGGGGCGGTCGCCTCCGAAAGGGTATCGGAGGCGCTCAAAGGTTCCCTCAGGATGGTTGGAAACCATCCAAAGAGTGCAAAGGCATAAGGGAGCTTGACTGCGAGAGTGACGGCTCGAGCAGGTACGAAAGTAGGACTTAGTGATCCGGTGGTATAAAGTGGGATTGCCATCGCTCAACGGATAAAAGCTACCCTGGGGATAACAGGCTTATCACTCCCAAGAGTTCACATCGACGGAGTGGTTTGGCACCTCGATGTCGGCTCATCGCATCCTGGGGCTGAAGTAGGTCCCAAGGGTTGGGCTGTTCGCCCATTAAAGCGGTACGCGAGCTGGGTTCAGAACGTCGTGAGACAGTTCGGTCCCTATCCGGCGCGGGCGTAGGATATTTGAGAGGAGCTGTCCTTAGTACGAGAGGACCGGGATGGACGGACCGCTGGTGTATCTGTTAGGAATCAATCCTATGGCAGAGTAGCCAAGTCTGGAAGGGATAAACGCTGAAGGCATCTAAGCGTGAAGCCCCCCTCAAGATGAGATATCCCATCGCAAGAGTAAGACCCCTTGAAGACGACGAGGTAGATAGGGCAGAGGTGGAAGTGCAGCAATGCATG
>NZ_QSDR01000064.1 GCF_003464085.1 Clostridium sp. AM58-1XD
CGGGAGCTACGGGCGCAACCGGCCCGGCGGGAGCCACGGGGGTAGTAGGTGCAACTGGTCCTGCAGGTGCCAGAGGCGCAACCGGCCCAACGGGAGCCACGGGAGCTGCAGGAACTACCGGCCCGACCGGGGCCACTGGAATTAGCGGTGCAACTGGTCCGACCGGCCCGGCAGGAGCAGTAGGGCCTACAGGAGCGACCGGTGCTGCGCCGGAAGATGTATATGCATCTTTTGCGACGTTTGGAATCGCTTTTACGGACGGATCGCAGATTCCAATGGGAACGGTAACGGCCGACCCCACGGGGCAGATTGTTCTCACAGACCAGACGCGAATCACTCTTGCGCCAGGGGATTATCTGATTTCTTACCATGTTTCTGTGATACTGAGAACTGCAGGATATATGCAGATTACGCCTTTCTACAACGGCCGGTCATTTATTGAATATGGAATTTATTTTAAAACAGGATCAGATGTATCAAGCGCGTACGGGTCGAATTCCATTATCATTCATGTTCCGGAAGAAACGAGATTTTCCTTGACCTACAACAGCAATTCGTCGGGCAGCGACGGAACGGCGACGGTAACTGTTCTCAAGCTGTACCGGTCATAGAAGACAGAACATCAAAAATATACAAAAAACCCTTGCATATGGAAAAGTCTTATGATATATTAGAAAAGCTGAATAAAAATCACGTTTGCTGATTCCAGAAAACGGTGCCGGAAGCATTTTGCAGAAGGTCTTTTCGGAAGTATGAGAGGCAGGCGGAAGAAAAACCAAACGGAGGTAAAGACATGAGCGTTATTTCAATGAAACAGCTTTTGGAAGCAGGTGTGCATTTCGGCCACCAGACAAGAAGATGGAACCCTAAGATGGCTCCATACATTTACACAGAGAGAAACGGCATCTATATCATCGACTTACAGAAATCTGTAGGCAAGGTAGACGAAGCTTATAAGGCAATCTCTGATATCGCTGCAGAAGGCGGCACAATTCTTTTCGTAGGAACAAAGAAACAGGCACAGGATGCGATCAAGACAGAGTCTGAGCGTTGCAGCATGTTCTATGTTAACGAGAGATGGCTGGGCGGCATGCTGACCAACTTCAAGACAATTCAGTCCAGAATTGCAAGATTAAAAGAAATCGAGACAATGTCTCAGGACGGTACATTCGATGTACTTCCTAAGAAAGAAGTTATTGCTTTAAAGAAAGAATGGGAGAAGCTTGAGAAGAACCTTGGCGGTATCAAGGAAATGAAGAGAATCCCGGATGCGATCTTCGTAGTAGATCCTAAGAAGGAAAGAATCTGCGTACAGGAAGCTCATACACTTGGCATTCCGTTAATCGGCATTGCAGATACAAACTGTGATCCGGAAGAACTGGATTATGTAATTCCGGGTAACGATGATGCTATCAGAGCCGTTAAGTTAATCGTGGCTAAGATGGCAGACGCTGTTATCGAAGCAAACCAGGGTGAAGCTACTGTTGATGGAGAATTAGAAGCAGGAGCAGAAATCTTTGAAGCAGAGGCTGAGCAGCAACTGAGGAATAATCCTGATATTTAATGCTTCAGCCTGTCCGTTTGACGGGTTGAAGCACTTTGTGTTTTACAGGAAAATACGTCCTGTGAAATGAGACGCTCCGATATGGAAGCGTATATTTTGTTCTGCATGAATGAATCATTCCGGGCAGGACAAGCCAGTATGAAAAAGACAATAATATTAAAATTATGGAGGGACAAGACATGGCAGCAGTTACCGCAGCAATGGTAAAAGAATTAAGAGAAATGACAGGTGCCGGCATGATGGATTGCAAGAAAGCTCTTGCATCTACAGACGGCGATATGGATAAAGCAGTTGAGTTTTTAAGAGAAAAAGGACTTGCAACAGCACAGAAGAAGGCTGGACGTATTGCAGCAGAAGGTATTGTATATCCGATGGTTTCTGAAGATGAGAAGAAGGCAGTTGTTGTAGAAGTTAATGCAGAGACAGACTTCGTTGCAAAGAATGAAAAATTCCGCACATATGTCGCTGATGTTGCAGCTCAGGCAATGGCTTCAAGCGCAAAGGATATGGAAGGCTTTATGGCTGAAAAGTGGATTAAGGATGAATCCATGACTGTTCAGGAGGCTCTTGCAGCACAGATTTCCGTAATCGGCGAAAACATGAATATCAGAAGATTTGAGCAGGTAGAAGAGGCGAACGGTTTTGTTGCTTCTTATATCCACGCAGGCGGAAAGATCGGCGTTTTAATCGACGTTCAGACAGATGTTGTTAATGATGCGATCAGAGAGATGGCTAAGAATATCGCTATGCAGGCAGCCGCTTTAAAGCCTCTTTATACAAGTGAAAAAGAAGTAGATGCTGAATATATTGAGAAGGAAAAAGAAATCCTTACTGTAGCGGCAAAGAATGAGAAGCCGGACGCAAATGACAAGATCATCAGCGGTATGGTTATGGGACGTATTAAGAAGGAATTAAAAGAAATCTGCCTTTTAGACCAGGTTTACGTTAAGGCTGAAGACGGAAAGCAGAGCGTAGCAAACTACGTTGCAGAAGTGGCTAAGGCTAACGGAGCAAAGATCGAAGTTAAGAAGTTTGTTCGTTTTGAAACTGGCGAAGGAATGCAGAAAAAAGAAGAAAATTTTGCAGAAGAAGTAGCAAAGCAGATGGGAATGTAATTATTTGTTGATGTGCCACTTAAAATAGGCACGTTGGCCCACAAAAAAGCACCATTTTGGGGCTAAAACATCAAAAATAAGGACCTAAGGTATGTGAAAACCATACTTTGGGTCCTTTTTTTCGGTGCGCCCGGCGGCGCACGTTTCTAACCGGTGCAAGTCCGGAATCCGCCCGGTAGCCTGCAAAGAAAAAGTCAATAGTTATTTTTAAAATAAGTAATATTAAAAAATTTGTATTACAATAAAGCCGCCAATTATTGCCGGCTGAAAACGGAAAGATGAAAAACTACTATTAAGAAGTCAACGATGAGAGGTATTCATTGACGCGTCCGTAATAAATACGGAGAAATTTGTTTGCACCGGCGGTCATATAAACGTAATAATCTTTGCCTTGAGCACGTTTTTTCATCATAAATCCGTATACCGGATCATCTGGAGGTGCCAGTTTCATAAGTGAGTCCATAATTAGAAATAAGGTTTTTCTGAGTTGTGGAGCTCCTCGTTTTGATGTTCGGACACTTTGTTGCTCATAGTCACCAGATTGATTGGCACCTGGATCAACCCCGGCATAGGCAGTTAGAGCACCTTTATGAGAAAAACGGGATACATCACCGATTTCAGCTATCAGTTGCGGACCGAGTGTAGTTCCTACCCCAGCCATATCAAGTACTATTGGGTATTCTGGAAGTTTAGCAGCAGTCTGGTTCATAAGGAGACGAAGTGATTCCACATTTTTTGAGGCTATATTTAGCTGATCAACAGCCTGATGAATCAAAAGTTTTGTTACATTATCTTTTGGTAGTGTTGCGATAAGATCGTGACTAAATTCATATATATCGTTAGGCTTTTGGGGCTGAAAATTATATTTTTTCTTTTTACACCAAGATTGATACCGCTCAGAGAACGAAGAAATAGACTGTTTACGCACACAGTCAACGTGCCAGAAGATAGTGACAAAATCCACCCATTTTTGGCTTCCATCATTTCTTGCAGGGCTGTCAAAGAAGGTATTTATACCTGGAAATGTTTCATCAAGAAGAGCAATAAGATTATTCTTCATGGCTGTTTTCTGTTTCATGTAGAAATCAAACTGGCGGTTCATGTTTTTCAATTGTCGGCGCAATTCATCCGTGTTGGTGTATGGTTTAAGTTCACACCAGTTATCAAGAGTGTAGCGTGCGATTTTTATTGCATCAGCTTTGTCCGTTTTTACTTTACGTAATGAATTATTACCGAAGTCTTTTATTAGTTTAGGATTAATGGCACTTACGAATAAACCAGCGTCTGACAACCACTGTGCCATAGGCTCATAGTATCGGCCAGTATGTTCCATAACAATTCGAGTATCGTCATTTAAGCTTTTCAACTGGCTAATTAGATATGTTATGTCAGAAGATGTGTGTTTTACATCAAATGGTTTAGCAACAATCTCTCCGAATGGGCGGAGGATAGCGATTGTACTTTTGTTTTTTGATACGTCAATACCTACTGCATTCATTGTATTCTCCTTGTTTGGTATTTTGCCAATGGTAAGGTCGGCTTTACTCATTGCTTATTCTAACTACTGGCTGACGCGAACGTAATAGATCTACCTGCGTAAAACGAATGCTGCGAATGAGGGCAGGCTGACATTCTACCGGACGGACGCGAAGTCCAAGTGGGAAGCAGTCATACCATTGTTCCCTTCATTCTAACAGCTTGAGCAATAAGAAGGATATGGACATGGCTGGTTGTCATGTACCTTATCCATAATTCTATTGTAGTAGTGGGAAGGATATAGCCGAAGGCAAGGGTGTCCATCGTGAGGTGAAATCTGAAGGAAGCCGGATATGAGGAACATACTAACTCATGGGCAAATCTCTGGTCTGACGAACAGAAATCACATCAGGCTATGCATGAGGGTAAGACTGCCGAACAAGCTGAAGCCCAATAACTACACGGAATCATGTATGGTAAATGTGGCAGATAGATGGAGAGAAAGAAACGTGTGGTTCTCCTACAACAAAAAGACTCAAAAGTATTCCCAAACTAATCATTACGAGAGTGTGTGAAAAAAAGTCTGTAAATGCTGATCTTCTATGATAATCACTGGGCTGAAAGTTCCTTTTTGGACTTTCAGCCCTTGTTTTATATATAACAGCAACTATCGTTGTATGTCAAGAGCAGGCGAATATTCCGCCTGTGAAAAATAAGACAGATTGGCTTATTCCGGCAGACGGCC
>NZ_QSDR01000065.1 GCF_003464085.1 Clostridium sp. AM58-1XD
AAAGGTTAACAAATATACTTATTATAATAAAAACAATACTTACCGAGTTGATTGCAATCTTAATTTCAATTCCATCAATAGATAAAAGGTAAAAGGCAAAAATACTCAAAAGCAATACTATAAGTACACTATCTAAAGGCTTGCTTTTCAACCTAACATATACTTCTTTTTTCACGTCTTCTGACACTAAAAGACCCATTAGAAGTGCAGAAATAATCATTCCTAAAATAAGGTAATAATAAGTATGTCTTAAGCTAAAACCGTATATCCAGAAATCAGGCCTCAGAGTACTAAATACTATAATTTCAATTATATTTATCATATACCCAGCAATTATAAACTCAAAGAATAGCATCTTAAAGCTTAATTGCATACCAAACATTCTTCTAGTTATTACAACCAAAAGTAGCGTGGGCCCCAATATTGCTATTAAAAATAATAAGAACATTATGTTCTCCTTTCTAAACATATCACTACGAAAAAGCTGTTTTTATTATCTGCTAGAACATTGATTTTTAGGGGAATAGTTTAATATTTTAGCAAGTGTAGTCTTTATGCCGAAATCCACAAGACTATTTCTTACCATCTCTAAAGTTCTGATATTTTTGATCCTTAGAACCTTATTTAGTCCCCAGACCAAACTTCTATTGATAACACCGGGTCGCTTTTCGATTATTAAATCATCTGCTACGTTCAACTCTAAACAGGTATTGAATAACTCTCGGCTTTTCATGTTTTTTAATATTTCATAGATAGCTCCCACATCTGAAAATTCAGATAGCCAACGAATCCATTCAAACTGCTCCTCAATAAAATTACATTTTTTAATAGCTTCTCTTACTCTTTGATCATTGATAATCTCTGCAATTCCAGCCTTTATATCAATCTCTTCTAATTGATTTTCGTTCTGGAATAAACGCAGCATGCACTGCATTGCTTTTGCAACTGTGTATTCTGAAAGGCTGGTCTCCTCCTCATCGCTTAGATTTGTTAATTTTCGTTTTAAAAACTTTCTCACTAGATCAATTAGCATCATTTGATTACTGAACAAATCAGCTCTATAAATTCTTGTTAAAGCATGATCATTAACTTGTATGTAATAATATAATTTGTCTGAAAGAAATACTGCGCCATTGCAAAAACCATAATAGCTTAGATTCATTATCAGATCTTCTCCTAATGAAATATTCTCAGGAAACTTGATTCCGTGATGCTTTATTATATTAGTTCGATAAACGCGATTACAAGGTCCCTCTAACATGGCCGTTTTCCAGAGTAAAAATGCCATTTTTTCTAAAAAAGTCTTTCGATCTAATACACATTCTTTTCCGATCCCCTCCGATGTACAGCATATTATCCGTTCTGGTATAGAATTCTTCAGAGAGACTAATTTCATACCGCAAAAAACAATATCGGTTTTATATGCTTCAATTGCTTCAACTAATCGTTCTGTCATATTCAAAGCGATTACATCATCCGAGTCAACAAACTGCACATATTCTCCTGTGACATATTCCAATCCCAGGTTTCTTGCTCTGCTCACTCCGCCATTCTTTATATCGACTACTTTTATCCTTTTATCTATAACGGCATAATTATTGCAAATACTAAGTGATCCGTCTGTTGAACCATCATTAACTAGAATAACTTCTATGTTAGTGTAAGTTTGACTTAAAATCGAATTGATACAATACCCTAAATACATTTCTGCATTATAGACAGGTACTATTATGCTAACCTTTTTCATCACTCATTTATCCTTTGTTGTCTATATTTTCACTCATTTATCCTTTGTTGTCTATATTTTCCATAATATTTTATACCATTCTTATTTATCATCCTTAAATCATTTAAATATTCATCCTTTACCTTTTTATTTCCAAAATATAAAATATCTCGTTTAATCTGACTTAACAGCTCATCTACTTTTTTATCCTTAATATCATAGCAATAGCACTTATATATACTTTCCGCTACGTACCAGCAATAAATATTATTCATTTTCTCCTGCAATTGATTTATATTATGATTTTCAAAAAAATCCACGCGCTCTCTAAACGCCCAGCATGCATCCAGATTAGAAGCCTGAAACTTTTTTCCGGTGATGCTATCCTCTCTGGTCCGATCATAATTATATTTCGAGACATCCACATATGCCATTTTTTTGGCATTGTAAAAGTACTTGTATGTAGTAAATTCATCCTCGTGAAGTTTTCCTTTTGGATAACGTATATCACCAAGAACTTCCCTTTTATAAAGTTTATTCCAGGCAACCGGTTTGAAGTATTTCCAATCCAGCATTCCCTTCAGCGCAAAAACACTATCACCTATAACAATTTCTCCCCTGCAATAAGTTTCCTCTATAATCTTGTCCTTATATACATTTCTATAACTACATTCCACGATATCCGCATTATGCATTTCTCGAATTCGCAGTAATAATTCAATCATATCGGGATCGATCCAATCGTCGCTGTCTACAAAAACTATATATTTCCCCTCAGCAACATCGATACCGAAATTCCTTGCCTCCGATAACCCCCCATTAATTTTATGGATTACTCTTATCCTTTTATCATTCTCTGCGAACTCATCACATATTTTTCCACAATTATCAGGAGAACCATCATCAACTAATATAATCTCTAAATGTTTATATGTCTGATTTTGAATAGAATGAACACAACGTTCCAGATAATTTTCCACTTTATAAACAGGCACAATTACACTGACCAATTCCACAATCTTTGCCTCCCCCTGCTACCTTAAAACATTTTTCTTACTTTTTTAGGGAACCATAATAATGCTGACCCTAATTTATAAGCTTTAGATTCCTTTATCTTTTCACAACAGTCGGTTATCTCTTGTATCTTTTTTTCATAATTTTGCATTTTTGAATAATCATAATTTCTCTTTTCCAGCTCGCCGTCTTCATCTAAATACAAAACCAGAATTCCCATCGACTTTAATAACAGCGTATCCAGCCAAGCTATATGAGACGTGGGTGAAGCATATAACATCACTGAAATGTTATGCTTTTTAAGCTGGTTTTTAAAAGCTACGGCACGCTCTTCATACTTATCCCAATTTGCCTCTTTTGAGGAAGGGAGCAATACTAATTCTGAATTCTCCCAATTATTAGCGGGCGCATCAATGTCACTAAACAAGCAAAAAGAATAATCTGACTGTTTAATTGCATTGACCTGACGCTGAACATATTCATCCATAAGTTCATATCCCAAATATCTATAATAAATCCCTATTACCGGCTTATGAGTCATAACATTGGCTGTCATAATTTTCTCAGAAACCGTGCTTATATCTTCAAAATACATTCTGGCAATAGAAGAAATAATTTCATCTGCCTCCCAATACTTTAATAAGATATCATATCCAACCCCCTGATCACGCTGGTTCAGCTTATGATACCAACAATCTACACAATCCCACAAAATTTTATTTCTAAACTGCTTGTATTCCTCTTGATACTCTTCAAGAGCATTATTTTCTTCTAAAAATTCATAAACTGCATTAGCTGCCTTAACTCCCGTGCAGCGTTTCTCAAAACGTTCCAAGTCAAGAAGGTCGCTTCCTGTAATACCAATTCCAACATTGTAATTGTAATATTTCGCATTATTTAATCCCGTATAATCATTTGCATAATATGCTAATATGAAAAATGCATATCTGTCTTCTGCGGCAATCATCCTTTGATTTTTTATATTTTTAAAGGCTGTTTTACAAAGAGTTGTTTTCCATATTTTGTCCGTTATATTAAAATCAAATCTATCTTCAATGAAACATGCTCGCAAAATATAATCATGGTCTATTTTCTGATTATAAGGTTTTAAAAAATTTTCAATCCAGGAAATCAAACTTTCTGAAAGAGGTACAGCAGGAATTACATTCGTTCCAAATTGCAAAATATCTGTCTGTTTCTCCTGCATATGATTGTATAGTTTCTCGCAGGCTGCTTTTTCCAGCCAGTCATCGCTGTCCACAAACATAATATATTTGCCAGCAGCCTGTTCCACACCATGCTTTCTTGCTTGCAATGTTCCCTGATTCTGTATGTGTTTTAAAATACAAAGACGATCATCTTTCTGAGCATATGAATCTATAATTAGCAATGAGTTATCTGTCGATGCATCATCAATACAAATAATCTCTATTTCATTAAGCGTTTGTTGTAGTAGACTTTCTATACATTTTCCAACATATTTTCCTGTATTATATACTGGTACGATTATTGATATTTTAACCATAGATTACCTCTGATCGCTTCGTTATGCTTCTCAACATGATAAATGATTCTAATTTACTTTAATGACTTATAGACCTTCTTCACAGCTTCCCGCCGTCTACTCCCAAACGGCAACAACCTGTTCGCTATCCTGCGAACCATCGGATCATTCCCCATCCATTCCACCTTCGTCTGTGGCATCCGGTTCTCCAGTTCGTCGGCAAAACACCTTCGAATCCGCCTTAACAACATTTCATAGTAAGGCGACAGTTTCCCATACTTCCAGAAGTATTCCGCAAAATCACAGTCCACCACATCCCATGGCTTCTGATATCCGGCAAAATGAATCATATATGGCTGCTTCCTGGCCTTCATATATTCCTCATATAAAGCTCTCGGCGCCATCTTCATGATCTGCATACGGCTACGTCCCGGTTCTTCCCAGC
>NZ_QSDR01000066.1 GCF_003464085.1 Clostridium sp. AM58-1XD
TGCTGCAAGTGGTTTCGCTGGGCGGTGCTGCCCCAGGACAAGGCGCTGGACGGATCGGCCAGTTGAACGCCTGGAAGAAGAAAGAGGAAGCCCTCGTCCTGCTGAAAAAATGGTTCCCGCAGATGGAGGACTTCTCCGGGCAACTGAAAAAGTACAAGGTCACGATTGCCGACCTGCTGGAAGAAAACAAGAAACTGGAAGCAAGGGCAAAGTCCAGCGAAAGAGGCAAGATGAAAAACACGATGGAACGGACGAAGCTTGGAGGCGAACTGCACAATATCCAGCGGCTTGTGGAGCGTATTCCCCCCGGACGTGCTGGCGGAATTGAAATGGCAACAGCATGATAGAAAGGATAGGTGATTTTATAAGTGGTATCAGATATAAAAAAGAAACAGAGGTCGTGACTTTTCAGGGAAAGGAAATAGAGTGGGCGGGAAAGCCATTTTAGGGCTTTTCCGCCTTGATTACTCATAAGAAAAGACGGGCGATGCTGTCAACGGCGGCGCTGTAAGCGCCGTTCATCTTGACCGTTGACTGGCTCGGCTGGCTTTGCTATCTCCCAGACGAGGAATTGTTGAAAGATGTTATAATGAAATCCAATATCTTTGTATTATTCCACTTTTACTTAAACCTACTGTATCAAAAATTTCGTTCTCCAACATCCCACCATTTTTAATAATCGTTCTTTGTGAAGCTACATTTCCTTTATCGCAGGTTAATAAAACCTTACTTTCTCCGAAGTCGCGACAAATGGGCAAAACCAGTTTTAGCATTTCAGACGCGTACCCTTTTTGCCTCTCTGATGGACGAATACTATATCCAATATTGCCCCCATAATTTTTAAGAAAATCCGATAATGGGTGACGAAAATCAATCATTCCGACAAGAAATTTGTCACTTTGTCTTACCGCTAAAAACACTTCTGATGGAACATATCCAGTTTTATACTTTTTTCTTAATCTTCCTTCAAAATCAATCCATTCATCAAATGAATAGACATCTTCAAGTCCTGCACAACCGTCAAAGCTATCCCCATTTTGTGACATTTCTTCTTTGTATGACATTACTTGTTCTGCATAAAGTTTACATGGCCTAACTAATATCAATCCACACATTACTTTTTACCTCGCAATTTCTCGATTGTCGCTCGCTATTTCCGTTTTCCCCGTTGCGGCACATAGCTTTTCGTCAACTCGGATTTTTGTACAATCCGGGTCAGCCATTGTTTTTCTTCCTCCGTCAGCTTGGTGTAGCGCAGTTTTGTCTGCTTACAGAACACCATCAACAGGTGTTCCGCCCGACTGCCCTTGAAGTTCGCCACTTCCTCCAAATCCCGCTTGAGTCGTCCACAATGGTATTCTCCGGGGCGCTGTCGCTCCTGCCCCTGTGTGCTTCCCGTATGTCCTCCATGATAGCGTCTATGTCGTGATGTACCCGGCTGCTGAAATAGTCACCCTCCCGCACATGGGCGGCTTGCAGCACTCCCGGCGGTCTTTGTCACTCCACACGCAGGTCTTTTAGGCGTTCCTGTATTGTCAACGCCAATCTACACACCCCCTCTTATGCTTATTTCATGCTTTCTTGACACTCGCTGCACTCTCTGTCATGGATAGATATAATACCCCCGCATTGGGGACAAGTATATTTTCCTTTCTGCTGTTCCATGAACCTTTCTAAACCGTGCTGACGAACAAACTCGCTGTTCTCCATAAGGCTCGCCTGATACCTTTTGTTGTAACTTTTTTCATGGTTTTTAATCAGCTTGCAAGGATAATCGGGACATTCAAAACAATAGGACAGCCCTTTGCCCTTGATACAATCTTTTATCTTGCATTTGCGGCAGTGTTCCGGTTTGCCCATGTCGCTGTTCAAGCAACCGGCACACGGCTTTTTATGATAACAATGCTTATAGCAGACCAAACAGTTCATGCCGCAGTGGGCAAACATAGCCGTATCAATTTTTTCTGTTGTCATTTTCATGGCGCGCCTCCTTGTCGGCTAACTGTTTTTTTCATTCTACCACAAATCCGAGAGCGTGGAAATAGTGTGTTTTCCAGCGGGATTTCCAACCTTTTGGATATACGGGATGGGCGGTCAAAAAAGTGTAGACTTGTGTTAGTTCATCGATGGACAAGCACAAGTGAATGACCGTCCGAAAGAGATATTATCGGCTGGGGAAGTACGCCATAACACCGCCACTTCTGGACAAAATCGAGGTGTTGACAAATCCTGTCCTCCTTGCCCCTATTATGGTAAAATAAAAGAAAAGTATGGAGGAAGCACCTATGATGACGCGGATGGACAATAAGCAAATGAAATTCCACTTGGTTACCATTGAAAATCTTGTGCCGGAAGATCATTTTCTAAGAAAATTAGATCGCCTGGTGGATTTCTCCTTCATTTACGAAGAAATAGAAGGCTGTTACTGCCAGAACAATGGCCGTCCATGCGTTGATCCGGTTATCCTGATGAAATATCTGTTGATTGGATTTTTGTTTGGGATTGAATCAGAACGCCGGATTGAGCAGGAAATCCAGGTAAACATGGCCTACCGCTGGTTTCTTGGGCTGGATATGGATGAGCGTGTACCGGATCATTCCACCATATCCCAGAACAGGCGCAGGCGTTTCAATGGGACCGGCTTGTTCCGCCGTCTGTTTGAGCGGATTGTCTTTCAATGTATGGAAAAAGGGCTGGTGGACGGGAGGACAGTCTTAACGGATTCCACCCATGTAAAGGCAAATGCTTCTGCCAAAAAGAATATCAAGGTTTTGGCGCATAAGGAAACGAACCATTACATGGAACGTCTGGATTTCTATGAAGAGCGGGAACGTCAGCGGTTAGAGCAATCCGGAGCAATTCGGCCGAAGCGCAAAAGCCGCGCGCCAAAGGAAAAACTCCCGATAGAGAAAACCGTCAATCCGACAGATCCGGAAGCCGGAATGCTCAAAAGGCCAGGAAAACCGACGGGGCCGCATTATCTGAGCCACCAAAGCGTGGATCCTGCCCATGGGATCGTTGTAGACGTGGCGGTAACTGGGGGAAATGTAAATGACTCCGGCCCTTATCTGGAACGGATCGAGTATATGAGGAAGCATCTGGGGCTAACAATCAAAACGGCAGGGGCAGACAGCGCGTATAGAACCAGCCTGATTTGTCAGGTTCTGGAGGATATGGGAATCGGCCTTTACACGCCGGGAACAACGGGAGGCGTGAATTACAAAGCAGAATTCACACGGGAAGATTTTGAATATCAGAAAGAAACCGATTGTTTTATTTGTCCTGGCGGGAAGCGGCTGTTACTGCGGAGTCTTGAAAGGGAGGAGTTCAATATCTGCAGGGTTTACCGCGCGGAGAGAAAGGACTGCGGCTCCTGCCCAATGTCCAGCCGGTGCGTGAGCCCCAGCCAAAAGAGCCGGATAGTCCGTGTAAATATCTTTGAGGAAGCAACAAGCCGATGTCACGAAAGAAAGGGGACAGCGCTTCATGCCTACATCCTGGGCCTGCGCCAGATATGGTGTGAAGGAAGTTTTGCCGCCCAGAAAGCGAGGCATAATTTAAGAAGTCTGTACAGGGGAGGGTTAGAGGCAGCGGAAACACACTGCCTTCTGTCAGCTATGGCCTTAAATTTGAAACGGATGGTAAAGTGTTTGGAGTGACGCCGGGAGGGCGTCTTTTTTCATGTCTGCTGCTGGTTGGTCTGTGCTGGATTTTGTGACGGGGAGAATTTTTATAGGGTTTGTCAACACCTCGAAAATGTCCAGAAGTCACCTCTAGTCAACTTGGCCCGAAGCAGGCCAGCGTACCAATGCCGGAACACACCGCCGTGAGGGGGAAGGAACGGTTTTTGGGAGAACGGCAGGAAAGCGAAAACGGAGGAACGCATGAGCAAAAAACTACCAGAGATAGAGCGCACACCGGGCGGCGGCTTGCCCTGCATGACGGCGGCGCAGCGCAGACGGGCAAATGCCTTATTCGGAAAACCTGCTGCAACTATGAGAACGGCAACTGCCTGTTGCTGGACGATGGGTAGGAATGTGTCTGCCCCCAGACTATCTCCTATTCCGTCTGCTGCAAGTGGTTTCGCTGGGCGGTGCTGCCCCAGG
>NZ_QSDR01000067.1 GCF_003464085.1 Clostridium sp. AM58-1XD
ATGGAAGCGCCCATTGCTAACAGAGCTGATGCAGATAATACTGCAACTAATTTAGTCTGCTTTTTCATAATGAATGCACTCTCCTTTTTGTTTTCTGAAATACTTTTTTGAAATTTCTAATTGCATTACGAGGTCATTATACTTCCAATAATGGAAATTATAGATAGTTGGCGAGTGACGCAGGATATTTTGTTCGGAGAGCTTCTATATAAAAAGGAGTTTTAAAGAACCTTCCAGATAAATAAAAACATCATGCACTTACCCAGAATGCAGGATAAATGTATGATGTTTTATTGTTATCTTATTTATTTTATTATGATACTTAATGAGGTCCGCTGGTCTGCCCCGGTTTTAAGTTATCGCTGGAACTTGTATATCCACCAGAAGGGGAAGAACCGGAGTTGGAGGCAGTAGGAGCATTGGAAGAGTTATTCGAACTGCCAGGACTTCCTGTTACTACATTATTAGATGAACTGCCAGAACCACTCGGACTGTTATTGGAATTAGAATTACTGTTAGGAGGACCAGACACAGTATTATTACTGCTTCCACCAGGAGCGTTGCTGGATGACCCTGTATTCGTTCCGGGAGCATTGCTGCCAGATGAGCTGCCGCCAGGAGCGTTTCCAGAAGATGTTCCATTGGCAGTATAGACGCCATTAGAGGCAAATGTATAATTTATCCCATCAATGTTAAGGGTCGTATTGGCAGCCATTTTTCCGGTAGAAGGATCAAGATAGTAATAATTGCCGTCGTTCAGTTTTAACCATCCTGTCTGCCTATGGCCGGCATTATTGAAATAATACCAGGAACCGTCGATCTGTTTCCATTCATGGGACATGGTTCCATCATCCAAATCCATGAAATAATGATTGCCGTTACTGTCCTTCAGCCACCCGGTCGCCATCTTTCCGTCGCTGCCCAGATAATAATAGGCATTGTTAAGCTGCTTCCATCCGGTAATCATCTTTCCGTCTTCGCCAAAATAATACCAGTAATTGTCAATTTTCTGCCATCCGAATGCACAGCGTCCATCGGATTTGAAATAATACCATGCGTTATCCGTATTGCGCCATCCTATTGCCATAGCACCGTCAGCTTTCAGAAAATAGTACTGATCCGTACCGTCTACATGAACCCATCCGGTCCTCATAATACCATTATCCTGAATATAGTAAGACTTTCCATCGACAGTGATCCATCCGGTGTCCATCTGTCCGGATGAGTTGAAATGATACCAAGAATCACCGATCTGTTTCCATCCGATTGTCATTTCCCCATTGTTTTCATTCATATAATAATATTTGTTGTCAGATGTACTAAGCCACCCTTTACGGAGCGATCCGTTGTCATCTGTATACGTCCATGTAGAACCTTTTGCCGTCCAGCCTGCAAGAGAAGGAAAGCATGGAGTAAGACTCATGATTCCGATGAGGCCGACACAGGCTGCAAATGCAGCCGGGCGATTATGTTTCATTTCCTGGTTCCCCCTTTTGTAAGTGTTATATATCTGATTATAACATAATCCATTGGAAATGGAATAACGATTTTATTACAATTTTACAGTTCATCAGCCAGCTTTCTATAATAGTCCTTTGCATAGCGATACATGATAAGAGTATAATCGCCAAATTCTTCGCCAAGAGAACTTTTATATACTGCCCATAGAGCCCACAAAAAACCTCCGAGTGCAGCATATGCGTAGATTACAAAACGTTCCTCGCTGTTCCATGATCTGCCAAGATACAGTTCCGCCAGTTGTTTCATTTCGGCTTCTGTATAATAGGAATAGATGGAGCACATGGCAATATCAATCAATGGATCACACATTCCAGCATATTCCCAGTCGATCAAACGAGGCCGCCATTTTCCAGCATAAGGAAATTGTCTGCGTTGCTGTCAATATGGCAGAGGATTTTTGGGCGGTTCATGGAAGCGAGTTTATCTATGAGCTGGTTCATCCATTCAAGGACTACCTTATGATCTTCAAATAAAATACTTTCATGTGTTCTGCAGAGCTTTTCATAGAAGTCAATCCGTTCCTTTATGTCAAAATCATGATTTACAGTAATTCCTGATTCATGGAAGCGCCTAAGGAGCTTCATGCACTGGCTCATATCTTCCAAGTTCCTTGCATCGGCAGTTCGCGAATTTTCATAGTAGCGGGATATCTTATAACCGGTATCGCTGTTGAAGTACACAATTCGTTCTGTAATTCCAAGAGAAGCAATAGCCTTATAGACTTCACCTTCCTGATATCGGTTAATCAGAAGTTCTGTTCCAGGACCAGGAATACGGCAGATATAATTTTTATCTTCAATGTCAAACAAAAAAGATTTATTTGTCATACCAGCTTTCAGGCAACGGAGATTGCGAATTGAAGACTCATCTACCTGAAATACTTTTGCGACCAGCTCAAGCGCCTGATTATTGGAATGAGTTTGATATTTTGGATCAAATCGACGCAGTTCTTCTAGGTTTTCAAATTCATAAACCTGGTCATCCGGCTGACAGTTCGCATACATTACTGCAGCTCTTTCGGCTTTGGATAATTCAGCCACGAATGGGCTTCCGTTTTCTTTTAAGCGCTTTGCAGCAGTCCCATTCACCATTTCCTGAAAAACATGCTCCCAGTAAAACTGTTCAGTGCCGGGAATTTGGTAATATTCTTCCAGCACAGAAAGGAAGAGATTCGAAAAATTTGCTGATAAAAATACAGGGCCATACATAAACCACGAATTTTCTCCGCCGATCTGTACTCCAGTAATGACTTTTTTCTTATTAAATTGGATGCACCATTCAGATGTCTTTCCGTCTGTATGGCAAAGGGAGTACCATGCACCGCATTCATACTTGTGGAACATATTACTTCGCAGCCAGTTATCAGATGAAAGAAGATACATGTTGCGGCTTTTTAAAAGATGACGGGCACAGTAAACAGAAGTTAAGGTGTTTTTACAGGAATATTCAGGATTGTAAAGAAGCTGCACCTGATATTTATCGATCAGGTATTCGAATTTTTCTTTCAGATATCCAACTACAATTGTGATATTATAGATACCTGCCTCGTGGAGCTGCCGAATCTGACGTTCGATCATGCGCTCTCCGAATATTTCCAGAAGGCCTTTAGGCATTTCAAAGGTAAGCGGAACAAAACGAGAGCCAAAACCAGCGGCTAGAATAACTGCTCCATCCACTTTGTACTGTTCTAACAGTTCTTTTCCTCTTGGCAGGAGTTCCAGTAGCGAACTCCCGTCTTTTGAGGGGGAGATGAGACCTTGATGAATACATTCCTTTATTAAACTGTTAACTGTACCTAGAGAAACATCAAGAATCTGAGCAAGTTCACGCTGGGTAATTCCTGGAGACTCCAGAATACTTCTGCATATTAATCCGTAACGGTCCAATGTTGTATACCTCCATTATTTTTTTATCAATCCTTTAATATAAATATCTTTGTTCAAAAAAAGCATGGGAGCTTAATATATGAACATTATATCATGCAATATTAAAAAAACAAGGAATTCTGCTTAATTGCATCTCCCTGGATGCAAATTTCGATAATAATTCGGTTTCCGTAAGAATTTCGTAAGAAAATGCACAGATAAAAGTTATGGTATTTTGAAAGAAAGTATATTATACTGTACACGTGTGATGGAGAGGTAAAAATATTTCTCATGGTTACATATCAATATTTGTCTAATTTTTCAGGAAGTTAGAAAAAATGTTAAAAAAGTATTGATAATTCCAATATTGGAAGTATAATGACCTCGTAATGCAATTAGAAATTTCAAAAAAAGTATTTCAGAAAACAAAAAGGAGAGTGCATTCATTATGAAAAAGCAGACTAAATT
>NZ_QSDR01000068.1 GCF_003464085.1 Clostridium sp. AM58-1XD
CCAGATGGGTACTCTGCGTTTCACGACTGCAGCGGCTTTACGCGTTTCACGACTGCAGCGGCTTTACGGGCGGATTGACCCTGCCGGAACACCTCACCGATCTTGGGAACTCTGTGTTTCGCAGGTGCGGCTTCACGGGTGAATTGACCCTACCGGAGTCCCTTGCTCGAATTGGGGACTTTGCGTTTTCCGGCTGCAGCGGCTTCACGGGCGGGTTGACTCTGCCGGATACTCTCACCCGGATTGGGGACTCTGCGTTTTCCGGCTGTCGCGGCTTCACAGGGGGGTTGACTCTGCCGGATTCCCTTACCCAGATTGGGCGCGTTGCGTTTTACGACTGCAGCGGCCTGGATTTCGCGCATCTTGGAAAGAACCTGCAAAATCTGGGACATGAGGCCTTTTCACCCGGTCTTCCCCTCTTTACCGACAGCCCCCGCGTACAGCTGCTGATCAACGAGTATCTAAACCACGACTCCATCGCGGATACCTCCTGGGGCGGAACGGAAGACGTGCCGGACGGCGCAATCGCCACCGTGAAACAGGATGTTTCCGTAACCGGTGATAAACAGATCGGCAGGGAAGCGGAAATCACCGTGCCGGACGGCGTGACGCTGACGGTGGACGGGGACCTCACGGTCAATGGAACGCTCCAGATAAACGGAACACTGGACGGCTCCGGAACGCTTATTATCGGCAGAGGCGGCAAGGTGGAGGGCGACACCTTCGGTGTCCGCGTGGAATATCCGGCGGATATGGAAGATGCAAAAAATTTGATCGGGAACCGTTCCTATACGGCGGCGCAAGCGACGGCAGTTGATGCGGCGGCGGTCAAGAACTGGCTTGCAGGGGAGATTGCCGCACTCCCTGACCTGAGCGCCACCGGAGTAGTTATCGGGGAGATTACGGTGACTTCCTTTACTCCGGCCACGGCGGGAAATGCCGGAAAGCCCAATGGTACAAACGGCAGCTTTGCCTTCACCGTGGCACTCTCCAAGGGAAGTGGCACAGGCCAAGCGGCTGGCACGGGCAGCATTACCGCGACAGCTTACGCTCCTCTGCCGGTTACCACCTATACCGTTATTTTTGACCCGGCTGGCGGTACACGCACCGGTGGCGGCGAGCTTACTCAAATTGTTTCAGAGGGAGCTTCCGCCGCTGCCCCCATCGTTACCCGCAGCAGCTATACCTTTACCGGATGGGACAAGGATTTCTCACGGATTACTGCGGATTTGAACGTAACGGCACAGTGGAACAAAAATAGTACCACCGGCGGCGGTTCATCGGGCGGCAGCTCGTACACCGAGCCGGAACCGCAGAGCAGCTATACGGTTGTCGGCGACAACATCAGCCGGAGCGTTTCCCGTTCCGACTTAAAGAAACTGGCGGATTCCAATAAGAGCCTGACGCTCTCCTGCGATAAATCCAGTATGACCTTCGACCCTGCGGCGCTGAAAGCGATTCTGGCGGCGGTTCCGGCAACGGTGGGCAACATCACCTTTGCCGCCGCTCCCGCCGATCCCCGCGCGTTCCCGGACGCGGCGAAACAGCTCGGCGCTCACCCGGTTTATGACTTCACCATCCGCTACAAGGACGGCAACGGGAACCTTGTCACGGTTCCGGTGAACTTCCCCGCTGGTTCGGCTGCTATTACGCTGACCTACGCCCCCGCTGCTGCGGAGGTCACTGGAAGCCTGTTCATGGTCTATGTGGACGGCAAGGGAGCCGTGACATGGCTGGACAAATCCAGCTACGACAACGGCAAGGTTCTGGCGGACGCTCCCCACTTCTCCACCTACGGCGTGGCCTACAAAGCGCCCGTGCCGGTGTTTACCGACATCAGCGGCCATTGGGCGAAGCAGGATATTGAGTTTGTGGCTGCGCGGGGCCTGCTCTCCGGCACGGGAAACAACCAGTTCTCCCCGGACGGCATCATGACGCGGGGAATGTTCGTCACCGCCCTGGGGCGGCTGGCGGGCGTCAACCCGGACAGCTACCAGAGCCGCAGCTTCACCGACGTAAAGGCCGACGCCTACTATGCGGCTTATGTGGAATGGGCGGCGCAAAAGAACATCGTCAAGGGAACCGGCGATAAGCTGTTCAGCCCCGACGCGCCCGTGACGCGGGAGCAGATGGCGGTGCTGATGGTGAACTACGCCGGACAGATGGGCTATTCCATTCCCACGCCGCTTGCGGCTGTGACCTTTGCGGACAACGACAAGATCAGCGCGTGGGCGGCGAAGGAAGTTGCCGCCATGCAGCGGGCCGGTATCGTGAAAGGCAAGGACGGGAACCGCTTCGACCCGCAGGCCAGCGCCACAAGAGCCGAGATTTCGGTGGTGTTGCGCCGGTTCGTGGAGATCGTCATCGACCCCGCCACGGCCACCGGCTGGGTAAAGAACGATTCCGGCCACTGGCTCTATTACAAAGGCGGAACTGCCCTCACCGACTGGCAGACCATCGGCAAGCTGCGTTACTTCTTCAATGCCGATGGCGTCATGCACGAGGGCTGGAAGCAGGACGAATCCACCGGAAAATGGTACTACTGGACAAACGCTGGAGCCGCCACCGGCTGGAGGGAAATCGAAGGCAAGTGGTATTACTTCGACGAGAACGGCGTCATGGCCGTGAATACCAAAATTGACGGCTACGAAATCGGCCCGGATGGGGTAAGGAAAGAAAACTAAATTCTTAAAATGGCAGGGCGCTGTGGGATTCGTTCTCACAGCACCCTGCCTTACCCTTACTGGCCCTTGTTTTCGGGGTTATACCACAAAATTTTAGGAATCGTAAAAATTACCCTTGACAAATGCGCTCTCAATAGCAGCGAGTATGTGAAAGTTTTTCTGTAACTAAGGTTTTATAAGGTCTTCTATGGTAAAATAAAAATCATAGGAGGCCTTTTATTATGGCAAGAGAAAAGAAACCCGTACACAAAGTACAAATGACAGATGGGAAAAGGAACCTTATCCAGCAGCTCCTTCAGGAGTATGACATCCAGTCCGCAGAGGATATTCAGGATGCTCTCAAGGATCTGCTTGGCGGCACAATCAAAGAAATGATGGAAGCAGAGAT
>NZ_QSDR01000069.1 GCF_003464085.1 Clostridium sp. AM58-1XD
GGCCGTCTGCCGGAATAAGCCAATCTGTCTTATTTTTCACAGGCGGAATATTCGCCTGCTCTTGACATACAACGATAGTTGCTGTTATATATAAAACAAGGGCTGAAAGTCCAAAAAGGAACTTTCAGCCCAGTGATTATCATAGAAGATCAGCATTTACAGACTTTTTTTCACACACTCCTTTGATTTGTCATGTTTTTTTACCTCCATAGTATCTGGCGTCTCTGGTAATGCCATGTGGTTTTGCTTCTGCCTTAGATGTAACAGTGTCATCTGATAAAGAATCAGATTCATCCGAGCGAGTTCCAGTTTTGTGTAAACAAGGAAAACTGATTGCAAGATATGTCATTAGTTACTGAAGGGCAAAGCTATTTTTCAGGCTTTGCCCTTTGCTTGTATTATAATACAGATTCCGGGCATGTCCAGACAGGCTAACTATGCAGCCTCATTTCCCTGCTTCCATTTAGTATCCAGCCAGACGTTCCTCAAAGAAAATCTCCAGCTGTGAATGGATCTGCCCCCAGTCCTGGCGGTGCCCAGTCCATTTTTTTGTGATGTCCATCATGGCCAGATACAGCATTTTGAGCAGGCTGTCATCGGATGGAAAGATTGTCTTTGATTTCGTGACTTTCCGCAACTGCCGGTTAAATCCCTCCATGGCATTGGTTGTATCAATCAAGCGACGGACAACCTCTGGATATTTAAAACAGGTTGCCAGATTTGCAATGGCCTGTGGGAAGCCGCTGAGGCCATCGACACAAGCAATGAGGATGTCCTCTACCCTCCTGTTTTTCAGCCAGTTGAGAATGGACAGCCAGAACTTAGCACTCTCGTTCTGACCTACATACATGCCAAGCACATCCTTCCTGCCATTCATATCAATCCCGATGGCGATATAGACAGCGCGTTTTACAATACGGCCTTCCTGCCTCACATGATAGTGGATGGCATCTGTAAAAATAACTGCGTAAATGTCTTCCAGAGGTATTTCCCGCCATTCCTTCACAATAGGCAGGATTTTGTCCATAATCCGGCTGATGGTACTGTCAGAGATTACAATATCGTACAGCTCCCGCATATGACTTTCGATATCGGCGGTAGACATGCCTTTTGCGTACATGGAGATGATTTTTTCCTCCATGTCCTGGGTGACCGTGTGCTGGTATTTTTTGATTACCTGCGGCTCGAACTCCCCTTTGCGATCACGCGGGATATCCAGTTCCATATCGCCATAGCTGGTATGCATCGTTTTCTGTGAATGACCATTACGTCTGTTGTCCGTTTCTTTGTTACGATAGTCATACCTGGAGTAACCCAGTTCCTCATTCATCTCTTCATCGAGGGCGTTTTCCAGGATAACAGACATCATATCCCGCATGATAGAATTCACATCCCTACCATCCCTGACCTTTACATTGTTATCTTTCAGGTACGTGCTCATCATTTCCCTAAGTGCCGCTTTCTGTGGTGAATCTTTTTTCCTTGCCATAAAATAAACCTCCAAACTGAGTACTTTTATCTTACATCAGTTTAGAGGTTTACACAATCTTTGGGATACTCCCCAAAGGGGCTGCATGAGTAATCTCCACGTGGGTCACCGTATCATTCCATAATGCACAGTTCTTTTTTCTGGACGAGTTAAATCCGGCCATCCCTTACAAAAAGATCAGTTTCCTCAGAAATACTCACAAACCAGTCTAAGGTTACAAACATAGTGATAGCCGTTCTGGAGCCATCGCAATAGTAAAATGAATTGTATATTATTTAGAGTATGAATGATGGTTTGCAAATTTCGTTTACAACATCAGATTCATAAAAACCTGATCTTTATCATCCTGATTGATGGATAAATATCGCCGCGTAACTTGTAATGATGAATGATTATAAATTTCCATAATAATTGCTGGAGAGTATCCGTTCTTCCATGCCTGATAACCAAACGTCTTCCGTAGTGAGTGGCAGGATATATGGCCTCGATTCCATTCGCCTCTGCCAGTTCACGTATAATGGCATAGGCCCGGCTCCGATGAATTGGTTGGTTGGATGATACCCTACTCTTAATTATATAATCATGAGCAGAAATGCTTATGAGATGGTCTTTCAGCAAGGCCAGCGCTTCAAGAGCATTATTATTTAGTGAAACTGTATTCTTTTTCTGTGTTTTTTGCTCTATAATATATACATGCTGATAAAATGAGGCGGAACGGAAGTTATAGACGTCTCTCCATCGTAAGGCAAGCAAATCACTTATCCGTAAGGCTGTGTTTAAACCTAAAGTAACAAGCACATAATCCCGCCACCGTTCTTGATCGATTAAGAATTTTTTCATCTTTTGAATATCGGCAAGGTTTCTAATAGGTTCTGTTTTGCTCATTTTCTGTACCTCCATATATAGTTTTATCTTATTCTACTCCTTAACAATTATTGGGAAAAGAATAAGTAAAACCAAATATAAAATGTACAACAAAATTGTGTATTACGCTCAGTTACTATTTTTTTAGGCGTTTTGCTCATTTTCTGTACCTCCATATATAGTTTTATCTTATTCTACTCCTTAACAATTATTGGGAAAAGAATAAGTAAAACCAAATATAAAATGTACAACAAAATTG
>NZ_QSDR01000007.1 GCF_003464085.1 Clostridium sp. AM58-1XD
TCTTTGTAAGATCCAAGAACGGACTGAGCCACAATAAGGACGAATACAGCTCGCCGGAAGACTGTGCGGCAGGAGCAGAGGTGCTTTACCACACCATGCTGAAACTGGCCACAGAAAATTAATTAACAGATTAACGACACGTTATAACCTAATAATCCTATAACATACATTTCAAACCTCTTATGAAATATAGAAAACCCGGCGTACCCCCATACGCCGGGTTTTCATTGACTGTTTTATAATTGCAGAACGTCTGCAGCATTACATATCAATTCTATTATAAGGAATCTTCAATTCTTCGAGAATCTGAAGTTCCCGTCTGTGGCATGTGAAAATAATAATCTGTCCTTTATAGGACTTCGAAATCCACTTTAAAGCTGTTTTAAGACGGGCGTCGTCGTACTGAACAAAGCTGTCGTCAAAGATCAGGGGAAGCGGTTCGCCGCCGCCCTGCATAAGCTTTGCAACGGCAAGACGGAGCGCTAAATAAACCTGATCCATTGTACCGCTGGAAACCTGTTCTATGGGAGCCAGCTTTGTTGGCGTATTCATGAAAACATTCAGATTTTCATCGATACTCATACTGTTATAGATACCGCCTGTAATCCCTGAGATCAGATCAGAGGCTGTTTTATTGAGCAACAGACCGAATGAGGAGCGTATGGAGGTGGAAACTTCCATCATCGTTTCAAGTGCCAGATCAACCGCGGCGATCTCATCGCGCAGCCTGTCATTTTCGGTCAGTATATTCTGAAGGGCAGCCGCCTGATCCTTGCAGACGGAAAGGCGTTCCAGCTTTTTCTCCAGTTCCCATTGGGCACGCTGCTGCTTCTCAATCACTTCACTGCAGGACTCCTGTTTCTTTTGCAGCTCCGTAATCTCTTCCATCTGTTCAGCCAGATTTTCTTCGGATTTTCTGAGCGCAGTGCTGAGCCTTGAAAACTCGTCCATTCTGCTTTCCAGGGCCTTTAAAGCTTCGGAAGAGATTGAGCTGTCTCCCAGGTGGCGGGAGAATATCTCTTTCATAAGTCCGGTAGAAAGCTCCAGTTCTTTCTGATACCGCTTTGTCTTCATAACCAGGAAAATACCTGCAATGCCGAAGAAGAAGGCACAGCCGAGCGTGACGGCGGAAAGCACAGGTGCGGTCAGCATGGGAGGCAGATTTCCTTCTATAAGCTGGAATCCCGCCGTATTGCAGAAAACGCAGCCTGCTGCAGAAAGTGCTGTAAGGAAGAAGAAAAGAAATGTAAAAAATGTTCTGGACTTTTTCTCGCAGGCACTCTTTACTTCAGAATATTCATTATATACTTTCCGGGCATTGTTCATATAAGATTCAATAGAAGCCACATCAGTGAACTGGTTATTGGACAGAATCTGATTTCCCCTTGCTATCTTCTGAAGTAGTTCCTCTTTGTCAGCCTGCTTTTTCTCCAGCTCCTCTTTTACCTGAGCCCGCATGGTCTGATAGGAGGAAAGCTGATTTTCAAATTCGGGCGTTGCGATCTCGTGCTCAATACTCTTGATTTCACCGAGAAGAGCGGTAAAGTTTCTGGCGGCCTCTGGGATAATCTGGCTCTCCAGTCCCTTTTTCTGGCTTTTCAAAAAGGCGGAAGCTCTGGTGATGTTAAGTGCCATATTGCCGGATGTGTTGAGGTTGGCAATATAATTTTTCAATTCCGAAGCCATATTGCTGTCGGTGGCGCTTTTCAGCTGCCCAATACTGACCGTATTAATATAAGAAGTCTCCGTAAGCCCGTTCAGAAGCTGGTCAAAAAATAATTTATCGGGAATCTCTTCCCGCCCCAGAGTTTCGTTAATTACATGGAGTGATTTGGAATTTTTATTAAAATTCCGTTCTATGCGGTAAATAAAGCCGTTGCTTTCCACACGCATTCTTCCCTCATAAGCGCTGCCTCCGTCCCATGGCTCATATTTTGTATAAAGATCACTTTTGGAGGCGCGGCCGCGGCTGCGTTCGATTCCAAACAGCATGCCCCGGATAAATGTATGAAGCGTTGACTTTCCGGCTTCATTTTTTCCATAGATAACATTAAGGCCTTTTTGAAAGGGGATCGAGCGTTTGTGGAATTTCCCAAATCCATTTATGTATAAATCAAGTAATCTCATGAACTAGCTCCTTTCGTCCATTGTATGAAGAAGAGCGTTGATGCCGTAATACATGGCCTTCTTTTCCACAGGACTCATATCGTCCTTTTGAAGTGCCTGAATATAAAGGCCGATCATATCGCTGGGGTGTTCGGCGAACAGGGCGCTGAAATCATACTGTGGTTCCGTCTCATCAATGATCTCAACAATTTTCAGCCGCGTTTCCAGTGACTGCAGATCAAAGGATACTTCAGGGTCGCGCATGCCGCGGATTCGGAAGCGGTAAATATGTTCATTGCCCCGTCGCTGTATTTCTTCACTGATGCGCTGTGACAGCTCCATATTTGTCGTCTGGGGCGTAACATCGATTACCAGCGAAATATACTGGGCCTGGGACATTGGTACGAAGGTCAGGGAAGTGAGCTGCTTAGTCAGATAATTGATCTCACCGGCCAGCATGCCGTGAGGGCCACCCTCCGTTTTATCCAGGGGTTCCAGAGAACCGGGGTAAGCCATCTGGGTGCCCTTTATAATTTCCGGCTTATGAATATGTCCAAGGGCAATATAGGAAAAGCCGCTGGCAGCCAGATTCGTTTTGTCAAATGGAAGATGCTTTCCGTCTCCCCCATGCACCATTAGAATATTTGTATGAGTATTGGACGGAGCCTTCAGATCCAGGAGGCGGTTATCCGTAATTTCCGGAGTATGGTAGCTGAAACCAAACACCTCAGTGTTGATATCTTCGAAGTAGACGGAACGGATCTCTTCATCCATGAAAAATGTTACATTCGGGGCCCATGTAAAGCTGAGCAAGGCGGAGCTCCTCCGGATTCTGTCGTGATTGCCGGCAATGATACAGACATGAACGGATGGAATCGTTGAAAAGAGGTAGTTGAGTTCTTTCAGATCCCTGGCCAGGGGCTGGCGGTGGAACAGATCGCCGGAAATAAAAAGGCAGTCTACATCACGGGTTCTGGCTTCTTTTATGACATTGGCAAAGGTATCTTTGATGGCCTGCGCCCGTTCCCAGCTCCAGGATTTATCGCTGTCAGGATTCATGCCCCAGTGGATGTCGGCTATATGAATAAATTTCATAGGTAAACCTCCGTGTATTTGCGAAAGAGAAAGGCTGCCGTGGCCTACGGCAACAAAATTTGCCTTTTGGTGCGGCAGCCTTTAAAAATTAAAGTTCGCAGTTATTTACAGTTCTTGGGAACGGAATGACGTCGCGGATGTTGGACATGCCGGTCAGATACATCACGCAGCGCTCGAATCCAAGACCAAAGCCGGCATGGCGCGCGGAACCGTATTTCCTTAAATCGAGATAGAACTTGTAGTCGTCAACGTTCATTCCAAGTTCTTCCATACGAGCGGCCAGTTTCCCATAATCGTCTTCCCTCTGACTTCCTCCGATGATTTCTCCAATGCCCGGAACGAGACAGTCCATAGCAGCGACTGTTTTTCCATCAGGATTCATCTTCATATAGAAGGCTTTGATTTCTTTTGGATAGTCTGTTACAAACAGAGGTCTCTTGAAGACCTCTTCTGTCAGGTAACGCTCGTGTTCTGTCTGAAGATCACATCCCCAGAATACCTTGAAGTCAAATTTGTCATTATTCTTTTCCAGAATTTCAACAGCCTCTGTATATGTGACATGGCCGAAATCGGAATTTAAAACGCCGTTTAAACGATCCAGCAGGCCCTTATCCACAAACTGATTAAAGAAGGCCATCTCTTCAGGAGCATTCTCAAGGACGTAACGGATGACATACTTGAGCATTCCCTCAGCCAGAGCCATATCATCCTCCAGATCGGCAAAAGCCATCTCCGGCTCGATCATCCAGAATTCTGCGGCATGGCGCGTGGTATTGGAATTCTCAGCCCGGAAGGTAGGACCGAATGTATATACATTGCGGAAGGCCATGGCGTATGTTTCGGCATTCAGCTGCCCGCTTACAGTCAGGCTGGTCAGCTTATTGAAGAAATCTTTGCTGTAATCGATTTTTCCATCTTCCGTTTTAGGAACATTGTTCATGTCCAATGTAGTTACCTGGAACATCTCTCCGGCGCTTCGCAGTCACTTCCTGTGATGAGTGGCGTATGGACATAGACGAAGCCATTTTCCTGAAAATACTGATGAATCGCATAAGCGGCCATGGAACGAATGCGGAAAACTGCCTGGAACGTATTCGTTCTGGCTCTTAAATGAGAAATAGTTCTTAAATACTCGAAGGTGTGGCGCTTTTTCTGAAGCGGATAGTCGGCAGCGGACGGTCCTTCAACGGCGATCTCTGTAGCCTGGATTTCAAAAGGCTGCTTTGCCTGGGGAGTGGCCACGAGAATTCCCTTAACGATAAGGGCGGCGCCGATATTAAGCTTGCTGATCTCACTGAAATTGTCCATCGTGTCATGATAAACAACCTGAAGGGTTTCAAAATAAGACCCGTCATTTAATACGATAAAGCCAAAAGCCTTGGAATCACGAAGGCTTCTTATCCACCCGCCGACCTGGACCTCTTTGTCCAGATAATTTTCGCGGTTTTTATATAATTCTTTAATCGTGACCAGATTCATAACGATTCTCCTTTTTCTCTTGCATTGATTAGAACGCATACTTATCAAGATTATACTGTATTTTACTAAGCTATTCAAGGCTTTCTCCTGAATTTTCCCGCATGATCGATAAATTTTCAACAGCATAATTCGACACGGAAGAAAAGGAGCGGAGTTCATTTTGCATGAAATCCTCTGATTTTAAAGGAATATCCGTACGTGGGGAATAATGTGCGAATTATGTCAGAATATATACAAAAAAGTTTGAAGAAAATGAACTAAATTTGTTCACTATTTATAAAAAGTATGTTATAATATAAACCATAACAAATACAACAGCAAGAGGTGATAGCGTGATTAAGAAAGAGATGATCGCCATGTTATTGGCGGGAGGACAAGGGAGCCGTCTCGGCGTGCTGACTCAGAAAGTAGCGAAGCCAGCGGTATCATTTGGAGGAAAATACAGAATCATTGACTTTCCTCTCAGCAACTGTATCAACTCAGGGGTGGATACAGTTGGCGTTCTGACTCAGTATCAGCCATTGCGTTTAAATACCCATATTGGTATTGGTATTCCGTGGGATTTGGATCGTAATGTGGGTGGCGTAACAGTTTTGCCGCCATATGAAAAGAGCAAGGGCAGCGACTGGTATACAGGCACTGCGAATGCAATTTACCAGAATCTTGAGTACATAGAAAACTATAATCCCGATTATGTGCTGATATTGTCCGGCGACCATATCTATAAGATGGATTATGAAGTAATGCTGGAGTATCACAAGGCGAATAATGCCGATGTTACAATTGCTGCTATGCCGGTTCCGATTGAGGAAGCCAGCAGGTTTGGTATCTTGATTACAGATGACAACAACAGGATCACGGAGTTTGAAGAAAAGCCTGCTCAGCCGAGGAGTAATCTGGCTTCCATGGGTATTTACATATTCAGCTGGCCTGTATTGAAAGAGGCTCTGATCAAGATGTCAGAGGAGCCGGGATGTGATTTCGGGAAACATATTATCCCTTATTGTCATGAAAAGGGCGATCGTATTTTCGCGTACGAATACAACGGATACTGGAAAGATGTAGGTACGCTCGGTTCCTATTGGGAAGCAAATATGGAGCTGATCGACATTATTCCGGAGTTTAATTTATACGAAGAATATTGGAGAATTTATACCAAGAGCGATATTATACCTCCACAGTATATCTCGTCAGAATCCAGCATCGAGAAGAGCATTATAGGTGAAGGCTCTGAGATCAGCGGACAGGTTGTTAATTCCGTCATAGGTGCCGGTGTCATTATACATGAAGGCGCTGTAGTGAAGGATTCCATAATTATGCAGGGAAGTGAGATCGGCGCAGGAGCGATTGTTGAAAAGGCAGTTGTGGCCGAAGAAGTGAAGATCGGCGCGGGAGCCACATCGGCGTGGGTGAATATGCACCTAGCAAATATGATCCTAAGGTATACCAGTTCGATCTGGTGACGATAGGAGAACATACCGTTATTCCGGAAAATGTGCAGATTGGCAAGAACACAGCTATTTCCGGAGTCACCGTTCCAGAAGATTACCCGGATGGCTTACTGGCAAGTGGAGATTACATTATAAAGGCAGGTGGGATACGATGAGAGCAATCGGTATTGTTTTAGCAGGTGGCAACAGCAAGAGAATGAGGGAACTGTCCAATAAAAGAGCGATTACGGCTATGCCTGTAGCAGGCAGCTACCGCAGCATCGACTTTGCATTGAGCAACATGACTAATTCCCATATCCAGAATGTGGCAGTGTTTACGCAGTACAATTCACGTTCGCTGAATGAGCATTTAAGCTCATCCAAGTGGTGGGATTTCGGAAGAAAGCAGGGCGGATTATATGTATTTACCCCTACTATTACTGCCGAAAGCAGCGACTGGTACCGCGGTACTGCTGATGCCCTGTATCAGAACCTGACATTCCTGAAGAACAGCCATGAGCCATATGTTGTAATTGCAGCAGGCGATGGTATCTACAAGCTGGATTACAATAAGGTTCTGGAGTATCATATTGAGAAGAAAGCAGATATTACTGTCGTATGCAAGGACATGCCTGAAGGAGAAGATGTGACACGCTTCGGACTTGTCAAGACAAATGACGACGGACGTATCGTAGAATTTGAAGAGAAGCCGATGGTGGCCAGTTCCAATACCATATCCTGTGGCATTTATGTTATCCGCAGACGCCAGCTGATCGAACTGATTGAGCGCTGTGCAGCAGAAGACAGATATGACTTCGTGCAGGATATTCTGATTCGCTACAGAAACCTGAAGAGAATCTATGCTTACAAGCTGGATGGATACTGGAGCAATATCGCTTCTGTAGAAGCTTACTATAAGACGAATATGGATTTCCTTAAGCCTGAAGTCAGAAATTATTTCTTCAAGCAGTACCCGGATATCTATACAAAAATTGATGACCTTCCGCCAGCAAAGTACAATCCTGGCGCATCTGTGAAAAACAGCCTTATTTCCAGCGGATGTATCCTGAACGGTATAGTAGAGAATTCAATTCTGTTTAAGAAAGCTTATATCGGAAATAACTGTGTAATCAAAAATTCAATTATACTTAATGACGTTTACATCGGTGACAACACTGTCATTGAAAACTGCATCGTAGAGAGCCGCGACACGATTCGGGCAAATACAACCCATATTGGCACACCGGACAATATAAAGATCGTCATTGAAAAGAATGAGAGATATACATTATAGTCCGGCGGTATGACAGGAGATAAAGACATTCTATTGTGACAGCAGTGCATACATCATTATGACAAAAAGGGGTGTTTACATATGCAGATAACAGATGTAAGAGTGAGAAAGATTGAAAAAGAAGGAAAAATGAAGGCCATTGTATCCATAACACTGGATAACGAGTTTGTAATCCATGACATTAAGGTAATCGAGGGAGAAAAGGGATTATTTATCGCAATGCCAAGCCGCAAAGCGGCAGATGGGGAATACCGTGATATCGCACATCCGATTAATTCCAATACCAGAGATATGATTCAAAGTGTAATATTGGCTAAGTATGAAACGACCGCACTGGAAGCTCCAGAAGAGCAGGTTTTCGCTTAATACTTTCGGAATGGCAAAGTGGTCATTTTCTAACTGCTCAGAAAATGACCACTTTTTATAATTTCTTAGAGATGTTGTACAAATTCTTTATTGCCCGCAGGCTGGTCCCTAAAAGGAAAAATGCCTGGCAGCAGAGTGAATAACAGTTACGCGCAGGAAAAGTGTGAAAGAGCGTAATAAAAATGCATAAAAGCTGCAAAATAAAGAATAAGGCAGTGAAAGGGGGACATATATGGCTCAGGAAGAATTAAGAATATTGAGAAAAGCACTGGATGAAAGTAAATATACGGTAGTGCTTGGCGGTTCCGGTCTCTTGGAAGAGAGCGGTTACCTGGTGCTTAAAAATCCGGATAAGGCATATGATATCGAACGAAAGTATGGTGTTTCACCGGAGTATATCTATTCCAGCGCCTATTTTAATACAAGGACAGATCAGTTTTTTGAATTCTATAAGAATGAAATGATTAATGTAGATTTAGAACCAAATGAGTCAGATAAGGCGCTGGCTGCCATGGAGGCGGCAGGAAAGCTCCAATGTATGATCACCAGCAATATTTTTGAGCTTCCTCAGCGTGGAGGAGTTAAAAACGTGATTAATCTCCACGGCAGTGTATATCATAATGTATGCCCGCACTGCAGGAAAGAGTATCCTCTGGAGTATATGAGAGCGGCAAAAAGAGTACCACACTGCGATAAATGCAACTCCGTTATCCGTCCTATGGTTTCCCTTTTTGGTGAAATGGTTGACAGTCAGGTCATGACGAAGACGACGGAAGAAATCGAAAAGGCAGAAGTGCTTCTGCTTTTGGGAACGAGCATGGAATCACGGGTATTTAAAAATTATATCCGCTATTTTAACGGCAAAACGCTTGCGATCATCCATAAAGAGCCTCATTATTCGGATCGAAAGGCGGATATTATTATTTATGGCACGCCGAGGGAGATACTGCCGCAGCTGGGATATTGAGATCAGTTTTCAGACAAAGAAGCGGTCGTGATTGAATGGCCAAGAGGTGAGTAACGGGTGGGGATTTTCCGGGATAAAGGAAGTTCCTGCCCATTCTTTATGATCGTTCAGAAAAAAGGATACGGACAGAAATAAAAAATTGCATATGGAGGAAAAACGAGATGCTAAAAGAACTTGTAATGCAGTGCAGATCATACAGACGGTTTTATGAAGACGTGAAAATTCCAAATGAAGTTTTGAGAGGCCTTATCGATTTAACGAGGTTTACAGCCTCTGCGGCAAATGCACAGGCGCTGAAATTCAGAATTATTGATTCGGAAGACGAAAAAGAAAAAATCTTTCCGCTGATCGGCTGGGCAGGAGCGCTTCCGGAGTGGGATGGACCGGAAAAAGGAGAGCGGCCGGCTGCGTACATACTGATCTGCTGTGATCTGGAAAAAGGGAAAAATAAAATGACCGATGATGGGATTGTGGCTCAGACAATCATGCTTGGAGCAGTTGAAAATGGGTTTGGAGGCTGCATGATTGCTAACTTTAAGAGAGCAGAAACAGCAGAGGCTCTTGGAATTGACAGGAATCAATTCTCTCCGGACCTGCTTCTGGCTCTTGGAAAACCAAAAGAGCATGTGGTCATTGTCCCGGTTGGAGAAGACGGAAGTATGAAGTATTACCGGGATCAAGAACAGGTACATTATGTTCCGAAGAGAAAGCTGGAAGATATTTTAATGTAAAAATGAATTGACAAATGGCGAGATTTTTTTATAATAGAACACAGAGTGCGACAGACCGCACGAAGGGGTACACCACCACGGGTGTAACTTCTCTTCGTGCGGTCTTTTTTACTTTCCAGGAAAAACCTTGTTATTATAAAGTGTTAAAGTATCTAATTTCCTGTAAAGTAAAAAACTTTCCGGGAGAGCCCTTGTTCTTCTTTCGTTGGAAAGAGCTCCCAGGAAAAGCGTTCGTACGTACTGTAAAATAGAAAGATATGAAAATATGGCAGCAGAATCTGAGGACAGGAGGTGCGGTGATGATTTGTGTAAATGGAGAAAATCTGGAATGCCGGACGGAGATTACATTAAAAGAATTTCTGACGGACCGGGGATTTATTATTGCACGCGTTGCTGTTGAGCGCAACGGTGAGATCATTCCTAAGGCAGTTTATGATAAAACCATTCTAAAGGATGGAGATAAACTGGAAATTGTTAATTTCGTAGGGGGAGGCTGATCGATCATGAACGGAGGAATTCCATCCAGAGAAGAATTTGCAAGGATCATGGACAGCCGGTTTTCCAGTGAAGTTTATGAGAAAATGAAAGCCGGCCGGGTGGGAATTGCCGGACTTGGAGGCCTGGGCTCCCATATTGCGGTGATGCTTGCAAGAAGCGGTATTGGCTATCTTCACCTCGTGGATTTTGATACGGTGGATCTGAGCAATTTAAACCGCCAGGAGTACAGGGTGGCACACCTGGGAAGGCCGAAAACAGAAGCCCTGAAAGAACAGCTGCTGGAGATCAATCCTTATCTTGAAATCACATGTGATTGTGTGAAAATAACCGAAGAGAATGCGGCAGCAATTTTTAGAGGGGATGATATTATCTGCGAAGCTTTCGATCAACCGGAGAATAAAGCGATGCTTGTGGAAGCAGTTCTTTCAGGATGTCCGGACAAAAAGCTGGTGACAGGGTCGGGAATGGCTGGATTTGAAAGCGGAAATACCATAAAGACAAGAAAAGTAATGAAGAACTGGTATATGTGCGGCGATGAAAAAACAGATATTGCCGACGGCACAGGCCTTATGGCGGCCCGGGTCAGTATCTGCGCAGGCCACGAGGCCAATATGGTGATACGCCTTCTTCAGGGTATTGAAGAGCCATAGATGGAGAACGCAGAGTGCGGAAACTGCAGAATACAAAAACTGCAGAATACGGAAACTGCGGGGAAAGATTTGCCGTAGTAAGACGAAAAACAGCCAGATATAAATAAAGAGAGAACGAAATTGAAAGAACAAATGAAACAATGATATTAAAAATAAGACAGAGAGGAAATGCTATGAACAGAGAAGACAAATTAATTATTGGGGGACATGAATTTACATCAAGATTTATTTTAGGTTCCGGTAAATACAATTTCAGCCTGATTGAAGCTGCGATCAACCATGCAGGAGCTCAGATCATTACCCTGGCCCTGCGCCGCGCGGATGGCGGACAGAATATTCTGGATTACATACCAAAGGATGTTACGCTGCTTCCGAACACATCAGGTTCTGCGACAGCAGAGGAGGCAATCCGCACCGCAAGGCTGGCGAGAGAAGTAGGCTGTGGTGATTTTGTTAAACTGGAAGTCATTCGCGACAGGAAATATCTCCTTCCGGACAATCAGGAGACGATAAAGGCGACAGAAATTCTCGCAAAAGAGGGCTTTATCGTCATGCCTTACATGTACCCGGACCTAAATGCGGCCCATGACCTTGCAAACGCTGGCGCCGCTGCAATCATGCCTCTTGCGGCGCCGATCGGATCCAATAAAGGGCTCTGCACGAAAGAATTTATACAGATTCTGATTGATGAAATTGATCTTCCGATTATTGTGGATGCCGGAATCGGCCGTCCGTCCCAGGCCTGCGAAGTCATGGAAATGGGCGCCGCCGCAGTTATGGCAAATACGGGTATCGCAACGGCTGGTGATATTCCCGCCATGGCGGAAGCATTTAAGGATGCAATTAATGCGGGAAGAAAGGCTTACTTAGCCGGACTCGGAAGAGTGCTGGACAGAGGCGGAGCCGCTTCTTCTCCTGTCACCGGTATATCCAAATAAGTAACCGGACAAGGAGCGTATATGACAGCAGAGAAGTGTACTCAGGTTATTGCAGTAACAAACAGAAAACTATGTACCAGGCCGTTTCTGGAGCAGATAAAGAGAGCGGCAGAACAGAAACCACATGCCATGATCCTGAGGGAAAAGGACCTGACGGAAGGGGAATATGAAGAACTGGCAGAAAAAGTGATGGAAATATGTAAAAACCAGGGCGTAGACTGCATTCTCCACACGTATATGGATGCCGCCAGGCGCCTTGGATGCAGAAAGATTCATCTGCCGCTGTGGCTTTTCGAGCAAAAGAAGTCGGAGAATCTGCAGTTTGCAAATGAGTACGGATTTGAGGCTATAGGAGTATCCACCCATAGTCTGAAAGACGCGGTGCTGGCCGAAGAACTGGGCGCTTCTTATATTACGGCCGGCCATATATTTGTGACTGACTGTAAAAAAGGCCTGGAACCAAGGGGACTTGATTTTTTGAAAGAAGTTTGTGAAGGCGTGAATATACCTGTTTATGCGATCGGAGGCATTCATCCATATAACCAGGAAGCGCCAATACGTGCGGGGGCGGCCGGTGTGTGTATGATGTCGGAATTTATGAAACTGTAAAATACGGCTGATAACAGATTACACAGTGAACTGATGGGAACATGCTTTTAGATAAAATGCTACGAAAGGATGCGCAGAGAGATGTTTTTTTCTCTGCAGCGTCCTTTTTTTGCCTTGAAACAGCTGTCAATCAATGATACACTAAATTCTGAGATACCAGAGTCAAAATACCTTTTGACCTCAACATCAAGTCTGAATGTAGACTGTGGTCAGAGCAGAAATGGAAAGAGTATATATGGACGGATTTCAGAGTACAGAATGTTTATATAAAATTGTAGATGACAATGTGGTGATTACCGCATGCCGCAGCTTTGACAGTGCGGCATGGATTCCGGAAACAATTGAAGGTTATCCGGTAACAGAGCTGGCTCCCTATGCTTTTTCTGCGGAACGCAGAACAGAGCCGGAGGGAACATGGACGGTTAACGGGGAAATGTACAGAGGAGATGAAAAAGAGTTGCCGCCGCTTTTGGAAGGGCTCAGGCTGAAAGAACTGCATCTGCCGTCCAGTATGAAAAAAATAGGTCCCTATGCATTTTATAACTGTGAAAAATGGGAGAAGTTTTCCTCTATGGGAGTCTCAGGGACTTCGGTGCCGGAGCATTTACCGGCTGTAAGAAGGTGAATTTTATAGACTTGACGATGGAGCCTGGGGTGAAATCCGGGCTGAAGGATATCCTTTCCGAACTTCGGCAGGAACTTAGAGTGGATTACAGGCTGCAGGTAAACGGGGAAAGCTATCTGGCGGCAAAACTGATTTTCCCCCAGTTTTATGAAGAAGCGGTGGAAAATACGCCGGCCAGGATCATTTCCAGCAGGACACATGGAAGCGGCCATTTCTACAGGTACAGTTTTGACGGGAAGGAAATTAAGTTTCGGGATTATGATTCGCAGTTTCATAATATGGTGCTGCTGGACAGGGAGACGCTGTGCGCGGAAATGGCATTAAACCGTATGCGCTATCCATATGGTCTTTCCAGGGAACATCAGGAACAATATCAGGAATATATAAACGAACATAATGTGACGGCGGCCGGTCTGGCACTTAAAGCACACGATATGGAGCTTTTGAAATGGGTGTTAAGCTGCGCTGATTTCAGCCGTGAAGATCTGGAACGGTCGGTCGAGGCGGCAGACAGGTGTGGAAATACAGAAGGTTTAAGCTTTCTGATGGACTACCGCCATGAACATTTTAAGCCAAGGCGCAAGACCTTTGAGCTATAGATTTGAGCTATGGAAAAGGAAGGAAAATGATATGATAGATCCGACGAGGCACAGGCAGCTGCAGGAGCTGAACCTGGTAAATGTCTGTACGGAAATCCTGTATAATTCCAGAAATGAGCTATATATGAATATGAGGTTTCTGGACATATCTTTAAGCAGCCTGCAGTTCACAGCGGATACAGGCTGCCGCGGAATGGGGACGGACGGATTTGTGATTTATTATCATCCGGAGTACCTTTGTGACTTATATAAAAAGAGCAGGATTCTGGTAAACAGGTCCTACCTTCATCTCGTGCTTCACTGCCTGTTCTGCCACCTGGATACGAGGGGGAAACGGGCTCCGGAATACTGGAATCTGGCATGCGATATCGCCATGGAATCCATAATAGACAGTATGTATCAGAAATGCATTTACATCGCTCCCAATCCATACCGGCGTGACATCTATCTCAGGCTGAGGAAGGAACTGAAGGTGCTTACGGCGGAAGGTGTTTATAAGGTCCTGCAGAAGTGGGAGATGGAAGAGCCCAGGTTTAATCGTATGGCGGCTGAGTTCTGCATCGATGACCATAAATACTGGTATCAGAAGGACTCCGGACAGAAGTCCCAGCCCAGAAAGAATAAATGGGACAATAACCGGGAGAAGATGCAGACGGAAATGGAGACATTTGCGAACAAGGCTTCCGATGACAGCGGAGACCTGATCGAGCAGGTGCGTATTGAAAACAGAGAACGATATGACTATAAGAAGTTTTTACGCAAATTCGCCGTTCTGAAAGAAGAAGTACAGGTAGATCCGGACTCTTTTGACTATGTATTCTATACCTACGGCCTGGAGCTATACGGAAATATGCCTCTGATTGAGCCGCAGGAGACTAGAGAAATGTACCGGGTGGAAGACTTTGTCATCGTGATCGATACGTCCATGTCCTGTTCCGGTGATCTGGTCAGGCGCTTCCTGGAAGAAACATATTCCGTTCTTGCGGAATCGGAGAGTTATTTCAGAAAAATAAATATTCATATCATTCAGTGTGATGATAAAGTTCAGGATGATCATATCATTACAAGCCAGGAGGATATGGATGAATACATGGAAAATTTTACAATCATGGGCCATGGAGGAACTGATTTCAGGCCGGCCTTTGAATACGTGAACAGCCTGGTGCTGCAGCAGCGGTTTCATAAGCTGCGCGGCCTGATTTATTTTACAGACGGAGAAGGGATATTTCCGGTAAAGAAGCCTGTTTATGAAACAGCTTTTGTGTTTATTAAAGATAATTATACGGATTTGTCTGTGCCGCCATGGGCCATTAAACTGATCCTGGAGCCAGGTGATCTGGCCAGACAGGAGGAGGAAGAGCTGACAGACGACTGGGGCGGACAGGTTATCCTTACAGAAGGCGGAGAGCGGGAAATGTGACAGTGAAATATTTCCGTAACTAAATGATTAACAGGGAGAAAAGTTATGAATATTAAACGTGCAAAACAGGAAGTTAAAAATACAATTGAAGCATATCTTCTGAAGGATGAATTCGGGTCTTACGCAATTCCGTCCATCCGACAGAGACCAGTTCTTCTGATCGGACCGCCAGGAGTGGGAAAGACTCAGATTATGGAGCAGATTGCCAGAGAATGCCAGGTGGGCCTCATATCCTATACGATTACTCACCATACGAGGCAGAGCGCTGTGGGACTGCCGTTTATTTCCAAAAAGTCCTACGGTGGAAAGGAATATTCCGTCACAGAGTATACGATGAGTGAAATCGTAGCTTCTATTTACAATAAAATTGAAAATACAGGGTTGAAAGAGGGTATTCTTTTCATTGACGAGATCAACTGTGTTTCTGAGACACTGGCGCCGACTATGCTTCAGTTTTTACAGTGCAAAACATTTGGAAACCACAAGATACCGGAAGGATGGATTATCGCGGCAGCAGGCAACCCTCCCGAATTCAATAAATCGGTGCGTGAATTCGATGTGGTAACACTGGATAGAATCAAACTGATTCAGGTTGAGGCGGACTTTAACGTATGGAAGGAATATGCGTACCAGGAATCCATTCACCCTGCAATTATTTCTTATCTGGATGTAAAAAACCAGAATTTCTGCCAGATTGAGACGACAGTAGACGGAAAGCTTTTTGCTACGCCGCGTGGATGGGAAGACCTGTCCCGATTAATTGAGGTTTATGAGAAAATAGGAAAAACCGTGGATCGTGATGTGATTTTCCAGTACATCCAGCATCCGGCAATTTCCAAGGATTTTGCGAACTATCTGGAACTTTACTACAAGTATGAAAACGAATATCAGGTGAGCGAAATCTTGAAGGGAATCATCAAGGAAGACGTGTGTGAAAAGCTGGCCCGCGCGCCCTTTGATGAAAAACTCAGCGTGATCGGTCTCGTGCTCTCAAAGCTTGGCAGCATGTTCAAGGATGCTCTGGAGCAGGAGGCGTTTGTCTCCATGCTGATGACACAGCTGAAGATATTTAGGGAAGGGCTGGAAAGTGTAGATGAAAAGGCCGCTGCCGCACTGGGAAGCCGATCTGCTGGAAAAACACTCCATGCAACGTCACGCCTTGGCGACGTCCTCACGGCGCTGACAGTTGAAAGAAGAAGGAAAAAAGAAGCTGAGCTGCTTGGAAGAAAGGAAGATTATCGCTATCGAAGGGTAATTAAGAAGCTGGAAGGTTATCTTCAGATACTGAAAGGGGATCACCTGGAGGATATGGACGAGGCGTGGGAGCGCCTGAAAGCCCTTTTTGCAGAAGAGAGCGGCCGTTATAACGACATGATTGACGGTTGCGGTGATGCGCTGGAACATGGATTTGATTTTATGGAGGCTGCATTCGGAGACAGTCAGGAAATGGTTATCTTTATTACGAATTTGAATACGAATTACTACAGCGTACGCTTCCTTCAGGAGTATGAATGCGAACGGTATTATCAGTACAATAAGAAGCTGCTTTTTGAAGACAGGGAAGGCGAGTTGAAAAAACGTATCGATTCCGCGCTTCAGTAAAGAGCAGCTGGGAGACATCGGAGGAATCAGGCTATGATATTTATTGGTGGAATCAGCCAGGGTAGAAAAGTGCTCAATTTTCACGGTGCTGTTGTGATCTGTGACAGCTGCGGCGCTTATGGAAGATATCAGGTGTTTATGACATATATGTATTTCAGTTTTTTCTTCATCCCATTATTTAAATGGGGAAAGAAATACTTCGTGCAGATGTCCTGCTGTGATGCGGTATATGAGCTGAATCCGGAGACAGGCGCTGCGATCGCACGCGGTATGGATGTGGAAATCAGAAAAGAAGATTTGAACCTGGTACGGCAGGGAAGGGGAAATCCATACGATCATTCCCAAGTTTCTGTGGATAACGCCGCCGCAGTCTGCCCTCACTGTGGATATCAGTTTCAGAATGATGAATTTGAATACTGTCCGAAATGCGGAAAGCGGTTATGAAAGATTTTATTTGCAATAGTTTGTTCCGATGCGGTGGCAAGTCGCAAAATATTGCAAATAAAATCCAACTGGAGAGCGGGCGTTGAAATAGGAGGTCTTTATGAGAGTTACGTATATTCATCACAGTTCTTTTTTGGCTGAAACAAAAGGGAGATACCTTTTGTTTGATTATTATGAGGGAAAGATACCGGAATTAAGCCCGGATAAGCCTCTTTTTGTATTTGCAAGTCACCGTCATGGCGATCATTTTTCTCCGGTGATATTTGAACTGGCAGATAAGCATCCACAGACCGTTTTCGTACTTTCCAGCGATATCTGGAAGAAACGGGTACCGGAACACCTGATGGAACGGACGGTATTTCTGAAATCTCACGTGGAAGAGGAGGTATCGCCCGGCGTGATGGTAAAAACCTTAAAATCTACGGATGAAGGTATAGCATTTCTGATCCGGTGTGACGGACTCGCGATTTATCATGCGGGAGACCTGAATAACTGGCACTGGGAGGGAGAACCGGACAGCTGGAATGAAAAGATGGAACGTATTTACCGCAACGAAATCGGGCGTATTGCAAAAGAAAAGATCGATGTGGCATTTATTCCTCTGGACGGCAGGCAGGAGGATTACTTTTATCTGGGAATTGACGAATTTATGAAATATGCAGATGCAGAGGTGATTTTCCCCATGCACTGCTGGGGTGATTTTTCCGTTATTCAAAGGCTGAAGGAAATGCCGTGTTCAGAGCGGTACCGCAGCAGAATAGCGGATATCAAAGAAGATGGTGACAGCTTCGAAATACAGGGAGGAAAACTGGTATGATTTTAATTAAGAACGGACATGTGGCAGATCCGAAGAGTGGGATGAACTGCAGGATGAATATTATCCTGGATGGAGGAAAAATCAAGGCGGTATGTGAACCTGGAGTGTTGCCGGACGGAACAGAAGAGAGCGCTTTTCACCAGGTAATCGATGCAGAAGGGATGGTCGTGGCGCCGGGACTGATCGATGTTCATGTACATTTCCGTGATCCGGGTCTCACATATAAAGAGGATATCATCACTGGCGCAGAGGCGGCAGCCAGAGGCGGCTATACGACAGTTGTATGTATGGCCAACACCAGGCCGGCCGTTGACAATGTAAAAACCCTGGAATATGTAATTGCCAGAGGAAAAGAGACCGGGATCAATGTTCTTGCGGCAGCAGCGATATCCAAGGGGCTCAAAGGGCAGGAACTGACGGATATGGAAGAACTGAAGGCGCGGGGAGCAGCAGGCTTTACGGACGACGGCATTCCCCTTATGGACGTATCTCTGGTAAAACAGGCTATGGAAGAAGCAGTCAGGCTGGACGTTCCGCTGAGCTTTCACGAAGAAGATCCTGCATTTATTAAGAATAACGGCATCAACCATGGGACGGTATCGGATCAGCTGGGAATTTATGGTTCTCCTTCTCTGGCTGAGGATTCTCTGGTTGCCAGGGACTGCATGATTGCGCTTCATACCGGTGCATCTGTTAATATTCAGCATATCAGTTCGGGAAATTCCGTAAAAATGGTTGCTCTTGCAAAATCTTTAGGAGCTGATGTAACGGCAGAGGTCACTCCCCACCATTTTACTTTGGATGAAGAAGCGGTTCTGAAGTATGGCGCGCTGGCTAAAATGAATCCGCCTCTCAGGACAAAAAAAGACAGGGAAATACTGATAGAAGGATTAAAAGACGGTACTATTGACATAATTGCTACGGACCATGCGCCTCACAGTAAAGAAGAGAAGTCCAAACAGCTGACAGAGGCTCCCAGCGGTATTACAGGATTGGAGACAGCGCTGTCTCTTGGTATAACTGAACTGGTGAAAAAGGGCCATTTGTCCGTCCTCCAGCTGGTTGAGAAGATGAGCCTGAACCCGGCTAAGCTCTATCGCCTTGATAAAGGATATCTGGCAGAGGGAGCAGATGCCGATCTGGTTATTTTTGATCCGGAAGAGTGCTGGACAGCAGGAGATTACAGGTCGAAAGCCGAAAACAGCCCGTTTACCGGATGGGAGCTTTCCGGTAAGGTAAAATACACCATATGCGGCGGTAAAATTGTATATCAAGACTAAGGATGAGCGAGGCAGCTGATTTTACAGGAGAAGGTATGATGGAGAGAAAAAAATATCAGGCAGTGCTGATGGATATAGACGGAACTCTTCTGGACTTTAACAAGGCAGAAGTTCTGGGGGTAAGAGAAGTTATGAAGGCTTACGGTGTCGAGCCTTCAGCGGAAAAAGAAGAAGTATACCATAGAATTAATCAAAGTCTCTGGAAGAGCTTTGAAAGGGGAGAGATTCCGAAACAGCAGATCATGGATACCAGGTTTTCCCTGTTTTTTGGAGAGCTTGGAGTTCAGGCGGATGGAATCCCTGCTGAGAAACTGTATCGGGATCAGCTGGATCAGGGCGCATTTCTTCTTCCTGGCGCCCTGGAAATCTGTCAGTATCTTTCGGAAAAATATCCGCTTTACGTGGTGACAAACGGGGTGTCTGCAACACAGCATAAACGCCTTGGACTGTCGGGATTGAAACCGTATTTTAAGGATATTTTTGTGTCGGAGGATGCAGGCAGCCAGAAACCTCAGAAAGAATTTTTTGAATACTGCTTTTCCAGAATGCCTGGTTATATGCCGGGGGATATGATAATTATCGGCGATTCTCTGACATCGGATATCAAGGGAGGATGTGCCGCAGGGACGGACACATGCTGGTATCATCCGGAAGGCGGAGAGAAGTCTGATTTACCGGAAGGCGTACGTGTGGACTACGAGGTGAAAGATCTGATGGACTTGAAAAATATCCTTTGATTTCGGCACTTTTTGCAGTAAAGCATCTTTCTCTTTACAAAAAAACTTTACTATGCTACTATGGTAACATGCAAAAATGAGGAGGATATTTATTATGAAAAAGAAAGTTTTAGGTGTATTACTGGCAATGACAGTAGCAGCTGCAGTGGCAGGCTGCTCAAAGCCGGCGAAAGAGACAACGGCGGCAGAGACGAAGGCTGAAACAGCTGCAGAAACAGAGAAGGCAGATGAATCAGCGGAGGATAAGGCAAAAGGAGAAAAGGCGGCTGAGGAGACAGAGGCGGCAGAAGGAAATTCTGAAGGCGGAACCTTTACAGTTGGATTCGATGCAGATTTTCCGCCGATGGGATTTAAGGCAGACGACGGTACATATGTAGGCTTTGACCTGGACCTTGCAGCAGAAGTTGCGGACAGGCTTGGCATGACCTTCGTAGCTCAGCCAATCGCATGGGACGCTAAGGACATGGAACTGGAATCCGGCACGATCGACTGTATCTGGAACGGTTTTACCATGACAGGACGTGAAGACAAATATACTTGGACCGAACCTTACATGAAGAATGATCAGGTATTTGTCGTATCTAAGGATTCAGGAATTGCCGGTATCGATGATCTGGCAGGAAAAATTGTTGAAGTGCAGGTAGATTCTTCCGCAGAGGCAGCACTTAAAGAAAAACCGGAACTGACAGAAACATTTGGTACGCTGCAGACTACTCCGAATTATAACCAGGCTTTTATGGATTTGGAGATGGGAACGGTTGAAGCGATCGCAATGGACAGTATTGTTGCCAATTATCAGCTGACTTTAAGAGAGTCGGATGCAGTTGTGCTTGACGACGTACTTTCTTCTGAAACATATGCAGTTGGATTTAAGTTAGGCAATACGGAACTCAGAGACAAGGTTCAGAAGACGCTGGAAGAAATGGCGGCTGACGGAACAATGAAAACAATCTCTGAAAAATGGTTCAGTACGGATATTACAACAATCGGAAAATAAACCGTTTGTTTCATAGGAGAATGCATAATGGAAATTATATCTGAATTCGTATCAAAAACAGCGGCTATGATGCCGCAGCTGATGGCAGGCATGGGAGTGAGCATACAGATTTTCGTCGTAACGCTGCTGTTTTCCCTGCCTTTGGGCTTAGTGATATCCTTTGGAAGGATGTCAAAGAATCCGGTCCTCAGCTTTATTACGAAAGCATATATTTCCATTATGCGCGGAACTCCTTTAATGCTTCAGCTTATGGTCGTGTATTTTGGTCCGTACTATATCTTTCACATCAAAGTGACGAACAGTTATCGCCTATGGGCTACATTTATTGGCTTTGTCATAAACTATGCGGCATATTTTGCAGAGATATACAGGAGCGGAATCCAGTCCATGCCGGTAGGCCAGTACGAAGCGGCAAAACTGCTGGGCTACAGCAGAGGACAGACCTTTTTTAAAATTATTCTGCCTCAGGTTATTAAGCGGATCCTTCCGTCCGTTACGAACGAGGTAATAACACTGGTAAAGGATACATCTCTGGCGTTTACGATTAGCGTGCTGGAAATGTTTACAATTGCCAAACAGCTGGCGAGTTCTCAGGCAAGTATGACTCCTTTCATAGCGGCAGGCCTTTTTTACTATATTTTCAACCTTCTTGTTGCCGTTGCCATGGAGCAGGCGGAGAAGAAGCTTTCTTACTATCAATAGGGGGGATTACTATGTATTTGCTGGAAATGAATCATATTCAGAAGTCCTTTGACAAGCTGGATGTAATCAAGGACATCTCCCTTAGAGTGGAAGAAGGAGAGATCGTATCAATTATCGGACCCTCCGGGTCGGGAAAATCCACGCTGCTGCGCTGCGCCACCATGCTGGAGACGATCGACAGCGGCGAAATTATCTATCTGGGTGAGAAAGCAGCCTGGACAGACGGTACTGCAGGAAGGGACAGGGCTGTTTACGCGAAAAAGGATAAGCTCAAGGAAATACAGAAAAGTTATGGCCTGGTTTTTCAAAGCTTTCACCTGTTCCCTCATTACTCTGTTCTGAAAAATATCATGGATGCTCCGATCCACGTACAGAAAAAAGGCAGGGAGGAAGCCAGAGCGGATGCATTAGAGCTTCTTAGAAAGATGGGACTGGAGGATAAGGCCGACGCATATCCGTGCCAGCTTTCCGGCGGCCAGTGCCAGCGTGTGGCGATTGCCCGGGCGCTCGCCCTGAATCCGAAAATCCTGTTTTTTGACGAGCCGACGTCAGCCCTCGATCCCGAACTGACAGGTGAAGTTCTGAAGGTGATCCGTTCGCTGGCGGACCTTCATATAACAATGGTTATCGTTACACACGAGATGGCATTCGCCAGGGATATTTCCGACAGGGTCATTTTTATGGCCGACGGGGTGATCGTGGAAGAGGGAACCCCTGAAACGGTGTTTGCTTCGAACAATGAAAGAACGCAGGCCTTCCTTGGAAGATACGGGGAAATGCTGAACCACTGATTAAGAATAAGTTGAAAAATTAGACGGTTGTAAAAGAGATATACTCCCTTTCGGGCAGATAAGTAAAATAGTAAGAACTTGTCGCTTAGGAGGGAGCATTTTTATTGAAGACGGTGACATGTGGGCGGAATATACAGGTTATTGTTTTCCACGCGGCGGGCAGTTAAAAAGAAGGTAGAATTACCGGATGCAAACATCTTACCAAAGAAGGGAAAATGGAAATTATTGGATTTTAATTCATTGCTATTGATAGTTGGTGACTTTTCGTATATTCTATTTAAGCAAATCAGTATTTGCAAAGGAGGAATTACGATTGGACTATAAGAAAAAAGCAATTGATTGTGTGAAGGACACGGTTTTACCCATTCAGCGTGCGCAGTTTGAAGAATGTGGATGCGACTTAGATGAGCAGTATAAAAAATACGGCAACACAGAAATGCTCATTGCGAGAATAATTGAGCCGGGACATATCTATGAAATAGGATATCCTGAATGTGTTTGCGATGAGGTTTTATCTGGCGAGGTAACAGAAGTGTCTCATTGTGAATGCTCAAGGAACAGTATTTTATATATTTTAAAGGATTTGCTGCCGGACAAAGACATACAAGTTGAAACAATACATACAGTATTAGGTGGAGCTGAAGACTGCCGGTTTAAGGTGACGATTAATTAATAACAATTTTATTAACAATGGTTTTTTTGAGCTGCTAACGATCGAGCAAGAAGTTAGCGGCTTTTTTCTATTCTAAAAAGAAATTTCCGGGATGGCCCGGCATGAGTTGGCCCCATCGCCGTCACACTGCTCATGAAGTGGAACACCCGCCTGGTTCTTCACTTTGGCGTTTGACAAGGAAGTTGCGGATTGATATACTACAATCAAAATTGTGGTAGGGTTCCTAGGTCAAAAATCCTCGTGCAAGCTGGCTTGCCCCTGATTTCCGGCCTTTTGACCCTGAAATTATCATAACGCCTGGTACAGGCGAACGGGGGAAGCAGGTAAGTTGAAGACGAGTATTTTGGTAGAAATTCAGGAGACGGTAGCGAAGTATGCGGATATTATGTCGAAGGTGGCAGGGGTCAATGTAGAGGTTGTGGATGAGAACCTGTTCCGTGTAGCAGGGACAGGCCCCTTTGAGAATCATGTGAATGAAGATATGTCAGACGAAGCGTACGTGTACCGCCATATTTTAGAGACAGGGCGGCCTCAGGTAATCTATCATCCGGGGGAGGCGGCGCTTTGCCAAAACTGCCCCAGAAAAGGAAAGTGCGGGGAAGAGATAGAAATATCCATGCCGATCCGGCTGGAAAACAGAATTATCGGCATCATCGGACTGGTGGGCAGTACGCCGGAACAAAAGCAGATGATTCTGAACGATGAGAGAATTTATCTGGAACTGATCGGGCAGATTACGGACTTTATTACGTCCAAGGCGGCGGAAGTGCTGGAAAGCCAGAAAAGGGAAGCGCTGATGTCGGCATTGGAATGTACGATTAACCGGATGGAGCAGGGGATTCTGATTCTTGGAGAAAAAAATATGATCACCATGCAAATGCCGCAGCAGAAAAGCAGCTGAAACTGAAAAGGCCGGAAGGGCTGCGGGTGCAGATTGAAGATACAGGAGACAGGATCAACCATCAGACAGAGTATAAGCTTCAGATTGAAGAAAAACATTATCAGGTAATGGGTCAGGTCTATGAATTGGAGCAGGCAATGGACCGTTACTCCCGAATTTTTATTTTCACTGATAATAAAAATCTGCACAATAAAGTTTATGAGATGACAGCTACCCTGAATGTGGCCGAGATGATCGGAAGCAGCAGAAAGACCCAGGAACTGAAGCAGGAGATCGGTAAAGTGGCAAAAAGTACGTCGACTGTTCTGATCACGGGAGAAAGCGGGACCGGAAAAGAGATGGTGGCAACCTCTATATGGAGAGCCAGTGACAGAAGCGATAAGCGCTTTATTGCAATTAACTGCGCAGCAATTCCGGAACCGCTTCTGGAATCGGAATTGTTCGGCTATGTTAAGGGAGCGTTTACCGGTGCGGATCCAAACGGAAGAATCGGAAAATTTGAACTGGCAAATCACGGAATTATTTTTCTGGATGAAATCGGGGATATGCCCCTGTATCTTCAGGCCAAGCTGCTGAGAGTGCTTCAGGAGCGGAAAATTACGAGAATCGGCTCGAATCAGGTGATTCCCATTGATGTCCGGGTAATCGCGGCTACAAATAAAGATCTGAGAGGCATGATTAATGATAACAAATTCAGGGAGGATCTGTATTACCGTCTGAATGTAATTCCGTTAAAAATCGCACCTCTGAGGGAAAGAAAAGAGGATATTGAAGATCTGACCTGTTTTTTTGCAGAGAGGTATGTGGGACTTTTCGGGAAAAGACTGGTCCGCATCGAGGACAGCGCGATGGAGGCTCTGAAAAATCACAGGTGGCTTGGAAATGTCAGGGAACTGGAAAATACAATTGAGTTCATGGTAAATATGATCGGAGAAGATGGAATACTGGATCTGGCGACTTTGCCGAGGGACTTTTTTGAACAGGATGAAGAAGCCGGTTCTTCGGATGTGCAGGAATCGGGAAGGGCAAAGAAGACGGAACCGCCTTCACAGGAGGAAGTCCTTCCCCTGAAGGAGTTGGAGAAGCGGGCGCTGGTATCGGCGCTGCTTCGGTTTGGTGAGGATACAAAAGGGAAAAAGGAAGCGGCCAAAGCGCTTGGAATCGGATTGGCCACTCTTTACAGAAAACTGGAAGAGGTTCAGAAGTCATAGAACAGACAGCAACGGACAGACAGTATCGAATAGATAGGAAAAGGCAGAGCAGACGGCGCTCTGCCTTTTTCTCATTGTGAGAAAAAAGATTCTCAAAATAAGAAAAATTCTCGTATTGAGAATTAATGAAGGAAAGAAAATAATTAAAACAGGTATGAAACATAAGTGAATAAAAGAAAATAATAAATAAAAAAACTATAAAAAATACAGGAAATTCGTTGTTTGTGACAACTCAAAAAGAAAAATTTAAAAAGATAAGTGCACCTGGCACAGTGATTGCTTTTTAATAATGCAGACAACAAAAAAAGAAAGGGGACTAATATGAAAGAGGAATTCAAACTTGTCCAGTTAAAACACGACAGGGAAGATAAATATAATGTTGATTTCCTGGGAATGGAAGAAGCAAAAAAGGTACAGCAGTTTCACGCCAGCTTCCCAATTTATAAAAAAACACCATTAGCTGCTCTTCCTGAGACAGCGAAAGAACTTGGACTTGGGGCCATGTATGTAAAAGATGAATCTTACCGTTTTGGTTTAAACGCATTTAAGGTTTTGGGCGGAAGTTACGCAATCGGCAGCTATCTGGCAAAGAAGCTGGGAATGGAGATCAGCGAACTGCCATATGAGAAAATGATCTCCGACGAGGTAAGAGAAAAGCTGGGCGAGATTACATTCGTTACGGCAACAGACGGAAATCACGGAAGAGGTGTTGCATGGACGGCCAATCAGCTGAAGCAGCATTCCGTTGTATATATGCCAAAGGGAAGTGCAGAAGAGCGGCTTAAAAATATTAAGGCAGAAGGCGCGGACGCTTCGATTACCGATTTGAATTATGACGAGGCAGTAAGGCTGGCAAACAGCCAGGCAGAAAAAAACGGCTGGGTCATGGTACAGGATACGGCCTGGGAGGGATATGAAGATATCCCGACATGGATTATGCAGGGATATGGAACCATGGGATTTGAGGCAAAGGAGCAGCTTCCTGAGAAACCAACCCATATTTTCCTACAGGCAGGCGTCGGATCCATGGCAGGAGCGATTACAGGCTTCTTCGCCAGTGTATACGGCAAAGAAAAACCGATTATTACAATCGTTGAACCAAATAAGGCGGACTGCCTGTTCCGTACGGCAGAAGCGGATGACGGAGAACTCCATTTTGTGACAGGTGATATGAATACGATTATGGCTGGCCTGGCATGCGGAGAGCCGTGCAGCATTGGATGGAACGTTTTGAGAAGCTATGCAGACAACTTTATTTCCTGTCCGGACTATACTGCAGCTAAGGGTATGAGAGTCCTTGGAAATCCGGCAGGAGAAGACGGAAAAGTCGTTTCCGGCGAAAGCGGAGCAGCAGGAGTCGGATGTGTGGCCGAGATCATGACAAATCCGGATCTGGCAGACTTGAGAGAAAAGTTAAAGCTGGATGAGAATGCAAAAGTCCTGTTCTTCAGTACAGAGGGAGATACGGATAAAGAGAACTACAGAGCTGTTGTATGGGATGGAAAGTATCCCAGCGGGAAATAAAGAGAAGTCTTTTAATAAATATTTCAGGAGGCGTGGAAGAGATGTTGAATAAAGAGAGAGAAGAAGCGGTAGTAAGCCTGTGCCAGAAAACAATCAGGGAAAGAAGTTATTCCGGAGAAGAGCAGGGGGTTGTAAAGGTATTAAAGGAAAATATGGAAGCTATGGGGTTCGACGAGGTTACCATCGATCACTACGGAAATATTATCGGATGTATCAAAGGTAAAAAGCCAGGGAAAAAAGTACTTTTTGACGGCCATATCGATACCGTTCCGGTGACGGAAGAAAAAGAATGGCAGTATCCTCCTTTCGCTGCAGAGATCCACGACGGAAAGATTTACGGAAGAGGAACGAGCGACATGAAAGGAGCTGTTTCCGCAATGACCTGCGCGGCAGCGAACTTTGCAAAAGATACAGACAGAGATTTTGCAGGTGAGATTTATGTTGCAGGCGTTGTACACGAGGAGTGCTTTGAAGGCGTGGCAGCGAGGGCGATCAGCAAAGCCGTTCAGCCGGATTATGTTGTTATCGGCGAGGCTTCCCAGCTGAATCTGAAGATCGGTCAGAGGGGCCGTGCAGAAATCGTTCTGGAGACATTTGGAGTTCCGTGCCATTCAGCCAATCCTGAAAAAGGAGTAAATGCTGTTTATAAGATGGCAAAAGTAATTGAGGCGATCCGTACACTTGTTCCGACACATCACCCTGTGCTTGGAGACGGAATTCTGGAGCTGACCGATATCAAGTCTTCTCCATATCCTGGTGCTTCCGTAGTTCCGGAATACTGCCGCGCTACATATGACAGACGTCTTCTGGTAGGCGAAACAAAAGAAAGCGTACTGGAGCCGATTCAGAAGCTGCTTGACAAACTGATGGCAGAAGATCCTCAGCTCAAGGTAAAAGCTTCTTATGCAGTAGGAAAAGAGAGATGCCACACAGGCAATGAGATCGAGGGAGAGCGGTTCTTCCCAGGCTGGCTGTATGACGAGAACTCTGATTTCGTTCAGGCAGTGTTAGGAGAGTTAAAAGACATGGGTTATGCTCCTGAAATCACACAGTACAATTTCTGTACCAACGGCAGTCATTACGCAGGCGAGGCGGGAATCAAGACATTCGGCCTCGGGCCATCCAGAGAGAATCTGGCGCATACGGTGAACGAATATATTGAAATCGACCAGCTGGCTAAAATTACAGACTGTTATTATGGGGTTATGAAAGCTTTATTAAAATAATGGTAGAGGATAAATAGGAGGGGAATTATATGAACAGTACACAGATTACGGCTTTAGTTATTATTCTGCTTTACATGGCGGCGACTGTTGCGTTAGGACTTTTTGTATCCAGCAGAAAGAAATCAAAAGAAGCAAAACAGAGTAACGACGACTTCCTGATGGCCAGCAAATCCCTAGGACCGGTTGTTCTGGCAGGAACGCTGTTCGCGGCCAATACAGGCGGTGCCAGTACGACAGGTATCGCGACTAACGTTTATACATACGGCTTATCCGCAGCATGGTACGTAATTGCAGCCGGTATCGGATTCGTTTTGGTTTCCTTTATCGCTCCTTATTTCAGAAAAGCACAGGCCAATACCGTACCTGAGATTATCAGCAAACGTTACGGCAAGGCTTCTCACATTTTTACGGCATTTACATCGATTGCAGCTCTGTTCATGGCAACAGGGGCGCAGATTATCGCAACGGCTTCCGTAATTAACGTAGTTACGGGATTTGAGTTTAAAATCGCAGCAATCATTACAACGATCGTTGTTATCATCTATACCATGGTCGGCGGTTTCAAATCCGTTACGGCAGCCAACCTGATGCACGTATTCTTCATTACGGTAGGTATGACAATCGCCTTGTTTATCATGCTTGGCAACCCGCAGGTGGGCGGCTTCGCAGGACTTTTCGACAAAGCCAGAACAGTTACAGGACCGCAGGGTGAAGACCTGAACCTTCTCAGCATGACGAAGGTTGGTTTTACAACAATTTTCGGTTACATCGCAATGTACTACATGACATTCCCGACAGGACAGGAAATCGTTCAGACCTACTGTTCCGCAAAAGACGGAAAAGCAGCTATGACAGGTTCCTGTATCGCGGGTGTTGTTTCAGCAGCTTATGCAATCGTTCCGGCATTCATCGGTTTGATCGCTTATGCATGTATTGACGGTTATGTTCTCGGCGGCGCTCAGAAGAACGCTCTTGCAGAAGCAACAATCCGTTTCGCACCGTCTATCGTAGCAGGTCTCGTTCTTGCGGCAATCGTTGCGGCAACCATGAGCAGTGCTTCTGGTAATATGATCGGTACGGCAACTATGTTTACAAATGACGTTTTCGTTCCTTACATCAATAAGGGCGAAAAAGACGATAAAAAAGAAGTTTGGATTTCCAGAGTTACGATGGTAGTCGTAGGCGTTGTAGGTCTTTTCATCGCACTTGTAGCTTCCAACGTTATCAGCGTTATGATGGGCGCCTTCGCACTGAGAAGCGCAGGCCCGTTCGCGGCATTTATCTGTGGTATTTTCTACAAGAACGTTACTCAGAGAGCAGGATTTGCTTCCATCGTTACAGGCACGATCGTAGCGGCAATCTGGATTTACGGCCTTAACACACCTTGGGGACTGAGCGCAATGGTTCCTGGCGGAATTGCAGCATTTATCGTTATCTTTGCAGTTTCTAAAATGGAACGAGCAAAGGGTGTACCGGCAGCTCCGGAGATTCAGTTCGACGAAGAAGTATAATTGGTAAAAAACAGCACGGGAAATTATCACTGCATGGTAAAAGCAGGTCACTATGAGGGGAATTAAGCAAATAACTATCATTATGAGGTGATTGGATATGAAAAAATTAATTAAGAATGGTTTTATTGTAGATGGAAGCGGGAAACCTGGGTTTAAGGCAGATTTATTGATCGAAGATGATAAAATTGTAAAAATCGGTGAAGTGGAAGCAGCAGACGGAGCAGAAGTGATTGACGCAGAGGGCCTTGCAGTGGCCCCTGGCTTCATCGACACACACAGCCACAGTGATCTTCAGATTCTGGTAAATCCTGAAATTATGCCTAAGGTCATGCAGGGAATTACGACAGAAATTCTCGGTCAGGACGGTATTTCCATGGCTCCTCTTCCAAAGCAGTACATCAGCCCATGGAGAAAGAACCTGGCAGGACTTGACGGCGATTCTGATGATATTGACTGGAATTATGAAACGACAGAAAACTATCTGAAAATGATCGACGAAGTAAAACCTGGCCTGAATGAATGCTACCTCGTTCCTCACGGAAATATCCGTATGGAAGCAATGGGACTGGAAAACAGACTACCTAACGACGAAGAATTGGAAAAGATGCGCCAGATTACGAGAAGAGAAATGGAAGCAGGCGCAGTAGGACTTTCTACCGGATTGATCTATATGCCGTGTGCATATTCCGAATCGAAAGAAATTATCGAGATGTGCAAGGTTGTAGCTGAGTACGACGGCAGCTTCGTCATCCATCAGAGAAGCGAGGCGGATACGATCCTGGATTCCATGGAAGAGGTTATTAAAATCGGACGCGAATCAGGCGTAAAGATCCATTATTCTCACTTTAAGGTATGCGGAAAGAAGAACTGGGATAAAATTGATAAAGTAGTAGAGCTTCTGGAAAAAGCGCAGGCAGAAGGCATTAAGGTTTCCTTTGACCAGTATCCATACGTCGCAGGAAGTACTATGCTTGGCGTTATCCTTCCTCCATGGGTTCACGACGGCGGAACGGACAATGTATTGAAGCGACTCGCTGATCCGGAGCTGAGAAAGAGAATGGTTTATGACATTGAACACGGAATTCCAGGTTGGGATAACTTCGTAGAGTTCGCAGGTCTGGACCAGATCTTCGTAACCAGCGTGAAGCATGAAAAGAACGCAGACGCCGTAGGATTAAGCCTGACACAGTTAGGCGCGCTGCGCGGCAAAGATCCCTATGAAGCGACTTTCGATCTGCTTCTGGAAGAAGAAAATGCAGTAGGAATGGTGGACTTCTACGGTACAGAAGAACACGTACAGCTCTTTATGAAACGTCCGGAAATGAATGCTTGTACCGACGGTCTTCTGGGTGGAAAGCCACATCCGAGGGTATTTGGAGCGTTCCCGAGAATCCTGGGCAAATACGTTCGTGAAGACAAGGCACTGACACTGGAAGAAGCCGTTTATAAGATGACAAAGAAACCGGCGACGACATTTAACATGACAGGCAGAGGAGAGCTGGCAGAAGGTAACTATGCAGATATCTGTATCTTCAATCCTGAGACGGTTATCGACAAGGGAACGTTTACCGACCCGATCCAGTATCCGGAAGGAATCGAATACGTGATTATCAACGGTGATGTTACGGTTGAAAAAGGAAAACATACCGGAAGAAGAAACGGCGTAGTATTGAGAAAGAAAGGAAAAGAGGTAGTTAAATAATGGCAAGAGAAGTGATTTCAACAAACAAGGCACCAGGCGCAGTCGGTCCGTACGTACAGGCAATTAAATCAAACGGAATGGTATACTGTTCCGGTCAGCTGGGAATTGATGTATCCATCGGAAAGCTTCCTGAAGGCGTAGAGGCTCAGGCGCACTGCTCCATGAAGAATCTGGGGGCAATTCTGGAAGAGGCTGGAAGCGGCTACAAGAAGATTGTAAAGACGACAATTTTCCTGGCAGACATGAATGATTTCGCAGCTGTGAACAAGATTTATGAATCCTACTTCGGCGGAGACTTCCCTGCACGTTCCTGCTTCCAGGTGGCTAAGCTTCCTCTTGGCGGACTTGTTGAGATTGAGTGCATTGCAGAAGTTTAAAAAGCACAGATAAAGGCAAAAAAATCCTTTCCTGCTTTCAGGCGGCGGCCAGATTGCGGGAAAGGATTTTTTTGCCTTTCTAAATAAAACGATTGGAAATAATTATTTTGATAGCGAATTAATCACCATCGGTTACCAGCCGGGTTACATACCCCCGAGAATCAAAGGTAACGTTATTAAAGTAATGATCATACTGAAATTCCCGGGCCGATACTTGACGATAATCATCTGTAATCGATTCACCTGCAATGGCAGTTTTAAGAACGTATAATTCTCCCTTATGCACAAGGCATTCGGTTCGGTCTTCGCTGTCCTGATACAGAGTAATATCACCGTTCAGTGAAGCAAACGTGCTGGGTTTTGGAAGATAGTACTGGTTTCCACCATCAAGCCACGCAGTATCGCCGGACTGGCAGTAAGTTACAGTAAACATTTCACCAGTAAGCTTATTGGAAGGAAGCTGTAGAGTATCTCCGGGTTTTAATTTCTTTAAGGTGGCGGCAGGTATGGTGACTCCCTCGTAATAATCAGCCTGAACCTTATAATAGGTGCCGCAGTCCTCAATACCTGGGTGAGTGAAAAAACTTAAGACAGAAACTCCATTCTTATAACCGTACCGATCAATGACGCTTTTGTCTGGTGATGATTCATGACTTTGAAGAATATTAATATTAGCTCTTTCATATTCGTTCAGTGAGTTGTCATTAAACGCTGCTGCCTCTATTGTTCCTTGATACCAGGGCTGGCCCGAGAAGTATTCATTTAAGTCCTGGCTGGTAAATTTTCTTCCGTGACGTGCATATATTTCATTTCTGGCAAGGCGTATTTGATCTTCACTTAAACCAGATATATCATATTCTGTTAATATGCGTTTATCGCTGTCAGGAAGGATAAATTGTGCAGATACAAAGGATTCGGATGAATCTGACTTAAAAGGTTCTGTATTAAAAAGCTGGTTGCTGGAATCAGTGCCGTTTCCGCTCTCCACCGACTGGAACGGTGCATAGTAATAAGGCGCATACTGATAAATAACATCAGAGGAATTTACTGTATCAATGTAGCGGTAATATAAGGTGTCATCTATGATATTGAACCAGCTGATATCGTCCATAAGCTGCAGGCAGTCACTGCCGTCCAAGTTAATCTTATAAAGGCGGCCATAGGTTTTTTCTTCTGCATAACTGGTAATAAGGATAAAGTAAATATTTCCCTGGTAGATACTGAACTGCATGGATTCTGTAGAAAATCCAAGCCTGTTATTAGGGACAAACAGGTCTTTTCTGTCCGTATTGTCCAGCTTTATGCTGCTCAGCTTTGCGTGAGGTTCCCCCTGCCGCTCGCCCGTCCAGAAGTAGATCACGCCGTCATAGATGATATATTCTTCACAGGAAAATCCCGGTATGACTATAGTATCAGCCATGGTATTGATATCCACGCAGTGCAGGCCGTCCTTCGCCAAGTAATAAACATTGTTTCCAATTACATTGATACACGGGTTGTCTACCACGTTTGCGGCCGGCGTACGGGCCAGAAATGTGACGGAACCTCCATTTTCAGGAACGAAACCAATATCTACGCTCTTTCCGTTTCCGTCCGTGTAGACGAAGAAACAGCGGCCTCCTGCCATAGTCTCAAAACTGAGCCAGCTCTGCGGGTTGTCGAAAGCCAGGTTAGTCAGATTCGTATTGCCGCTTGCGTCCGTTCTGAGGCGGTAAATATTATTATCCCTCGTTCCGGCAGCGATATCACCTTCCGTGGTCCTGCTGTAATAGATCCACCCGTCTTTAAAATGAAGATCTTTCATATAGACATCGGAAAAAGGATATGCTGTCGTATCGCCCTTTTTGATCCAGTAAGTCCGTTCCTTATCCAGCGCGTTGCGGAAATAGAGATAGGTGCCGTCAGATACTACTCGGGCGTAGCAATGCGAATTGCCGAACAGATTGCCGTCATCCTCGGCTGAATTTGGCGGTATTACATTTGCGGCTTTTGAATCCTCTGCTGCGTCCGTGTCGCTTATTTCAGAAGACGATGGATCGGCAGCGGTACTGACCTGTGCTTCTGCGACCGTCTCAGGAGACTCTGGACTGGATACTGATTTTTTCCCCAGGAGCTTGGGCAGAATCAGCGCTGCAGCCGCTATGACGGCAATCAGGAAGAATACAGCTAGGCCTATGATTAGAAAAACAGGCTTTTTTCTCTGACACTTAGGAGAATTTGACGGTGGAAGCGGCTGCTTATTTTTCGGAGCAGCCGGCTGCGTTTCTGCACCGCAGTAAGGGCAGAACTTTACTTGATCTGGAATTTGCTTCCCGCATTCTTTACAAAACATAATCGTATTCCTTTCATCGTTTCCCTATAATCGTATATAAATTTTTTATTTGAACTCAAGAGGTGAACTGCTCGGCGTACTCAACAATAAAACCGCTAGAGTCAAAAATCGGATATCCAAAAAATGAAATTGTATCACGGTGCTTTCCGTATTCGTAACTGTTGATCCCAAAGTCCTGTTCCTTAGTCACGTATTCCTGAACGGTAATCGGAGGATGAGGGGAATCAAAGCCTTCCGTATTGTAGACTTTACAGTCTTTGCTGAAATAGAGGCTTCCATAGTAAATGGTGTTTGTATAGAGGATACCATCTTCAAAATTAATGTATGCCGTTCCGTCAGGCTGTGGGTGTAGCCAGGAATCTTCATATTCGTCATCTGTGCTGGAAAGGGAGTAATAGTTATATTCTTCATTAAAAGCCAGCACGCGAAACGTATCTGTAGAAACGGTATTATTTGTGTCAACCGTTGTGGCGGTAACCAAATAGCCGGGTACTAATTGGCTGACAAAGCTGGCCGGAAAAATGACCGGAACAGTTATGAAGCTGTTGGTTATTTCATAATAATTTCCGTGGTCTATGATGCCGGACGGATTAGGCGCCCACTGCGGGTCATAGTAATTACTGGCAGAGATATGCCATGCCATGTAATTGTCTCCGGCTCTTTTTACTGCAAACTGTGGATACTGCATGACGGCGTTGTATGCATTCATCAAATCCGACGGCAGTATTTCCCCGATAGGAACGGTTTCTGACGGCTGAACCGTTTCTTCCATAATCGCCTCTCCGGCGGAAACTTCCGGTATTTCCGTACTCGGTTCCGGCAGCGCTGCCGTGTCTTCTTCCTGTATTAACGAATCTGTTTCCCGTATCACTGTGGGAGGCGTTGCTGCTGTTCCTGCAAACTTTGGCAGAATCAGTACGGCGGCCGTGATCAATATAATAAGGAACAAAGCGATCCCGACAATGAGCAGAAGTATTTGAGTGCTGTTATTCCGCCGGGAAGGCGGTTTATTCTCCGCCCCGCAGAAGGGGCAGAAGCTGACGTGATCGGGAATCTGCTTCCCGCAGTTGCTGCAAAACATAATGATCCTCCCATTCTTTCATTAAGTAAAGTATACCATTTTAGGGTAATAGAGTAAATATAAGGAATTATTGAAATTTCTGTGATATTGTGGACAGAAAAAGAGAGAAATGGTACAGTACAAATAGAAAAAAGAAACGAGGTATAAAAAATTATGAAAAAATGGATGATAGCCGTAATTGCAGTTCTGATGATTACTGCCTGCGGACAGAAAAATAAAGAAACGGCTGTAACAGAAACAGAAACTACAGTGGAAACTACGAAGGCAGCAGCAGAAACAGAAACAAAAGAGCCGGAAATGACATCAGTATCTACAGAAGAGAGTGAGTCCGAAAGCGCGGACGCAGATGAAAAGAACGAAAAAAAGATTACGGGGACCGTAATTGATGCAGCAATGAATTCTATTATTATAAAGACGGATGACGGTGAGGAACTGGCATTTTCAAAGGAAGATGCCAAGGTGGAGCTGAAAGACGGACTTCTGATCGGCATTGAGGTAACACTGACTTATACAGGTGAAATAAAAGACGGAAATGCAGCAGATGTTAAGGTAATTAAAATTACAGACGCACAGCAGACAAAATGAAACGGAGGGGAGTAATGGGGCGTAAAGGAAGGACAGGAATTGCCACGGCAGTATGTTTTGTAATGGCCTTGTCGTTTCAGGCAGAGGCAGGGAATTGGATTCCAAAAGACGGAGGACAGTGGGGGTATCAGAAAGACGACAAAACTGTGGCGGCGGGAGAGTGGATACAGGACAAAAGCCAGTGGTACTATTTTCATCCGGACGGCAGAATGGCATCAGGCTGGGAGCAGATCGACGGAGACTGGTATTATTTCCTGGAAGGCGGAGCCATGGCTACCAGATGGATTCAGGTGGATGGAAAATGGTACTATATGAATCTGGACGGAAAAATGGTATCTGATACGGTGATACGCAACCACGTCATCGGCTCGGACGGGGCCTGGATCGAGGTGCCGGAAAGCGAAAAGATTGAGCGGAGCGAGCTGTACCCGGTTACGCCGTCCTATATGTGGGATTCTGTCTGGACCAGCGCGCGCAGCACGGGTACGGATGGAAAGGAATATACGAACAACATTTTAATCAGCGGAAAATCTCTGATAGAGTATGATCTGGATGGAGAACAGAAACGGTTTTCCTGCAGAATTATCCCGCGGAGCGGATTTTCATCGGAGGGCAGCGTTACAATTGCGATATACGGCGATTATGACGAGGTTCTTTATCAGGTGGAAAACATAACCTCTGATTCTGAGGATGAACGAATTGATGTGGATATTACCGGTCAGCATGTGCTGGGGATTAAATGCATACCGGACCGGGATTCAGAATACGATTCTGTCATCATAAACTGGCCGTCCATATACCAATAAGGGGAAAACGGAATAAATTTCTGGAAAAACCTTGCAAATTCGGGGAAAATCTGTACAATAAGAGTGATGAACTGAGGAAAGGTAACAGATTATGATTAGTGCAAATAATATTACATTACGTGTAGGAAAAAAGGCATTGTTTGAAGAGGTGAACATCAAGTTCACAGAAGGTAACTGCTACGGCGTGATTGGCGCCAATGGAGCGGGAAAATCTACGTTTTTAAGGATCTTATCGGGACAGTTGGAGCCGACAAGCGGTGATGTGGTGATCGGTCATGGTCAGCGTCTGTCTTTCCTGCAGCAGGATCATTTTAAATATGATGAATTTCAGGTACTCGATACAGTTATTATGGGTAATGCCAGACTGTATGAGATCATGAAGGAAAAAGATGCCATCTATATGAAGGAAGATTTTACGGATGAAGACGGCATCAAGGCAGCAGAACTGGAAGGAGAATTCGCTTCCATGAACGGCTGGGAGGCGGAAGCAGACGCGGCAAACATGCTGAACGGTCTTGGAATTGAGACGGAATTCCATTACTGCCTCTTAAAAGAACTGACTGGCGCGCAAAAGGTAAAAGTCCTTCTTGCCCAGGCCCTTTTCGGCAATCCGGATATTCTTCTTCTCGACGAGCCGACCAACCACCTGGATCTGGACGCGATTGCGTGGCTGGAAGAGTTCCTGATTAACTTTGAAAATACAGTGATCGTCGTTTCCCATGACCGCTATTTCCTGAATAAGGTATGTACGCAGATCGCGGACATCGATTATGGTAAAATTCAGCTGTATGCCGGAAACTATGACTTCTGGTATGAGTCCAGCCAGCTTATGATGCGCCAGATGAAGGAAGCAAACAGGAAGAAAGAGGAGAAAATTAAGGAACTCCAGGAATTTATCCAGAGGTTCTCTGCAAATGCTTCCAAATCCAAACAGGCGACTTCCAGAAAGCGCGCTCTTGAGAAAATCGAACTGGATGATATCAGACCGTCCAGCAGGAAATATCCATATATAGACTTCAGGCCAAACCGTGAGATCGGCAACGAGGTGCTGACTGTAGAAAATCTTTCTAAAACGATAGATGGCGTAAAGGTACTGGATAATATTTCTTTTATTTTGAACAGGGAAGATAAGGTAGCGCTCGTAGGCCCTAACGAACATGCGAAGACGATTCTCTTTAAGATTCTGGCAGGCGAGATGGAACCTGATGAAGGAGATTATAAATGGGGAATTACTACCTCACAGGCGTATTTCCCGAAGGACAACAGTGCAGAGTTCGATAATGAGGATACGATTGCCGAATGGCTGACCCAGTATTCAGAAGAAAAAGATGCGACGTATGTGCGTGGCTTTCTTGGAAGAATGCTGTTTGCAGGGGAGGACGGTATTAAGAAGGTAAAAGTACTTTCCGGTGGTGAGAAAGTGCGCTGTATGCTGTCTAAACTGATGATTTCAGGTGCGAACGTGCTTATGCTGGACGAGCCGACGGACCATTTGGATATGGAAGCGATTACAGCTCTCAACAACGGACTTGTCAAGTTCCAGGGTGTCCTTCTGTTTTCATCCCGTGATCATCAGATCGTAGAGACCACGGCAAACCGCATTATGGAAATCGTCAATGGCAAGCTGATTGACAAGATCACCACATATGACGAATATCTTGCCAGCGATGAAATGGCAAGAAAGAGACAGGTATTTGAGGTTACGGAAAAAGACGATTAAGGAATCACGAATAATAGAAAAATCGGTTGTAAGACAGAATAATACCGGCAGGGATTTCATATCTTCAGCAGCAGAAGCTGCATGGTGAGGGGTATGGAGGTCCCTGCCTCTTTTTGTTTATATTTTTTCGAAAAGATTAAGTTGTAGTTTTTGCGGATACCATTTACAATATAAAAGTATATATGATGTCTACAAACTCGACAGATCGAATAGAGGAAAAAGTGTGTTATGAGAGGAATATGGAAAAAAGCAGGCGTGCTGCTGATCGTTTTTATTATAGCAGTTGTCATTTATTTTATATGGTACCAGGGCGGAGAAGAGAGTACGAATGAGGTATACACATCTATGGACTCAGAGAGCCTGCCGGTTGTATATCCGGAATCTCTCGGCAGGGAGATGAATGCCATGCACGGATACCGGCAGGATGTAGGGCAGACTGCGGCCATTGAAAGCCTTACGATTCTTCCGGCAGACCGCCGGCTTACCGTCTATGTAAGCGAACGAGGCGACAAGGTCAATGGAATCCGGTATGAAATCAGAAGTCTGGATGGAAGCCGCCTTGTAGAGCGGACGAGTCTGGAGCAGTGGGAAGACAGCGGGGACAGGATTACTGCGTCTCTTCCGATACAAAATCTTCTGGAACAGAATAAACAGTATACGCTGTGCCTGATTCTGGGCACAGAGGGAAAAGGAGAGATCCGCTACTATACGAGAATCATGCTTACGGACGAGCAGGTGCCGGCTCAGATGGTAAACCTGGCGGTGGATTTTTCGGAAAAGACTTTTGATTATAACAGGGCGAGAGATTTGGTGACGTACCTGGAAACAAACGAGACGGCAGACAACAGTTCTCTGGGGCATGTGACGATCGAATCCAGCTTTTCCCAGCTTACATGGGGCGGACTGGAAATGGAACCTGTGGGCGAGGTATGGGTATCGCTGAAAGAACTGGATGGAATTATGGGGAATGTGGAGCTTAACTATCTGGTCAGGCGCGCTGGAACCGAAGCCGGCGGCGAGCTTTATGAAGTCACTGAGAATTTCACCATGAAATGGAACAGCCAGCGAATTTACATGATGAATTATGAGCGGAATATGGATCAGATTTTTAATGGAAACAGAGATTTGTTTTCGGGAAAAAGGATCCTTCTGGGGATTACAAATGATGACAAAATTCAGGTGAAGAAGGCAAACGGCGGCCGTTACATCACGTTTGTAACAAATCGTGATCTTTGGTCCTTTGATCAGGTGGAGAATCATGCGGTAAAGATATTCTCCTTCCGCAGTGAAAGTAATGAAGAAGAAATCAGCTATAACCAGCATGGAATCCGTGCAGTTTCCATCAGAGATGACGGAAGTGTGGACTTTCTCGTGTATGGATATATGAATCGCGGTTCTCATGAAGGCATGATGGGCGCTGCATTCTACCGCTATGATAAGGAGACAGATACGATAGAAGAAAAGTTTTTCTTCCCTGTAAATACTTCTTACGAGAGGCTGAAGCAGGACATAGAGGAGCTGTCATATCTGGGAGACAATGACATGTTCTATATTATGATCAGTCATGCGGTTTATGGAATTGATTTAAAGAGCAACGAATATATGGTGGTTGCAGACGCCCTTGAAGAGGGAAGCTTTACCATAAGTGCGGACGGCAGCCATCTCGCATGGCAGGAAGGCCATGAAAAGTATGTGGCGAAAACCGTTCATGTGATGAACCTGAAAACGGGACAGAAGCAGGATATCCAGGCGGCTGAGGGGGAAGTTCTCCGCGTCCTGGGATTTGTAGGCAACGACTTTATGTATGGGAAGGCGCGTCCAGAGGATTCCTGGATCAACCACGGCCGGACAGTTGACCTTCCGATGTATATGATGGAAATTGTTGATGACGGCCTGAATGTAGAAACTCACTATGAGAAAACAGGATATTATATCTCCGACGTGAGAGTAGAGGACAGCAGAATCCATCTGAACAAACTGTCTAAGATTTCCGACCATGAATATGCTATGGCAGGAGACGACATTATTGTCTGCACGACAGACATCGGTCCGGGAATGCTGGACGGGATCGGCTGGTATGCCTCGGAAGACAGGAGAAAGGTATATTTTGTTCAATCAGATGAACAAATTAAGAAAAATCATAAAATCAAGGTGACGACGCCCAAAAAGATGATTTACGATGAGGCCGGAGTGCTGAATCTGAAGGCAGGGACATGGATTACCAGTATGGAATTTTATGCGTATGGAAGCGGAAAACTGCTGGGGTCTTCCGGCAGCCTGTCAGAAATGGTTGGTATGGCTTATGACAAGATGGGATTTGTCACGGATGAAAATCACATGATTTTGTGGAACCGAATCAACAGGCCGGATACGGCCAATATCAAGAATCCGGAGGCAGTGGCCAGGAGGCTGACAAAGCGTCTGGATGAAATGGAAGGGAATAAGGCGTATGACGATGGAATCATCGTACTGGATGCGAGAAAATGTACCATGCATCAGATGCTTTATTTCATCGGCCGCGGCTGTCCGGTTGTAGCTTATATGGAAAACGGAGAGTACGTGCTGCTTTACGGATATGATCAGTATAACGTATCTATTTACCGGCCTTCTGACAAGACAACGACAAAAATGGGTCTGAAAGATGGGGAAGAATATTTTAAAACGATGAAAAATGACTTTATATGCGGCGTCTTTACGGAATAAATAATCTCACAATCTTTACAAATGAGAAACTTATGTTATAATCATAGGTACAAATGTTAAGAATTCATAAAATCGTAAGAGTCATTAAGATTTAATTATAGAAAGATATTTTGAGGTGTGAGATGGAACAGTATATAATGAAAGGCGGCAATCCATTAGTCGGCGAAGTGACAATCGGTGGAGCAAAAAATGCTGCTCTCGGCATTTTGGCAGCTGCCATCATGACAGACGAAGATGTTTTAATTGATAACCTTCCGAATGTCAGAGACATCAATGTGCTTCTGGAAGCCATACAGGAAATCGGAGCGCATGTAGAACGTATTGACGCGCATACTGTAAGAATCAATGCAAGCCAGATTAAAGAAGTATCTGTAGATGATGAATTTATCAGAAAGATCAGAGCATCGTATTATTTTATTGGTGCTTTGCTTGGAAAATATAAGAGTGCGGAGGTTCCGCTTCCGGGAGGCTGCAACATCGGCAGCAGACCGATTGACCAGCATCTGAAGGGATTCCGCGCGCTGGGAGCAAAGGTTGACGTGGTAGGAGGCGCAGTAGTGGCTCATGCCATTGATCTGGTTGGCTCTCATATCTATCTCGATGTGGTTTCGGTTGGAGCCACGATCAATATTATGATGGCGGCTGCCCTGGCAGAGGGAACCACTATCCTGGAAAATGTTGCAAAAGAGCCGCATGTGGTTGATGTGGCGAACTTCTTAAACAGCATGGGCGCCAGCATCAAAGGCGCGGGAACTGATATTATCCGAATTAAAGGCGTCAGCCATCTTCACGGAACGGAGTATTCGATTATTCCGGATCAGATAGAGGCGGGTACATTTATGTGTGCTGCCGCTGTTACCCGGGGAGATGTTATGGTTAGAAACGTAATTCCCAAGCATTTAGAGGCCATTTCCGCAAAACTGCTGGAAGTCGGCTGTGAGGTGATTGAATTTGACGACGCAGTCCGTGTCGTAGGGAAGCCGAAGCAGCATCCCACCAATATTAAGACCCTGCCTTACCCTGGATTTCCAACAGATATGCAGCCTCAGATGGCCGTGACCCTGGCATTGGCAAACGGAACCAGTATCGTAACAGAGAGCATTTTTGAAAATCGCTTTAAATATGTGGACGAGCTGGCCCGGATGGGAAGCAATATCAAGGTGGAAGGAAATGTCGCGGTAATCGATGGCGTAAAGGGGCTTTCAGGCGCCCAGGTAGAAGCGCCCGATCTGCGCGCCGGAGCGGCGCTTGTAATTGCAGGTCTGGCTGCGGAAGGCTATACGGTTGTAGATGAGATCGGTTACATACAGAGAGGTTACGAGTGCTTTGAAGAAAAACTTCAGGGGCTTGGCGCGATGATAGAGAAAGTAGACAATGAAAAAGCAGCATGGAAGTTTCAGCTCAGAGTCGGCTGATTATTCCATTCTTAATTAGAAAAAAGAGGAAATTACAGGAAACGTAAATATATTCTTGACATTTCTCTTTGAATGATGTAGTATACTGTTCGTTATCAGGCAGTGAAGCATAGGCGCAGAAAGCCTGATTGGCAAAAAAATTGAAAAGTGCGTAATATCCCTTATTCAGAGTGATGGAGATACAAAGGATCTGTGAAGTCACGGCAACCCCGTTTAAACAGGCTGTAAAGCATGTGAGGGACGGAAGGTGCCAGCCTGAGCGAGGATGCGGACAACTTGTCCGTGTAATCGAGCAATAAGAGGATTTGATCATAGTATGACAAGTCCGTATTGCTACGGACTTTTTCTTTTTTTACTTTCTAGTAAAGACCTTGTTATTGTAAAGTGATAAAGCGTAGGATTTCCTAGAAAGAAAAAACGCTCCGCGGAAGACGCATTGCGGCATCAGTAAAAATATGCCGCGAAAGCAGTCTGCCGCAGACGAAGACGAAGAATCCGGAAAAGGGATTCTTTCATGTTTTCACGCAGTTTATAGACAGGAATTTAAAGGAGGCAAAACGATGGAAAAATTATTATTTACATCAGAATCAGTAACGGAAGGACATCCGGATAAAATGTGTGATCAAATTTCAGATGCAATTCTGGATGAATTGATGAAGCAGGACCCGATGAGCCGCGTTGCGTGTGAGACGGCAGTAACGACAGGGCTTGTGCTCGTAATGGGAGAAATTACTACAAATGCATATGTGGATATTCAGAAGGTAGTTCGCGAAACGGTCAGAGAAATCGGATATGACAGGGCAAAATATGGTTTTGACTGTGATACATGCGGTGTTGTCGTTGCGATTGACGAACAGTCTGCTGATATCGCTCTTGGCGTTGACAAGGCCCTGGAAGCAAAGGAACACTCCGTGTCAGAGGAAGAGATCGCTGCAATCGGCGCTGGCGATCAGGGCATGATGTTCGGATTTGCAAGTAATGAGACAGATGAGTATATGCCATACCCGATTGCACTGGCGCATAAGCTGTCACGCAAATTGACGGAAGTTAGAAAGAACGGAACGCTTGCATATCTCCGTCCTGATGGAAAAACACAGGTAACAGTAGAGTATGATGAGAATGGTAAACCGAAACGTCTGGAGGCAGTCGTTCTGTCTACACAGCATGATGAGGCGGTATCTCAGGAGCAGATTCACGAAGATATTAAGAAATACGTATTTGATGCCGTCCTTCCGGCAGAACTGGTGGATGGAGAGACAAAGTTCTTTATTAACCCGACAGGACGTTTCGTAATCGGAGGCCCTCATGGGGACAGCGGTCTGACGGGACGTAAAATCATCGTAGATACATACGGTGGATATGCACGCCACGGCGGCGGCGCATTTTCGGGAAAAGACTGTACAAAGGTAGACCGTTCCGCAGCATATGCAGCTCGCTATGTGGCTAAAAATATCGTAGCAGCGGGTCTGGCTGATAAATGTGAAATACAGCTTTCTTATGCGATCGGCGTAGCCCATCCGACATCTATCATGGTAGACACGTTCGGTACAGGAAAGCTGAGCAATGAAAAGCTGGTTGAAATCGTACGGGAAAACTTTGATTTAAGACCGGCTGGAATCATAAAAATGCTGGATCTTCGCAGGCCGATATACAAGCAGACAGCAGCTTATGGCCATTTCGGAAGAAATGATCTGGACCTTCCGTGGGAGCGCACGGATAAGGTAGATTTATTAAAGAAATATTCACAAAACTAAATTTCTGTGGTATAATTATTCCGAGAAACCATGGTGAAACGGAAGAAAAATCTGGCAAAACTTACATAGCGTTTCAAGATTTTCCGGATTGTTTCATGGCGTTTCAACACAGACTAAAATTCAAAAAAGGGGAATGATTATCATGAAATTTTTTATTGACACAGCCAATGTTGATGACATCAGAAAAGCGAACGACATGGGAATTATCTGCGGCGTAACCACAAATCCATCTCTGATTGCAAAAGAGGGAAGAGATTTTGCTCAGGTTATCGCTGAGATCGCTTCTATCGTAGACGGACCGATCAGTGGTGAAGTAAAGGCTACTACAACGGATGCAGAAGGTATGATCAAAGAGGGCCGTGAAATCGCAGCTATCCATAAAAACATGGTAGTTAAGATTCCTATGACCGTAGAAGGCTTAAAGGCTGTAAAGGTATTAAGCGCAGAGGGAATTAAGACAAACGTAACGCTGATCTTCAGTGCACCACAGGCACTTCTGGCAGCAAGAGCAGGCGCAACCTATGTGTCTCCATTCTTAGGCCGTCTTGACGATATCTCCATGCCAGGTATTGACTTAATCAAGGACATTACAGAAATCTTCATGATGCACGGTATCGAAACAGAGATTATTTCTGCAAGTGTAAGAAATCCGATTCATGTAATCGACTGTGCTAAGGCAGGTGCAGATATCGCAACGGTACCTTACAGCGTACTGGTTCAGATGACAAAGCATCCGCTTACAGATCAGGGTATTGCTAAGTTCCAGGCTGACTATAAGGCAGTATTCGGCGAGTAATCTTATATGGGTTGTAACCGTCTGGGACGGCTATGATTTGTTAAGAGTTCAGCAGTGAAAAATAGAAGAGGGTATCCGCGGCGTGCTTCACTTGCACGAGAGTGGATGCCCTCTTTCTTTTATGGAAGTGAACGCAGGTGGGACTATAAGGCAGTATGATGGAAACGAAAAAATTGCCGGAATAATCGAAGCGTGATCGAACCGGCCGTGGCCGTCGGGAAGATGAAGAAACGCCATAAAGACAAAAGGAGAGCCAGCAAGATGGGGAGTCCTGCTGGCCGGAAATGAAAAGTGTATATACGAAAAGGTTTTCCCTTTCGAAATTCAGTATAATGTTAAAATGTGAAAAAAGTTTGTTTTTTTTGTGAAAAAACAAAGTTTAGAATAGTTTTATAAATCAACCGCCTGAAATATGGTATAATGTGCACGTAAGCAATGAGCCGTGCAAGACTGGGAAGAGAAGCATTCACGTCGTGCTGGCACGTAAGGGAATGCTTCTCTTCCCAGTCTTAGAGGGCGAAAGCCCGTGACCGAAAAACCGTATAAAACAAGACAGGAGGAGCAGCCGGATGAAATTGAGAACACGTCTAGCAGTAGCATTTTTAACTGTCACGGTAGTTCCTATGCTTCTGATCTATATGGCATTTATGGGTCTGAGCGATTATCAGACCAGATCCATTCGAAAGAATTATGGCCTGACAGAGCAGATTGACATATTATCCGGGAACTCCATGCAGATGTTCAACAGGCTGACTAAACAGCTCCAGTGGGAAATCAGGGAGCAGATGATAAAGGACCCGGATCAGTTTGAAGATTTATCATATTTATCATCATTAAATGAAAAATTGATCGCAAAATATGCGTATATGATCGTGAGAAAGGGCAGGCAGATTATTTTTATTGATCAGCAGGCGATCGATAAAGATGATAATATCTCGGAACAGCTTCCAGACTATGGTACAGGCGGAGCCGATATAGAAGGCGGCATTTATCTTGACGGCGACAGTCAGCATTTAATTAAACAGATGGATTTTATGTATGATGATGGTTCTCAGGGCAGCCTTTTTATTATATCAAGGGTAGATGAGCTGATACCGGAAGTGAAGTCCATGCTTTTTGAAATGCTGATATCCGGAATTATGATTTTGATATTTACAGGGTGCGCCCTTATGATCTGGATTTACAGTTCGATTCTCAGGCCACTGAGCCTGCTCCAGGAAGCGACAAAGAAGATACGTGACGGCAATCTGGACTTTACTATGGAAGTAGAGGATGATGATGAAATCGGCCAGCTGTGCCAGAATTTCGAAGAAATGAGAATCAGGCTGAAGGAATCTTCAGAGGAGAAGGTCCAGTATGACAGAGATAATAAAGAGCTGATCAGCAATATTTCCCATGATTTAAAGACGCCGATTACTGCGATCAAAGGATATGTGGAAGGAATCCTGGACGGAGTAGCCTCATCTCCGGAAAAACTGGATAAATACATCAGGACGATATATAACAAGGCAAACGATATGGACCGGCTGATTGATGAACTGACTTTTTATTCGAAGATCGATACGAATAAAATCCCGTATACGTATTCCAAAATAAATGTATCCGGCTATTTTCATGACTGCGTGGAGGAAGTAGGTCTCGATATGGAGGCGAGAGGGATTGAGCTTGGATATTTCAACTATGTGGATGAAGATGTAATGATTATAGCGGATGCGGAGCAGTTAAAGCGTGTAATTAATAATATAATCAGCAATTCTGTAAAATATATCGATAAAAAGAAGGGAATCATTAATATCAGGATTCTGGATGTGGGTGATTTTATACAGATTGAGATTGAGGATAACGGAAAAGGCATAGCGGCAAAGGACCTGCCGAATATTTTTGACAGATTTTTCAGGACAGATTCCTCCAGAAATTCTTCTAAAGGGGGAAGCGGCATAGGACTTTCTATAGTAAAGAAGATTATTGAAGATCACGGAGGCCGTATTTGGGCAACCAGTAAGGAAGGAATCGGGACAGAGATCCATTTTGTTCTGAGAAAATATCAGGAGGTAATTCAGGATGAATAAGATTTTGATTGTGGAAGATGAAGAGAGTATAGCCGAACTGGAGAAGGACTATTTGGAGCTCAGCGGCTTTGAGGTCGAGATTGCCAACGATGGTGAAGAAGGGCTTACCCGTGCTTTGGGAGAAGATTTTAATCTGATCGTCCTGGACCTTATGCTTCCGGGAGTAGATGGGTTTGAGATATGCAGAAAAGTGCGTGAAGAAAAAAACACACCGATTATCATGGTTTCCGCTAAAAAGGAGGATATTGATAAAATCCGCGGCCTTGGACTGGGCGCTGATGATTATATAACGAAGCCGTTCAGTCCCAGCGAGATGGTGGCCAGGGTAAAGGCTCATTTGGCCCGATATGAAAGGCTGATCGGAAGCGGTATGCCGGTCAATGATATTATTGAAATCCGCGGGCTGAAGATTGACAGGACTGCAAGAAGGGTATGGATTAACGGAGAAGAGAAGAATTTTACGACGAAAGAGTTTGACCTGCTCTGTTTCCTGGCGCAGAATCCGAACCACGTATTTACGAAAGAGGAGCTTTTCAGCAAGATATGGGATATGGAATCCATCGGAGATATTGCGACGGTAACGGTGCATATTAAAAAAAATCCGGGAAAAAATAGAATTTAATACGGCAAAGCCGCAGTACATTGAAACGATATGGGGAGTGGGTTACCGGTTTAAGGTATGATGTTGACATTAGGTTAGCTGTCTTTATGTTTTCTATCTAACTATTTGCATATGTAGTAGCCAGCTACACTTGCCGTGACAGAAAATATGAAAGTAGTTAAGAGTTCCATGCAGACACCTCCTTCCTGCTGGAAAGAGTCGACAGAATTTTCATTATATCCCATACAGATGGGGATGTCTATGGGACGAGAAGGATGATAACTTTACTTCTCCTCATGGCAGTACAAAACTCCCATACCACCCATAATACTACCAAAAGTCATATGGTTGGAGCATACGAGGAGGAAAGAAAAGAGAAGAGAGAGAAGAGAGATAAGAGAAGATAGAAGGGAAAGCAGAGATGAATCGATTCCGGGAAAAACTTCAGAGATTTATGATAGGCAGATATGGCACGGATCAGCTGGGCCGTTTTACAATTGGATTGGTACTGGTATTCATAATAATCAATATGTTTGCCAGGTCCAGGATTATATGGTATTTGGAGCTGATATTGATCGTGTACAGCTATTACAGGATGTTTTCCAGGAATTATGGAAAAAGGCAGAAGGAAAACAACGTTTATATGGGGCTGCGGTTTCGGGCAGAGGAATGGTGGAAGAGCTGGAAGTATAAGGGCGGACAGGCGGCCCATTATCACATTTACAAATGTCCGAAGTGCGGTCAGAAAATACGCATTCCCAGAGGAAAAGGGCGCATCAGTATCCACTGCCCCAAGTGTGGCACGGATTTTATAAAGAAAAGTTGACAGGGCAATGTACTTGACATAATATAAAAGTTCTGATATAGTTAAAATCTGTACGAAAAGAGAGGATGAAAGGCCTGAAGCGTGCCTGTTATCCTCTCGTTTTTTCTTGTTTTAAAGCATGTTTTAAAGAGAGTTTTATGGTTTGCAACGTCCGAATACGGACGCCTAAGAGAGTAAGAAAGGACAGTAAATGGAAACAATCAGATTTGATGAATTAGATTTAAATGAAAAGATTTTAAAAGCAGTAGGAGACATGGGTTTTGAGGAAGCTTCCCCTATTCAGGCAAAGGCAATACCAGTTCAGATGGAAGGAAAAGATATCATCGGACAGGCGCAGACAGGAACGGGAAAAACAGCTGCCTTCGGAATTCCTCTTCTTCAGAAAGTTGATCCCAAAAGTAAAAAACTGCAGGCAATCGCCCTTTGCCCTACGAGAGAGTTGGCAATACAGGTAGCAGAGGAGATTCGCCGGCTTGCAAAATATATGCATGGAATAAAAGTTCTTCCGGTTTATGGAGGACAGGAAATCGGAAAGCAGATCAGGTCTTTAAAGGACGGCGCACAGGTGATCATTGGTACACCAGGACGTGTGATGGATCATATGAGAAGGCATACAATTAAGCTGGATCACGTTCATACGGTTGTTCTGGATGAGGCAGATGAAATGCTGAATATGGGTTTCCTGGAGGATATGGAAACGATACTGAGCCAGCTTCCAGAAGAGAGGCAGACAGTTATGTTTTCAGCTACTATGCCCCAGGCAATTGCTGAAATCGCGAAAAAGTTCCAGAAGGAACCACAGATTGTCAGGGTGGTGAAAAAGGAACTGACTGTGCCGAAGGTGACACAGTATTATTATGAAGTAAAACCAAAGAACAAGGTAGAAGTCATGTGCCGTCTTCTCGATATGTACGCACCGAAGCTCTCTGTCGTATTCTGCAATACGAAGAAGCAGGTAGATGAGCTGGTAGAGGCTCTTCAGGGAAGAGGATATTTTGCAGAAGGACTGCACGGAGATTTAAAACAGATGCAGCGTGACAGGGTTATGAACAGCTTTCGTAATGGAAAGACAGAAATCCTGGTCGCAACGGATGTAGCAGCAAGAGGAATTGACGTCGATGACGTAGAGGCCGTTTTTAATTACGATATTCCTCAGGATGACGAATACTATGTACACCGTATTGGACGTACGGGCCGTGCCGGAAGAGAAGGCAAAGCCCTCAGCCTTGTAGTGGGCAAGGAGGTCTATAAGCTCCGTGATATTCAGCGCTACTGCAAGACCAAGATCGTTCCGCAGCCGATCCCATCGCTGGATGATATTACAGCCATCCGCGTGGAGAAGGTAATGGACGAGGTGACTGAGGTCATCAATGATAATGATTTAAGCGGAATGATTAATATCATTGAAAAGAAGCTGCTGGAAGAAGACTATACATCGATGGATCTGGCTGCCGCCCTCCTGAAAATGGCTATGGGCGAAGCAGAAGAAGATGTTATCGATAACGTTACTATGGCACGTTCCCTGGATGATCTTGACGACTTCGGAAGAGGCCGCAAGAACGGCGGCAAGGGACGCGACGGCAGGCGTGGAGGCCGTTCCGGCGACGACTGGGGCGACGGATTAAGAGGACGAGGAAATAAGGGCGGACGCGGGGGCCGTGACAGCCGTGAAGAAGGAATGGTCCGCCTGTTTGTAAATATTGGAAAGAGCCAGAACATCCGTCCTGGAGATATTCTGGGAGCGGTTGCCGGGGAATCAGGAATGCCGGGAAGTCTCATCGGCAGCATCGATATGTTTGACAACTATACGTTTGTCGACGTTCCTGAGGATTGTGCGGATGAAGTTTTAAGAGCAATGAAGCACGCGAAAATCCGCGGAAAGAACGTCCGTATGGAAATGGCAAACGGCACAAAGTAAAACAAGTCTTGTAAATGGGTCTCCAACTGGTTATACTTAAGGTATAGGAAAAGCCTGAGCGTTTAGACGGCTATTCCAACAGAAGGAGGCCCATTATGGTTATACAGAGCAGGAAAGTCTGGATTGCAGGACAGTTCATACCGGCCCAGCTGGAAGTGAATGATGGAAAAATCCAGAGAGTTTATGAGTACGGTAAGAAAGAAGCGGACGCGGACTATGGAGACAAGAGAATCGTACCGGGATTTATCGATGTCCATACCCACGGCGCTTATGGATATGATACAAACGACGGTGAACCACAGGGACTTAAGGAATGGATGAGACGGATACCGGAGGAAGGGGTTACATCAATTCTTCCTACAACCGTTACCCAGATGCCGGACGTGCTCTCTAAGGCAGTTGCAAATGTAGCTGCGGTAGCAGAAGAAGGATACGAAGGCGCAGAAATTCTTGGAATTCACTTTGAAGGGCCATATCTTGATATGGACTATAAGGGCGCGCAGCTCCGGAAGCAATTGCGAAGGCTACGGTCGAGCAGTTTAAGATGTATCAGGAAGCCGCAAAGGGCATGATTAAGTACATTACGCTGGCACCTGAGCGGGATGAGGAGTTTGCGCTTACGAGATATTGCAAGGCTACAGGAGTTGTTGTCAGCATGGGACATTCGGCGGCAACATACGAGGAAGCGCTCATGGGAATCGCCAACGGTGCGACTTCGATGACTCATGTATACAACGGAATGACTCCGTATCATCACAGAAAACCGGGACTCGTCGGAACGGCATTCCGTGTCCGCGATATGTTTGGAGAAGTGATCTGTGACGGCTGTCATTCCCATCTGGCTGCTCTGAATAACTTTTTCCAGGCCAAGGGGAGAGATTACAGCATAATGGTAACGGATTCCCTGAGAGCAAAACATTGTCCTCCAGGAGGGGAATATGAATTGGGCGGACACCCTATAGAGATTGGTGAGGACGGACTGGCCCGTCTGAAGGGAACAGAAACGATTGCCGGAAGCACCCTGTATATGAACAGAGGATTGAAGATTCTTGTAGAAGACGCCCTCGTTCCATTCGATGCAGCTTTGAATTCCTGCACGATAAATCCGGCCCGCTGTCTTGGCGTATCAGACAGAAAAGGCTGTTTAAATGCGGGATACGATGCGGATATCGTAGTTTTGGACGACGATTATCAAGTCTTGCAAACATACTGCTGTGGCAAGGCGATGTTGTAATAGATCCATGAACTGGCGCCTAAAAAGGTAAAATCGAATATAAAAAAATCATAAAAGTCTTTAAGCTGACTGGAAAGTCGGTTTAAGGACTTTTTTATTACATAGGAAGGTTCTCCGAACTATCCTATGTAACTAAAAAGCCCTCCGGGCAGGATTCTTTCTTACTTTCCAGGAAAGACCTTTTTCTTGCCGGTATCAATTACAAAACTGCTTGATACATTGACATTTATATGATTATAATATATAATTGATTTTAATAATTAAATGAATTAAATAATAAAATCAATTACATAGGAGGTGCATATGGCAGATAGATCGAACTTGTTGTCATCCAGAGCGAGAATAGTCCGTGGATATTATGCTGTAATACCAAAAGAGGGGCGCGTTGAAAACATTCTCCCTGCATTGGAGGGCTGTAAGGCTACAATATTAGCTTCACCAAAACTTGGAGCGGATTTTGCTTCTTATATTATTGAAGCAGGACCATGTGGAAGAACGGTTAGAAATTTAGGAGAAAATGAAAGTATAGAATATTTTTTATACGTAAATGAAGGAACCATATCTGTGCAAGTGAGCGGAAAAAGGCGAATCATGGGAAAGGGGGCTTATGTATATGTGCCGCCGGGAGAGGGTCTGCAGTTTGATAATCAGTGTATTCATAGTGAAATTTTTCTGTATAAGAAAAAGTATATTCCACTCCATGATAGGAAACCGTGGGTATTTTGGGGGGACACAGAAAAAGTAGAATGGAAGTCCTGTGACGGAATGAACCATCTTCTGAGCAGAGAACTTCTTCCCTTCGATCAAGCCTTCGATATCAGCTTTCACATTTTACTATTTAAGAAAGGAGGATGCCATGGATTTGTAGAAACTCATGATCAGGAGCATGGAGCGTTTGTGCTTCAAGGACAAGGAATGTACTTACTGGATACCGTATGGAGCCCTGTGGAAAAGGGAGATTTTATATGGATGGGTCCATACGTTCCACAGGCGGCTTATGGGATTGGCGCAGGAGAATTTTCTTATTTGTTCTCAAAAGACTGTAATCGGGATGTTATTTTATAACAAAGGAAGGAGAAGTATTTTTATGAAAAAGGGATGGAACAGATTGTTGGCGATGGGACTTTGCACCGTGATGCTGATGACGGGATGCTCCAAAGGTTCGGAAAAAATCCGGAACGGAAGGGACAGGAGAAAGGGCCGGCAAAACAGAGGCAGTGGATGGCGTTCAGGAAGAGGATGGCATAGAGTACGCAGATGTCATTCATGTGGCAATGGCGGCTGTGCCGGGCTCGATGGATGTGCATTATCAGAGTGACCAGCTGGCCAGAATTATTGGTTACGGCATGATATGGGAGTCACTAATGACAATGACGGAAGATTATATTCCCAAGCCGGAACTGGCAGAAAGCTGTGAGGTGAATGAGGACTGCACAGAATATGTCTATCATCTGCGTAAGGGAGTTATGTTTCACAATGGGAAGGAAATGAAAGCAGATGATGTAACGGCCTCCATGAACCGCTGGATTTCTGCGTATGGCAGTGTGAGAGAAATGGTGGGGGATTCCAGATTTGAAAAGATTGATGATTATACGGTAAAGATCGTCCTGGAAAGACCGGCTTTATTTTTAAATGAATTGATTGCGGCACAGAGCCAGTGTTCAGCAATTATGCCTGAGGCCGTTATTGATGGAGTCGATGGGACGACGGGATTCATCACGGAATATATTGGAACAGGTCCATACAGGTTTGAGGAATGGGCAGACGGCCAGTATATCAAGCTGACAAAAAATGAAGAATATCAGCCATATGGCAGCCCGGAGGAAGCGAGCGGCTGGTGGGGATATAAGCATGCGTATATAAAAGATGTGTACTTCGATTTCGTTCCGGACAATATTACAAGAGGGACAGGAGTCCTGACAGGTGAGTATGACTTTGGATTTCAGCTCCCATCCGACAACTATTCGATGTTTGATGGAAATCAGGATATAACAATTTACAAGGAAAATGCCGGATCGGCGATGACGGTGTTTAATAAAAAAGAGGGCTTGTCCACGAATCCGCTGATTCGAAAGGCAGTCTTATATGCAGTGGAACCGGGCCACGTGATGCAGGCGGCATGGACTTCTGAAGACTTTTACCGTATGGAGTCCAGTTACATGAGCCAAGAACAGGCAAATTGGTACAGTAAAGCAGGAAGCGGATATTATAATGCGGCGGATAAAGAGAAGGCAAAGGAATATCTGAAGGAAGCCGGCTATAATGGTGAGACTTTCCGAATCCTGGTAAACAGCGACAACAGCTTTTTTACAGCAATGGCTGTTGTTATAAAATCAGAATTAGAACAGATTGGCATGAATGTGGAACTGAAAAGCGTAGAGGCGGCAACCTTTTTGAATCAGAGGAACGATTCTTCAATCTATGACGCATTTTTGGCGACACCGATACCGGTATGTGTGCCCAGCATGCAGATTTATCTGAATCCTTCATGGCCGGGATGGACGACAGAAGTGAAAGTACAGGAATTAAACAGACAGATTAATGCTTCCCTTTCTGTAGAGGAAGCAAAGAGCGTATGGGACGAACTGCAGGAGTATTGCTGGTCAGAGGCCCTGCCGGTTATAAAATACGGAGAATTTTTTAATTACAGTGTTTCAACTTCCAAAGTAAAAGATATGGTGTATTTTAATGGGCCGTATTTAGGAAATGCAAAAATTGAAAAATAAGGGAAGATCAGACTGCACCGGGCATCAGAGGATGGAGAATCAGGAGGGAAAAAATGAAAAAATATATATTAAAGCGAATGATCATAATGATACCGGTCTTTATTATTACCTCGGTAATTATTTTTTCTATCATTCATCTGACGCCCGGGGATCCTGCCAGAGTAATCCTCGGAGACAGAGCGGTAGAAGAAGAGGTCACTGCCTTGCAGGAAAAAATGGGATTAAACAAACCGCTGCCGATCCAGTACCTGGAATGGGTAACCGGTATTTTCAAAGGAAATCTGGGAGAATCCGTGTATATTGACCAGCCGATGACTGTAATTATTGTTAATCATATGAAACCTACCATATCTCTCACGATTTATGCTCTTTTGATCGCGGCAGGAATCGGCATTCCATTTGGAATCCTGGCAGCAAGGTACAGAGGCGGAATTCTGGATCACGCCGTCACTATGGTTTCCCTCTGCGGAATCAGCGTCCCCAATTTTGTTGTAGCTCTTTTGCTAATACTCCTTTTCGCGTTCCATGTGCATTTATTTCCAATCGCCGGGTATAAAGCCTTGAAAGAAGGCCTTGGCATACATATCAGATATCTGACTCTGCCGGCTCTGGCCCTGGGATTTATACATATGGGTCTGATCATGAGAATGACGCGGTCTTCTGTCCTGGAAGTACTCAATAGTGATTATATAAAAATGGCCAGGGCGAAAGGGGTTGGGGAGGCTGCAATTATGGTAAGACATGCTTTGAAAAATGCATTGCTGCCCATTATTACAGTGATTGGACAGACTGCGGTGACGCTGCTGGCAGGAGCCGTAGTATCCGAAGCTATTTTTAACATTCCCGGTATCGGGCAGCTGGTTGTTACTTCTATAGAACGAAGAGACTATATGGTTATTCAGGCGGTTGTACTTGTGATTGCGCTGATCAACATGTTTCTGATGCTGGGGCTGGACATCCTATATGCAGCAGTGGATCCCAGAATTCGGCTGGACAGCAGATGAGGGGGATGCGGCAATGAAAAAAATAGAGCAGGAAAGAAGAAAGGCTGATATGAACGGCATGAAGCAGCAAAAGGCTGAGCTGTTTAGAGAGCACAGAACTTTAAGACGGCGGAGGCTCGTGAGGAACCAAAGAATACTAATTGGCGGCATATTGACTGCTGCAATTATTTTTATGGCCGTTTTTGCACCATTTCTGTTTCCGGAAGGACCTCATGTGATGGAAGTGGCCGACCGGCTGCAGGGACCGTCTGAGTTCCATAGATTGGGAACGGATTCTGTTGGCCGCGATCTGCTGTGCCGCCTGGTATATGGCGCAAGAGTATCGTTAGGCGTAGGTGCGGCCGTTGCTGTTATTACAATGGCGGCAGGTATGGTAATGGGATTATATGCAGGCTATTATAAGGCAATTGATCATATTGTAATGAGAATTTGCGATAGTCTCAAGGCGATTCCATCCATCCTACTGGCGATTGCTCTTCTGGCTATTATGGGATCAGGAGTAGGAAATGTGATTATCAGTGTAAGTATTGTATATGCGCCTGATGTTGCACGAATTGCAAGGGCTGCAGTTCTGACGGCGAAAGAGCAGACATATGTCGAAGCATTAGAAGCTTCCGGAGCGGGAGCAAATCGTATCTTATGGCTGAATATTGCGCCTAATATCCTTTCATCCGTCATTATTCAAGTATCGTTTATATTTGCGACAGCTATTGTAACAGAAGCTTCCCTTAGCTTTCTTGGAGTAGGAGTTCCGATTCCGGAACCAAGCTGGGGAAATATTGTTTACGAAGGAAAAACGGTTATGTTTCAGGCATGGTGGCTTGTCGTATATCCCAGCCTGTTTATAGCGGCAACCGTTCTTGGATTAAATTTACTTGGCGATGGACTGAGAGATTTCTTGGATCCGCAAAATAGCTGACAGGAGAGAAGATATGCAGAAAGACATCATATTGGAGGTAAAGAATCTTTCCACTGAATTTCAGACCGAACGAGGCAGGTATAAGGCGGTAGACGGCGTGGATTTTTATTTACACAGAGGAGAGATCCTGGGAATTGTAGGAGAGTCGGGGTGCGGAAAGAGTGTAACAGTACAATCGGTTATGCGGCTTTATGACGAGAAACGAACAGCATGTTACAGCGGAGAAGTTTGGTTGGAAGGAAAAAATCTGCTTCGTGTACCATATAGAGAGATGAAGAAAATAAGAGGAGAAAAAATATCAATGGTTTTTCAGGACGCGCTCAGTTCTCTGAACCCACTGATAAAAGTAGGAAGTCAGATTACAGAAGCAATCCGTATCCATAGAAAAACAGGCAGAAGAGAGGCAAAGAATCAGGGAATGGAATTGCTGAAAGCGGTTGGTATTCCCACGCCGGAAAAACGGTTTTACCAGTATCCCCACGAGCTATCCGGAGGCATGCGCCAGCGGGTTATGATTGCTGCAGCTCTTGCCTGCAGACCGCAGGTTTTGATTGCAGATGAACCTACGACTGCTCTTGACGTGACCATACAGGCCCAGATTCTAGAGCTAATGAAACGTCTGAATAGAGAAATGGATATGGGAATCCTCCTAATCACTCATGATTTGGCAGTTGTTTTTGAGACGTGCCAGAGGGTCCTTGTGATGTATCTGGGCCAAATCGTTGAAGAAGGTGAGACGGAGGCGCTGTTTCAGAACCCCTGCCATCCATATACGGTAAGTCTGATGGAATCGGTTCCTGTAATGGAGGGCGACAAAAACAAACGGCTGAATACAATTAAAGGGACAGTTCCGCTGCTGAATCAGATTCCAGCCGGCTGCCGTTTTGCTCCAAGATGTCCCAGGACTTCTGAAAAATGCCGGATGGAGATGCCGAAGCTGGAAGCTGTCAGTGAAATGCAGAAAGTCAGATGCTGGTTTCCTGCCGGAAAGGGGAGTTTAAAATGAGCGAAAAAAACATGAAAGTCCTGGAGGCAAAACATATTAAAAAATACTTTCCTATCAGAGATGCCCTTGGGAAGCAGATCGGCGCTGTAAAAGCAGTTGATGATGTATCACTGGCCCTCAAAAAGGGGGAAACATATGGACTTGTGGGAGAATCGGGATGCGGAAAGTCCACGCTGGGGCGCAGCCTTCTTCGCCTGTTTCCAATCACCGAAGGCGAGATTTTTCTGGAAGGAAAAGATATAAGCTGCTTATCGGAAATTGAACTCAGACCATACAGAGTAAAGATGCAGATGATTTTTCAGGATCCATATACATCTCTGAATCCCAGGAAGAGTATAGGAGATATTTTAGAAGAGGTTCTTAAAATCCACGGTATGAAAGACCGTTCTGCCAGAATGGAACTGTGTCTGAAGATATTAGAAAAAGTAGGTCTTATGCCCGGGCACTATTATCGGTATCCTCATGAATTTTCCGGTGGGCAGAGGCAGCGGATCGGTATTGCCCGGGCACTTCTTGTCAATCCTTCGCTGATTATATGTGATGAACCGGTTTCTGCACTGGATGTTTCTATTCAGGCTCAGATTATCAATCTTTTAAATGATCTTCAGCAGCAAACGTCTTTGACGTATTTGTTCATATCACATAATATGAGCGTAGTGCGCTATATTTCAGACCGGGTAGGAGTTATGTATCTGGGCCATTTGATGGAAGAAGCTGATACAGACGAACTGTTCTCTAATCCAATGCACCCGTATACCAAAGCGCTTTTGTCAGCCGTTCCGTCGATCGGCAGCAGAAAAACTGTTGCCGCCGGAATATCGGGAGAAATCCCATCCCCAATTCATCCGCCAACCGGCTGTGTATTTCATACCAGGTGTCCTCATGCAGTTTCAGAATGCAGCCAGGCAGACCCGGCTTTTATGGAAGCTGCTCCTGGTCATTTTACTGCATGTCGCCTTTACGGTTAGATGGAAAGATGGTAATATAAGGGTATTAATTAATTTTGGCAGCGGGGAGTGAACATGGATAAAAAAAAGGGAAGAAACTCAGATTACTTACTTCAGGCGAATCGATCGCTTGTGCTGCAGATCCTTGCAAGGAACGATGTGTGTACGAGAGCCAGAATCGCAGAAGAGACGGGACTGAAGCAGGCGACAATTACCAATATTATTACTGAAATGATACAGGCAGGCGTTGTGAGAGAAGTGGGCATTGTGGAAGGAAAGAGAGGGCGCAGGTCGATCGGAATCGAATTGGCGGCAGAGAAAATCGAAGTGATTGCTGTGAAGCTGGGACATGTTTCTTACTCGGTTGGCCTCTTTGACTTAAAGGGGACGATGCTGAAGCTATATGAGAGCAGATTTGGGACAGAGGAAGAAAATGATCCTCACAAAGCGCTTGCAAAGATTAAGAAAACAATTTGGAAGTATCTGAATCAGGAGGGGGATAAGGTACACGCGATAGGCATTGCAGTACCGGGCCCGTTTTTAAAACACTCAGGCACAATTGCTTTAATGACACAGTTTCCGGGCTGGGACAGGCTGAATCTGAATGAGGAGTTTTTAGAAGAATTTCCGGTGCCCGTACTTATTGAGCACGGAGCAAATGCAGGGGCGCTGGCAGAATGGCGCTATGGTAAATACAGAAGGAACCAGGGAGTACTTGTGAATTTTCTTGCTGGAGAAGGAATTGGGGCAGGAATTGTTGCGGATGGACAGCTTTTTGTTGGAAGCAGAGGGATTGCAGGGGAGATCGGACATATATCATTGGATGTAAACGGGGAAAAATGCGACTGTGGGAACAGGGGATGCATGGAACTTTACTGTTCCGCCCTCTCATTTGTAAAATATGCGATGCATAAACTTCCGGAACATAAAGAAAGTATTCTGAATCAGAAGAGTAATATTACTTATCTGGACATTTTTAAGGGAGCGGAAGACGGAGACAAGTTCTGTCTGGATATGGTGAAGCGTGCAGGATTTTATATGGGCTGCGGGATTGCCGCAGTTATTAATATTTATGATCCGGATGTAATAATAATCAGCGATGCCATGTCAAAAGGCGGAGATTTGCTTCTCGAAGAAATTAGAAGGACAGTCAGGGAAAGGATTTTAGACGTTCTTTACGAAAATATTGTGATTGACTATACAGATTTTTCAGTTAATCAGATACTATATGGTGCAGCAGTCGTGGCGATCGATCATCTGCTCAATAGTATGAATATGCTGATGCACACACAGACGCCGGACAGCGAAGCTGGCTGTACACGAAAAAAGACCATGTAATTGGATACATACGGGAGGAAAAAATAATGATTCGACTGCTGTTTTTAGTGCCTTATCCCGAATTAAAAGAAAAGGTTGACTATGTCCTGAGAAATTATTCAGGAAAGGAAAAGGTGGAAGCGGATATCAGAGTATGGACTGTTGAAGAAATTCCGTCTGTTCCAGCCGATGAGTACGATGCCATGATCGCCAGGGGATATACGGCAAAGAAGATGGAGGAGAGTTACCCTTCGGTACCTACGATCGATATGCCTGTGTCCGGATATGATATTGTGCGTGCATTGGATGAATGCCAGGAAAAATATCATCCGAAAAAAATAGTTATCTGCGGATTTTTTGGAAAACTGTATGAGGCCAAGGATATCTGCAGAATGTTCGGAATGAAAGCTGAAATCTATTCTCCTTCCGATTATCTGGAACTGAACGAAATGATGAAAGAGAAAAAGATCAGAAACTGTGACGTGCTGGTGGGAGGATATTCCGCTACGATCAGCGCGAAGAAACAGGGAATCCCCTCCGTTCTGGTTAAAACGGGGGAGGATACAATCCTGCAGGCTGTAAATGAGGCGGTACGGACTGTTGTGAAAATCAGACAGGAACGATTAGCAGCCAGATGTACAGGACCATCATCAATTCATCCAAAGAAGGAATATTTTATGTAGATCATGAGGGAATCCTGCAGGTTCAGAACAGAGCTGCCGTAGAAATGAGCGGGAAATTGGAGAAAAGAAAAACAGAGGAGGCAGTCCGGGCAGGAACAGTGTTTCCTTTTTTAAAACATGAGTTGGAGGAAGTATTGGCAGGAGGCGGAGAACAGACAGGCAGAATCTATACTCTTCCGGGGACAAAAACAACGGTGTCCGTCGATCTTGTACCTGTTATAGTGGGAAAAAAGGTATCGGGGGCAATCATCAATTTTTCAGATATAACAAGGATTCAGGAGCTGGAGGGGACGATCCGGCGCAAGCTGAGCAGTACGGGACTGCGGGCAAAATATAGCTTTGACGGAATTCTCTATGAGAGCGCAATCATGGAACGGGCAATCGAAACAGCAAAGAAATATGCAGTTTCGGAGTCAAATATTATGATTGTAGGAGAAACCGGTACGGGAAAAGAACTGTTTGCACAGAGTATTCATAATGCCAGTCCCAGGAAAGACGGGCCGTTTGTAGCTATTAACTGTGCGGCTCTTCCGGAAAACCTTCTGGAGAGCGAACTGTTTGGCTACGTGGAAGGCGCATTTACTGGAACGAGCAAAGGCGGCAAGATGGGACTGTTTGAACAGGCTCATGGAGGCACCTTGTTTCTTGACGAGATCGGGGAGGTTTCCATGTCGACCCAGACAAAACTCTTGAGGGCGCTGCAGGAGCGGGAAGTCCGGAGAATTGGGGATAATAAGATCGTAACCGTGAATGTAAGAATTATTGCAGCTACCAACAGAAGTATCAGCCGAATGGCAGAAGAGGGAACGTTTCGTAAGGATCTGATGTATCGCCTGGATGTTCTGCGGCTTTATCTGCCTCCGCTTAGAGAACGTAAGGGGGATATCCGCCTTCTGTTCTGCCACCTTCTTGGAGAAGCGCAGACCAGAATTACAGACGGCGCCTTTGACGCGCTGGAGCGTCATGAATTCAGCGGAAATATCAGGGAGTTGGAGAATATAGCGGAAAGAGTCCGGGTGCTTTACGGAGAGCAGACAGTCGGACAGGACGAGATGATGAAGCTGTTATATCCGGATGACGTGGAAAACACGGGCAGAGAGGAAAGACGTTGTAGACAGTCTTCAGACTCCCAGGAAAAGAGACGGGGCCGGATGGAAGCTGAGGATAAAACGAGAGACCTGTCTGCAGCTACAGAACGGGAGAGGATCGAAGAGGCGCTGAAAAAGTGCGAGGGAAATCAAAAAAAGGCAGCGGACCTTCTGGGGATGGACAGGACGACTTTATGGAGAAAAAGAAAAAAATACCAGTTATAATATACGACTGCCGGTTCTGTACTGGCGCGGCGTCTGGCCGATATAATTTTTAAAAAGCACAAAAAAATATTTTGTGTTTTCGAATCCGACTTCCCGGGCAATGTCTTCAATCGGCATATCGGTATTTTCCAGATATTCAAGAGAGTGATGTACGCGGGTACGGTTAATATATTCACTGACCGACATATTATAAGAAGCGCGGAAGATTCTGCAGAGATATGTAGGATTCATCTGCAGCGCTTCTGCAAATCCACGGACAGACAGAGCGGGATTGGCAAATTCGCTTTCGATGCAGGCCGCAATTTGGACAGCGGCCGGATGGATTGTTCCGGACTCAAATAAAGGGGGATCAGACAAATCCTCCCGCGGTGCCGGTGACTCTGATTCGTCGGCGCATGATTCTGATAAAACAGTGTCCGTAGAGTCCGTATGGATTTCAGAAGTATTGGGCGTGGCGGAAGCCTCTTCCGCGGCAGGAGAAACGGAAGGATCAACCGCTGTCTGAGCTTTTGGCATCCCGGTTGACTCAGGATGATGTTTTAACAGAGAAAAAATATTTTTGAAAAAATTCAAGATTGCCACCTCCTGAAAATGATTCTTATAGGGAGTATACCACATTTTAATTATGAAATAAAAGACCTCATAATGCATTTTAAAGGAAACGTATATTTTCCTCCATTTTACAAATACTACATTTACAAGCAGCGAGAAAGATAAATGACAGAATGTAAAATGGAGGAATTTTTTTATGAAAGCTACAGGTATTGTAAGAAGAATAGACGATTTGGGAAGGGTGGTTATTCCAAAAGAAATCCGTAGGACGCTCAGGCTGAGAGAAGGTACGCCGCTGGAGATTTTTACGGACAGAGAAGGAGAAATCATCCTGAAAAAATATTCCCCCATGATTGAGCTGACGGCATTTGCTGCCCAGTATGCCGAGGCAATGGCTCAGTCAACGGGAAAAATGGTATGTATTACGGACAGAGACCAGGTGATTGCAGTAGCAGGCGGTTCCAAGAAAGAAATGCTTCAGAAAAATATTAGCCGTCAGCTGGAACAGCTCATTTCCGAAAGAACGGTGCTTACAGCTTCTGGCGATGAAAAGACATATGTACAGATTACTCCGGAGGAACCGGAAGGAATCACAGCACAGGTCATTGCGCCGATTATATGTGAAGGTGATGCGATTGGTTCTGTTATTCTGCTGAGCCGTGAGCCGAGAACAAAATTCGGAGATCCGGAAGTAAAGCTGGTTACGACGGCAGCCGGATTCCTTGGACGCCAGATGGAAGGCTAAGAAAGCCCATAAAAATATATGTAATTATAAATAATATAGAAAGAACAAGACGGATTTCAGCGGTATTTTGAAAATGCAGCGGGTCCGTCTTATTTGATTTACATGCACAGAAGGGCCCAATAGGACGGCTTTATTGCATTAATGCTTTAAAAAGGTAACAAATATACATAAAATTGGGAAATGTGGTTGAAAAAGTCGTGATAATGGTGTATGTTTATACAGTATAAAGAAAAAATATGAAAAAATATACAATAACAGCAAAGGGGAATCAGTATGAAGGATTGGAAGACACTTTATGAGGTAAAGGGGCCGAAATCAATTATGGAGATGACGGCGGAGGAATTGAAGGAAGCAATGAAGGAAACAGATACCGTTATCCTGTCATTCGGTGCAGTAGAAAACCACAGCGTTCATCTGCCGATGGGAGCGGATTATTTTCAGGCAAATGTTTTAATCAGAAAGGTGCATGAAGCACTGGCAGAACTGGGCATTAAATCGGTACCGGGACTGGCAGTGCCTTTTGGCGTTCAGACGAATAAATTTGAAAGAGACTCTGTATTTGGAAACTGCTATCTGTCTCAGGCCACATTTATTTCAATGGCAAAGGATCTGATCCTCAGCCTTCACGAAAGCGGTTTTAAGAAATTTGTGCTGTGCCTTAACCATTCAGAGAATAACGGAGCCCTTCACGTAGCGGCAAAGGACCTGGCCGACCAGTATGGAATCATGAGCGTAGTAACTGACTGGGTACCTCCGATGAATGATTTCTGGCCGACAGTTCTGAATAATGCAGAGCACCAGGGACACGGCGGGGAAGATGAGACGGCATGTGTCATGGCAGCAGTACCGGGCCTCGTGCATGTGGAAGGTGTCAAACCATATTACGCAGACGAGGACCCGAAACAGGTCAAATTCTCAGGACTTCACTATTACGGCGGCGCAGTCGGCGTTTATGCTCCTGTAAAAACGGACAACAGCCCGGGATATATCGGAGATCCGGCGGACGCCAATGCAGAAGAAGGAATTCTCTGTTACGACGCATATGCAAAATGGATTGCGCAGATTGCAGAAAAATACCTTTTCAATGATTTCAACGACAAGAGCAGGAATCTGTAAAGATCAGGCAACGGTTCGGACGCTGCCTGTACTGTTGCACGAACAAAAGAAGGAATAGGAAAGGGATAAAATAAATGAACGACGAAATGAATCAAAACCAAAAGATGCCGTTTGGATGGGCGCTGTTCTGTATTATGTTTCTGCTGGTATCTATGGTGCTCTCCGTAGCATGGCTGAACATACCGGTACATATCAATCTGCTGGCTTCGATGGCCGTTACGCTGGGCGTGGCCTCACTCAATGGAAAGAAATGGGAAGATATCTTCAGCTATATTGAGTATGGAGGAAAAATCTGTATTGCGCCGACACTTACAATGATGATTATCGGTATTCTGATTGGTTCCTGGATCGCCAGCGGAACAGTTCCCATGATTATTTACTGGGGGCTGAAGCTGATCAACCCGGCTGTTTTCCTTGTAGCAACATGCGTTGTAAGCGCAATTACGTCCATATCTACAGGAAGCTCCTGGTCTACGGCAGGAACGGTAGGAATTGCCCTGATCGCAGTAGGAGGAGGCCTGGGAATCAATCCGGCGATGACGGCAGGCGCAATTATATCAGGCGCCTATTTTGGAGATAAAATGTCACCGATGTCTGATACGACGAATCTGGCCCCGGCTGTTGCAGAAGCGGATATTTTCGATCACATCCGCTCCATGGTGTATACATCAGGACCTGCTTTCATCATTACCCTGATTTTCTACGGCATATTGGGATTAAAGTATACGGGTCAGAACGTTGACAGTGAAGCGATTGTTACTACCATGGAGACGCTGAAGGCCACATTCAATCTGAATCCGCTGGTGCTTCTTCCTCCTGTTATCGTAATTGCCATGGCGGTTATGAAAAAACCGGCTATTCCTACCCTTCTGGTCTCCAGTGCGGTAGCTGCTGCGATGGCAATGATTTTTCAGGGGAATTCCCTGACAGAAATCGCAACGATCATGGATACAGGATTTAAGTCAGAAACAGGCATACACGATATCGATGTCCTGCTTTCCAGAGGTGGACTTCAGAGTATGCTTTGGACAGCTTCTCTCGGTATGCTGGGTATGTTGTACGGAGCTATTATGGAAAAATCTGGACTTCTTGGGGCGTTCCTCGAGAAACTGAAATTCTTTACAAAGAGCCTGGGAGGCCTCGTTACGGTAGTAGTGCTCTCCTGTACCGTGTTGCTGGCTGCTACGGCAAGCCAGACCCTTGCCATTGTTGTAGGCGGCCGTATGTATGTTTCTGAATTTAGAAAAAGAGATCTTCTTCCCCAGACGCTTTCCCGTACTCTGGAAGACAGCGGAACTATCGTATCGCCTCTGATTCCATGGAGTCTCTGCGGCGTATATATGGCCGGCACCCTCGGAGTGCCTACACTCACGTACCTGCCGTTTGCAACGTTCTGCTGGATTTGTCCGATCCTGGCTATCATTTATGGATTTACAGGCAAGTTCTTCTGGAAGACCGGAGAGATTGCGAGCAAACGGACATATCGGGAAGCAGAATAAGCTCTGCAGAAGATGACTGGATCGCGACCGGAAAGTTTATATCGGACTTGCAAAGAAGCCGCAGCGGGCATTATACTGAAAGCCAGGATGATGACATTGACGAAGAAAGGAAATAAGCGATATGTATACGTTCGAGGATTTGATTGACGTTGTGGCAAAGCTGAGAGATGAAGAAAAAGGATGCCCGTGGGATCGGGAGCAGACCCATGAAAGCCTGAAGACATATCTGGAGAATGAATGCCAGGAAGTGATCCAGGCGATTGACAACGGCGATATGGAAAATCTCTGTGAGGAACTGGGTGATGTGCTGTTTCAGATTATGATACACAGCCAGATCGGAAAAGAGGAGGAAATATTTACCATTGAGGATGTTATTGACGGGTTATGCAGAAAAATGATCTATCGCCATCCCCATGTGTTCGGAAACGTTAAGGTTAATTCAGCAGACGAATGCAACGCTTTGTGGAAAGAGCTGAAAAAGCGTGAAAAAGGCAAAAAACCTTGACAAACAGTGGAGAAACGGATATAAATGATAGAGTATAGAAATAATAGTGTTGGAGGCCTCTGATATAAGGCTTTCCGGTATGTTCTAGGAGGAAAATAATAATGAATAAGACAGAATTAATCGCAGCAGTAGCTGAGAAGGCAGAACTTTCCAAGAAAGATGCTGAGAAGGCAGTAAAGGCTTTCACAGATGTAGTAGCAGAAGAATTAGTGAAAGGTGAGAAGATCCAGTTAGTTGGCTTCGGCACTTTTGAAGTTACTGCAAGAGAAGAGAGAGAAGGAAGAAATCCTAAGACTGGCGAGCCTATGAAGATTCCGGCTTCCAAGACACCAAAGTTCAAAGTTGGTAAGGCATTAAAGGATATGGTGAATCAGTAATCCATGAGATTGGATAAGTTTTTAAAAGTATCCCGTTTGATAAAACGAAGGACAGTTGCCAACGATGCATGTGATGCAGGCAGGGTTCTCGTAAATGATAAAAGCGCCAAGGCGTCCTATGATGTGAAAAATGGTGATATAATCGAAATCCAGTTTGGCACAAAGTCGGTTAAGGTGGAAGTGCTGGATGTACAGGAAACTGTAAAAAAGGACGAGGCGAAAGATTTGTATAGATATTTATAAGTCATAAAATAAAAAACCTCTGCATACATTTATAAAACAGTAAATGTATGAGGAGGTTTTTTTGTTATGGAAGAAAAGCTGACAACCCGTCCGCACAAGCTGGCGATGACAAACAGGTCTTCCTGCGGTATAACAGGACTGCGGGATGTGGTGTCCTTTGATGAAAATCAGGTGATTCTTGACACAGATATGGGACTTCTTACCATGAAGGGAAAGAACCTTCATGTCAGCAGGCTTACCCTGGAAAAAGGGGAGGTAGATGTGGATGGAACGATTGACAGCCTTACATATTCTTCCAATGAAGCCTATCGGAAATCAGGAGACTCTCTGTTCTCCAGGCTGTTTAAATAGCAGAAAGAAAAGGATGACAGTGGAGGGCGGGGAATCGGTTGAGCAGGAGCATTTTATATGAAATCAGGCTGTTATATATGAGTTTCTTTCTCGGCGCCTTTTTGATGGCCAGTTATGATGTCCTGCGTATCCTCAGGATTTTTATTCGCCACAGCGGCCTGGCGATCGGTATAGAGGATATGATATACTGGTTTTATGCGGGAAGTATGACATTTGGCCTGCTCTACAGGCAGAACGACGGGAAGCTCAGAGCCTATGCAGTGGCAGGTGTATTTATCGGTATGCTGCTATATGACAGATTATTCAGCAGACTTTTGATGAAAGGCTTGAAAAAAGTCAAAAATTATTTTAAAATAAAAGTTACTAGTAAAAAAAGCCGGTGAGCATATGAGGGATAGAGTAAGGTCCAGAAGAAAGAGAAGAGATAAGTGGGGAAACAGGATGGCAATTATCGGAATTACTCTGGTAGTTGGCAGCCTTGCTGTCGTTGTGAATATACGCAGCTCAACTATGAAAAGCAAGGCACAGGAATACGAGCTGCGGTATGAAACTCTTCAGGCTCAGCTGGCTAAAGAAAAAGAGCGGTCTGCAGAGCTGAAGTGGAGAAGCGACTATGTGCAGACTAAGCAGTATATAGAAAAGGTAGCGAAAGAGAAGCTGGGTATGGTGAAAGAAGATGAAATTCTCCTGAAACCATCGAATCCGCAGTAAGTGGATAATCTTGTCGTAATATTTTTTTAAATCGACTATTGGATTTGACAAATATTTCCCTCCCGCCTGTATATAATGAAAATTATGCAGGTTAGGAGGGATTTTTTGTGCTGAGACGTAAGGCGGGGCATCGCGATATGGCGGATGTGAATATATATACGGCAAAAAGGCTGAACGATATGGCGCTTTCATTGGGGGAACTGGCAAAGTCCTGTGAAGAGGAAAACGGGAAAGAGCGGATGCTGACAAAGGAGGACGGGCTGACGGCAGTGAATACGGCAGCCGTGATGGTGTGCGGAGACTGTCAGAAATGCGGTGTTTATGCGGACAGCATTCAAAAGGACAGTTATTTTCTGTACTATCTGCTGCGGTCATTTGAGCAGAAGAAACGCGTGGATGAGGAGGACATGCCTCAGGCATTTCAGGATATGTGCAGGATAAAAGGGGAATACTTAAAGGAGCTGAACAAAAGTCTTGGCAGATCTACCATGAATCTGGCGTGGAAGAACCGCTTTTTGGAAAGCCGGGACGCCCTGATTATGCAGTTTCGTGAGCTGGCAGTGATCCTGGAGGAATTTTCTCATCAGATGGAAGAGGCGCAGGATGTCACGTCAGAATATGACAGTGGTCTGAAGCGGGCGTTTAAAGCCCAGCATATGGTGATTTCCGGGATGTTGGTTCTGGCATATGAGAACGGCCAGAGAGAGCTGTTTGTAACAATAAAAAGCGGTAATGGAAAATGCATGACGGTAAGAGATGCGGCAGACCTTGTCGGCAGCGTGCTGGGAGGCGGCTGCTGGACTGCGGCCAAAGACAGCAAAAGTATTATAACAAGGCAGTTTTTTACGTTCCACTTTCTGGAAGAGGGCAGCTACCGCATGGCATACGGCGCCGCTACGGCAGCCAGAGCGGGCGAAATTGTGTCGGGAGACAGCTATTCTTTTACAGGAAATGTGCCGGGACAGGTGATAATCAGTCTTTCGGACGGAATGGGGAGCGGGCAGACGGCTTCTGAGGAGAGTGAACGTGTCGTGGATCTGGTGAGTCAGCTGATGGAAACTGGCTTTTCAGCCAGAGCGGCCCTTAAAATGGTCAATACGGTCCTTCTCCTGAGCGGTGCTGAGCAGCATCCGGCTACCATCGATCTGGCGTGTATCGACCTTCATACGGGGGTTCTGGAAATGATGAAGCTTGGGGCGGCGGCTACACTCGTAATTGGAGAGGACGGCGTCGAACTCCTGGAAACGGGAGAAGTACCGATGGGGATACTGAACGATGTAGAACCGATTTTGATTTCCAGAAAGCTTTGGGAGGAAAATTGGGTAATTATGGTCAGCGATGGCGTTCTGGATATACTTCCGGGAGATGACAAGGAAGAGGTTATGAGAGATTATCTGGCCGGGCAGGGAGACATGCAGCCTCAGGAAATGGCAGAAGATATTCTGCGTTTTGCATGCTCATTTTCAGAATTCCCCCGCGACGATATGACAGTTCTTGCAGCAAGGATATGGAAGAGAAAATAATAATTGAAACAGAGTGAGAATACCTGTATAGTTATATGTAATAATACCAGGGGCGCGCGAGCACATAGTGCGGAACAATCCGGTATCAATGGTGTCGACTTTTTGACACTTACATCATGTGAAAGTGAACGGTTATGGCTGTACAGGAGATAAAAAATGGACATTTATCAGAAAGCCCTTAATACAATGAATAGAAACAGTATGACAGAACCCGGCATGCATGTGATAGCTGCTGTATCAGGCGGGGCGGATTCTGTCTGCCTTCTATGGGTGCTAAAACATTTTTCGGCAGATTGAATATAACCATAGAGGCCTTTCACCTCCACCATGGACTACGGGGCAAAGAAGCGGACAGGGATGCGGACTTTGTGAGAGACATCTGTGCAGAATGGGATATACCGGCGACAATCCGCCGTGAGGACGTGCGTGGATTCGCTGCAGAACATGGGTGCTCTTTAGAAGAAGCGGGCAGAATACTGAGGTACGGAGCGCTGGATGAGCTGAAAAAGGCAGCCGAGGCAGAAACGGGCCGGCCGGCAGCAGTTGCGGTGGCACATCACAGAGGAGACAGTGCGGAGACGATTCTGCACAATCTGTTCCGGGGAAGCGGGCTGAAGGGCCTGAGGGGGATTGCTCCCGTCAGAGATGGCATTATACGGCCTCTGATCGAGGTAGGACGTGATGAGATCGAAGAATTTCTTACGGATATGGGAATTGGATGGTGTGAAGATTCCACCAATTCCGACAATGATTATACAAGGAATAAAATACGCAATCAGATTTTGCCGCTTGTCAGAGCCGAAATCAATAAAGAGGCCGATACGCATATCCTCCAGGCAGGAAAACTGATTTCCATGGCAGATGATTTTCTGGAGAAAACGGCTGAGGAACTCTGGAAACAATGTGGGGAGGTACATGACCGGAAAGGGTGTGCCTTTCCTGTTTCTGATGCTGAAAAACAGGAGGAGATTATCCGATACTATCTGATTCGCCATATGATCCGCCTCCAGGGAGGATCTGTAAAGGATTTCACGTTGCTTCATGTGGAAGCTGTCGATCAGCTGATTCGCGGACAGACGGGAAAAAGGACAGACCTGCCTGGTAAAATGCAGGGATGGAGAGAATACGGAAAGCTCTGGATCGGAAGAAAACAGGATGAAAAACGGGACAGCTGCTGCCAAAAGGAAGACTGGGCAGAAAATGTCCGATATGAGATATTTTCTTATGAAAAAGGCATGGAAATTCCGAAAAACCAGTATACGAAATGGTTTGATTATGATAAAATGAAGAATGCATTGTGCCTTAGATTCCGGGAGCCGGGGGACTATATTACGTTGTCCGGCGGCGGAAGGAAACGTGTAAAAGCATTTATGATTGATGAAAAGGTTCCGCAGGATATCAGAGGGAAGATACCGGTTCTGGCAGATGGAAATCATGTTGTCTGGATTGTCGGATATCGGATCAGTGAATATTATAAAATAACAGAAGATACAAAAACCATATTACAGGTTCAGTTTAACGGAGGAAAAAAAGATGGCAGATAAGATTCGCGTATTGTTGCATGAGGAAGAAGTGAATAGAAGAATCAGCGAGGTTGCAGCGGAGATCGACAGGGATTATGAGGGAAAGAATGTACATCTGATCTGCGTATTAAAAGGCGGCGTGTTTTTTACATGTGAGCTGGCAAAGCGTATTACGCGGCCCGTATCCCTTGATTTCATGTCTGTATCCAGCTATGGAAGCGGAACTGAGTCCAGCGGAGTTGTAAAAATTATCAAGGATCTGGATGAGCCGCTGGAAGGCAAGAATGTTATTATCGTTGAAGATATCATCGATTCAGGAAGAACTCTGTCATATTTGATTGAGGTACTGAAGCAGAGACACCCAGCCAGCATTGATCTGTGTACGCTGCTTGACAAGCCGGAGAGGCGAGTAAAAAAACAGGTACAGGTGAAGTATACCTGTTTTACGATTCCAGATGAGTTTGTAGTAGGTTACGGGCTGGATTATGACCAGCATTACAGAAATTTGCCGTATATCGGAGTAATTGAGCAGTAAGGAGGCAGCCAGTTGAGACAGCAATCATTTAGAGGTTTTGGGTTCATCACGATTATGATGCTCCTGCTTTTCATGGCGATTGTTCTGCCGAGCAAGATGTTCGTGGAGAGAATGAGCAGCAAGGAACTCGTGGAGAAGCTGGACAGCGGAAACGTTGTTAGCGTTACGATCAGACCGAACAGAGAGACGCCCACGGGAGAAGTGGTGCTGAGCATGAAAGGACAAAAGGATGAGTATTCCGCATACGTTTCTGATGTCCGTGAAATAGAAGAAATGCTGAAGACACAAGATATCGATTATACGATGGAAAATGTTCCACAGGAAAGTTATATGATGACGGTTATTCTTCCTGTAGTCCTTACCGGAATCGTATTTGTCGGAATTTTTGTGTTTATGAACATGAGAGCCGGGGGCGGCGGTACAAATGCAAAAATGATGAATTTTGGCAAGAGCCGGGCCCGCATGACTCGTGAAAGTAGCGTGAATTTCAGCAAAGTAGCGGGCCTCAGGAGGAAAAAGAAGAATTAGAGGAGATCGTGGATTTCCTTAAAAACCCCCAGAAATATACGAGCGTAGGGGCGAGAATCCCGAAGGGACTGATTCTTGTAGGCCCTCCTGGTACAGGAAAGACTCTTTTAGCGAAAGCAGTGGCAGGAGAGGCGGGAGTTCCATTCTTCAGCATATCCGGTTCTGATTTTGTTGAGATGTTCGTCGGAGTCGGCGCTTCCCGTGTCCGTGACCTTTTTGAGGATGCGAAGAAGAATGCGCCATGTATTGTATTTATTGATGAGATCGATGCCGTAGCCCGCCGCAGAGGAACCGGCATGGGCGGAGGCCACGACGAGAGAGAGCAGACGCTGAATCAGCTTCTGGTAGAGATGGATGGCTTTGGAGTCAACGAAGGAATTATCGTTATGGCGGCTACAAATAGAGTGGATATTCTGGACCCGGCAATTCTTCGTCCGGGAAGGTTTGACAGAAAGGTTGCCGTCGGCCGTCCGGATGTAAAGGGCAGAGAAGAAATCCTGGCCGTTCATTCAGGAGAAAAGCCGCTTGCGGAGGATGTAAATCTGAAGCGTGTGGCACAGACGACCTCCGGATTTACCGGTGCGGATCTGGAAAATCTGATGAATGAGGCCGCAATTCTGGCTGCAAAGACAGGAAGGAAATTTATTAAGCAGGAAGATATAGACCGTGCGTTCGTTAAGGTAGGGATAGGCGCTGAAAAGAGAAGTAAGGTGATTTCCGAAAAGGAAAAGAAGATTACAGCTTATCATGAGGCCGGCCATGCGATTTTATTCCATGTCCTTCCGGATGTAGGGCCGGTTCATACCATTTCCATCATTCCAACTGGAATGGGAGCAGCCGGTTACACCATGCCGCTTCCGGAAAAGGATGAAATATTCAATTCCAAAAATAAGATGCTGCAGAATATCATGGTAGCATTGGGCGGAAGAATTGCAGAGGAAATGATTTTCGGCGATGTGACGACAGGCGCTTCTCAGGATATCAAACAGGCCACAGCTACTGCAAGGGCTATGGTGACACAGTATGGAATGTCGGAAAAGATCGGTATGATCAATTACGGCAGTGATGACGATGAGGTATTTATCGGCCGTGACCTGGCTCATACAAAGAGTTACGGAGAGCGTGTGGCCAGTGAAATCGACAGCGAAGTGAAACGGATTATCGATGAGTGTTACGATAAGGCCAGGAAAATTATACAGGAGCATGAAGATGTCCTTCATGCCTGCTGCAGCCTTTTGATTGAGAAGGAAAAGATAGGACAGGAGGAATTTGAGGGCCTGTTTTCGAAGGAAATGTAAAGGTTTTATTTATTTTTTATAGGGGTTTGGAAGGACATAAGAAAGAGCGAGGGATATTTGCATAAAAAATAATTTAAAATCACATGAAGTTTGTGCACACTTATTTTTGTACATGTGATACTATAATTAACGTAAACCCCCCCCCAATACATTATATAGTTTTTGCTACACCCCATAAGAAACGAAATACCTTCTCCTAAAAGAGCCGGCTACCCCGCCGGCTCTTTTACTTTTCTTTTTGGAAAAGCTTTTGAGGGTGTATAAACCGGGAATGAACAGGCAAGAGTTGCAGGAGAAGCAGTAAATATCAGAGGGATTTGAAAGCCCAGGATGTCCGTACAGGCTGGGAGGAAGGGGCAAGTTTTTTGTTTTTATGTTGTATATTTTTGTTTAATCGTATAGAATAAAAGTAGTATGATCGGAAAATTATCGATGAAAAGGAAAATAAAGCATGGATTATTTGGCTCCAGAATTAATTAGGGATGCATTGTTTACAGATGAGACAGATGATTACAGAATACCGGCTGAGCCGGATCCGGGAGATACTGTGATCATCCGGTTCAGAACGGCAAAAAATAATGCAGATGGGGTCTTTTATATTGAAGGTATAGATGCGAAAAAGAGCGAAATGAAGAAGGCCGAATCAGATGAGCTGTTTGATTATTATGAGCTTGCGATTCTCATCGGGGACGAGCCGGTTAATTATTTCTTTCAGGTGGTAAGAGAAAAGGAAGTCTGTTATTACAACCGCCTGGGCATTACAACAGATATACAGAACTGTTATGACTTTCGCATTACACCAGGGTTCCATACGCCGGAATGGGCAAAAGGAGCTGTAATATATCAGATCTACGTAGATAGATTTTGCCGTGGGGACCACTTTAACGACGTGGACACAAATGAATATATCTATATTGGCAATCCGGTAACCAGAGTTTCTGACTGGAAAGAGTATCCGCAGGACATGGATGTTGCCAGATTCTACGGTGGAGATCTCCAGGGGGTATGGGACAAACTGGACTATCTTCAGACGCTGGGAGTAGAAGTTATTTATTTTAATCCGCTTTTTGTATCGCCGTCAAACCATAAATATGACTGTCAGGATTATGATTATATTGATCCCCATATTGGCGTCATCGTAAATGACGGAGGCAGCAGGCTGAATGATGGAGAAAAGGATAATACCAAGGCCAGCAGATATATCCTGCGTACGACCAATAGGAGAAATCTGGAGGCGAGCAACGCATTTTTTGCCCGTCTGGTACAGGAAATTCATTTACGCGGCATGCGGGTAATTATTGATGGTGTGTTTAATCATTGCGGGTCGTTTAACAAATGGCTGGACCGGGAACGGATTTATGAAAAATCAGGTATTTATGAGCCGGGAGCTTATACGGACAAGGACAGCCCATACCATACGTTCTTTAAGTTTTTCAGTGATGAATGGCCATATAACAAAAATTATGACGGCTGGTGGGGTCATGACACTCTGCCCAAACTGAATTACGAGGAATCGCCCAAGCTATACGAATACGTAATGAACATTGCAAGAAAATGGGTTTCTCCTCCATATAATGTGGATGGCTGGAGACTGGATGTAGCGGCTGACTTGGGTCATAGCAGTGAGTTCAACCACAGGTTCTGGCGTGATTTCAGAAAAGTTGTAAAAGAAGCGAATCCGGAAGCAATCATACTGGCGGAACATTACGGCGATCCGGCCAGCTGGCTCCAGGGAGACCAGTGGGATACGGTGATGAATTACGATGCATTTATGGAACCGATATCGTGGTTTCTCACCGGTATGGAAAAACACAGCGACGAATACAATGAATATCTGGATGGAAACGGAGAAAATTTCTTCAGCTCCATGGCATATAATATGAGCCGAATGCAGACGCCGTCCCTGCAGACAGCTATGAACGAACTGTCAAATCATGACCACTCCCGCTTTTTGACAAGGACGAACCGAAAGGTGGGCCGCATTGCTACGGCCGGTCCTGAGGCAGCAGCAGAGGGAATTAATCCTGCTGTTTTCAGAGAAGCCGTTCTGATCCAGATGACCTGGCCGGGCGCTCCCACGATCTATTATGGGGATGAAGCCGGAATGTGCGGATGGACCGATCCGGATAACAGGCGTACGTATCCGTGGGGTGAAGAAGATCCGGAGCTTGTGGATTACCACACCTATCTGATAGGGATACACAAGAGGAACAGCGCCTTGAGAAAAGGATCTGTCAAGCCACTGCTGGCGGGCAAGAATTTGATTGCCTATGGCAGAATGTATGGGGATGAACGCTGTGTGATCATAATTAATAATGCGAAGGATGACCAGGATATCAGAATACCAGTCTGGCAGCTGGGCATAACTGATAAGCATTTTATAACCAGGCGGGTCTGTTCATATCCGTATGGCTATAATGTAGGGCATTTGGAAAGACACATTAAAAACGGATTTTTTGAGATCAGTATGAGTGGATACAGCGCGGTATTGTACTGCTGTAATCTGAAGACAGACAGAATTGTACAGGAAGAGCAGCTTGAGAAGGAAGAAGGGCAGTAAGACCGGGCCGGAAATGACCGCGGAATTCTGCTTTACCGGAAAGAAGCTGAGACCAGAACAGAATCAAGGATTCCAGCTGGTCTCAGCTTCTTTCATTTCAGGAGGGCTGAATTGTTGCTAAAAAATTGAGGAAAAGTGCTTGATTTTTTGCGTTTGCTATGATAAACTAACTCATGCTTATCATATATGGATGGGTTCCCGAGTGGCCAAAGGGGGCAGACTGTAAATCTGTTAGCGACGCTTTCGGTGGTTCGAATCCACCTCCATCCATTTATGCCGGCGTGGCGGAACTGGCAGACGCACAGGACTTAAAATCCTGCGGGACTTATCCTCCCGTACCGGTTCGATTCCGGTCGCCGGCATTTAACAACCGTAAACAGACAAACTGTTTGCGGTCTTTTTGTTTTTGGGGAAAGTCCGTCTTAAAATCAAAACGCACCATAAGGCGATCTGGAATGATCTGGAAGGAAAAAAAACTTGCCTTATAAAGGGGAAGGCGTTAAGATAGTTACTATAAAAGCCTCATTACGAGACGGGGAGGCAGAGAAAGGCGGAGGTTTTAATGAAAAAGAAATTAATGATACTTGCGGCCGCCGGTTGCATGACACTGGCAATGACCATTCCTGCATTTGCAGGAGAATGGCAGCAGAATGGATCCGGATGGTGGTATGATAACGGGGACGGTACATATCCGGCAGAGTGCTGGAAGTGGATTGATGGGGACGGAGACGGAACGGCAGAATGTTATTATTTCGATAAAGAAGGTTATATGCTTTCGGGAGTTACAACTCCGGACGGCAAACAGGTCAATGAAAGCGGAAAATGGATACAGGAAGGCGTAGTTCAGACAAAGGACAGCACAAGCGTGCAGGATCAGAGCGTAGCTTTAGCCTCTCTGGAACCTGCCAGCGTAGCTTATTTTGTATATCTTCCGGATACAATTACGGATGCCGCGGGAAATACATATACGAAGCCGTTTGCTATTAACTGCAGGGAAGACAGGGGAAGCTGCTACTGCATGTACGACAATAACGGTTATACCCGCCTGAGAGCAGATAAGGTCGCCCTGGCAAAAGGCAGCGTTGGAGAAATTGCTCAGGAGGTGGTTCTGGATATCTATGACGCGAAGTCAAATAAGCTGCTTTACAGCACTACGGTGACGCCCCAGACAGAGGGGGAAGCATTTGACGTGGATATAGTCGGCCATGCCAGGATTAAGCTGGCTGCGCGTGTGACATCAGATCAGGGAGATTCTGCATACGTAATCTTGGAAAATCTTCGTTTTGCAAAATAAGATTGTGGATTGCGGGACGTTGAAGACATAGATGGATGATGTGAGGAATATATAAAAAACCGCTGCAAAAGCTGTTATTCAGCTGTATGCAGCGGTTTTTCATGTCTTTCCAGTGGAGCATATGGGATTCGAACCCACGACCTCAACAATGCGAATGTTGCGCGCTCCCAACTGCGCTAATGCCCCATATCCATATGGAACTAATGGAAGCAACGGGGCTCGAACCCGTGACCTTTCGCGTGTGAGGCGAACGCTCATCCCAGCTGAGCTATGCTTCCGTATTTTTAATTATATCACCATTGCAGAAAAAATAAATAGATATTAATAAAAAAATTCAGACTTTCTTTAAATGAGAAGAATGGTTATGAACCACAAGAGAGGAAAAGAAAATGAAAGTAAGACGGCCTGATTATTTTAAGGATTTTTGCTGTACTGGATCAGACTGCAGCGATAACTGCTGTATTGGATGGGAAATTGATATTGACATGGAGACTATGGAGCGTTATAGAAAGGCGGAGGGAATGTTCGGCAGACGACTTCACAATTCAATATCGTCGGATGATGAGCCGCATTTTATTCTGAAAAACGAACGATGCCCCTTTCTGAATAAAGAAAATCTCTGCGATATCATCGTGACCATGGGAAATGACAGCATCTGCGAGATATGCAGGGAACATCCGCGTTATTATGAATGGTTCGGGTATTTGAAAGAGGCTGGACTGGGACTGTGCTGTGAAGAAGCAGCCAGGCTGATGCTCCAGAACAGGACGCCTCTTGCCTTTGAAGAAACAGAGGAATCAGAAGAAGAGGGGGATGAAGAGCTTCTGGATGAACCGGAATTGCTGGAGGCTTTGTACGAGGCGAGAGAAAACGTATTCTGGATTCTTCAGGACAGAAGCAGAAACCTGTGGGAACGTTTTGAAATCGTCTTGTCTTTGGCAACAGAGCTTCAGGTAATTCTGGATGAAAACGATTCTGGAGAAAAAACAGAGAAAATGATTAGAATGGTTTCCGCCTCATTTCGAAATACAGAGCACAGGAGAAGCTGGTTCGGAAAAAGTGATCTGCCGTTTCAGGAAGGAAAAGGGAACCAAAAGGAGCAGAGAGTGCGAGGGATCCGGACATTGCTGAAGTTTTATGAGGGGATGGAGGCCATTGATGAAAATTGGACGAAAAGACTGAGAGACCTGGAGAACAGGCTTCCGGCCCTGCTGGATCAGGAATTCAGTTTCAGAAAATATTACGAAGACTTTCTGTATGAATATGAACATTTGGCCGTGTATTTTATTTATCGCTATTTTTTGAAATCGTATTACGACAGGGATGTTATTTCAAAAGCCGGGATGGCTGCCGTCAGTTGTCTTGTCATATGGATAACAGGAATTTATACATGGATGGAAACAGGAGAGTTTTCGCTGAAAGAGCAGATTCGGGTGGTAAAAGATTATTCGAGGGAGGTGGAATACAGCACTGAAAATATGGAACGCCTGGAAGAGGCATTCTGGACCGATGAAAGTTTTCGCGACGCATTTTTTAAAATAATTGCGCCGTTATAAAAAAAATATGTTATACTAGAGTGTGTGGATGTCTGTAGACATCCATTTCATCATTATGTAAGAAAGGATGGCAAACGTATGGCATTTAAACCTTATGAACATAAGACTCAGTATTATGAGACAGATCAAATGGGGATCATTCATCACAGCAATTATATCCGATGGTTTGAAGAGGCCAGGACAGATATGATGGATCAGATGGGCATGGGATACGACACGATGGAAGCTCAGGGAATTATCATTCCCGTATTGTCTGTTCAGTGTGAATATAAATCCATGACGCATTTTGGTGAAACGGTTCAGGTACTTCCAATAGTACGCGAATATAATGGTATCCGTATGACAATCGAATATACGGTTATGGACAAGGAGACGGGGGAACTGCGCTGTGTAGGGCAGACGCGCCACTGTTTCCTTACGAAAGACGGCAAGCCTGTCTCTCTTAAGAAAAAGTATTTTCTCGTAGATGATCTGTTCCGCAGGTGCAGTGAGGCAGAAGAATAAAATTTTATAAGTAGATATCGGCTGTGTTGAGGATGAAGTATACCGTACGTGGTATTATATGAGCTCCGATGCCGGATTTCATTTAAAGGCAGCGGTCAAACTGTTAAATGAAATCTGGTTCGGAGCCGTACCTGCTTCTTTTTACACGACTTTCATATCTTATAAAGCAGGCGGTGTTTTCGTTTGTAACAAATAATAGTGATCTACAGGATAAGTGCGGAACTGGTTGCGGCGGCTGGAACGTCAGGTCAGGCCGATTTTTGTCTGCTTTAATGAAGCGTGGGATTGAGCGAAATAAAAATATAAAAAAATTGAGAAAAGGTCCTTGACAATTTTAAAGTTTTCCTGTAAAATTGTCCATGTTGTTGCGGAAGACAGCAGTCGATTGAGGAGCTGCCGCAAGGCGATGTCCTTTGCAAAATGTCTAAAAGCATTTGCCCAGATAGCTCAGTTGGTAGAGCAGAGGACTGAAAATCCTCGTGTCGCTGGTTCGATTCCGGCTTTGGGCACTGTAAATCAGCAAATTGCGTTGATTTTCTAAAGTAATAATATCTGCGGGTGTAGTTCAATGGTAGAACACCAGCCTTCCAAGCTGGATACGTGGGTTCGATTCCCATCACCCGCTTTGGTGAAATATTCACCTGACAATTAAATATGTTTGATTTTATGCGCGAGTGGCTCAGGGGTGGAGCACCACCTTGCCAAGGTGGGGGCCGCGGGTTCGAATCCCGTCTCGCGCTCTTTCATAGGCTGAAATTTCCTTGACTTACAAGGGATTTCAGCCTTTTGTGTAATCGCTTCGGGCATCCATGGTCTTCGCCGTTATTGTAAGGTTTTACAGGCAGTTCAGGAAGATCTTTCCACGTAAATCTTATGTTGTTTTTTTAAAGTAAGAAGACTTTTTAAAAGATATGTGATATAATAGTTCATAGATTTGACACAAAATCCGTTTGGCATATTTTGCATCGACTACAGGGATTTGATGAGGGACAATGAAAGATAAGAGATCGGGAAAGGAATTTTAAAAAATGGCTGTTGATAATACGTTTATAATAAAAAAGATTCAGAAGATGGATGGCTTCTATACAGCGTTTTCGCCGCTGACAAGGATGCCCTTCGTGGAGTGTGATCAGGAGACTTTAGATGATCAGGTCTATGTATTCGCCACGGAAGAGGGGGTACGCAGTTTTGCAAAGGAAAAGGAGGAGCAGAAGATTCCGGTTCAGCCCTTTAAGATACCAAAGGAGCAGATGAAGGGATTCCTGACAAGCCTGTATGCGCTGGCTGCCAATGCTGTCGTTTTCAACGACGAGACAGGGGTGACAAGGCTGGAAGTAGATCAGCTGGTTCCGAAGCCGGATATGGAAAAACTCAGCAAGGAGAAAATTCCGGTGCTGAATCCTACGCTTACATTGACGGTGCTCTATTTTGTCCAGGAACTTCGCAGGCCGGGAGAACATGATGTGGCTAGGCTGAGAGAACTGGAAGAAGAAATGGTTGTAAATCTTATAAAATCTCGTTTTATTCTGGCTCTTGAGGACTCGGAGAAAGGGGAGGACGGCACGGCAAACCTGCGCATTCCTTTCATGAAGACGAAAGAGGGAGATTTGTATCAGCCAATTTGTTCTGATTTTGCGGAGTTCCGTAAATATGCAGGTGCAAATGCCCAGAATTACAGAGTATCAAATCTTTACTTTGCGGATTTGGAGCGGATGCTGGCGAAAGAGGCTAAGGGTTATGTGGTGAATCCCGCCGGTTTTAACCTTGTTCTTTCGAGAGAACAGATACAGAAGGTTTCAAAGGAATATAATGTAGGAAAAGCTGAGAATAAAACAGAGGAAAAATAAATAATTAATTTAGACTTCGCACATGGATGACAGCAGGTAAATTCATGTGCGAATTTTTTATTTTATTAAGAAAAAACGTCCTATGAAACAAAAAACGTTTGTTAAAGAATCGAATGGTTGGAGGCCGGTATATGAATTGGCATTTTAAATGTGGAGGATTATCAGGATGCGTTATTTTAATTTCAGCATTATTAAGCGCCTGTAACAGAGAGGTGAAAACAGATGAATTCAAAAATACCACATATACTCTTGAAGAAGAGTATATAAAGGTTGATGCAGATACCGGGATTCGATATGTAGACAATGTTCTTCTTGTCTATTTTGAGCCGGGGATAGAGGATAGCGACAAAAAGGATATTATTCATTCCGTAGGCGGAAAGATCGTTGGTTTTATCCCTCAATGGACTATTATCAGATTGAGATTGAGGAATCCGATTTAGAGACGCTTAAAAAAACTTCGCGTCAATTAATGGAGCACGATGAAGTGATGTTTGTCTCATACGATATGGTAAACGAAATGTCAGGGAGCAGCCCTGGCGGTTATTCTGTAGAAAAAGGAGTGATAAATGATGAAATTGAACGTAACAGCTGGTGGAGAGAGGCGATTGAATTAGAGTCTGCCTGGGAATATGAAGAATATTTTAGTGAAATAGATGTAGGAATTATAGATGGATTTTTTGACGATGAACATCCAAATCTAGACCTGACTGTTTTAAATGAAGAAAATAACAATGAAGGGAAAAAAGCGGACAGTTCAACAGGGGAATTAAATCATGGAACTTCTGTAGCGGGAGTCATTGGCGCAAAACGTTCAAACGGTATTCAGATCAGAGGAGTTGCTGAAAATGCCGATCTGTATTGTTATAGCTTTGCCTACGTCGTTAAAATGCCGGACAATGGGGGAGAAAAAATAAAATTTGAAAAATCGTCTGATAGGATATCGGTCTTATGGAATATTGTTGCGAATTCAGATTCAAAAATACTTAATCTGTCGCTAGGTTACACTGGTGAAGAAATAGGTAAGAATATATGCGATGAACGAGCCAGACTATTTTCACTGTCGCTAGGTAAGCTGTTGGACTATTACCATGACTTCATTATTGTACAAAGCGCCGGAAATAAAGGGAGAGATGCCTTTTACACGATGGACTTCTGTTCTGTGAATGACGAGAATTGTATAGATTCTGTAGGTGAATTTTCTAAACAGGATATTTTGGACAGGATAATTGTCGTGGGCGCTGCGGAGCAGATTGATGAAGGATATCGTTTGTGTGAGGTGCGTACGGAAAAGGCTAAATGGCAATCCTGTTGGGGAGATCAAGTCGACATCGTAGCCCCGGGAAGGGATATTTATACGACCATAGGGACGACAAAAATAGAACGGAGTCAGGAAAATTACGGATATTTTGATGGTACGTCTGCTGCTGCTCCGGTAGTTAGCGGCGTTGCTGCTCTTGTCTGGTCGGTTAATCCGGGGCTGACGGGAGCTGAGGTGAGGGATATTGTCTGCAATAGTTATAATAAGCTGGTGGATGGTAATTCTTCATCTGTTGAAGCAGAGGGAAATCAGAAAAAGTATCATATGGTAAATGCCAGGCTGTCTGTAGAGAGAGCCCTGAACTACCATGGGAATTCCCAAGGGAATTTAAATAACAGGGGATTCATAGCGGGAGATCATAAGGACATTTATTTTACTCAAAATTCGGCAGTATGGCATATGGAAACCAAAAGTGGAAAGACCGAAAGAATCTACCTGGGGCCGTTGGAACGTTTGAATGTTATGCGAGGTTATCTATATGGCGTGGAGCGGGGAGAAAATACCTGTCGTTTAATTCGTATTTCCTTGAATTCTCTTAAAAAAGAAATACTGGCAGAAGAATCATATTTGGGGGATGTGATAACGGATTTAAAAAATATATATTATATCGCCGGAAATGATAATGTTACGAATGTGACACAGCCTCAGTATGGGTCTGCAGATTATATACATACGATTCAAAAGAATACTTCTCTTTACCGAATGAATTTAGATGGAAATAATAAAATAGAGTTAATTCCCAACATTGGGGAGATCAGCTCTTTCGCTATCTATAATAAAAAAATATACTGCCAGGAAGTATACAGATGGGGGTTTGCTGAAGGCTTTGATGCGATGCATAGCGTCTACAATTTAGACGGAGAGAAACTTCAGTCATTTGTTGCCGCCAGTTATTATAGTCTGGGATCAGGCCTTGATCCAAGCTATTATACAGTCGGTATTAATGGAAATGAAGAAGTCCGAAGAAGCAGTGACATGTTAGCGGGCAATTTTATATTTGATAATAAAATGTTATATATGAGCGATGAGACGGGAAGCGGCGAAATTACCTCCCTTTTGTCATGTGTAGAATTGGATGATATCGGTAATGAATGGAACATTGACAGTATATTGTTGGAAGAAGCGTACATGACTCCTTCTGTAATCGACGAAGGTACGATTTACTATTGTGGAGGAGCGGAATGCGACGATGCCTATTATCCGGTGCGTTATCATGATTATGGATTATATAAAATGGATCTGGATGGGACAAAGAAAGCAGTGCCTCTTTATACATTTTCTAATGACAGAGAAGCAGTTCCTAAAGCGGGGTGGTCGATCAGCGTAGTTGGAGAGTGGGTTTATTTTAAGGGGCCGATAAATGGGGATGAACAGCCGGAGATTTTATACAGAATAAGAAAAGACGGCAGTGAGCTGCAGAAGATCGGATGATCAATCGTTTTCGATCGGATAAAAAGAAAAGAAAAATACCGCCAATACCAGATGGAGCGACTTGGCTGTCGCTTTGGAGCTGGTATTGGCGGTGTTTCTGGTTTTGCCTTTATGGCATCCTCATTTCACGTTCAAATTCAACTTGCATAAAATTACCGGCCGGAGAAAAATGAAGCTCTGGCGATCAGCTCCTGTGCGGTGGGGTATGTCAGGGACTCGTCGATTTTTTGGTCCGCTTCCATTAGGGCGAAAATGCGGGGCTGTCCATGGACGGTGCGGGGCCGTATGGCGCGTTTGGGAAGGCTGGAATCGGCCTCATAAAGGGTCATGGAAGGGTGATCGGCAATCTTTTCCTTCAGCTGTATGTAGTACATGAGAAGATCTGTGGCGTTTTCTTCAGGAATGATCTCCTTTAAAAGAGTCTGTACGGCCTCTTTCTGGCTGTCACCAAAGGGGAAAATTTTTCTGACGTATTCCTGATATTCCCGCTCTCTTTCTTCTTTTGATTTTATAGTGATTCCGAACATATTGGGCATAATTGAAATCTCCTCTCAGACACGCTTATTTCATAGAAACCTGTAATGCTATTATAACTATATTTCCTACGAAAAGCAAAGAAAAACGGGACATTTGCAGTACAAACGGGACTCTTGGGCTGTTATTTACCTCCTAATACGATGGATATATCAGAAATGCAATATATATTTGACATTTTGTAAATAATATATTATAATATGTCATATAGATAGTGAATGAAAGGTAATGAAACTAAAATGTAAACGGCAGTCATCATGCCGTTGAAAAGAGGTGGAGGAACTGAAGAATCTAAAGCTCAAGGCGGCCGGGCCTCGATGGATTTGTCGCAGGAGCAGCTGGCAGAACTTGTTGGAGTGACGAGGCAGACGATTGGAATGATAGAAGCCGGCAAGTATAATCCGACTTTGAATCTCTGTATCGCGATATGCAGAGCTCTTCATAAGACGCTGGACGAATTGTTTTGGGAAGAATAAACCGTATAGGAGGTACAGGTATGAAGGATGAAAGACTGAAACAGGAGATGAATATCATATATAGTGAGATGGCGCGGCTGATGATCGTTGCTTCCGTGATATCCTATCTGGTAAAATTTTTACTTTTTCATAAAGGGCTGGAAGATTGTATACTGGAGTATATTATTATGATCGGTTCTCCTATTTACATGCAGATTCGGGCCAGAGCCCGGGAAGTTAGTTTTGCGGCAGAAAAGATGACGGCGAAAAAAACGGCTATGACCATTTTTATAGTATGCGCGGCTGTTATCAGCGTCTCGATAGCGGGGATGGCGCTGAGAGGCGGCCAGGCCGATCTGAATAAGTGGCTGACTTTTATTGCTGTATATATTACGCTGTTTGTGGTGGTTTTTATTGTGACGCAGAGAGCAGAGGGACGAAGAAAGGACAGAATGGAAAAAGAGTATGACGATCCGGATTCGAAATAACGGCGGCGGGTCCATAGAGACGGGAACGCCGGTAACAAATGTGTAAATGTATGAAAATGTGCTAAATCGCAGTGATAAAATGATACGATAAAATGCGAAGATAAAATATAGAAAAGGCCGTCTCCGATTGCAGCGAAGGCGGCCTTTTTCCCTGCCTGCCTAAAGGAACAGGACTTGGTATTTCGTAATGGTATCCTGCAGCGTCTTACTTTTTGCCTTTTTTCAGAACGGTGCGGATAATTGGGGTGGCAACAACAGCGATCAAAACGAGCATCAGGACACAGGTAATTGGCCGTGTGAAGAAAATATCGATGCTTCCATTGGAAATAATAAATGATTTTCTTACATTTGTCTCGAGAAGCGGTGCGAGTACGAAGGACAAAAGCATTGGAGCCGTCGGATAACCGCCTTTATCGAGTATGTAACCTACAAGTCCGGAAAGGAACATGATGATAACGCCGTAAATAGAACTGCTCGTACTGAATGAACCGACAACGCAGACAACGGTAATAATCGGAATCATGTATTTAACCGGAACGGATAATATCTTAATCAGGAATGGAATAACTCCTAAAGCAACGATTAATGTCAAAATATTGGAGAGGAACAGGGAAGCGATCAGACCCCACGCAAAATCAGGTGATTTTGTAAATAAAAGCGGGCCTGGATTCAATCCCCACATCATAAGGCCGCCTAAGAGGACGGCGCCTGTACCGGAACCTGGTATGCCAAGAGCAAGCAGCGGTGCAAAAGCGCCTGCAGCAGCGGCATTATTTGCGGCTTCGGCAGCTGCAATACCTTCAATTGCGCCTGTACCCAGCGGTTCTTCGCTCTTGAACTTTTTCTGCATTGCATAGCCCATAAACGAACCTGTTGTAGCTCCGGCTCCTGGAAGAACGCCGACAAAAGTTCCCATAAAGCCCGATCTTAAAGCAGGAGGCAGAAGGCGCTTAAAGTCGTGAAGGGTCAGAAGGCTGCCGCGGATTGTAAGCTTGGCGGAAACTGCCTGGTTAGAAGAATTTCTTTCATTAACAAGCTTGATCACCTGGGAAAAGCCGACAGAACCGATGATATAAGGAGTAAACGGAATACCGCCCAGAAGATACATGTTACCGAAGTCATATCTTGGAAGGCCGGAAAGTGTATCCATGCCCATACTTGCCAAAAGAATGCCCAACATGGTGATGACAACGCCTCGTGTCGGATTTTCGCCTACCAGCCAGCTGATGGATGTCATTGCGATTAAAAGTACCGCAGTCATTTCGGATGGGCCGAATTTTAAGCCCAGGTTTGCCAGGGCAGGGCCTGTAAAAGTTAATATGATAATACCAATCGTTCCACCGATGAATGAGGCCATATCGGCGGTAAAGAGCGCCTGGCCGGGCCGTTTTTTCTGCTTTGCCATAGGGAAACCGTCCAGAGTGGTACACACTGCCGGGGAGTCGCCTGGGATACCGAGAAGGATGGCACTGAAGCTTCCGCCGTACATATTAGAATAATACAAAGCGCCAAGCATGATGATGGCCGTTGTCGGATTGAATTTATAAGTCAGGGGAAGGAGAAGCGCGACGCCTGCCAACGATCCGATACCAGGCATTGCTCCTACGATAAGGCCGAGCAGAGCGCCCATCGCGGCGGCCCCTATATTTTGGAATGTAAGGGCCGTTTGAAAGCCCTGCATTAATAGTTCAAATGTATTCATGTTTTAATACCTCCTGTTATATTTATAAGAAATTTTCAAATATGCCCATAGGGAATCCGATTCCCAGCCAGTAATCAAAGACGCCTACAGAAATGAATGCGGCGATGGCCAGGACGATCAGCGTGGCTTTCCAGGTTGCCTTTTCAAAGACTTTCAACCAGATGATGACAAATGCAAAACAGCTGGGAATCAGTCCTATAATAAAGCTTCCGGCAATAATTCCGGCTCCGGCAGCGATAACGAGGAGTTCTTCTTTCTTATATGGAGCAGTTTCAGAATCATCTTTCAAAGTCTGTATGAAGGCCAGAATACTTGAAAGAATAATAACAACAGATACTAGGGATGGGAAAAATCCCGGTCCCGGTCCGTTTGTGGGGTCCCAGAATCCCAGCTGTGAGACACCGAGGATTAGGAACACGACGCCGACGAGAGCCGTAGCGACGGGGATTGCAAATTTGGTTTGGATGTTTTTCATACGTCATACCTCTCTTTCATGTTATGCCAACTATTATTGCAAAGACTGTGCCAAAAACAGATCAGAACTAATTTTGGAAAATATCAATAATCGAAATAATTTGTCTATAGTAAAAATGTCCAATAATTTCGGCCAAAAGTGAATTTTAACGCCGTTTTTACGTTTCAAAAAGATTCATAGAGTTTCAAATGAAACGAATGTTTCGCGAAAAAGGGAGGAAAAACGTAAGAAAATCAGGAAAAACCTGCCGTTACAAAAATGTTAATTTGAAACGGAATGAATTTGACGTATTTGTGTAATATGTCGAAATAAAGGATTGGAAAATTGTTAAAAATATCCAGAAAAGGTGGTCAACCATGTGGACAAACGAAAAAAAAATGGGTATAATACGAATGTATATGCCAAAATATAAGTAAGGTGGTGATGGGATGGTTCAAGAGACGATTCAGGCTGTAAAAGAGGCAGAACAGAAGGCTGATCAACTGCTTAAAGAGGCTTCTGAAAAGGGAAGGTCTCTGATTGATGAAACCAAGAAAGAGGCAGAAGCAAAAAAAGATAAGATGCTCAGCGAAGCCAGGGAGAAGGCAGCACAGACGGACCGGGACCTGGAAGCAGAAGGAGAAAAGTATCTTACGGAATCCTTGAAAGAGGCGGAACAGGAAATCGCTGTCTTAAGAGAGGAAGCATTAAAGAAGTCGGATTCTGCAGTTGAGATGATAATCTCTGAGCTCATTTAATATGAGCACATTAATGGTGGAAGCGATTCGTTTCTATTATTAGATGATTCAATATTAGAGAGATAGACTGAACGGATCAGACAAAAAATATAAAAAGATAGGAGGGATGTGTGCATGGCAGTATTACCGATGCAGAAAATCAGTATCTGCGGCCTGAAGAAAAACAGGAAAGCGATTCTGGAACTTCTGCAGGCTTCCGGCGTGATGGAAATTGCCCAGCCGGACGTGGAAGATGGGGGTCTGCAAAAGATGGATACCATGACTTCCAGGCAGTTATTTGAGAAAAATGCGGCGATGGCCGACCAGGCGCTGGAGATACTGCAGAGCTATGTTCCGGAGAAGAAGTCCTTGCTGTCCGGTCTGGAAGGAAAAAAACTGACAGATGCGGCAGCATTTGAAGCGATTCGGGAAGGAAATTCTTCAGTAATGGAAGATGCAAGGCAGATTGTAGCTTTCCATAAGAAGATCGCAGAGGATAAAGCTGGGATTGTAAAATTGGAAAGTCAGATTGAAACCCTTGCCCCGTGGATGAATCTGGATGTGCCGATCCGATGCCCGAGTACGAAAAAGTGTGCGGTTCTTATTGGCACTATGACCGGAGCGGTGACATTGGAGGAGATCTATCAGGCTGCAGCAGAACGGATACCCGACGTTGAGGCGCTGGACATACATGTTGTCGGTTCTGATAAAGACCAGACATGTATCGCGGCAGTTTGCCTGAAAGAAGACGCCTCCAGGGTAGAGGATGCGCTGCGCGCTTCAGGATTTGCAAAGCCTGCACAGGCGGTGGACAAGGTTCCTTCCGCTTTGAAACAGGATCTGAGCATGCAGGCTGATAAGCTGAAAGAGGAGATCGATACTACGGAAAACAGGTTGAAAGCTTATGAGAAAAGCCGTGAGAACCTCAGAATGGTATCTGATTATTTCCGGATCAGGGCACAGAAATATGACGTGCTGGGAGGCCTTTTACAATCGGAGAAAACCTTTTTCGTAACAGGCTATGTTCCTCTGGAAGCCGTGGAGAAGTTGGAAGCAAAGCTCACAGGCCGTTTTGATCTTGTATTTGAAAAGGAAGAGATAGATGAAGACGAAGAGGCGCCTGTGCTTTTGAAAAACAGTACGTTTGCTTCTTCGGCTGAAGGCGTTACGGCTTCTTTTGGCCTTCCTGCAAAAGGCGAGATGGATCCTACGACCATAATGAGCGTATGCTACATTTTCCTGTTTGGACTTATGTTGTCGGATGCAGCTTATGGACTGATTGTCTTTCTGGCCTGTTTCCTGGCTCTGAAAAAATTCCCTCGTATGGACGGGAACTTAAAAAAGTCCGTCAGGCTTTTTATGTACTGCGGCATCTCTACTCTGGTATGGGGAGTTTTATTCGGAGGTTATTTCGGGGACGCAGTGGATGTTGTCGCAAAGACATTTTTCGGACGGGACGTTTCGATACCGGCGCTGTGGTTTGTGCCGTTGAATGATCCGATGAAAATGCTTGTATATTCTATGCTGTTCGGCGTAATTCATCTGTACCTGGGAGTCGGACTCAAGGGATATATGCTGATTAAGGATAAGAAATACCTGGATTTCTTCTGTGATGTAGTGCTGTGGTATATGCTTCTCACCGGTTTGATCCTGATTCTTATACCAACTGATTTATTCAGTTCGATTGCTCAGGTTAAGATCGTATTTCCGGCAGCGGTTAATGCGCTGGCGAAATTCCTTGCAATTGCAGGTGCGGTGGGAATTCTTCTCATGTCCGGCAGAAGCAGTAAGAATCCTGCTCTCCGTATAGCTCTCGGCGCGTATGACCTTTATAACATTACGGGATGGCTTTCAGACGTTTTATCTTATTCCAGACTTCTGGCTTTGGGCCTGGCAACGGGAGTGATCGCTTCTGTTATCAACCAGATGGGAAGTATGGCAGGAGGCGGTATCCTGGGAGCAATTGTATTTATTCTTGTCTTTATAGGCGGTCATACATTCAACCTGGCAATCAATCTGCTGGGTGCATACGTACACACATGCCGTCTGCAGTACGTAGAGTTCTTTGGGAAGTTTTATGAAGGCGGAGGAAAGATGTTCACCCCGTTTAAAGAAAATACAAAGTATATAGAAATTAAGGAGGATTAAATTTATGAGCGGTATTGTTTTTGCATTATTAGGAGCTGCGTTGGCAGTAATTCTGGCAGGTATGGGTTCTGCTTACGGAGTAGGCGTTGCAGGACAGGCAGCAGCAGGAGTAGTAACAGAAGATCCAAGCAAATTTGCCAAGGTTCTGATCTTACAGCTTCTTCCTGGTACACAGGGTATCTATGGACTTCTGGTAGGATTTATTGCACTTTCCAAGATCGGCCTTTTAGGCGGAGGCGCTCAGATGGATATGAGCCTTGCTACAGGTCTTCTGTACCTTGCTGCCTGCCTTCCGATCGGTGTAGTAGGTCTTGTTTCCGGAAGACATCAGGGAAGAACTTCCGTAGCAGCTATAGGAATTGTTGCAAAGAAACCGGATCAGTTTGGTAAGGCAATGCTGTTCCCGGCCATGGTTGAGACATATGCGATCCTGGCGCTTCTGGTATCTATTCTGGCAGTAAGTGCACTTTAATTCGATTGACAAGGAGATTTAGGATGACTGGACTGGAAAAGATTGTAAGTCAGATCCTGGATGATGCCGGTAAAGAGGCCAGTGAAATCACTGCAAAAGCACAGAAAGAGGCGCAAGCCATTCTGGCGGAATCAAATGAAGCATGCAGAAGACTGGAAGAAGAGAACCGTAAGAAGCTTGATGAAAAACGTCAGGTATATATGGAACGGATTCAATCTTCCGCAGAGCTTAAGAAACGTCAGGCAGTTCTGCTTGCGAAGCAGCAGGTGATTGCAGAGATGCTTGAGAAGGCATATCAGTCTCTTCTTGAAAAGGAAGATGGTGAATATTTCGAGCTGATTAAGAAGATGCTGGATAAATTTACCCTGGCAAAGTCGGGTGAGATTTATTTTTCAAAGAGAGATTTAAGCAGAATGCCCTCAGGATTCGAAGCAGATATTAAAAAAGCTGCGGAGAAAAAGGGCGGAGAACTTACATTATCCCATGAATCAAAAGATATTGACGGAGGCTTTATTCTCGTCTATGGCGGTGTAGAGGAAAACTGTTCGTTCAAGGCGCTTTTAAGCGCCAGAAAGATGAACTTTCTGATAAAGTTCATAGTTTGCTGTTCGCATAATGTGTGACCGAAAAGGAGGTTTTTAACATGTCTGGTGTGGAATATACCTATGCGGTTGCACGAATCCGTGCGATGGAGATGTCTCTGTTTTCTTCTACAACTATCGAACAGCTGATGGCTATGAAGACATATGAGAGCTGTCTGCAGTTTCTGACCGAGAAGGGATGGGGAGATACGGACACTCCGATGGAGGCAGAAGCCATGCTTTCCAAAGAGCGTGAAAAGACATGGAGGGTAATCAGGGAACTGATGAAAGGCGATGATGAGATCCTGAATGTCTTTTCCTACCCGAATCTGTTTCACAATCTGAAGGCGGCAATTAAAGAAACCGTGACTTCGGATCAGCACGGCAGCATTTATTTTGATGACTGTGCGATTGATGGAACGGAGATGGTGAGGATCGTATCCGAACATGACTGGGAAGCGCTTCCTGAAAACATGAGGGAGGCAGCAAAAGAAGCCTATGAGACATTCCTCCATACAAGGGACGGACAGTTATGTGATGTCATTGTGGACAAGGCGGCTCTTGAAGCAGTATATGGAGCAGGCAAGCGTGCCTCGGATTCCATTATACGCGATTATGCGGAATCCACAGTGGCCGTGGCGGATATCAAAATTGCTGTCCGTTCACAGAAAACCGCGAAATCATTAGAATTTATGAAACGTGCAATGGCTCATTGCGACAGTCTTTCCACAGACCGTCTTGCAATGGCAGCTCTTGCCGGCATTGATGCAATATGTGAGTATCTCGAAGGTACTCCTTATGCGGAAGGAGCAAAGGCCTTAAAAGAGTCTCCATCGGCTTTTGAACGGTGGTGTGACAACCAGCTGATTGAGACGATTAAACCGCAGAAATACAATCCATTTACAGCAGGGCCGCTCGTTGCCTATATGCTGGCTCGCGAAAATGAAATTAAAACGGTCCGAATCATTCTTACAGGTAAGCTTAATGAGCTTCCGGATGATCTGATCCGGGAAAGGATAAGGGAAATGTATGTATAAAATAGCAGTACTCGGTGATTATGACAGCATTTATGGTTTTGCGGCGCTGGGACTGGATACATTTCCAGTATCGGAACCGGAAGAAGGAGAGAAAAAGCTGGTATCCCTTGCGGCAGGCAGCTATGCGGTAATTTATATAACAGAAGCTCTGGCAGGTAAAATCGGTCACGCGATTGCCCGTTACAAAGACAGCCTTATGCCGTCCATTATCCTGATTCCGGGAATTTCCGGGAATACAGGCAAGGGAATTGAGGGTGTGAAAAAATCCGTGGAACAGGCAGTCGGCTCAGACATCCTGTTCAGCAATAATTAGAAGAGAGAAAGGTGGGTGAAACCTTCCAATGAGCATAGGTACGATTAAAAAAGTAGCAGGACCGCTGGTTATTGCAGAGGGCATGCGCGATTCTAATATGTTCGACGTGGTACGTGTAAGCAATCAGCGTCTGATTGGTGAGATAATTGAGATTCATGGGGACGAGGCATCCGTTCAGGTATATGAGGAGACATCAGGACTTGGCCCTGGCGAACCGGTAGAATCTATGGAAGTGCCGCTTTCCGTTGAACTGGGACCGGGCCTTATTTCCAGTATTTATGACGGAATACAGCGTCCTTTGGATGAAATTATGAAGGCGACGGGAAGCAACAACTTAAAACGAGGCGTTGAAGTACCGTCCCTGAAACGAGATAAGAAATGGCAGTTTACGCCTGTTGTGAAGCCGGGTGATGAAGTAGAAGCCGGCGATTTTATCGGAACGGTTATGGAAACTGATATTGTAGAGCATAGGATTATGGTGCCATATGGCGTAAGCGGAAAGATCAAAGAAATTAAGAGCGGAGAATTCACCGTAGAAGAAGTGGTTGCGGTTGTGACGACAGAAAACGGCGACAAAGAGCTGACCATGATGCAGAAATGGCCGGTGCGTAAAGGCCGTCCATATAAGAAAAAACTTCCTCCGCAGACTCCGCTCGTAACAGGACAGCGAGTGGTCGATGCATTTTTCCCAATCGCCCGAGGCGGCGTAGCTGCCGTACCCGGACCATTCGGAAGCGGTAAGACGGTAATCCAGCACCAGCTTGCAAAATGGGCTGAGGCAGACATTGTGGTCTACATTGGCTGCGGCGAACGTGGTAACGAGATGACGGACGTTCTGAACGAATTCCCGGAACTGAAGGATCCAAAAACAGGGAAATCCCTGATGGAACGTACGGTTCTGATTGCCAATACCTCTGATATGCCGGTTGCGGCACGTGAGGCCTCCATTTATACAGGAATTACGATTGCAGAGTATTTCCGCGATATGGGCTATTCGGTAGCGCTGATGGCGGATTCCACATCGCGATGGGCGGAGGCGCTGAGAGAGATGTCGGGACGTCTGGAAGAGATGCCTGGTGAGGAAGGATACCCAGCATATCTGGGAAGCCGTCTTGCACAGTTCTATGAGCGTGCCGGAGACGTGATCTGTCTCGGAAAAGAAGGGCGTGAAGGCGCGCTGTCTGCAATTGGAGCAGTTTCTCCTCCTGGCGGTGATATTTCTGAACCTGTTTCCCAGGCGACGCTTCGAATCGTTAAGGTATTCTGGGGACTTGATTCTGCTCTGGCATATAAGCGTCATTTCCCGGCGATCAACTGGCTGACCAGCTATTCTCTCTATGTAGACAATATGGGCAAGTGGTTTAATGAAAATGTATCAGAAGACTGGATGACATGCCGGCAGGAGATGATGAGCCTTCTGCAGGAAGAGGCAGAGCTGGAAGAAATCGTTAAGATGGTTGGTATGGATGCATTGTCTCCAACAGACCGTCTGAAGATGGAAGCGGCCAGATCCATTCGTGAGGACTTTCTTCATCAGAACTCTTTCCATGAAATCGATACCTATACTCCACTGAGGAAGCAGTTCCTGATGATGAAGCTTGTTCTGGACTTCTATAAAGAATCCAAAAAGGCTCTGGAAAACGGGGCGCCGATTAATAAGCTTATTAACATGGCTGTCCGTGAACGAATCGGCCGTTATAAGTATACGATTAATGAAAACATCGAAAGCGAGTACCAGGCAATCAATGATGAACTGGCGAAAGAGATCGCAGGTGTATTTGGGAAGGAGGACTTCTAAATGCCGAAAGAATATAGAACCATACAAGAAGTTGCCGGACCTCTGATGCTGGTACGGGGAGTTGAAAATGTAACATATGATGAACTTGGTGAAATCGAACTGGCGAGCGGTGAAACGAGGCGCTGCAAAGTTCTGGAGATAAACGGAAGCGACGCTCTGGTGCAGCTGTTCGAGAATTCTACAGGTATCAACCTTTCCAACAGCAAGGTGCGTTTCCTTGGCAGAACTATGGAGCTTGGCGTTTCTGAGGATATGCTGGGCCGCGTTTTTGACGGTCTGGGACGTCCGATCGATGGGGGGCCGGAAATTCTTCCTGATGAAAGAAGAGATATCAATGGACTCCCGATGAATCCGGCAGCAAGAAGTTATCCGGAAGAGTTTATTCAGACCGGCGTATCAGCGATTGATGGTCTGAATACTCTGGTTCGTGGGCAGAAGCTGCCGATTTTCTCGGCTTCCGGTCTTCCTCATGCAAATCTGGCGGCGCAGATCGCGAGGCAGGCTAAGGTACGCGGAACAAGTGAACCCTTTGCCGTTGTGTTTGCAGCAATGGGTATTACGTTTGAGGAATCCAACTTCTTTATCGAAAGCTTTAAAGAGACGGGTGCTATCGACAGAACCGTGCTTTTCATCAACCTGGCAAATGACCCTGCTGTAGAGCGTATTGCGACACCACGAATGGCGCTTACGGCTGCAGAGTATCTGGCTTTTGAAAAGGAAATGCATGTACTTGTTATTCTGACAGACATTACAAACTATGCGGATGCCCTTCGTGAAGTATCTGCAGCGCGTAAAGAAGTTCCCGGACGCCGTGGTTACCCTGGATACATGTACACGGACCTGGCCTCCCTCTATGAGAGAGCGGGACGTCAGAGAGGCAAAAAAGGCTCTATTACCATGATTCCGATCCTTACTATGCCTGAAGATGACAAAACTCATCCGATTCCTGACCTTACAGGCTATATTACGGAAGGCCAGATCATTCTGAGCCGTGAGCTTTACAGAAAGGGAATTACACCTCCAATCGACGTACTTCCGTCTCTGTCACGACTGAAGGATAAAGGTATCGGTGAAGGAAAAACACGTGCAGATCATTCCAACACGCTGAACCAGCTGTTCGCGGCATATGCACGTGGTAAAGAGGCGAAGGAACTCATGGTTATCCTGGGTGAGGCGGCTCTTTCCGATATCGACCTTATTTATGCGAAATTTGCGGATGCATTCGAAAAAGAATATGTATCCCAGGGATATGAGGCAAACCGCGATATTGAAGAGACGCTCCGTATTGGCTGGAAGCTTCTTTCCATCCTTCCAAGGAGTGAGCTGAAACGTATCGATGATAAATACCTTGACCTGTATTATGGAAAAGACTGAGGAAAGAAGGTGATTTACCTTGGCATCAACACAAGTGAATCCAACCAGAATGGAGCTTACAAAGCTGAAGAAAAAGCTGACGACTGCCGTTAGAGGCCACAAGCTCCTGAAGGATAAACGTGATGAGCTGATGCGTCAGTTCCTGGACCTGGTAAGGGAAAATATGGGACTTCGTGAGAAGGTAGAGGCCGGAATCCGCAGTGCAAATAAGAATTTTGTCATAGCCAAGGCAGGAATGTCAGAGGAAATCCTCCATACAGCCTTGATGGCGCCAAAACAGGAGGTTTATCTGGAGACAGATAAAAAGAATGTTATGAGCGTTGATATCCCTGTTTTTGAATACAAGACAAGGACTGCGGATGAAAGCGATATTTATTCTTATGGCTTTGCATTTACCTCCAGCGACCTGGATGGGGCAGTGAAATCACTGGCGGATATTCTGCCGGATATGCTGCGGCTGTCGGAAGTGGAAAAAGCATGCCAGCTGATGGCTGCTGAGATTGAAAAGACAAGGCGCCGCGTAAACGCACTGGAACACGTGATCATCCCGGAGACGCAGAAGAATATCAAATACATTACGATGAAGCTGGATGAAAATGAAAGAAGTACGCAGATCCGCCTGATGAAGGTGAAGGATATGATGCTCGAAGAGGCACATCATTACAGCGAAAAATCAGCAGCTTATGCGAGCGAAGCATAGCGGTATTTGAGACAGGAAAAGAGCAGAGGGTATTGCAAAAGTCTAATCAGACAAGTTTCCGCACCGGATTTTGCCTCGAGGCAGCGGCTAGGCCGCAGAATCTGGTGCTGGGATGATGTCTTGTGATTTTCGGCAATGCCTTCTTTTTCTTTTTGTTTTTGGCAAAGAGCATATTTGACTGAGGTGAAAGATAAGATCATAAGATTGAAAAAGAGGGGAGGCTGAACATGAAGGAATATTTTCCCTTTTGGGATAAACTCACGGCCGCACAGCAGAAGATTTTTCTTGGCATGCAAAAGAAAAAATTTCCCAAAGGAACGCTGGTGCATAATGGCTCTGAAGACTGTATTGGCCTTTTGGTCGTTCTTTCAGGTAGGCTTAGAGTTTATACGATACCTGATGAAGGCAAGGAAATTACCTTGTATCGCCTTCTTGAGAGAGATATCTGCCTTTTTTCTGCTTCGTGCATTATGAAAAGCATACAGTTTGATCTTGCAGTAGAGGCGGAAGAAGACACGGAAGTACTTCATATTCCGGCAAAGACATATAAAAAACTGATGGAAGAATCGGCTGCAGTTGCCAATTATACATCGGAACTCATGGCAGACCGTTTTTCTGAGGTCATGTGGCTGATGGATCAGGTTATGAACAAAAAAATGGACAGCGTCTGGCGGCTTTCCTGCTGGAGGAGAGCGAGCTGGAGGGAGACTGCAAACTGTCGATTACTCATGAACAGATTGCCCGTCATCTGGGCAGCGTCAGAGAGGTGGTTACCCGTATGCTTAAATATTTCCATCAGGAAGGAATGGTTAAGCTAGAGCGGGGTGTTCTGGAACTGACTGATATGGATAAAATTGAGATTCTGGCTGAGGCCAGCAGGCGTTAGCAGGAAATGTGATAAAATCACGGTAATGGATATTCTTTTCTGATATGATAAAGACACCTGATAGAAAACAACAGATTGGAAAGGAGAATAACAATGTCGATCCTGCATATAACAAAAGAAAACTTTGAAACGGAGGTTCTGAACTCGAAAGGAACTGTACTTGTGGATTTCTGGGCAGAATGGTGCATGCCATGCCGCATGATGATGCCGGTAGTTGATAAAATAGCAGAGGAAAATCCCTCCGTGAAGGTAGGGAAAATTAATATTGACGAACAGGAAGAACTGGCAAGTCGGTATAAGGTAATGACAATCCCCACATTAATGGTGTTCAAGGATGGGAAACCCGTTGAATCTTCCATCGGAGTCCAGACAAAGACATTTGTAGAAAAAATGTTAAAATAAAAAACGTCGGAAGACGGAAAAACCGAGCACTGCAGAAAGGCTGAAAGAATGAGCCTGGCTGCAGTGTTTTTTGCTTTCAAGGAAATACCTTGTTATTCGCAGAAACGGCTGTTTGATCAGAAGTCTGCCGAAGGCGAAGATTCCTTAAATGCGGATTCATTATTTCCTATTGCAAAAGTGAATAAATAGTTGTAGAATATAACGGTTATACAAAGCAACCGTTTTATTCTACAACTGTCTACTGGAGGTGGATATGGAGGTCAGGATTGGGATTATTCGACGCTGCGAACATCAGTATGTTGGTGAATGCCTGGAAAAGTACGGTCTACAGCCGATGGAAGGCAGATTCTCTATTTATTAAGGGACTGCTGTTCCAAACAGGAGGATTTGTGCGGACGGATCAATCTGGATAAAGGGAGAATAGCAAGAACGCTTGCCCATTTGGAGGAGATTGGGTTGGTAACACGCACTGTAAACAGCAGATCGAGAAGAGAGAAGCTGGTTGAACTTACAGAAGAAGGCGAAAAAATGCTAAATATCATTTACGGTATTTATAAAGATTGGGAAAATATCTGTTATCAGGGATTTTCTCAGGAAGAACGGGATGTCTACATGGGATATCTGACGAGGATTGCAGATAATATTAAGAATTATAAACGAGGAGGAAATGTGAATGGTTAAAAATCTTACGGAAGGAAAGCCTTTAAAACTGCTGTTTTTCTTTGCGTTGCCTATGGTAGCGGGGAACTTGTTTCAACAGCTGTACAACATGGTTGACTCAATGGTAGTAGGAAAATTTGTCGGTGAGGATGCTCTGGCTGCTGTTGGTTCATCTTTCCCGGTCGTCTTCTTGGCGATCGCAATTGCAGCGGGATTGTCCATGGGCTGTACGGTTGTTATTTCACAGCTCTTTGGGGCGGGACGAATTCATGAAATGATAACTACGGTATCCACATCATTGATTTCCCTTGGCGTTCTTGGCCTTATAATTATGGGAATTGGTGAGGTGATTGCTGAGCCGCTGCTTAAGCTTTTGGGAACGGACCCTGATATTATGGCGGATTCCCTTACATACCTGAGAATCTACTTTGGAGGGGCTGTATTCCTGTTTCTGTATAATACGCTCAACGGTATATATAATGCTCTGGGAGACAGTAAAACACCGCTGAAATTTTTAATCGTTTCGGCACTGACCAATATCGTACTGGATCTTCTGTTTGTTATCAAATTCGACATGGGTGTTGCAGGCGTTGCATGGGCAACACTGATTGCACAGGGGATTTGTGCAGTGTTTTCCTTCTTTGTATTGATACGCAGGCTTACGGCGCTGAAACGGGAGAAGGATGAGGAAGAAAATAAGATCATAAAACACAGATTAGATACTTTGACTCGATGGCGGTAGAACGAATTGCCAGTATTGGAGTCCCTTCCATGTTGCAGCAGTCTATTGTGTCCCTCAGTATGATGATGATGCAGGGGCTCGTTAATTCTTATGGTAAAGTGTTTGTTGCAGGTTATACGGCTGCAACAAAAATTGACTCTCTTGCAATGCTTCCCAACATGAACTTTTCCAATGCCATGTCCAGCTATACCGCACAGAATATCGGAGCCGGCAAGACGGACAGGGTAAAAGAGGGCTACAAAGCCACTATGTTTATGATTGTTATATTTTCGGCGATTATTACAGGCGCAATTTTCCTGTTTGGCAATCAGCTGCTTGGATTGTTTCTGAATCAGGGTGAAGCGGGAAGTGCAATGGCTTATGGAATGAAATATATGAAAACCGTATCAGTATTCTATATTCTTATGGGATTTCTGTTTGTTGGCAACGGTGTACTGCGCGGTGCCGGCGATATGGGCGCATTTATGATGAGTTCTATGTCAAACTTGCTTTCGCGTGTCGTACTGGCGTATGCTCTTGCTCATTTTATCGGAGAAGATGCGATTTGGTGGTCTATTCCAATTGGCTGGGCAGTTGGTTCCATTTTCTCATTCTTAAGAATCCGAAGTGGAAAATGGAGAGAAAAAGGAATTGTGAAGAAGGAAAAGGCTGATCCGGTGCAGGACAGCTGACATAAAATCCCTTGATAAAAAATGTCTCTTCGGGTACAATAGGAGCAGAAAATATGTAACGGTTCAGACAGCCGTCTTCGCTGCCTGAATTGTTGCGAAAATACAAAAGGGAGGGTGTATTCTATGAAAGAGACTACACTTGTAATAATGGCGGCGGGAATCGGAAGCCGATTCGGAGGCGGAATCAAGCAGCTGGAGCCAGTAGGGCCGAGCGGAGAGATTATCATGGATTATTCGATTCATGATGCACTGGAAGCTGGATTCAACAAAGTTATTTTTATTATCCGTAAAGATCTGGAAAAGGATTTTAAAGAGATAATCGGCAACCGGATTGAAAGGATTGCAGATGTTTCTTATGCATTTCAGGAAACAGATGATCTTCCGAAGGGCTTTGAAAAGCCGGCGGACAGAACGAAGCCGTGGGGAACCGGACAGGCGGTGCTCTGCATTAAGGGAATGGTCGAAGGGCCTTTTCTTGTGATTAACGCAGATGATTACTATGGCAAAGAAGGCTTTAAGAAGATCCATGACTATATGGTAAGCGATATGAAATCCGGCGGAGATGTATACGATATCTGTATGGGTGGATTTATCCTGCAGAATACGCTGAGCGAAAACGGAGGAGTCACAAGGGGCGTATGCCAGGTGAATCCGGACGGCACTCTAAAGGATGTGACAGAAACCTTCAATATTCAGATGAAGGCGGACGGGACGCTGGAAGCATATGATGAATCAGGAGAGCCTGTTTCAATCAGCCCGGCCCAGCATGTATCTATGAACATGTGGGGGCTTCCTGTAGAATTTCTGGATGAGCTGGAAAGAGGATTCCCGGAATTTCTGTCCAATCTTAAGGAAGGCGATATCAAATCAGAGTATCTTCTTCCAAAAGTAATCGATCGGCTGATCAAATCCGGCAGGGCCGAGGTGGCTGTCCTGGAAACGCAGGATAAGTGGTTTGGAGTTACCTATAAAGAGGATAAGGAAGCGGTTGTCGCATCCATCCGCACTTTGATTCAGAACGGCATTTATCCGGAAAAGTTGTTTGGATAGATTCAATATATATGGATTATAAGATCGTGAAGGCAGGTCTCGGGAGAAGTAAGTCTCCGGGATCTGCCTTATTTGCTGCATGGGAAGAGTGCCGTATGTGATACGTTATTCAATGGCAGGCAAAAGGTATAGACAGGTATGGCCGGGAATATAATTAAGTGTTCAGGACGGCAGTAAATATCAGATGTTTTCGTGAGTGAAAGTAAAATGCGGGGATAAGATCAAATGAGATTCGATATCAGACTTTATAAAATTGCAGCTCACAGAGGACTGCATAATATAAAAAAGGGAATTCCGGAAAACTCCATGGGCGCGTTCGAGCAGGCGGCAAGACACGGGCTTGCCATAGAGCTGGATATACATATGACCCTTGATAAGAAACTGGTTGTTTTTCACGACTACAATTTGAAGCGTATGACTGGAGAATGGGGCCTTATTGAGGAGAAAACGCTTGAGGAGCTTTCCGGCCTGCACCTTTTGGAAACGGCATATAAAATACCTCTTTTAGATGAAGTTCTGGAAAAAATTCATGGAAGAGTGCCTGTTATCATGGAGATCAAGACAGAACTTTTCCATGGGGAACTGGAAGGAATTCTTTGGAAAAGACTTCAACGTTATAAAGGTGAATTTGTGATAGAGTCTTTTAACCCATTTTCTGTTTTATGGTTTAAGAGGCATGCTCCGGAGGTCGTAAGGGGGCAGCTGGCCTGCTGCGACTATCCGGAAATTCATTCGTCTGTTAAGCGGTTTATTCTGAGGAACATGCTTATGAACTGCCTGACAAAACCTGATTTTGCGGCCTATTGTGTGAATGACCTTACTGAAAACCTGAGAGAACGGCTGGAGAAAAAAGGAATCGGGCTGATTGCCTGGACCATAAGGACAAGGGAAGAGGCGGTGAAGGCTATGACTCTCAGCGATGGGCTTATTTTCGAAAATATTACAGAAAAAGAGTTGAGAAGGATCGAGGAAGACAGACACTTTACAGTTTGAAAAGAGGTTAATGCAGAAGTAAAATCAGACGTGCCTCCAATATCAGATTAGTATCCTGGCGGATGCCATGAAATGGAATCTAATATTGGAGGCACGTCTTTTTTACAAAATTCTCATGATATGAATTCTAATGGTCTGCCTTGCTATGGCGTCTCGATTAGAAGGAAGGCGGAGTGACCGCAAATAAAAGCTTTGCGACGGAAGTCCCACTGTTTTCCCAACGATGATTGGTGTGAGGCGGCAGGCGCAGACTGTCCCCTGTATGCAGTTCATGAACTGCGTTGTCAAAATGGATAGTTAAAGGCCCTTCCAGAATATAACCGACTTCTTCGCCGTTATGACTCTTGGGACACGAGGAAGAAAAACCGCCCGGTTCCAGCGTCATAATACAGTACTCGATGGTGCCAGACAGATCGGGAGTCAGAAATTCATAGGCGACGTCCGGGCTGGATGGAAGTGCCAGCGTTTTGCGGCTATCGGGATGTACAATGAATTCTGTCGTATCCTCATCTTCTGAAAAGAAGCGGAAAAGCGGCACCTCCAGCGCATCGGCTATCACGCGCAGTGTGTTGATGGATGGGGAAGCGAGCCCGCGTTCCAACTGGCTTAACATGGATGGAGAAAGCTGCGTCAGTTCAGCGAGCGCTTTTAAACTCATATTCTTTTGCTTTCGATATTGCTGTGTTTTTTGGCCAATATTTAAGTCTGACATAATTACCTCTGTTTTCACATTATAATAACCATTTTGCGGATATTATAACATAAATTAAAAAAAAGAAAAAGAAAGAACTTTTTATGTAGAAGAAAAGAGAGGATACCTGAAACCTTGATTAAGTAATACTTAAAAATAAATTAAATAATATTTAATATAATTTATTGACACTTAAATAATATGTGCTATAATAAACCTATAAAATAAAAAACGCATAAAAGTGCGCACATAAAGTGAGATAATGTGTACAAAAACACAAAAATGCCGGCGGCTAATTAAGTAACATTTAATTAAATTGTATTGAATGAAGAAAGGAAAGAAAAAATGAATCAGGTTATGAAAGAATGGACGGAGAAGAATCCGGCGATCAAAGCTGCAGCAGATTTAAAAGAAACAGTATGGGTAAATCCGGACTATATTCCTTATAAGGAAGCGGAAGGGACATTAAGCGTATCAGATGAGGATATTAAAGATGCAGAAGACCGCTTATTAAGATTTGCACCTTTTATTAAAAAGTGTTTCCCAGAGACGGCGGACAGAGATGGATTGATTGAATCTCCTCTGACAAAGATTCCGTCCATGAAAACAGAACTGGAAAAGGTATATGGCGTTGAAATTCCCGGTACGCTGCTTCTGAAGCAGGACAGCCATTTGGCAATTGCCGGATCGATTAAAGCAAGAGGCGGCATTTATGAAGTATTAAAGCATACGGAAGACCTGGCGATCGAGCATGGGCTCCTGAAAAAAGAGGATGACTATACGAAGCTCGCCAGCGATGAATGCCGGGAGTTCTTTAAACAGTATACCGTTCAGGTGGGGTCAACGGGCAACCTCGGACTGAGTATTGGAATTATGAGCGCGGCGGTTGGATTTCAGGTGATCGTCCATATGTCTACGGACGCAAAACAGTGGAAAAAAGACTTGTTAAGAAGCAAGGGCGTTCAGGTAGTCGAGTATGCGGATGATTACAGCAAGGCAGTGGAAGAAGGAAGAAAACTTTCTGATGCGAATCCAAAGAGCTACTTTGTAGATGATGAGAAGTCTGTAAATCTATTTTTGGGATATGCCGTTGCAGCCAAAAGGCTGAATGAACAGCTGGATGTAATGGGAATCACAGTTGATGCGGAACACCCTCTGATTGTATACCTTCCCTGCGGCGTAGGCGGTGCTCCGGGAGGCGTAGCTTACGGACTTAAGAGAATCTACGGAGACCATGTACACTGCTTCTTTGTAGAGCCGACAGAGGCGCCGTGTATGCTTCTTGGAATGGCAACAAAACTGTATGAGCATGTATGCGTACAGGATTTTGATATATCAGGAATTACCCATGCAGACGGACTGGCGGTAGGACGTCCGTCAGGTTTTGTGGGAAGAATCATGTCCAATCTTCTCAGCGGTGACTTTACGATTGAAGATGCTAAGCTTTATGATCACCTCCGTCAGCTGGATGCCACAGAACATATTCAGATCGAACCGTCCTCCTGTGCTGCCTTCGCAGGATCGGTAAATCTCCTTAAGTATCCGGAAACGGCAGAATATGTGAAGAAGCATGGCCTTGACAGGACTCTGCAGCATGGCTGCCAGATTGCCTGGGCTACGGGCGGACGCCTCGTACCGGAAGAAAGCATGAAGGAATACTTGAACACATATCTGAAATAAATGACGAAAGAGGGGATTTGATATGAATACGACACAGGTAATTTTAGGCCTGATTCTGGGTATTGGGGTATTAATATTTTTGACGGTGAAACTGAAAGTTCACGCATTCTTCTCTCTGATCGGCGCTTCTGTCACATTCGGGCTTGTGTCCGGGATGGGCATGGCAAAGATGCTGGAAGCATTTACAAGCGGTATCGGCGGTACTATTGCAGGCATTGGCGTCGTTATTGCCTTAGGTACGGTGACCGGCGCTCTGCTTGAAAAAAGCGGCGCAGCAGAAACGATGGCGAGAACAATCCTTAAGATCACGGGTGAGAAGCATGCGGCTCTGGGACTCGCTATTACAGGCTATTTCGTTTCTATCCCTGTATTCTGCGATTCCGCATATGTCCTTCTGGCACCGATCGCAAAACGCCTTAGCCGTGATACAAAAATTTCTATGACGACGATGGCCGTCTCTCTTGCAATGGGGCTTCATGCAACCCATATGCTTGTACCTCCAACGCCAGGCCCTCTGTCCGTTGCAGGAATTCTGAATGCAGACCTGGGTATGGTTATCTGTATAGGCGCGATCGTATCGGTTCCGGTAACTCTGGCAGGCTATTTTGTTGCAAAAGTACTTGGGAAAAAATACTATTACATTCCGAAGGACGTTCAGGATGTGCCGGAAACACAGAATATTCCGACTCCGTTAATGGCATTTCTTCCGATTCTTACACCAATCGTTTTAATGCTTGGCAAGACAATCGGCGATATGACAGGTATTGAAAATGGATTTATGAGCTTTATGAATATTGTTGGTGAACCGGTAGTGGCGCTGATGATTGGGCTTTTCATTGCTCTTATTACATACTTTAAGATTTTTCCAAAGGATTACAGCGTATGGGGGTTTGACGGTGCGTTTGGTGAGGCGCTCAAAACGGCAGGTCAGATTGTTCTGATCGTAGGTGCAGGCGGCGCTTTCGGTTCCGTACTAAAAGCTTCCCCTCTCCAGGATATTCTGACAAATGCATTTTCCGGGCTTGAAATCGGTATTCTGGCGCCGTTTATTATCGGATTTATTTTCCGCACATGCGTAGGATCTGCAACAGTTGCAATGGTTACTGCAGCAACGATGATCTCGCCGCTCCTGGATGTGCTGGGAATGGTTACGCCTATGGGTCGTGTGATTGCAATGCTGGCATGTGCGGCAGGCGGCTTCATGGTATATCATGGAAACGACGATTTTTTCTGGGTCGTTACCTCTACTTCAGAGATGGAGACATCTACAGCATACAAGACACTGCCGCTGGCAAGTATTGCACAGTCCATGGTCGCACTGGTTATGGTGTTTATCCTTAAAACGATTCTTCTTTAAGTTCAGATACGGGATGATAGAAAGGATTAAGAAAAAAGGTATAAATCGGTAATTGATTGTTAAGATAAAAGAAAACACTGTTCCTCCTTTTTCCGGTATAATGAAACCATGAAAAAGGAGGAATTTTTATGAAAAACAGGAATAATATTGCAGTCGCAGCAGCGATATTGATGGGAAGCGCCGTGCTTACGGCGTGTACGGGCGGTGCAGTGAGCACTCCAGGCGGAGTTGTACAGGTACAGAATGTTGAGAACCAGGTTATTTCCGTAAGCAGCAGTGAAGAAGTAAAGATAACGCCTGACATGGCGGAAATCGTTTATGGTGTATATACACAGGCGGAAGATGCAAAGGCGTGTCAGGAAAATAATGGGAAACAGCTGGATCGGGTAATTGAAATGCTTAAAAACATGGGATTTGAGGAAAAATCCATACAGACGTCCAACTACGATCTGAATCCGATTTATGATTGGAATTCCGGTCAGACAATTACGGGATATGAGATGGAAACGAGAGTAACGGTTTCTGATATTGCAATCGAAAAGGTGGGGGAGATTATTTCCGGTTCGGTGGATGCAGGAGTGAATAACATCCGCTCCGTAACGTATCTGTCCAGCAAATATGACGAGGCGTATCAGGAAGCGCTTAAAAAGGCGGTGGCTGCTGCAACAACAAAGGCACAGGCGATGGCCGAAGCAGGAGACTGCAAAATCGGAGCTATTGTCAATATCACGGAATACGACGGAGGCCAGGAAGCGAGATACACCGGCTATATGAGCGCAGGAGCCGGGGCGAAGGCAGAAGCCGCTATGGATACGGCGGCAATCAATGTCATGCCTGGTGAGGTCAGCGTTCAGGCGCGTATCACGGTGGAATTTGCAGTCAACCGATAAAATATACGGCCGGAAGATAAAAAGGGAAATTCACGACCGTTCCTATGATACTGTTCGAATAAGTTTGAGAGGCCTTCTTGCAAGAGGGCCTCTTATTTTGTATACTGAAGCTACCTTATGTGTGAGTTGGTACATGCATGGTAGAAAGGCGGAATATATGAAAGCATTAGTAATTGCAGAAAAACCTTCCGTAGCGCGTGACATAGCCAGAGTGCTTCACTGCAGCAGGCAGGGAGACGGTGTGATTGAAGGAGAAAAATATATTGTAACGTGGGGACTGGGACATCTGGTAGAGCTGGCGGCACCTGAAGAGTATGACGGTAAATATAAGGAATGGAAGATGGAGCATCTTCCTATGCTTCCGGAACCGTTTAAACTGGAAGTAATCCGTCAGACAGCAAGGCAGTTCCGTGCGGTAAGGAGCCAGATACAGAGAAAAGACGTAAATGAGATTATCATAGCCACTGATGCAGGCAGAGAAGGGGAACTGGTAGCGCGGCTGATCCTTGAAAAGTCAGGAAACAGCAAACCAATAAAGAGACTGTGGATTTCGTCGGTAACCGATAAGGCCATAAAAGAAGGATTTTCCCATCTGAAGGATGGAAAGGAGTACAAAAATCTCTACGATGCGGCTATGTGCCGGGCAGAGGCGGACTGGATGGTGGGAATTAATGCTACGAGAGCGCTTACCTGCAAATATAATGCGCAGCTATCCTGCGGCCGCGTGCAGACGCCTACGCTTGCCATGATTGCGAAAAGGGAGCAGCAGATTAAGGAATTTGTTCCGAAACCATATTACGGAATAACAGCTGCGGGGAAAACTGGGGAAGGAAATACACGGGCATTTCTTACGCTCACCTGGCAGGATGAAAAATCGGGAAGTTACCGCTCTTTTGACAGGGACCGGATCGAAAAGATCAATGCGAAGCTGAAACCATATGGAGGCAGGGGACAAGGCGGGATTGCAGAAGACATAAAACGGACGAATAAAAAGACATCTGCTCCGCTGTTGTATGATCTTACAGAACTTCAACGGGATGCCAACAGGCGATACCAGTATTCTGCGAAAGAAACACTGAATATTATGCAGCGCCTGTATGAAAATCATAAGGTTCTCACTTATCCAAGAACCGACTCCAGATATTTGAGCAGCGATATTGTGCCTACGATAAAAGAAAGGCTTCAGGCCTGCGGAACAGGGCCTTACAGGAAGCTGGCAGGCGCGGTAGTCAACCAGCCGTTTACGGCAAAGGCTCCATTTGTAAATGACGGGAAAGTATCGGATCATCACGCAATTATTCCAACGGAGCAGTTCGTTCAGCTGGATCACATGACGATTGATGAAAGGAGAATTTACGATCTTGTAGTACGTCGTTTTCTGGCAGTGCTTTATCCACCCTACGAATACGAACAGGTCCGCATGATTGTGGATATTGGAGGAGAAAAATTCCTGGCCGGTGGAAAAGTGACGAAAAGCAAAGGATGGAAGGCTGTTTATGAAGAGGAAAACGGCGTTGGATCAGGTGATTTCGAGGAAGAAGATCAGGAAGACAATAATGGAAAGGGAAAACTGCAGGAACAGGAGCTTCCTCCTCTGAAAAAGGGCGATTTGGTGACGGACCTTTCCTTTACTGTCACAGAAGGGAAGACGAAACCGCCTGCTCCGTTTAATGAAGCGACGCTTCTTTCCGCTATGGAAAACCCGGCGGCTTACCTGGAATCCGGCGACAAGGCAATGGCAAAAACTCTTGGTGAGACAGGAGGTCTTGGCACCGTTGCGACGAGGGCTGATATTATAGAAAAACTGTTTGGGAGCTTTCTTCTGGAGAAACGGGGGCAGGACATTTTCCTTACGTCAAAGGCCAGGCAGCTTCTTACTCTCGTTCCCGAGGATTTAAGAAAGCCTGAACTTACAGCAGATTGGGAAATGAAACTTTCAGATATTTCAAAAGGATCGTTAAAACGATCTGCTTTTATGAAGGACATCCGAACGTATACAGTCGGTCTGATACACGAAATTAAGGAAGGAGACGGCCAGTTTCGCCATGACAATATGACGAATAAGAAGTGTCCGCAGTGTGGCAGGCGTCTGCTTCTGGTGAAAGGGAAAAACAGTGAAATGCTGGTTTGCCAGGATCGGGAATGCGGGTACAGAGAAACGCTGGCCCGCACTTCCAATGCAAGATGTCCTAACTGTCATAAAAAGATGGAACTTAGAGGAAAAGGCGACGGTCAGATATTTGTTTGCAGGTGCGGTTATAAAGAAAAGCTTGCTGCTTTCCAGGAACGCAGAAAAAAAGAAGGAGCCGGCGTATCAAAGCGTGATGTGGCAAAGTATTTGAACCAGCAGAAAAAAGAAGCGGAACAGCCGGTTAACTCCGCATTTGCCGATGCGCTGTCGAAATTGAATCTGAAATAAAAATGGCTGTGCTATGCAAGAAACATAAAAAATGATATACTGTTTATATTACTAAAGAAACGATTGAGAAGAGCTGTGTATCACGGCATTGCAAGGAAAAAATGGCAAGGAGATAAAAAATGGCAAAATTAATTTCCTGGAATGTAAATGGGCTGAGGGCCTGTGTGGGGAAAGGATTTTTAGAATATTTTAAAGCAGCAGACGCGGATGTATTTTGTGTTCAGGAAACAAAGCTTCAGGAGGGACAGATTGATCTTGAACTGGAAGGATACCATCAGTACTGGAATTATGCTGAGAAAAAAGGATATTCCGGGACGGCGATATTTACTAAGGAAGAACCGCTGTCCGTATCATATGGAATCGGAGCAGAGGAGCATGACCATGAGGGCAGAGTGATCGCAGCAGAGTTTCCAGATTACTATGTGGTGACGTGTTATACGCCAAATTCACAGGAGGGTCTGGCAAGGCTGCCCTACCGGAGATCATGGAATGAGGCATTTCTTTCCTATATGAAGAAGCTGGAAGAAAAAAAACCAGTGATTTTCTGCGGAGATCTGAATGTGGCTCATCAGGAGATTGACTTGAAAAATCCGAAATCCAACAGAAAAAATGCGGGATTTTCCGATGAAGAGAGGGAGGACTTCACGTCTCTTCTGGACGCAGGATTTATTGATACGTTCCGGTATTTTTACCCTGAGACAGAGGGGATTTATTCCTGGTGGTCTTATCGTTTCAGTGCGAGGGCGAAGAATGCCGGCTGGCGCATCGACTATTTCTGCGTATCTGAGGGTCTGAAGGACAGGCTGGAATCGGCGGCGATCCATACGGATGTAATGGGATCAGACCACTGCCCGGTTGAGCTGGTAATAAAGTCAAATACCCGGCAGTAATCTGCCGGGCAAGATTTGAAGGTACAGCCTTCGCAAGAAAAGAAGACAGGGAAGGTACAATCATGAGTTTAGTTACAGTGGAACACCTGACAAAATCATATACAGAACGGCTGTTGTTTGACGATACGGATTTTTCTATTGGAGACGGAGAAAAAGTCGGCCTGATCGGCATTAACGGTACGGGAAAGTCGACGCTTCTTAAAATTGTAGCAGGTTTGGAAGAACCGGATCAGGGAGAAGTGGTACGCCGCAGAAATCTGGATATCCGCTTCCTTTCACAGAATCCGCAGTTTACGGAGGGAGATACGATCCTTCAAAGTATTGTCCGGGACAATGAGGGGCATTCTCATGTATGGGATTTGGAAAGTCAGGCTAAAACATTTCTTACGAAGCTTGGTATTACAGATTTTGAGGCAAAGGTGGAAACGCTTTCCGGCGGTCAGAAGAAGAGGATCGCATTGGCAAGCGTTTTATTATCCGCGGCGGACCTTCTGATTTTGGACGAGCCTACCAACCACCTGGACAGCGAGATGGCCGACTGGCTGGAAGATTATCTGAAAAAATTTAAAGGTGCCCTTCTTATGATCACCCATGACCGATATTTCCTGGACAGTGTTACCGACCGTATTGTAGAGCTTGACAAGGGGAAACTTTACAGCTATCAGGCGAATTACGAAGGTTTCCTGAAGCTGAAATCAGAGCGATTGGACATGGCGATGGCTTCAGAGAGAAAACGGCAGTCTATTCTCAGGGTGGAACTGGAATGGATGCAGAGAGGCGCTAGAGCCCGTTCTACGAAGCAAAAAGGCCACATTCAGAGATACGAAGCTCTGAGGGATCAAAAGGGACCGGAATTTGATAAAGACGTAGAACTAGAGTCTGTGTCCAGCCGATTGGGGCGGACCACGGTAGAACTGGAAGATATATGCAAAGCCTATGGGGACAAGACATTGATGAGGAACTTTACATATATTTTCCTTAAAAATGACAGGATTGGAATCATAGGGCCTAACGGCAGCGGAAAATCCACATTGATGAAAATCATAGCTGGATGGATACAGCCGGATTCCGGAACCATTACGGTTGGACAGACGGTAAAAATGGGGTACTTCTCTCAGGAGAATGAGGCCATGGATGAAAGCCTGAAGGTTATTGATTATATTAAAAATGCAGCGGAGTATGTGCAGACTAGGGATGGAAGGGTCAGTGCCTCACAGATGCTTGAACGTTTTCTGTTCCCTTCCAGCGCCCAGTATATGACAGTAGGAAAATTATCCGGCGGGGAAAAGCGTAGGCTTTACCTTTTGAGAATTCTGATGGAGGCCCCGAATGTGCTTCTGCTGGATGAGCCTACGAATGACCTGGATATACAGACGCTGACGATTCTGGAGGATTATCTGGACAGCTTCCAGGGAATCGTGATTACGGTTTCTCATGACCGGTATTTTCTGGACCGTGTTGTACGCAGGATTTTTGCTTTCGAAGGAGAGGGCAGCGTTGCTCAATATGAAGGCGGATTTACGGATTATCAGGCGGCTTATGAGAGGAAAAGCCTGGAAAACGGGGATGATGAACGGGAGAGAAAACCGCAGGATGGAAGCGGTGTATCAGAAGAAAAGCAAAAGGTTTCCGGCAGCAGTGTGAGTGCCAAGGGAAAAACGAAGGAAACAAGGCTGAAATTTTCATTTAAAGAACAAAAAGAATGGGATTCCATAGAGGATGACATTGCGGCTTTGGAGGAACGGATATCAGATTTGGAAAGCCGCATTGAAAAAGAGGCCAGAAATTACGAGAAATTGAATGAACTGATGGCTGAGAAGGCTGAAAAGGAAGAGCTGCTGGAGGAAAAGATGGAACGCTGGATGTACTTAAATGATCTGGCCGAACGAATCGCAGAGCAGGAATAAACGAGGGGTGAACAGATGGAAGCATATCGCATTGCAGAAGATAGAAATACGTGGTATCCCATGGGGACAGCCAGAACAGAGGACGGATTCCATTTTTGCGTGGCGGCGGAGGGAGAAAGCTGCAGCCTGCTCTTGTTTCAAAAGGGAAAAGAGAAACCTTTTCAGAAGCTGCCGTTTCCGGCTGAACAGAGGATGGGAAATGTATGGAGCATGACGGTTGCAGGAGACAGTTTTACGAATGTGGAATACTGCTATGAAGCAGGCGGGAAACTGTTTCCGGATCCCTACGGAACATCCTTTACGGGAAGAGAGAAGTGGGGCAGCCTTTCACAGGTAAAAAAAGTGATGAAGACGCCTCTGAAGGAAGAATTATATGAATGGGACGGCGATAAGCCTCTTGAAATTCCATATACAGATATGGTTATTTACCGGATTCATACGAGAGGATTTACAAAGCGTGCGGCTTTAAAAAATTCTGAGAAAGGTACGTTCCGGGCAATTGAGGAAAAGATTCCTTATTTAAAGGAGCTTGGGATTACTACGTTGGAGCTTATGCCGCCTTCGGAATTTTCAGAGGTTATGATGCCGAATCATGCGGACGGGAATCCTTATGCAAAGGAGGAACCGACTGGAAAAATCAATTACTGGGGATACGAAGACGGTTATTATTTTGCGCCAAAGGCTCATACTGTTCGTCTCAGGAAAAAAAACCAGGACGGGAGCTCAAGGACCTTGTCCGCGCGCTTCATAAAAATGGAGTGGAACTGGTGATCGAGCTTTATTTTACAGGAAAAGAAAGCCCGGTTTTCGTCCTGGATGCAGTTCGTTACTGGGTCAGAGAATATCACGTGGACGGAATTCACCTGGTTGGAGCGGTGCCGGTAAAGCTGTTGGGAACCGATCCGTTTTTAAGCAGAACAAAGCTGTTTGCAACGTCGTGGGATGGGGTGCCGGGAGGGAACAGAAAGCATCTTGGAGAGTATAATGACGGGTTTCAGGTCGACATGCGCCGCCTTCTGAAGGGGGATGAGGACCAGCTGAACAATCTGGTTTTCCGCACAAAAAGAAATCCGAAGGACTATGCGGTAATTAACTACATTGCCAATACAAACGGATATACGTTAATGGACATGGTCTGTTATGAAATGAAGCATAATGAAAAAAACGGAGAAGGAAACCAGGATGGCAGCAATTACAATTATACGTGGAACTGCGGCGTAGAGGGTCCTACAAGAAGGAAAAAGGTCCAGGAAATGCGGAAAAAGCAGATTCGCAACGCGCTGCTGATGGTATTTTTAAGCCAGGGTACGCCTCTTTTAATGGCAGGCGACGAATTCGGCAATTCTCAGAATGGCAATAATAATGCATACTGTCAGGATAACGACACATCCTGGCTGAATTGGGATTTGGTCAGGACAAATGAAGATATTTTGGAATTTGTTAAATATGCTATTGCATTCCGGAAAAAGCATCCTGTTTTTCATATGGATGAGGAACCACGTGTTCTGGATTATAAGGCATGCGGCTATCCAGATATATCATTTCACGGCGTTAAGGCCTGGAAACCGGAATTCGAGAGTTTCCGCCGCCAGCTGGGCGTGATGTACTGCGGTGATTATGCAGAGAAAGACGGCCAGGGAGACGATTATTTCTTTGTGGCTTACAACATGCATTGGGAGCCGCATGAATTTGCGCTTCCGAACCTTCCTAAAAATAGAAAGTGGCATGTCGCGTTTAATACGAATGAAGCCAGCTGCAATGGTATTTTCAGGGAAGGGGAAGAACCGGAAGTTAAAAACCAGAAACAATTTATGGTATCTTCCAGAACAATAGTGGTTTTTGTTGGCAAGCCGGCAGAGAATCAGAACGTATAAGAATCAGGAAGAATAAGTCCGATGTATCGCCTTGAGTGATTGATCTTTCTGCGATAAAATCTCTCACGTAAGCCAGATACCCCGCAGACCTCCGGCGCTGTTACTGGGACCGTTGACCTGCGGGGTATTTGGGCCTGCAGGCAGCTGCCGGAGTCAGGACTGTTTGACACTTTGTGCTGCCTGTGTAAATGATACTGGTGCAGAGGCGGCATAGTTATGAAAACGGACAATACTGGAATGACACTGCTTGAATTAGTTGCTGCGATTGCTGTTGTTATCGTTATTGCTGGAAGCAGCTGCTGTGTGCTGGCAGGAAGAATGGAGAAAATCAGGGAGAGACAGAGAGGAGACCAGGCTAAGGTCGTATTCTATGCTTTGGAGACATATCTGGAGGATTCTGTATCTAAGGGCATGTCTGATTCCTTAATTCTTTATCAGGATGTTTTGTCCTGCCCGATCAGCGATAAACGCAATAAATTAAATGAATATCTGTATGATGTCTGCCCGAAGGGAGCCAAGGTTGTCAGAGTTTCCGTAAACTGGCAGAGGACGAGACTGGTAGCGATTGTCTATCAGGTGGATGGATACAGAATTGAAATCAGAGAGGGGAAGATGACGGATTATGAAAAATATCCCTAAGGATCCATTTATGCTGGTAAGCTATATTAACACGCAGATGAGAGATTACTATGGCACCCTGGATGAACTCTGTCTGGCAATGGGGCTGGAAAAAAAGGAAATTTGTGACAGGCTGTCAGAGGCCGGTTTTGAATATGACGCGAAAGTGGGCCGATTTTTGTAAGAAATATCGAAATATTGACTATAAAACCAGAAACAAAGAGCGAAAGAATTGACATTTTTTTGCATAAATTATAAAATGAATGAAAGAGGCTGTGAAATAATATATGATAGCGGAAAGCGGGGAGTTTTATTGGGATAGAATACAGTGACTCCCTTTTTGCTTTTTATGTCATAGCCGCGCTGCGGCCATGGGCAACCGCGCGGCGGCGCAAGAGTTCCGCTTGCGGAACTCTTTGTCGTGTTATTCATTGGTATGTGAAAGGAGATGGTAAGCGATGATACAGAGACAGCGAATCCGTCTGGGAGATTTGCTGGTTTCAAAAGGGCTGATAACAGAAGAACAGCTGAAAGAGGCTTTGCGGGAACAGAAGGTCAGAAAGACAAAGCTTGGGGAAACATTGATAAGTCTGGGATATGTATCCGAAAAGAGCATCGTGGATATTTTGTGTGAACAGCTTCATCTGGAATATATGGAACTGAGAAAAATGAAGCTGGACGAAGCGGCTGTTTATATGATCAATGAAGCTATGGCGAAAAAGTATAATCTGATTCCCATAGCTTTTCGCCGGATAATCCCAATGTGCTTCTCGTAGCGATGTCGGATCCGATGGATTTCATGGCTATCGATGATCTTGAGATTGTGACGAATATGAGAATCGCTCCGGTACTCAGTACGAGGAGTCAGATTTCTTTTCAGATAGACAGATACTTTGGAAAGCAGTCCGTGATTGCTGTTGCAGACGAATACAAGCGGGAGCGGGTTCAGGAAGAGGCTGCCCAGGAGGAAGAGGAGGCCAGAGACAGAGAGGCCAATGACAATTCTCCGATTGTAAAAATGGTCCGTTCCATTATGGAACAGGCTGTCCGCCAGAGAGCCAGCGATATCCACTTTGAACCGTTGGAAGACGGAATCAGAATCAGGTTCCGTATAGACGGCAACCTGGTAGAGGCCATGAGCTATGACATGACGATTTTCACGGCGCTGATCGCCAGGGTGAAAATTATTTCCGGAATGGATATTGCAGAGAAAAGGAAGCCTCAGGACGGCCGAACTACGATTATGGTTGACCATGTGGAATACGACGTTCGTGTTTCTGCGATTCCGACTGTTTATGGCGAAAAGATCGTTATGCGACTGACCAACAAGGTTGGGCTTATGCGTGATAAGCGTGATCTGGGCCTGAGGGAAGAGGAGCTTCCGGTATTTGAAAGAATGCTGGCGCGCCCTCATGGAATCATTCTGGTAACAGGGCCTACCGGAAGCGGTAAATCAACCACGCTTTATACGGCGCTGAGCGAACTGAATAATGAAAGCGTCAATATTGTTACAGTCGAAGATCCGGTAGAGGCAATTATAACCGGCGTTAATCAGATCCAGGTAAATACAAAGGCGGACATGACGTTCGCCAACGCACTTCGATCGACCTCCGTCAGGATCCCGATATTATCATGATTGGTGAAAGCCGTGATCCGGAGACTGCGGAGATCGCCGTGCAGGCATCCATCACAGGCCACCTCGTAGTGAGTACGCTTCATACAAACAGTACATCTGCAAGTATTGCCAGGCTGATGAATATGGGAGTGGAATCATATCTGATTGCGGATGCCCTTGTGGGAGTTGTAGCGCAGAGACTCTGCAGGCGCCTCTGCACATGCAAACGCGGCAGACAGGCTACTGAGAGGGAGAAGCTGGAATTAGGCGTAAAAGAGGACGAGGAGCTGACCGTTTATGAGCCAAATGGCTGTCCGCTTTGCAGTCATACAGGGTATTACGGCCGAATCGGAGTATATGAACTGATGCCGATCAGTCAGCCGATACGCGACATGATTGCAAGAAAGGGGTCGGCTTCTGCCATAAAAGAGCAGGCTATGAAGGAAGGCATGATGACTCTGAGAAAGAGTGCGGTTAAACTTGTTCTGGACGGTATTACATCTCTGTCCGAAATGCATAAAATTGCCTGTGAGGAGGACTAGAGATGACTTTAATAGAACTTTTGGAAGAGGCAGGAAGGAGAGAAGCTTCCGACCTTCATATTACAGTCGGAGTGCCTCCACAGATTCGTGTCAATGGAGAACTTGTGGTTCTGGACACGTATCCGAAGCTTTTGGGAGATGATACTAGAGCGTTGGTTGAAAGCATCATGGGGGATCATCAAAAAGAGGTTTTTGAAGAAAAGGGTGAAGTTGATTTTTCCTTTGGCATTCCAAGGCTGGGCCGATACCGTGTAAATGCATTTAGACAGAGAGGAACGGTAGCCGCTGCCTTCCGTCTGGTTGGAACAGAGGTGCCAGAACCAGAAAAGCTGGGACTGGCTAAATCGGTTATTGAACTGGCGAAAAAGAAAAGCGGCCTCGTACTTGTCACCGGCCCTACGGGAAGCGGTAAATCTACAACGCTTGCGTCCCTGATTGGTAAAATCAATCATACAAGAAGAGAACATATTATTACGCTGGAAGATCCGATCGAGTACCTTCACCGGCATGATAAGGCAATTGTAAATCAGAGAGAAATCGGTTTGGACAGTATGTCGTATGCTGCTGCACTCCGGGCGGCGCTTCGAGAAGATCCGGATGTAATTCTGGTGGGCGAGATGCGTGATCTGGAGACAATCAGTACCGCAATCACAGCGGCAGAGACGGGACATCTGGTATTTTCAACGCTGCACACAATTGGGTCAGCAGCTACGATCGACAGAATTATTGATGTATTTCCCCCGTATCAGCAAGCTCAGATCAGAATTCAGCTGGCTATGGTATTGGAGGCGATCATCTCACAACGGCTGATTCCAAAAGAAGACGGAAGCGGCCGAATGGGAGCGTTTGAAATTCTGCATGTGAATTCTGCGGTCCGTAACCTGATCCGTGAAGGGAAAACATATCAGATTACAAGCGTGATTCAGACCAACAGAAAGCTGGGAATGATTACTCTGGACGATGCCCTTCTGGAACTTTACAGAAGCGGTCAGATCAGTGAACGGTCAGCCATTGAATTCTCAGTTGATCCGCTGGCGATGGAAAAGCGTATGCTGTATTAGGAGGAGACGGATGGCTAGTTACCGTTATCATATCGTTACCCCTTCCGGAGTGGAGAAAAAGGGGCTGATTGAAGCTGCCGACCGTTCTCACGCACTGACGGCCTTAAAGGCCGGCGGAAATACGGTTATTTCTGTAGGAAATCCCAGTATCTGGGATACACAGATCAACCTGCCGTTCACACATCGTGTAAAGGCCAGGGATATGAGCGTATTCTGCAGGCAGTTTGTGTCGATCATCAGTGCCGGAGTGAGCATAACAAGGGCGCTGGAAATGCTCGTGGAACAGACGGAGAATAAAACGCTGAAAGAAGCATTGAGGGAAACCCGCTCCTATGTGGAGAGGGGAGAATCCCTTTCTGAAAGTATGAGGCGCCAGGAAGCTGTGTTTCCGAAAATGTTTATCAATCTGGTGCAGGCCGGAGAGGAATCAGGCAAGCTGGAACTGTCATTTGAACGAATGGCGATTCATTATGAAAAATCAGCAAAGATACAGAGCCTTGTGGCGAAAACGCTGATTTACCCGATTATTCTCGGTATTGCATCAGTTGTTGTAATTACGGTTATGATGGTATATATTGTACCTATGTACTCCGATATGTTTGCGGAGATGGATACCGAGCTGCCGATGTATACAAGGGCGGTAGTGGCGATCAGTAATTTCATGGTACATTACTGGTATCTGCTCCTTTTATTTGTGGGCGCCATGATATTTGCATACAGGATGTTCCGCAACACAAACAGAGGAAAGTATCTGCTGGCCAGCGTGGCGCTTAAAATTCCGATTTTCGGGAAAGTGAATCAGAAAAGTGCATGCGCTCAGTTTGCCAGGAATCTCAGCACACTGCTGACTGCCGGAGTACCGATTATGGAGGCCTTAAATATTGTGGCCGACACTATGAATAATCCCCTCTTTCAGGATGCTATGAAAAATGCCAGAGAGCAGGTGGCAAGGGGGATTTCCCTTGCCGTTCCATTGAGAGACTGCGGAATGTTTCCTCCAATGGTATACCATATGGTAAATATCGGTGAAGAGACAGGTGGACTGGATGGCATGCTTGACAGCCTGGCCGTATATTATGAGGAAGAGGTGGAGGCGGCTACCGAGAAAGCGGCCGCAGCCCTGGAGCCATTGATCATTCTTTTCATGGCGTTTATTGTTATCGCAATTATTATGGCGGTTTACACGCCGATGTTATCGATGTATCAGAACGCCGGAAACCTGTAGGTGATGAGAATTACGGCCAAGTGACGGTCCCGCTTATGGGAGCGGGGGGCACGGAGCCGTAAGAGATAAGGTATGAATCCAACCGGTGTCTCGAAACGACAGGATTGTACGTATATTAAAGTGAAAGGAAGGTAAGGAAAAGAAAAGGAGAGGGCCAATGGAGGTAAAGAGGGGAAGCAGCAAAGGATTTTCATTAATCGAACTGATTATAGCAGTAGCAATTCTGGTTGTGTTGTCCGGACTGCTTGCACCACAGCTGATTAAGTATGTGGAGCGGTCGAGAGAGGCAAAGGATATGCAGACGCTGGATTCCGTTTATGTGGCGGTGAATACGGCCTTGACCAATGAAGAGGCGTATCAAGTGTTTACTGACGAAAACGGACCGGGCGGAAAGTATGGAGACATGATTGCCGGAATGACGCTTACTGAATTATTCAAAATTGATGACAGCTTTACACAAGAAGTGAAAGCAACTTTGGAAAAAAGCGATGCAGCAGATGTTAAGCTGGTATCCAAAAGAGCAAGGGTAAAAGCTGTAATGCCGGATGGGACAATGGCAGAAGGAACCATTATGGTTCAAGTGAAAGCCTCTGCTGAAACAGACGGTGTATCCGGCCTTTATGTAGGCGTATATGCAGGCGGTCTTGGAAAGGTTAACGGCGACTTTAAGGCGGGATATATAGATGCCAAACCAAATACAAATCCATAAGCTCATAAAATCCATCTGTAAGACGATACGAAAAGTATTGTTAATAGCTTTATGAAAGAAAAGGAAGGAATTACATACTATGAAGAAAGAAAATAATAAAGGTTTTTCTCTTATTGAATTAATTATAGCGGTCGCTATTCTCGTTGTCCTGTCGGGACTGCTTGCGCCACAGCTGATCAAGTATGTGGAGAGATCGAGAGAAGCGAAGGATATGCAGGCGCTTGATTCCGTATATGTGGCGGTAAATACGGCGCTGACGAATGAAGATGCATATGATGCGTTTACAACGGGAACAGGATACGGCGATATAAAAGATGGTATGCCGATAAATACGATTTTAGGAAAGACAGATAAGTTTGCATTAGAGGTAAAGGCTGTTTTAGGAAAGACAGAGGTTGACTTAATCTCTAAAAGAGCTAAAGCGGACAGCGGCGTTATTATGGTACAGGTAAGAGAAGTTAAAGGCGGAGCCGATGATGTGGCTGGTTTGGAAGTAGGAACATATGCAGGTAAAAAGGGTACGGCTAACAGCGACTTCAAGGTTGGAAATGTAAGCGTTGGAGGTTCTTCAGATCCTGAATCTTCTCCTAGTGATGAAACATAAAAAATACATCAAGGCAAAATATATAAATGAAAGGAAACTATGGTATGAAAAAGAATAATAAAGGCTTCTCCCTTATTGAATTAATTATAGCAGTAGCGATCCTGGTCGTGCTATCCGGACTTCTTGCACCACAGCTGATTAAGTATGTGGAGAGATCGAGAGAAGCGAAGGATATGCAGACACTGGACTCCGTATATGTGGCAGTGAATACGGCTTTAACAAATGAAAAGGCATATGATAAGTTCATAACTGACCATACGGGAACGACAACAAAATTAGCTGCCAATGATGATATTCTCGATTCTTCTAAAACGGATGCCTTTTCAAAGGAAGTACAGTCTATTTTAGGAAAAAATAAAGTAGAGTTAGTGTCTAAAAGGGCAAAGGCCAAGAGCGGTGTTGTCAGAGTTGAAGTAAATACGGTAACGAGCGGCGCTGATGGAGTCAGCGGCCTGGAGGTAGGTGTGTATGCAGGTACGGAAGGTAACTACAATGACGGATTTTTAGTAGGACATGTAACTGCAACAAAAAATACAACTACAGAATAAAAAGTAAGATACTCAGCCGAAACGGTAGATTTTATAAGGACTATTATAGATTGAGAGGAACTTAAAAATGAAAAAGAATAATAAGGGCTTTTCTTTGATCGAATTAATCATTGCAGTAGCTATTCTCGTAGTTCTGTCCGGACTTCTTGCACCACAGCTGATTAAATATGTAGAAAGATCGAGAGAGGCAAAGGACGTGCAGATGCTGGATTCGATCTATGTGGCGGTGAATACGGCGCTTACTAATGAAGAGGCATATGATAAATTTGTTGATGGGACTAATACAGGTGGAAATTATGTTGATATAGATTCCGGAATGTCTATTAAAGATATAATGGATAAAAATGATGCATTTTCAAAAGAAGTTGCATCTATATTAGGGAAATCGTCTTCTGAATTGACTTTAAATTCTAAAAGGGCAAGCGGAGGTCATAATGCAGATAAAACAACTGTGAATAATATTTTCGTAATAGTTCAATCCAAAGAAGGTTCAGATAAGGTAGAAGGCCTAGAAGTAGGAGTTTATGTAGCACCAGCTAAAGATGGGACACATGTAGATGGGTTCGATGTAGGAACGACAAAGTAGATATCAGTCTATAAAAAATATTTAAGTAAAATAATTAGGCGGGGCATTCTCGCAATGCTCCGTCCTAATTGATAAAAAACCACTTTACGGAATTTACTGGAAATAAATAGATAAGGATTTGATTCGTTTAACCTGTTATAATTATAATTAACAATCTGGTATCAAATGGGTCAAAAGACCTTTTGAACCTAACATTGAACCTAAATTAGAATATTTCAACCTGAACGCGTTGCCTGGTAAGACTTTGCGGGCAGGATGATTACATATATAACACTACGATATAATACGATAAAAGATAAGAGATCATCAGGAAAAGTGAGGTAGATAAGTATGAAAAAGAAAAACAACAAAGGATTTTCCATGCTGGAGTTAATTATCTCCATTGCAATACTGGTGATACTCGCCGGCTTACTGGCGCCGGAATTAATTAAATATGTGGAAAAATCGAGAGAAGCCAGGGATATGCAGACGATTGATACCGTCTATATGGCGGTGAATACGGCGATGGCCAATGAAAAATCCTACAGAGAATATGCGGATTTTTCCAAGGAGTGGACGAACAAGCTGGAAGCCGGCGTATCACTGGCGTCACTTATGGATACTACGGAATATGGCGATCTGGCAAAAGAGATCACAAGAATTCTTAACGAGGACAGAACGGAAATTAAGCTTGTTTCTAAACGGGCGCTGGGAGCGGATGGAAACGGGAGTATTTATGTTCAGATCAGACGGGAAACAGATAGTAACGGCGTTGTATACGATGATGAAACCGGATTTGAGATTGCCGTATATGCAGGAAGCAGCAAGGGTTCGGTGATTGATTCTGATTTTAAAATCGGCATTGTCGATCTGGACTGATGAGAGGGATTGAAATGACTTCAGAACTGGTTGTAATTCTACCATTTGTGTTCCTGTTTGGAATTACGGTGGGTAGTTTTTTGAACGTCTGTATCTATCGAATACCATTGAATGAAGACATCGTCCGGGAACAATCACATTGTATGAGCTGTGGTTACAAGCTGCGCTGGTACGATATGATACCCGTATTCAGCTGGCTTGCACTAGGAGGGAAATGCCGAAGCTGTAAAGAAAAAATATCGGTTCAGTATCCTGTTATCGAACTGGCCAATGGAGTGCTCTGGACGCTGACAGTGCTCCGGTTCGGCTTTCACTTTACGAGCCTATGGTATGTCGGCTGTATTTCAGCTTTGATCGTTTTAAGCCTGATTGACTGGCGGACATATGAAATACCCTTTTCCTGTAATCTTTGGATTTTAGCGATGGGTACTGGGAACTTAATAACAGAATGCATGGCCGGCGGCCTTTCCAGGGCGCCGGAGTTTTTGACAGGAGCTTTATTAGTCAGTGGATTTCTGGAGCTTTTGATTCTGCTTACCAAGGGCAGAGCAATGGGAGGCGGCGATGTGAAACTGATGTTTGCAGCTGGTCTTCTGCTGGGATGGAAAGGGATTTTATGGGCTTTTCTGATAGGCTGTATCGCCGGTTCCATCATCCATCCCGTATTAATGAAATGGAGAAATAAGAGCCGGGTACTGGCTTTTGGGCCATACCTTTCCCTGGGAATCTGGATTTCCATGATGTGGGGACGGCAGATGACCGACTGGTATATGGGATATCTGCTGAGGTAACTAATATACTGAAATAATGCAGCAGGAAAGGAAAAAAGATGGGAACGGTTTTATCCATATCGTTGGGAAATAAATCCATGCAGATTGGCGAAGTTTCCAAGAGCCGGTCGGGAGTTGTCGTTAAGAGGCTGATTGAAAAAGAGATTCAGGAAGGTCTGATGGATGACGGAACGGTACTCAATACGGAAGCTGTAGCGAAAGCCGTCGTTGCTGCCCTGAAAGAGGCCAATATAAAAACGAAAAGGGTCATCTTTACAATACCTTCAGGAAAGGTCATGTCCAGAGAAATCGTCCTGCCGCGTATGAAGGACGAGAAGGTCATAGAGACGATAAAATCCAATGCGGAAGAATATTTTCCGATTGGTCTGGAAGATTATGTGATTTCATACTTTAAGATTTCCAACGTCTATGAGGAGGACGGCGAAAACGAAGAGGAAGATCATGGGGAGCCGGAAGACGGAGCAGATAAGAAAAAGAAGAAGGAGAAACGCAAAAAGAGGGATAAACATACAAGAGTGAGCCAGAGGCTTATGGTGCTTGCTGTCTCTAACAGCATGGTTCAATCCTATTATGATGTGGCGGCACTCGCCCATTTGAAGCTTCTTTCCCTTGATTATATGGGTAACAGCATCCTCCAGGTGATCACGAATCAAATTGGAGAGGAAACGTGCCTTGTGATCCAGATGCGTGAAGACAATACGTCGCTTACGGTTTTTGATAATGCAGTTATGATGCTGCAGAGAAATATCAACTACGGTACAGCGGATATTGTTCACACTATAGAAGATACATATGGTGTTTCTTATCATAGCGCTCAGAAAAAGCTGGAGGAAAACGAACTGTTCAGAGCAGCGGACAGCTATGAACTGAAAAACAGCATCAATTATTTTATATCGAACATTGAACGTGTGATTGAGTATTACCGCGGCAGGAATCCCGATATGCCGGTTACAAATATCTATTTCGTCGGCGAAGGTTCCAGGATTGCCGGCATGCCTCAGACGCTTGAGGAAAGTATCGGCCTGCCTGTACATACACTTTCTACGTTAAAACGTGTTATTATCCGTCCGTCAGCAGCACCGGCAGCTTCTGAGGCCATGCAGTTTATGGCGAATATCGGTGCCGTGATTGAACCGGTGGGATTTCTGCCAAGGGCTCTGGAACAGGATATCCGCAAAAAGCTTGAGACGAAGGCATGCCGTATTCTCGTTCTCCTGGCCATTTTTATGGGCCTTGTTATCGTGACGATACCTGCTTTGGACTTTTTTAATCTGTCTTTTGAAAAAATGGATTTGGAATCAAAGCTGATGTCACTGCAGGATGTGGATGAAATCTTTGAAAATTACCAGCGGGCAGAGCAGAAATACAGCGACGTGGAAGCGATTGAGTCAATGGTTCGTACCAACAACGAAAGCCTGGCCGGATTTATCGATGTGTTTGAACAGCTTCGTCCAAGCAGCGTTAATATAACTTCGTTTGCATGCGATAACGGAAAGATTACATTTTCGGCGTTGGCAGACAGTAAAAACACGGTAATTAAGCTGATAACGCAGCTTAAAACCATAGCGAATGTTTATCAGGTAGATGTCAGCGGGCTTTCAAGTACCTTTGATGAAACAGGTGCTGAGACGGTTTCTTTTTCAATTATATGTCTGCTCGTAAATGACGACGCCAGGTTTACAGAAGCTGAAGAAGATATGGCAGTGGAAGCAAATGCGGAAAGTGCTGCAGACACCGAAGAAACAGCCAGCGAGGATGTAGAGCTGATTGAGAGCGAGGTGGGTGAATGATGAGAAATATGAATTCCAGGGACAAATGGCTTGTCTATTTTCTCATATCCCTGATACTCGTGGGAGCTGCCTGGATGTTCGGCGCAAGGCCGCTGAAAGCGAAGGCAAAGAGTTTGGATGTTTCTGTAGCAGAACTGAGACAGGAATACAATGACAAAATGGCTATCCTTGCGAAAAAGGATGAATATATAAGTAAAACAAAAGAGTATACGGAAGCGTTTGACATGATGATGGAACGCTATCCGGCCGGAATAGCAAAAGAAAACCAGATTGCATTTGTTGTTGGGCTGGAAAGAGAGCTTGGAACTGGTATTACTTCCCTGGCGTACACAGAACCAGCAACGATATACGGACTTAACTCCGCTCCGGAAGCGGGAGAACCGTATGCACTGACTGAGAGCAGGCTGACGTTGCCAGTTACATGCGATTATATCATGTGGAAGCATCTACTGGATTATGTTTTTACATGGCAGGATAAGAGCACAATCCCTTCCATAACAGCCAGTTATGATGGGACTAGCGGAAAGGTCATATCGAATATTACACTTCAACAGTTTGCAGTAACAGGAGGAGAGCGGGTCCTTCCCGAGCCGGATGTACTGGTTCCGATCGGAACGGACAACATTTTCCAGTCCGGAACGCCTCTTTCTTACGATGGTCGTACGGCTGCAGAAAAGATTCAGGATATCAAGAAGAATTATGACCTCTACATTATGCTTCATGGAACGGCTTCGGATGTTCCAGCCAAGGTGATTGCTGGGCAGCAGGATACAGGCAAGCTCATATCAGAGAAAAATGGAGCAGAGGATCTTTCTATAACAGTCGTACAGGGAGAAGAGGAAATCAACATTGTCTATGCGTTAGGAGACAACGAGAAGCGTGTAGTAGTGCCGGACAAGGAAGAGATCAATATCTACGTACTGAGTTCGGGAAGAACAGGGAGCAGGGATGAGAGCGGAATAAACGTTTCCATCGATAATCAGACAGAACGGAACGTATGCATTGCGGTAACTGATGACGATGGCCAGAATCCAAGATTTACGGTTGCAGAACAGAAAGGGCGCATCGAAATCATACAATAGCTGCAGCAGTTCAGACGACGGAGAAATTGGTACAGTAGCGGTTGTTCGATTGGTTTATGAGACCGGTTCTGTACCAATTTTCACATTAGACGGACATCCAACATTTCTTGGTTTTAAGCCAGGAAAAGATGCCGTCTGCCATCCGAACTGCTGCCAAGTAATACAGGCTTATAAGAAAATCAGGAAAGGAGTACCCGATTATGAAGAAACAGGCAGGATTTACCCTGATCGAATTGCTGGTAGCGATTGCTGTGCTCTCCATTATGACTGGGGTGCTCCTTCGCACTTTTACGGTAAGCAGCAGAATATCGGTAAAATCCAGAGAAGACGAGCGTGTGCTGAACTTGGCAAAAGATTCTGTGGAGACGTTTAAAGGATATGCGTTTGAGGGCCTAGACAAAGAGCTTTCAGAAGGCGAAGATCATACGAAAGAGATTACGATTGGAGAAAATAAGTGGCAGGCTGTTCAAGGCGGGGGAAAATTTGTATTTACCAGGTCGGAAAAAGAAGGAACCTCCTCTTATCTGATTGAGGTGGAAGCAGATTACGGAAAGTACTCAAACGAAGATGCTGCTGATGGAAGTGTCATGGACTCGAATCTCTATGAAATGCCGAGGATTACTGATATAAGCAGCATTCAGAATGCAGTCGTATCACCAGCCGACCTTTCTGTAACCAGCCAAGAGGATAAAGAAGGGGAAGAAGGGGAGGAATTAGATAAAGATCAATTCCTAACACGACTCCTGCTGGCAAAGGTGAACCCTCCGGAAGATGATGGAGAAGGTGGCGCGGAGGAGGGCGCCGGGTCAGGTTCCTCCGGTTCCGGCGGTTCGGAAGAAACGATATACAGCGAAGACGACGTTAAGAGAATATTGAATATTATGATCGATTCCAAAAGCGGCGGTACAAAAATGGGGGTATCGGTGCAACTGATTTATACGGTGTCAGAGGAAATGCCGGATAAAGCTTCCGGTTATCCGGCGGCTATGTCAGTCAAAACGGGAGTATTCTCCACAGTGAAAACGCTGGTTGAGAAGAAAGACAAAAAAGAAGGAAAAAAAGAGATAGAGAATGGTATCTATGTATTTCTTCCTGAAAATGTGGAGTACGACAGAATATTTGTCACAGCGGTAAAAAGAAGTGATCAGATATCGTATCCCGTATACATTATCTCTCCGTCGGAGAACCCTCCGCCGTATGGTTTTCTGGATGATTTGCTGAAACTGCCTCCGTCGGGGACTACAGATGAAATCGTAACAGTATTTTCCAACATCCCTGCCAGGAGCGGAAGCGCTGGAAGAGGGCTTGTGGATAAAACGGCCGCATATAACAGAATTTATGGTTTGAGTGTAACTGTTTATAAAGGGGTTCCTGATGGGGCCGGATTGAAAAAGGGAGAAAAACTGCTAAACATCACTTCATCAAAAAGGGAATGAACATTATGAAAAAACGGCTTTGGACAGAAAACGGAAAATTGAATAATAGAGGTTCTGCCATGCTTCTGGTCCTGACCGTTATTTCCCTGATCGCTCTTTTGGGGTTTATGAGTCTGAGCGCAGCAGTTACAAACTGGCAGATACGTATGCTGGGCAGAAAATCAGAGAGAAATTTTTATTTTCTGGAAACCGCATTGGACGAAATCTATTCAGGCCTTGGCGAAGAGGCAGGAGAATGCCTGAAAAGAGCTATGAAGAGGTTTTGACAGGACTTTATACGACGTATAAGACAAACGACAAAGCGAATGAAGCGTTTGCTGAAAAGTATTTAAAATCTCTGGAAGACAGTATGGGTGTGGATTTCAATCCGATTGCACATGAGGAAGACAGTCTGGCAGCAAAACTGAAATCATACTCAGCGACCGTTGAACAGGAGAACCTTACAGTTAAAATTGGGGAGATTTCCTATACTGACGGCAGTATACCAGCGGGCTTTGAAGAAACTACAGATATGAATAGGGAAGAAGAAACGGGGAGGCAGCAGATTATGTTGGAAAACCTGCAGCTGACCTATGTAAATCCAACAACTCAGGTGGAATCCTCGATTACGGTCGACTTGACGATTCGTACGCCTAGAATCCGTTTTATCAACGAGAAAGAGGCGTTAAATGATTATGTCCTGGTAGCGAATAAAGGTATAAAAATTGAAGAAAATTCAGCAGATGGAGACGGAAGCCTTCTGAAAGGAAATATTTATGGAGGCAATATAGAGATTTCCCAGGCGAAGGCTGTCATGGAAAGCAACCTGGTGACGGCAGGAGAAGAATTATCTGTCAGCAACGGAGGGGATTTATCCATTATCCCAGCTGGTATGGGGGAATCCGATAATGAAAGTGAAGAAGGCGCGGAAGGCGGAACGGAAGAGGGCATGGATCAGGAGTATTCCATGACCAGTCATGTCTGGGCGCATAATGTCAGAGTTTTTCAGGCATCCCGGCTCACTATGGATAGTGGAGACATGTATGTACAGGATGATCTGACGCTCCAGCAGGATGAGAATTCCGTAAAACTGACAGGTGGCTATTATGGATATGGCAATAAGGGAGAAAGTGCTGAGCCTGATCAGAATACGCATTCCGACAGCAGTGCAGTCCTCTTAAACGGCAAGAAAAATACGGTGGATTTTGGAGAAGTGGATACGCTTCTTCTGGCAGGAAGAGCTTATCTTAATTTCAGGGATGTCAGTGAAGCTTATCCACTGGGCGAGTCCATGTCGGTAAAGGCGAGCCAGAATATTTACCTTGTCCCAACGGAACAGATCCATGTGGGAGATGAAAATGGCACTGAAGCTGAGTCGAATCCGTTGATATTCCCTTCAGATAAAAGTGAACTTGTTCTCAATGTGAAAAAGGATGGGGAAAGTGGGAACGCAGAAGGCACTTATAAAGTTACAAAATCAGAGACGAATGGAACTGTCTCTTACAGTGCATCAAGGGTGAGCGGAGAAAACACGGCGGTAATTGTCGGTATTAAGGGAAAGCTGTATATCTATCGCAGTTTTGAAAGCAAAGAAGAGCAGACAGAGTTTTTCAGGAAGTACCTGGAGGAACACGGTGATACATTCAGCAGTTATCTGAAAAAGGCAGGCATGGGAAACGCGGATGGCGAAATTACAGGCGGGGATAAGATGGGCGCTGTTACGCTGAATGAGGGAGGAAACTTTTATACATCAGCTTCACTTTATGAGGTATCAGGAGCTGGTGAGAAGCTTTTTAATCTTATGAATAACGAGAGTCCTACTTCTCTAGGCATAGTGGAACTGTCCAGATCATGTGAGTTATCGTATGCAAATCTGAAAAAATATCTGGCAGAGACGGTAAAAGCTGACGGAGGAGAGGGCGCGCTTCCAGCCTCTACGTTTGCCCGCCTGAAGGCCGGAGGAGAAAATGGAGAATCCGTCTGGAATATTGAAGATTTTGAAGTCCTGCATAAGCAGGAAGGCGACGTCGGAATTCTTGTGACTGATCAGAATGTTGTACTCAATTTATCCAGCAAGGAAGCGAAAGCCGGAGCTACATACGCCATGCCTCAGGGATTGATCGTTACAAATAAAAATGTGACTGTTGAAGGCGGAAGCGGTGAGGAATGGAACGGACTGATCCTTGCAGGCGGCACGATTACTATTAAGGGAGAAGCAAAGCTGATAGCAGACCCGGGAACATGGGCGTCTTATCTGGAAGATGAGCAGGCTGCAAAATATTTTTATGGGTACGGTGACGCGGACTCTTCTGCATTTGACCGATATGAAGATTTCCTGATTCTGAAGAACTGGAAGAGAGGGACGAGAATTCATGAAGAAGGATAACAAAGGATTTTCTCTTCTGGAAATGCTCATTGTAGTGGCTATACTTGGAATCGTAACGGGGATGATGGTAATAAGTCCCGGAGCATCAAGAAGAAAGGAAATGGAAAAGTTTGCCCGCATACTCAAAGAAGAAATTGAATATACCCAGATGATTGCTATGTCAAGAGAAGGCGAGTGGCAATTGACTGTCTATGAACTGGATGGAGAAATGTTCTGTGCTCAGGAAAAGAAAAAGGAAGGCAGCTGGGAACAGGAATTGAATAAATCATTTATTGGCTATGCTGCTGCCGTAACCTATACGAAGGATACCACATTGCCTGCAGATGAGAGCGGCACGGGCGGAACAATATACCATATTTACCGATTTGACCGGGATACAGGCGAGTGTATATTGGGAAGCGGAAGTATGGAGATGGAAGGTCAGGGAAATAAACTAACGGTGACCGTGTATAAGGAAACCGGCCGCTGTGAGATTGAGTAGAGGTGATAGATATGAAGGAAAGGGATGACCGTGGAATTACTCTGATTGAATTGCTGGTAGGCATTACGGTACTGGCTTTTGTAGGGCTCATGGCTGGAGCTTTCCTCAACGTATCTACAAAGCTGGGAAGGAGAACTGCCACATACGCGGATATTCAAAGTGAAAGTCAGAGCGTTATGAGGCGGCTTACGGATGCGGTAATGAACGGGGAAAGTGTCTATATCGATCAGGACGCATTGGGGACCGTAATATTTACCGGAAAACAGGCCGTTCAGTCCGGTGGGACACACTACACGGGAGAAACTTTCTTTTTTGATAAGGCAGGTCATAGCCTGTATCAGAAGAGAAGCGGAGATTTTACGGTGAATTCGGCGGAAGGAATATCTGCACCATTAAACAGCAGTTCAGTAAAAGATGCAATTGTCAGCAAAGAGTATCTTATTTCTGATAAGCTGGAAGATATGGATGTCAGTCTGGAAATCGGCGGAGTGATTCAGGAAAATGTAGATGGGATGAAAGAAGCAGATGGTTCCGTGACAGTACGGTTCGAGTTGACATTTTCCAATAATGAGAGTCGGGGATACCGTTGCAGTTCCGGATCAACGGCCAGGAATACTCCGAATCTTATATGGTACTATAAAAATTAACGAATCGCAGGAAGGTGCACAAGGTGACGAGACAGGAACGGATAATAACAGAAAAGAAAAATTATATATTATTTTTGAAGCTGTCTGTAATACTGGCAGCTTTCTGCCTTCTTGTTGTCGGAGCGGTGCTGTGGCAGAGGAAACAAGCATATGGAGCAAAAATACCGTTTCATATCATAGAGGTAGCGCCTACAAAACAGCAGGCAGTGCTGGGGTATTATATTGGCGGAGAGGCCGGTTTGATTGAGCGTGGGATGACGGAAGAGCAAATGAACGCTTTTTGGAGTTCGAAAAATGAATGGTATGATAATCCGAACTGTTATTACTTTTTTTGGGACCCTACGAAAAATAAAGATACAGAATTTTCAGGGTACCTGCCCCCATATACTCTCTTAAAAGAGAATGGGAAAAATAAGGGAGTAATAAATAATGAAATATTTAAAATGGTTTGCCTTGGCGTAGGAGAGTATGATTCTTCAAAAAGTCCTTATTGGAATTATCAGAACAACCAGATAGCTTTGACTGAGTTTGATTCAAAATACGAGATTCATTTGAGTGTGAAGACTCCAAATGAACTGACGGAAGAAGATATTAAAAGCGCTGATTATATCCATTTTGACAGCGGTAATAAGAATGGAGATATCGAAAACTTTAGTCTGATATATAATACAATCCTCGACCGAAATGGTAATCCAAGCTTTGAAGAATACTCTATTAATACATGTGATATTACGTTTGGCCAAGCAAAAGAAATATATCAGAGGGCAATGTCTGGAAATCTTTCAGTAGCTCTTCCAGGTGAAAAGTTGTGGAGTAAAGCTTCTAACAGTAATTTTAATTTGTTTAAACTGCAGATGATGTTTAATTTTTTTGATGATCCCAGTCAGTTTAATGAGTTGTTTGAACCTGGAGGCAGGAATGGATTCTATATTAATGAAAACGGAGAACTGTATAAAGACGGACAATATAAAAGCCAGTGGAGTATTGAAAACTTAAGTGAGGGATTAGAGCCAGACGAGGGAGGATATATCACTTCCTTTCCGGGGCACAATGACGGAACTGGGAATTATATACCGCCTATCCAAGACAATATATTGATATATGATATGAATGATGTATCGTCTCATGGGTTTTTATCAAAAGGATTTCTACCATTCAATAAAATAGAAATTATTTTGGATGGTAAGATCGAAAGCGGGGGAATTCCCGACAACCCGGAAGACGCTTCCGTCCACGTCCTGGAAATCCAGCCATGTAACAGCTACAAATTTCAGACAATCGAGGCCGTAAACTGCTGGCAAAGTACCTCTATGGCGACGAATCGTATGAGAAGTATTTTCATATTACCCATGTGACGCCAAATACTTTGAATGGTATGACAGCCGACCTTGCGGCGGATTATGACGTCATCTATATCGGGGAAAATGTCGATCTCTTCGGAGAGAATACCATTTATAAGCAATTCCCATATAACCATATGGGAGATATCGTCCGAACGGATACGCTGAGCAATGGTCTGCGGAAAGAAGATTATATCACGAAAGAAGGATTTCAGAGCCTTTTGGGAAAAAATGATATTGTTAATCTTTCAGGAGACCTTCATTCCAATAAAGATGCTCTTTGGAATGAGAATTTGAAAGAACAGTGGAAAAATGGAAACTCTGCGATGTATTTTCTGCGAAATATGTCCCTGATTCCTGAGCTGGAGAATGGAAATACTTTGGCTGGAGAAGCCAGATTCAGCGGAAATGATCTTACGGATTCCATGAGAGTACAGCTGGAAGAGTTTATTAAGGCTGACATGCCGGTGATTGCAGCTGGAAAAGTAATAGATACGGCTTGGGCTGTTAAAAATGATTTGGATAATAAGGGCAGCAAACCGCAGAGTCCGGCAGATGCAAATATTTATCAGGTACTTGCGGAGAATCTGGAAAAAGACAACAGACAGATTTTCAGAGAACCGGATTTTGCAGAGACGATTGACAATCTTGAACTTCCGAATAATCGTCCTGAAGTAAAGATTCATTTCGATGAAAATGAAACGATAGCGCCTGTTCAGCCGGAGGGGGATGAGGAGAGAAAAACGATCCTTGAACTGGAGCGGTCCAATTCTCTGAGCTTTACTTATGAAGCCGACAGCAGTGCGGCGCTTACTCTGATTATAGATGTAAATGGCGACGGGATGTTTACGGAAACTAAGTCAGATGAGGACACATCGTCATCAGGAAGCGGTCAGGCAAGTCAGGACCAGACAAAGGAACTGCCTCACGATTATGTGTATAAAATTCCGGCAGATGAAGCAGATGGTGAGATCAGTATAGACCTTTCTTCTCTGGGACTGGATGATGAGGTTTACCAGTTCCAGCTTACGGCAGTTTCCGGCGATATGAGGAGCAGGGACAGAGGCTATTTCCGCCCGGTCCAGCAGAAAAGAGATATAAAAATTCTCCAGGTGATTCCGGAAGATGGCGATCAGTGGAACCTTCAGAGTAATACGAAATTCATGGAACTTCTCAGAGATGTTACTGAAAATGAAGATTCAACGGAATACGGAAAGATCGAATTTGAGGCTAAAACATGCGAAAACATATCAGATGCAGGAAAGGGACTGAATCTGGATGACTACGATATGATTCTATTCGGCATGGGCTTTGATTCAGATGAGCTTTTAAACGGAGAAACGGACATCACGGATCCGGATGCGATCGAAAAACTCAGAGAATATATCGAAAAGGAAAAACGGCCTGTTATATTCACAAATGATTCCATGTCCTATGTGAATTCCCTGAATTATATGACGCCGGTTGAGAAAAAATTTGTATGGAAACAGATGACGGTAGCAGATTATAACCGGTTTACATCAAATGGCACTAAGAAACTGACAGACGACGGCGTGAACTTTAAGAAGACGGAATATGAGGTTGGGACGCCAGTTGGGGATAACGGAATATCGGCAATAGAAAACTTAAACAGCCAGATGGATAAAGAGGGAGTAAGCTCAGATGAGCATATCTATTTGAGCGACGAATATCAAAAGAATGTACAGGGATACCGGAAGGTAATTGCTCCTGTAAAAGAGGGGACGGCAGATTATCAGTTGGGAGCGGAATATAGGGTCATTATCTGGTTTTCAACGAAAGATTATGATATACCTCTCTATAACAGCTCAGGCTCTCATGGAAGTGCAACATGTGCAGAGGTATATGACTTTTTTAATGGAAAAGGGTTCAGCGTGGAAATGCAGAGCGTAGACAGACTCCTTTTTCCAATTAAATATTATAATCTGGCCAGAGGAGCGACAACTTTAGAAGAATTCCGGGCTGCAATGGAAAGCAGCGATACGGTTAAATGGGGATCATGGACCAAGAGGACGGCTTATTGGAAAGATGTCTATTCGATGTTTTTGTCAAAAGGAGACGTTGTCCCGGAATCACGGATAGATATTATGAATCCAGTAACGGTTGCCGGACAGACATATTACCTTTATGATGATCAGTATCTGGCATATCCTGCCGATGAAAGTACCACAATTACCTGCCGGGAATCATGGAAATATGCGGTAGAAGAAACATCTGCCTCCGGCGGTGAAGTAACTGGCAAGAGAAGCTTTACCCTTATGCCGGTAGCCGGTAACGAAAAGGCCATGTATCCGGATAAACCAGCCTGGAATTATTATGTGACCCAGTCTTTCCGAAATACCCTGGGTATGGACCGCTTCGGTATTACCATAACGGAAGCGGATCGAAAGAAACAGGATAAGGACCTTGGAAGCGTCCGCTACAGAAATGATAATAAGAACGATGGAATCTGGAAAGATGATGAAATAAAGCAGCTGCAGGGATTTACGGATGGCATGCTTCTGGAATATGCTTCTTTGGCGTCAGGACTTAACGACAATCGTCCGTTTTCCAGTGCAAACAAGGGATATTTATATGGTGCTGAAAACAGAACATCACGGGCAGAAGAACTGAATCCCGGCATTGTCAGCTGCTATCCATATGAAATCAATACGGATGCCATGGTAGAGATCAAAGAAAACCATGCGCCGTACTATGAGCTTTCATTAAACAGACAGAACAGGAAAGAGTATGGAGATATAACGGTCTGGTATACCCTTGGCAGCACGCCGGGAGGCCCAGACGGCATTCCGGATGAAGAATCCGAGTATTTTGCTACAACCAGAAAAGATGCCTCTAACAATTATTACCTGTATTCAAAGGGAAATGTCTTCTATACAGGTTTCTCCATATACGGAGATTCGGCAGAGGATTCTAAGGATGGACGGACCGAAGAGACGAAGCTGTTTATCAATACGATCTTTGCTGCCCTGAAAACCTCGAATCCTAGAAAAGATGAAACCGTTTATACAGTAGTAAAGGAAGACAGTGAAACTGGGATTGTCTATATCTCCAAGGAAGCGGGAGGCAGCAGCCGGTATGTCCACTACTATGACGAGGATGACAATCAGGCATCAATTTACTTCTGTCTGGAAAAGCAGGAGCTGTCGGTGAAACAGCTGCAATCCGCATTGGAGTTGTAGAGAAAAATGGGGACGCGGAAGATTTTAAGAAACTGGATCCGGGCAGCTATACTGTGACAGCTGAAGTTGAAAATCCGGATGCAGGTGTGGACCTGTCGGCCTTTCCGATTGTGCCGTTTCCGGAGGAAGGCACTGAACCGCAGTGGATCAGGCTTGATCTCACCTGGGAATCCAACAATCCTGCTGCGTGGGACGGAAAAACCCTTGCAGTTCAGGTCATGGGAAACGGAGGCGACAGTTCCATAAAACATCCGAAAGCCGTACATGCTGAAATTCTCATGGTATGCAGGGAGCTTTTTGATCTGGACTAAAATAATATATACAGCAGGAAATGACGGCAGTGAGTCTGACGGTCCATGATGGACGGGAGGTTCGCTGCCGTTTTATAAGTGATAAAATGTTTTAGTATTCTGCCGCTGGATATCTCTCCCTGTATTGAGTTTTGCGTATTAATCCATTATAATGAGAGAAACCTGAATTTTTGGAAAATATAATCATATAAATGGATTCATGGCGGAACAGGGGTAAATGAATATGGAGATTATTGAAAGCATGGCCGAAGCCTGGAGATGGCTGATGGCCCACTTGCTTGTTGTCAATTTAATACTTTCTATCGTAATTGTCTTTTTCCAGCGAAGAGACCCTAAAGCGGTCTGGACGTGGCTGATGGCTCTGTATTTTGTGCCCGTATTTGGCTTCCTGTTCTACCTGCTTCTATGCCAGGATATCAAAAAGAGCAAGATGTTTCATATTAAGGAAGTAGAGGATAAGCTGCGCGTGTCGGCGCGCGGCCAGGAGCTGTTTCTCAGAAGTCATGATTTAAGCATCGATGAACCGATGGGAAGGGATTATAAGGACCTGGTGCTCTATAATCTGGAACTTTCCGGCGCTGTTTTGACCGTGAATAATCAGCTTGATGTTTTCAGTGATGGGGAAGAGAAATTTGAAGACCTGCGCCGGGAATTGAGAATGGCCAGGAAATTTATACACATCCAGTACTATATTATTAAAAATGATGAGGTTTTTGATTCCCTCGTACCGATCCTGATGGATAAAGTAAAAGAAGGCGTAGAAGTGCGTATACTTTATGACGGCATGGGCGGTCGCTTTATGCCGAAAAGGCGGTGGGAAGAGCTGAGACAGGCAGGAATACAGATCGGTGAATTTTTTCCTGCATTTTTAGGAAGGCTGAATTTTCGAGTAAACTACCGGAATCACCGTAAAATAGTGGTGATTGACAACGAAGTAGGATATGTAGGCGGATTTAATATTGGTAAGGAATACATTGGAAAGGATAAAAAATTTGGCTTCTGGCGGGATACTCATTTAAAGATCAGGGGAGAGGCCGTTATCAGCCTGGAAATCCGCTTTGCCCTGGACTGGAATTATGCAGCTCATGAGAATCTTTTCCTGGATGCCAGATATTTTAATATGGATCCTGAAATACGCAGGGAGACGCGGGAAATCCTGGAAGGCAAAAAGCTGCCTCTTGGAATTCAGATTATTACAAGCGGACCGGATGTGGAAAGCCGTCAGATCCGCAATAATTATCTGGAACTGTACCATAAGGCCAAAAAGCATATTTATATTCAGACCCCGTATTTTGTGCCTGACGATGCAGTGCTTTCCGCTCTGCAGATTGCAGCCAGGTCCGGCGTGGATGTCAGGCTCATGATTCCCTGTATGCCCGATCATCCGTTTGTGTATTGGGCGACATATTCTTATGTGGGCGATCTTCTGGAATCGGGAGCCAGATGTTACAAATACGAAGACGGATTTCTCCATGCCAAGGGTGTTATGACTGACGGAAGAGTGAGCTGCTATGGAACAGCCAATATGGATATCCGAAGCTTCGAGCTTAATTTCGAAGTCAATGCTACGATATATGATGAGGAGACTACAGAAAAACTGGAACAGATATTCCTGTATGATCTGCAGAGTTGTCATGAAATTACTTTAGAAGAATATAATGAGCGGCCTTTGTGGATTCGCTTTAAGGAGCAATGCTGCCGCTTGCTTTCTCCGCTGCTTTAGAATCGAATAAAAACAGAAAAAAGATGAATAAAATGCCTGCGGCATGGTACATACTAGTGCCATGAAGATGATAATAAGAATGAAAGACATTGTACAGAATTTTTTAAAATGCGGAGTAGCCGGATGGTGTCTGGAAGTGATGTTTACTTCTGTAGAATCTATTATGGTTGGAGATTGGAGGCTGATGGGAAAAACTTCTTTGCTCATGTTTCCGATTTATGGACTGGGCGCGCTTCTCGGTCCGATCGGAGCAGGAATGGATCGCTGGATCGGAGATGACAAAACAGCAGTTACAGTCAGCGCCAGGCAGCAGGCGGCAGTTAAGAGCCTGAAACCGGGGGATCGTGCGATTCGCCATGGAATGCTCTATATGGTGTTGATTTTTATTGTAGAGTATGGCTCAGGACTTTGGCTGCGTACCCATGGGATGTGCCCGTGGGATTATTCGGGACGGCACAGCAATATTAACGGCCTGATCCGGCTGGATTTTGCTCCTCTGTGGTTTGGAACAGGACTTTTATTTGAACAAATTACGAAAAAGAAAAGCGGCTAGAGCTTGTAATCTGGCCGCTTGTTTTATATAATGAATTATAGTTCGGATTTCCGGAAATGTTTCACGAAGCGCAAGGCGGCGCAGATGGCCTTGTGCTGCCAAATGGACGGAAAATCAGTATTTTACCAGACAGAAAGGAAATGAAAGCAATGATACGATTTATTCTGGTTTCGCTGAGTGTCATTCTGTTTTTAGTGCTTAGTATCCCGATTCTTATTATAGAGTGGTTTATAGGAAAGACAAATCCGGAGAAGAGGGACTGGCAGAGTTTGAACATTGTGAAGGGAATGTTCCGCTATCTCCTGGCGTTGACCGGTGTAACGGTTACTGTGAAAGGAGCAGAGAACATTCCGACAAAAACAGCAGTGCTTTTTGTCGGAAATCACAGGAGCTATTTCGATATCCTTGTAGGGTATGTTACAGTGCCGTCTCTGACCGGGTTTGTGGCAAAGAAGGAAATGCTCCGTTATCCGCTTCTGAAAGATTGGATGCGCAATGTAAACTGCCTGTTTCTTGACAGGGTAAATATGAAAGAAGGATTGAAAACAATCCTGACCGGCATCGAGAAAGTAAAACACGGGATATCCATATGGATATTTCCGGAAGGAACCCGCAATAGAAATAAGGATGTGCTGGAAATGCTGCCGTTTAAGGAAGGGAGCCTGAAGATTGCAGAAAAAGCAGGCTGTCCGGTGGTGCCCGTGGCAATAACCGGAACGGCTGAAATTTTTGAGTCTCATATTCCGTTTATGAAGCCGTCTCACGTGATTATAGAATTCGGCACTCCGTTTTATGTTAAAGAGCTGGAACCGGAAAAGAAAAAATTTGCGGGGGCATATACGAGAGATATCATTAAAGGGATGCTGGAAGACCAGCTGGAAGAACGGGAAAGCTGGAAAGCTTAATTCCAGAGCATATGGAAAACATCGGAGGAACACCATGGATTTACAGGAAATCAGGAAACAGCTGGACGTTATAGATGCCGATTTGGTGAAGCTTTTTGAAGAGCGGATGAAATTGTGCAGGAGCGTGGCAGAATATAAAATTGATACTGGGAAGCCGGTATTCGACGGGGAGAGGGAGAAGCAGAAGATAGAGTCAGTGCGGGCCCTCGCAGGAGAAGAGAACAAGCAGAGTGTGGAGGAGCTGTTCTCTCAGATTATGACATTGAGCAGAAGACTGCAGTACCAGCTGCTTTCCGAAAAGGGAAAGGGGCCGGGATTCATTTCAGGCAGGCAGACAGCCTGAATACAGAAGGGATCCGCGTGGTTTATCAGGGAATTGAAGGTGCATACAGCCATGGCGCAACTCTGCAGTTTTTTGGAAAAGATGCAGATACATATCATGTGAAAACATGGGAAGAGGCGATGCAGGAAGTAGAAGCAGGGAAAGCGGACTATGCAGTTCTTCCGATTGAAAATTCCTCAGCAGGCGTCGTTGCGGATAACTATGATCTGCTGATGAAATATCACAACCATATTGTTGCGGAAACACTTCTTCCGGTCAGCCATGCGCTGCTTGGTTTGCCGGAGGCAAAAATCGAAGATATACAAACGGTGTTTTCCCACCTGCAGGGGCTTATGCAGTGCTCCGATTATCTGAACAGCCATCCGGACTGGAAACAGATCAGCGTGGAGAATACCGCTGTAGCGGCCAGGAAGGTTCTGGAAGGTGCGGATCCGACAGAGGCAGCAATTGCCAGTGAAATAGCAGGAAAACTTTATGGTCTCAAAATTCTGCAGTCCCAGGTGAATGATAATAAGAGTAATACGACAAGGTTTATCATTGTAGCCAGGGAGGCCGTTTATAAAAAAGATGCAGGAAAGGTGAGCATTTGTTTCGAACTGCCCCATAAAAGCGGTTCCCTTTACAATATGCTGAGCCATTTTATCTATAACAACGTCAATATGGTGATGATAGAATCCCGCCCGATTAAAGACAAAAACTGGGAGTACCGGTTCTTTGTGGATATTGAGGGCAACCTTGGTGATGCAGCTGTGTGCAGCGCGCTGAAGGGAATTGATGAAGAGGCAGAAAACATGAGGATTATTGGCAATTATTAATTCAGATAACTGTTCAGGACGGTAAAACATGAGGGAATAGAATCAGCGTCGTCCTGAACCGCCATAGTTTTAGAACGAAAGAAAAGAGGATAAAGCGGACGATGAAGACAGCACAGTTAGTAATATACAAAAATCTGAGGTATCAGGATTTATTTGACAGGATGGCGGCCCTTTTATCAGGTGAAGGAGACGGCGATTCCTATGCGTGCGCAAATGACCTGATTGAACTGGCAGCGGCATATGGGCTGGAAGGTAACCTGTGGCATTGTTTTCTGGCATTGTGTCTGGCAAATAATGAAAATGCATACAGCACTTCATGCGAGATTGTGGGAGAGGTAGAGGGCAGTTTAAACCGCCTTGTAAAGCATGATTTTGCCATTATCAAAGAACTGTTTGACTGTGACATTAGGAAGCTGGACGAAATCTCCGGGGCCGAACCGGTATGGGCGGAACTTAAGAATTACAAGGCAGCCAACGGCAACAGCCGTATGTTTAATAAAAGAATACGTGACAGGATCGTAGAGCTTGCCGTTTCTCTGGAACATGCGAGAGACGAGGAAGATTTTCACAAGATGATAACGGAGTTTTACCGGGAATTCGGCGTAGGAAAGTTCGGTCTCAATAAGGCCTTTCGCATCGCAGAGAAAGGCGAGGAGGTAGATATTGAACCGATCGTCAACATCGAGCATGTGTACCTGAATGATCTGGTCGGATATGAAATTCAAAAGAAAAAGATCATTGATAATACGGAGGCATTTATTGAAGGAAAGGCGGCAAACAACGTTCTGCTCTTCGGAGATGCCGGTACAGGCAAATCTTCCAGTGTAAAAGCGATATTAAATGAATATTATGACAGAGGACTGAGAATTATTGAGGTATATAAGCATCAGTTCCGTTGCCTGTCGGATGTGATTGAACAGATTAAAGACAGAAATTATAAATTTATTATTTATATGGACGACCTTTCTTTTGAAGAAACAGAGCTGGAATATAAGTATTTGAAGGCGATTATTGAAGGCGGCCTGGGCAGAAAACCGGAGAATGTACTGATTTATGCCACGTCCAACAGACGCCATCTCGTACGTGAGAGCTTCCGTGACAAAAGGACGCTGGATGATGATGTCCATAATAATGATACGGTTCAGGAAAAACTGTCGCTCGTAGCGAGGTTTGGCGTTACGATTTACTTCGGCGCTCCGGATAAAAAGGAGTTCCAGAATATTGTAAAGGTACTGGCTGAAAAATATCATGTAACCATGCCGGAAGATGAACTTCTGGCAGAAGCAAATAAGTGGGAGTTGAGCCATGGGGGGCTTTCCGGAAGGACGGCGGCGCAGTTTATCACTTATCTTTTAGGTAAAATGCAGTAAAGAACAGGGAGGTTTTTTATGGCAGTAAAAATTTTTGCAGCAATTGATGTAGGCTCTTTTGAACTGGAGCTGGGGATTTACGAAATATCCGGTAAAAGCGGAATCCGCCAAATAGACCGGGTGCGCCATATGATACCTTTGGGCAAGGATACGTACAATTCAGGTAAAATCAGCTACAGCCTGGTAGATGAGATGTGCCGTGTACTGAGTGACTTCGTAAAGATTATGGAGGGATATCAGGCGGACAGTTACCGTGCATACGCTACAAGCGCCATGAGAGAAGCAAAAAACAACCAGATCGTGCTGGATCAGATCAAGGTCCACACAGGTCTGGATGTTAAGATTATCAGCAATTCGGAACAGCGACTTTTGAGCTATAAGGCGATTGCTGCAAAGGAAACGGAATTTAACAAATTGATCCAGAAAGGGACGGCTATCGTGGATGTCAGCTTTGGCAGCATGCAGTTGTCCCTGTTTGATAAAGACGCACTTGTGTCGACTCACAATTTAAGGCTGGGTGCGCTCCGCATGCGGGAAATGATTTCCAATGTGCAGACTGCGGAGGAGGACCGTGTGCATATTCTGGAGGAGATTGTTGATAATGAACTCTTCACCTTCAGAAAGATGTATCTGAAAGACCGGGAAATTAAGAATCTGATCGGAGCCGGAGAGGAAATCCTTTATCTTGCCAGAAAAACAATTGAGGGAGGAACGCGGTCGTTTATCAGTGCGGACGAGGTAGTAGCTTTCTATAAAAAGCTGGAGAACATGAATCTGGCGCAGATACAGGAGGAATTCGGAGTGAGCGCCGAGTATGCATCGCTTCTGTTGCCGAGCGCCATGATTTATAAACGTGTAATGGAGCTGACAGGTGCAGAAACCTTCTGGATACCGGCCATCCGGCTTGGAGACGGAATGGCTGCTGAATATGCGGACGAGAAGCGTCTTGTTAAATTTAACCATGATTTTTCAGGGGATATTATTGCCGCTGCAAGAAATATGGCAAAGCGATATAAATGTCACATGTCCCACAGCCAGGTGCTGGAGCGGTATGCCCTGGATATCTTTGACAGCATGAAGAAGTATCACGGCTTGGGCAAAAGAGAGAGACTGCTTCTGCAGATTGCGGTTAATCTCCATTCATGCGGCAAATTCGTCAGTATGAGGACACCAGTGAATGTGCCTATAATATTATCATGTCAACGGAGATCATAGGACTCTCCCATGAAGAGCGGGAGATTATAGCAAATACGGTGCGCTACAACATGGAACCATTTCTTTATGAGGCATCCAAGAATAACACAATGCTGATTGCTAAGCTGGTGGCGATTCTGCGTCTGGCAAATTCCATGGACAGAAGTCACAGGCAGAAGCTGGCAGACTGCAGAATTTCCGTGCGTGACGGGGAGCTCATTGTCAGTACGGGATATGAAGGGGATATCACTCTCGAACGCCTGGCATTTGAAAATAAGGTGGACTTTTTTGAAGAAATATACGGAATTCGTCCTGTGCTGAAGCAGAAAAGGAGGGTGTAGGATATGGGAGTAATGGAAGAAATTTATACAAACCCGAAAAATTATGTAAACCGTGAACTGAGCTGGCTGGAATTTAATTACCGTGTTTTGAGCGAAGCAAGGGACAAAACACTTCCCCTGTTCGAGAGACTGAAATTCCTGAGCATTACAGCCTCCAACCTGGATGAATTTTTTATGGTGCGTGTGGCATCTCTGAAAGATATGGTTCACGCAAAATACAGCAAACCGGATATTGCCGGTTTGAAACCCTCTGAGCAGCTGGAAAAAATTGCAATAAGAACTCATGAACTTGTAGGAATGCAGTATTCTACCTATAACCGATCCCTGCTTCCGGCATTAAAACAGAACGGGCTTCAGGTTATCATGAATCACGAACTGCTGAGTGAAGAGGAAGCAGCATTTGCGGACGAATATTTCAAAAAAAATGTTTATCCTGTGCTTACGCCGATGGCGGTGGATTCCTCCAGGCCATTTCCGCTGATCCGCAATAAAACGCTGAATATTGCAGCGCTTGTTCAGAAGAAAGCAAAGCAGAAAGAAGAGAGCAAAGAGGAAAAAAAGGAAGAGAAAAAGGAAGAGAAAAAAGAAGATAAGCAGGAGGACCTGGAGTTCGCAATGGTTCAGGTTCCCAGCGTGCTTCCGAGAATTGTAGAGATTCCCACAGAGGAAGGGGAAAGGAAAGTAATTCTCTTGGAAGAAATTATTGAACGGAATATTCAGTCCCTTTTTCTTAATTATGATATCATCAGTGCCCATCCTTTCCGTATTATGAGGAACGCAGATTTCAGCATTGATGAGGATGAGGCCGAAGACCTGCTGGCTGAAATCGAAAAACAGCTGAAAAAGCGTCAATGGGGCGAAGTAATCCGCCTGGAAATTGAAGAAAGAGTGGATAAACGTCTTCTTAAAATATTAAAAAAGGAGCTTCGCCTGAGCAGCGATGATATTTTTGAAATTGCAGGTCCTTTGGATCTGACATTTCTGATGAAGATGTATGGACTGGATGGTTTTGATAATCTGAGGCTCCGAAATATACGCCGCAGCCGGTACCGGCGCTGATGAATGAAGATGATATATTCACAAATATCAGAAAGGGAGATATTCTTCTTCACCACCCATATCAGACCTTTGATCCTGTGGTGAATTTTGTCAGAGCAGCCGCAAGAGATTCGAAAGTCCTCGCCATTAAGCAGACACTTTACCGCGTCAGCGGAAATTCTCCGATTATTGCAGCATTGGCAGAGGCGGCAGACAATGGGAAGCAGGTTTCTGTACTGGTGGAATTAAAGGCCAGATTTGATGAAGAAAATAATATTATTTGGGCTAAGAAACTTGAGAAAGCAGGCTGTCATGTCATATATGGCCTGGTAGGGCTGAAAACTCACAGTAAAATAACGCTTGTAGTGAGGAGAGAAGAGGACGGAATCCGCAGGTACGTCCATTTGGGAACGGGTAACTACAATGATTCTACGGCCAAACTGTATACAGACTGCGGCCTGATGACATGCAACACTCAGATTGGGGAAGATGCGACAGCCGTATTCAATATGCTGTCCGGTTACTCAGAGCCGCTCGCATGGAATAACTGATCGTTGCGCCTCTGTGGCTGCGAGGGAGATTTCTTAAGCTGATCCGCCGTGAAACTGCTCATGCGCGGGAAGGCAAGCCGGCTCATATCATCGCAAAGATGAATTCCCTATGTGATAAAGAAGTGATTGCGGCCCTTTATGAGGCCTCCTGTGCCGGTGTGAAGATCGAAATGGTGATCAGAGGAATCTGCTGTCTGAAGGCTGGAGTGCCGGGGCTCAGCGAGAACATCAGCGTGCATTCCATCGTTGGAAATTTCCTGGAGCACAGCCGGATTTTTATCTTTGATAATGGAGGCAGTACGGAAGTTTATATGGGAAGTGCAGACTGGATGCCGAGAAATCTGGATAAGCGGGTTGAAATCGCGTTTCCGGTCGAGGATGAGAAACTGAAAGAAGAGGTCTGCCATATCCTGAAGACAGAACTTGAGGACAATGTAAAGGCTCATATTCTTCAGCCTGGCGGAACTTATGAAAAGGTAGATCGCCGGGGAAAGGCCAGAGTGAATTCTCAGGAGCAGTTCTGCGAGGAGGCAATCGCTATGGCAGAACAGGCAATGAAGAACAGCCAGCCTCAGAATGAGAGGGTTTTTATACCGGTGGAAAGCAATAATTAATAATATTTGGCAGAAGAGCATAAACAGGCGGCGGAGACATTTGCCAGAATTGTCGCCGCCGTTATTATATTTGAAAAAAGCTGTAACATATTACGTTGAATTATACAGCTGAAATGTCTGTTATGCAGGCTTTTTCCTTATAACAAGTTTTTCCCATAAATGTAAGAGAAATTTAAAACTACCCCTTGGGATTTATGGTATAATGTGCACGTAAGCAATAAGCCGTGCAGGAAAAAATGGGAAGTAACGGCGTCATGCTTACATGTAAGCCGATACTTCCCATTCTTTTTTTACTTTCTGGGAAAGACCTTGCTATTGTAAAGTGTTAAAGTATCTAATTTCCTGGAAAGTAAAAAACGCTCCGCTATGGAGGCGCACTGCGGCGGAAGGGAATCAGGTCGCTGAAGCGACCCGCCGCAGGCGCGAAAGTTCCGCAAGCGGAACTCTTTGTTATAGTACGACGGTACATCATGGCGGAGAGCGCAGTAAAGTACGAAGCCAAGGATCTATAAACAGAAGGGCATCTGTTTTATTTCTATCGATTGAATAATTTGCACTTATGATACATATTACGGAAAGAGGAGGGATTTTTCGTGGCGGAAACCAATATTTTAGTTATTGATGATGAAAAAGAGATTGCTGAACTGGTGGAGATCTACCTTGTCAGTGACGGTTACAAGGTGTTTAAAGCGAGCAATGCCCAGGATGGTTTCGATATTCTGGATAAGGAGACAATTCATTTGATCCTTTTGGATATTATGATGCCTGGAATGGACGGCCTGGAGATGTGTAAGATTATCAGAGAGACAAATAATATACCGATTATTATGCTGAGCGCCAAGTCAACGGATCTCGACAAGATTATGGGATTGGGAATCGGAGCCGATGATTATGTGATCAAACCGTTTAACCCGCTGGAATTGACAGCCAGGGTAAAATCCCAGCTGCGGCGCTACACGAAATTGAATCCTAACAGCACGGCACATGAGACGAGTAAAAATGAAATTACAATTAGAGGATTAGTAATTAATAAAGATAATCATAAAGTACTTGTTTATGACGAGGAAATTAAACTGACCCCGATTGAATTTGATATCCTTTACCTTTTGGCTTCCAATCCCGGCAAGGTGTTCAGCACGGATGAAATCTTTGAACGCGTGTGGAATGAAAAAGTTTATGAAGCCAATAATACGGTAATGGTACATATCAGACGTCTCCGCGGAAAAATGAAAGAGGATGAACGTCAGAATAAAATTATCACCACAGTGTGGGGGGTAGGATACAAAATTGAAAAATAGTATGAACAGGAAATTCCATACAAGAATTTTGACAAATATTCTGTTCTGCACGGTCGTCACATGCCTAATTGAGGTATTTCTTGTGACGAACCTTTCCATGTTGGCTGATTACGTAACTTCCAGAGGAAATACGAACGCATTGCTTCTTATGATTGCCAATTCAGATACAATTATTGTATTGATCTATGTGCTGGCGGGAATTGTTATATTTTCCTGTACCTTTATGGCTCTCCAGGAAAAGACGATCAGCTATATCTGCCGGATATCCGAAGCAATCGAAAATGTTTCAGACGGAGACTTGAATACGACAGTAGAAGTAATCGGAGACGATGAACTTTCAGGAATGGCAGAGAATCTGAATAAGATGGTTGCTGAAATCAGGGATCTTATGGATAAGGAGCGTGAGTCTGAACGGACGAAAAACGAGTTGATAACCAATGTGGCACATGACCTGAGGACACCTTTGACATCCATGATCGGATATCTGGAGCTGCTGTCCGGAAAGGTGGCTCTGCCGGAAGAAATGCAGCGCAAGTATATAGATATCGCTTATACAAAAGCAAAGCGTTTAGAAAAGCTGATTGAAGATCTGTTTGGATTTACGAAGCTTAACTGCGGAAAGATTTCCATGAAGGTAGCCAAACTGGATATCGTAAAGCTGCTCAGCCAGCTTCTGGAAGAGTTCTATCCCAGTTTTGCAGCCAAAAACCTTTCTTATGAGCTTCAATCTAATGTTCCGGCTAAAATTATTGCAGCTGACGGCAATCTTCTGGCAAGGCTGTTTGACAATCTGATCAACAATGCCATCAAGTATGGTGCAGACGGAAAAAGGGTCATAGTAAAGATCCATGCGGAAGAAGAAACAGTTACCATATCTGTTGTCAATTACGGCTATGTGATTCCGAAGGATGAACTGCCTCTTATTTTTAACAAGTTCTATCGAGTGGAGCATTCCAGGTCGGTTAGTACAGGCGGAACAGGGCTTGGACTTGCCATAGTTAAAAATATTGTGGACATGCACGGCGGTTCGATCAGCGTTGAGAGCGATACAGACGGAACTGTATTTACGATATGCCTCAGGGTTCATTTTGATATTAATAAAGAGAATTTTGGAAAGATTGGGTGATAAATATGAAGTTCAGAACCAGGAAGGGATTTATGCTGTCAGGACTGATAATCGCCCTTTCTTTTTTGTTTGTATTACAGTCGGCGGCGCAAATGATAGAATCAGAGGAAAACAGTCTTGTACAGGGACCGATTACTCTGGAGGTAAGTTATGGCTATGGCGACGTCGCAAAGGGCGGACGATATGTTCCAATGACAATTACAATGGAAAATCATGAAGAGGCTTCTTTTACAGGAAATATAATTGTATCGACGATGGAATCTGACTATCGCGTATATTCCTATGAGTTTCCTGTCGAGATTGACGGTATGGATACGCTGAGCCAGTCATGCATTATTCCATTTGGACAGGGATCCGATCAGATATTTGTTACGCTGTCGGATAAGAACGGTGTAAAGGCAGCTAGAAAAAGGCTGAAAATGAATGTGAGCAAGGAGATTCCGGAGCTGTTTATCGGAGTGCTTAGTGACAGTCCTGAAAGCCTGAACTACCTGGACGGCGTAGGCATTAATTACAGCGCCGTCAGAACGCGGGTGATCCCTCTTAAAAAGGAAGATTTTCCGGTGGAAACGATCGGACTGAATATGATGGATGTGCTTCTGGTGAGCAACTACAGGCTGAGAGACCTGTCAGAAAAGCAGACCAAGGCTATCATGGACTGGGTGAAGGATGGAGGAATTCTGATTCTTGGGACCGGCGAACGTGTGGATGACACACTTGGAAGGTTTGCTCCGGAACTTCTGGACGACAACTATGGAACTCCGGCAGTGATGAATGTTCACCTGGGAACCGAGGATGAAGATGAAACTGTTCTGGTTCAGGGGCTTTTATGTGTGGATATTCCGCTTCACGGAGCGACTGTTCTTGATTCTGAAGCGGGATTTCCTCTGTTTCAGGCAGCGGCGTTGGAAAAGGGCGTGGTTGCCGTAGCAGCCTATGATTTTACAGAGATCAGTGATTTCGCATCTCAGGAGCCGACTTATGTGGATGAAATGTTTACGAATTTGCTGGGAGAAGAGAGAATTCAGAGCCTTACGGATTATTTTTATGGGGGGAGCAGTGAAGAATACTGGGCCATACAAAATGTAATTAACAGCGGAAATGTGAGCCGTCTTCCAAAAGTATCCGTTTATTTTATGGTGATTATCGTCTATATCCTTCTCATAGGTCCTGGTGCGTATCTTTTCCTCAGAAGACGTGAACTGAGAAATTATTACTGGGGAGCAGTTACAATGCTGTCTCTGATATTTATGGCTGTGATTTATCTTCTGGGTATGCAGACGAGATTTAAAACGACGTTCCTGACATATGCGACGATACAGGACAGTTCAACGGATACGGTAATCGAAACGAGCTATATCAATGTAAGAAATCCTTATAATAAGCCATATGCACTCGAACTGGCGCCTAATTATTCGATCCGGCCAATCAGCAGGAATGCGGTCTATGATTACAGCACAATTCCGAAATTCATGGAAACAAATCAGCCCAAAGTGACAATTAGCCATAATCCGTCGGCGACAAGGCTCACGTTCCACGACAGTGTTGCCTTTGATTCCAACTATCTTCAGCTCAGAAAGGCAGATGACAATGTGAATCAGGGCGGTATTGCAGGAGAGATTGAATATTTTGACGGTGAAATTACCGGGATGGTTACAAATCAGTATGATTTTATGCTGGAAGACTGCGCAGTGCTTATGTATGGAGAATTGATTCTTCTGGGAGATATGGAACCAGGTGAGACGAAAGATTTAGCGGCCATCCCTTCCTACCATTCCCCGGTGGGGAAGGAACAGTTTATAGCGGCAAGAGTAACAGGGCTCGATGCATATGACAAGGCTGATATCAATGATAAGGAATATGTGCGTGATATGGAACGTGCAAATCTCCTGGCGTTTTATATGAGAAGCGAATTGGAAGGGTACCGCCGTGAAGCGAGAGTCGTGGGCTTCGCGAGAAAAATGGAAAGACAGTTTATGAGCGATCAGAAAGTTGAAGCATATGGACTTGACATGTTTACTTCTGCGGTTACCGTTTACAATGATACAAGCGATGGGGAGATTTACCGTTCAGCTCTTATGAAAGCCCCGAAGGTCCAAAAAGGAAGCTATGATTATACGAGAAATTCCATGTATGGCGTAGACGCTGTGACGCTGGAGTATTCCATAGGAAATGATATTGATGTGGAAGAGATCACCTTCTTCCAGGTTTCAGAAGAGCTGATTAAAAATAAGCTGATGGGAAGAATATCGCTTTTTAACGGCGACATGTATTTTTATAATTATAATACGGGTATATACGACAGAATGGAGAGGGATAAGCGTATTTTTACAGTGGATGAGCTGCATCCATATCTTTCTCCGGGTAATACAATGACGATCAAATACATTGATGATCGCCAAGAAGAATCCGGCTGGGATGCAGTACTGCCGATGCCTATGGTGAAAGGAAGGGAGAAGTAATGCTCAGTATTCGCGGATTAAAAAAGAAATACAAAAAGAGCCATGTACTCGACGGCCTGGATATGGACGTGCCAGATGGCGCCCTTTATGGATTCATAGGGCCTAACGGGGCTGGGAAAACGACCACCATCAAGATTATGGTAGGTCTTTTAAAGGCAGACGAAGGCATTATTACTCTTGGAGATCGGGAAATTGGAAAAGGTGATACGTCGTGGAAAGAACAGATTGGATACGTACCGGACTTCTTTGGCGTTTACGATAATCTCAGAGTCAGTGAGTATATGGAATTTTTTGCATCCTGCTACGGCATTGAAGGATTGAATGCAAGAAAGAGATGCGGCCTGCTTTTAGAGCAGGTGGGTCTGGGCGATAAGAGAAGTGCTTATGTTGACGGCCTTTCTAGAGGAATGAAGCAGAGACTGTGCCTTGCACGTGCGTTGATCCATGATCCATCTTTCCTTATTCTGGATGAACCGTCTTCGGGGCTGGACCCCAGGACCAGATATGAATTCAAAGAAATTCTAATGGAACTGAAGGATCAGGCAAGACCGTTTTTATCAGTTCCCACGTCTTATCAGAGCTATCTGAATTCTGCACGGATGTAGGAATTATCGACAGAGGAAAAATGGTATTGAGCGGAAATATCAGTGATATCCTGACCCAGGTAAACGTATCAAATCCACTGATGATTTCTATTTATGGAGGATGTACAGATAAAGCAGTCACACTGCTGAAAAGCCATCCATATGCGAAGACAATTACAATTAAAGGAGGAGATATCGCGGTCCGGTTTTCCGGTGACGATGAAGACGAAGCTGTTCTCCTTCAGCAGCTTGTAGACGCAGATATTCCGGTGAGAAGCTTTTGCAGAGAAAGAGGGAGCTTGGAATCCTTGTTTATGGAGATTACAGGAGAAGAAGAGGAAAGGACGGTGATGAGGTTTGAGAATGAATCCGATCTGTAGCAGAGAAACGAGAGTGGCTTCCAGAAGTTTGAGACTGCCGGCTATCATCACTGTTTTTAACAGCATACTGGCGCTCGTGGCTCTTTTAAGCATGTATTTAAACGTAGCTCAGGTAAAAATGACAGCTGAACTTCAGTATGGCAGCTTCCTGGAACTATATGGTTTTGTTGCCGTTATTGAATTCCTTATGCTTGTTTTTCTAATGCCGGCGCTGACAGCCGGAGCGATCAGCGGTGAAAGGGAAAGACAGACCCTTGATATTATGATGACTACGAAAGTGACGAGATGGGATATTGTTTCAGGAAAGCTGACATATTCTCTTATGGTTATGTTCCTTGTGATCATCTCCAGTTTTCCTGTCCTTGCGCTTGTATTTGTATATGGGGGAATCAGCTGGCTGGATCTGGGGCTTCTGATTTTGTGTTATATCACATCCGCTCTGCTGGCTGGGGGGATTGGCATCTGCTGTTCCGCTATTTTCAGGCGTTCTACCGTATCCACCGTAATCGCTTATGGTATGACGGCGCTGATGCTGATAGGACCTATGCGGTTAACTTATTTGCAAATTCCCTTGCAGGGATGAGCCGTATCAACAGCAGTATGGTTATACAGGAAACGGCAAGGCAGACGGGATCGGGCGGATTGCTCTACCTGCTGCTCTTTAACCCGTCGGCAACGTTTATGATGATACTGAACGGCCAGATGAAGCCTTCACAGATTCATGTGGAAAATTGGTTCGGTGTAAGAGAAGCAAATATTATTACAGAATATTGGGTTCCTGTCAGCATGGCTGTTCAGATTGCAGCGGCAGCTCTCTTCATATTTATAGCTGTTAAGATGATGGACCCGGAAAGGTTGAAAAGAAAACATGCTTAGAATCGGATGCCACTTATCGTCATCAAAGGGCTACGTGTCTATGGCGAAAATGGCTGTGGACATTGACGCAAATACATTTCAGTTCTTTACCCGGAATCCGAGAGGAGCAAAGGCAAAAGCAATTAATGAAGAAGATGTGACGAAATTTCTTGAGCTTCAGAAGAAGGACGATATCACGCCCCTCATTGCACATGCTCCTTATACATTGAATGCCTGCGCGGCCGACGAACATTTGAGAGAATTCGCCAGAGAAACAATGGAGGACGATTTAAGGAGAATGGAGTATACACCCGGAAACTATTATAACTTTCACCCGGGCTGCCATGTAAAACAGGGAGTTGAGATTGGAATCGGCTATATTGCAGATATGCTGAATGCAATTTTAAAACCGGAACAGAGAACGATCGTTCTTCTTGAGACGATGTCGGGTAAGGGGAGCGAAGTCGGAAGGAATTTTGAAGAGCTCAGGGAGATACTTGACAGGATCGAGCTGTCAGATCATATGGGCGTATGCCTTGATACGTGTCATGTCTGGGATGGGGGATACGATATTGTAAATCACCTGGATGAGGTATTGACAGAATTTGACAGAGTAATTGGTCTGAAAAGGCTGAAAGCCATACATTTGAATGACAGCCAGAATCCTCTTGGAGCACACAAAGACCGCCATGCCAGGATCGGCGAAGGCTGTATCGGATCAGAAGCACTTGTACGGGTGATCAATCATCCGGAATTGTACAGGCTTCCGTTTAATCTGGAGACTCCGAATGAACTTCCAGGATATGCAGAAGAAATATCATTTTTACGTGGGCAATATAAAAAATAGTGACGCGCCGGAAAAGCGCGGAACTATTTGCTACGGCTTGACCATAAGGTCAAGGCGGTTCCCGCGTGTTTTTATGGAGCGAGGGCCGAGCGCAATAAAAAATAGTGATGCGCCGGAAAAGCACGGAACTATTGCCGCCGATACCAGATTTCGTTCCAGGCAGTAGCCAAGTCACTACATCTGGTATCGGCGGTAATGCTCTATTCCTTTTTGTAACATCCTCTTGAGGCTCCTTAAATGCTAGAAGAATAAGAGGTGGCAAATAGCCGATATGGTAATACAGAGAATCGTTCCAATAAGAGTGGGAAGCAGCATGGCGGTTACCGTCCATTTGAGGCTTCCTGTTTCTTTTTTTATGGTCAGGCAAGTTGTAGAACACGGCCAGTGGAAAAGGCAGAAAATAAGCATGCACAAGGCAGTTACCCAGGTCCATCCATGAGACAGAAGCAACTCGCTTAATACGTGAGTACCTGTCATTTCGGTCAATATGCCAGTCTGAAGATACGTCATCAGTATGATGGGCAGAACAATTTCATTTGCGGGAAATCCCAGAATAAATGCACCAAGTATTACACCATCCATGCCCATAAGCCGCCCAAGAGGATCCAGGAATTGGGTAAATGACGTCAGCAGGCTGGGGGCGGTGGTTGAGGCAGTGAATACAAACCAGCCTCCGGATGGTCCGGTCCAGGAGATATTAGCCAGAATCCAGATGATGAGTCCGGCTGGGGCAGCCACAGCAGCAGCACGACCGAGTACAAACAGTGTACGGTCAAAGATAGAGCGGACAATGACGCGGCCGATCTGCGGCCTTCTGTATGGAGGAAGTTCCAGTGTAAAAGAGGATGGTATCCCTTTTAATAATGTATGGGTCAGCAGCCATGAAGCGCCCAGGGTAGCCAGTATGCCTAGCAAAATCGATGATGTAAGAAATAAAGCAGAGGCCAGGGAGCTGACGGCTGAATTGGAGATTCCAGCCACAAAGAACAGTGTGATCAGCGTAAATAAAGTTGGAAGGCGCCCATTGCAGGGTACGAAAGCATTCGTAAGGATCGCGACGAGCCGCTCTCTTGGAGAATCAATAATGCGGCAGCCGACTACTCCGGCAGCATTGCAGCCCAGGCCCATTGCCATTGTCAGACATTGCTTTCCGCAGGCACGGCATTTCTGAAAAGCGTGGTCCATATTGAAAGCTACTCTGGGGAGATAACCAAGATCTTCCAGCAGTGTGAATAATGGAAAAAATATGGCCATAGGTGGCAGCATGACGGAAACGACCCATGCTAATACGCGGTAGACGCCATATACAAAGGCGGAAATCATCCATTCAGGTGCATGAATCGACGTCATGGCAGCAGCAAGTTTATCTTCGAACCAGAACAGAATTCCCCATAGAGCCTGTGATGGATAGTTGGCACCTGTCATGGAAAGCCAGAATATGCCCACTAATAGAAGAACCATAATCAAAGACCCCGTAAAACGTCCTGTGATCAGGCGGTCCAGAAGTTCTTCTCTTCGCCGGTAATTTGCTTTTGTGTAAGTAACGGTTTCCAAGGCCAGCTGCTTTGGAGAAAAATCAAGACAGTCATATTGGTAGGACTCATCTTTCGTATCATGGATTGCATTTTTAATTTCTGTAATGTCACATTGGGAACGTGCGCATGAAGAGATGACAGGTATCTGCAGTACATCGTGAAGAAGGCTGAAATCAATAGTTATACCTTTTTTCACAGCTTCATCATAAAGATTCACACACAGAATAACAGGCGTTCCATGTGCTTTTATGTCGTCCAGGGATAGGATTTGCTTCAAAAGATGAAGACCACGTTCCAGACATGTGGCATCACACACTACCAGAATCATGGAAGCAATGCCAGAACAGATGAAATCTCTGGCGATCTGTTCATCCTCTGAATGTACAGAAAGAGAATATGTTCCGGGGAGATCCACGAGCAGATATTCCTGCCCGTGGACTTCAAAAGTGCCCTGGGCCGTAGTGACGGTAACTCCGGGCCAGTTCCCCGTATGCAATTTAAAATAGCGGGGTCACGATAGTCAAAAAATAATCGTATAATCGCGATGGCGGTTAACGCTTTTCGAGACATGTATTTCTTTAATAATTGAACGCCAGAAGCGCCTTTTCTCCGGATTGGTGAAGGATGTGTAAACCTGCTCAAAGTCACAGTGGAGCAGAGACTGGATTTTCGTGAGATCTGCCGGCGGCTCTTGGAAGTCCGGAAGCTCTTCCAGCGCGGCCAAATACTGCGCCCGATCCCTCTTGTATTCGTCCAGGGAAATGATTTCGTTTAAGTACAAGTCTTTCAGCCGGTCCAGCTTCTTATTGATGGCAGATTTCTGAGTCCGGTTATCTACGGTCTTTCTGCCGGCCTCCTGGTAATCGGCAATATAATTTTCCACTGCTGACCGGATATGTGAAAGCATGAACTCTTCGATCCGGGATTCTCTGATTTCTCCGCCGTTGCTGCAGCGCTTATATGCTCTGTATTGCTTGCACTCGTAAGCGGGATATTTGTATCTGCGTATGCCGTTTTTCGAGTGGGTGACATGGTTGATCTTGCATCCGCTCATCTTATATCCGCAGTCAGAACATACCAGAAGACCCGAAAATATGTAAGGATATTTCTGACTGGATCGGACGATCTGCTTATTGTCCAGAATCTTTTGAATCTGATTGAATTCTTCCTCAGATATAAGCGCTGGACAGTAATTGAGATTATCTCGGTACCGGCCGATATACTTTGTGTTTTTCAGAATGCTGTCCTTCAGGTTCTGCAAAGACATACTGATCCCATGCTGGTTCTGCATGTATTTGACTGTTCCTGAAAGAGAGTTCGTTTTTATAAAATACCGAATGCTGTCGAGGATTGCCGGAGCCTCTTCCGACAGCACAAGATGTTTATCCTGAATTCTATATCCTCTTGGGACTTTTCCGGTGATAACCTCTCCGTATTTCACTTTATTTTTGAAAACGTCCGTAATACGCACGCCGTCATTTTGGGCTTCCAGCTCCGCCCACATCATGGACTGCGCGACAAAAGCACGTCCATGAGGAGTACTGGTGTCGTAGTATGGCTGATCTATAGCGGTCCAGGCTGTGTTATGAGCTTCCAGTACAGCCTGGGTGTTGAGGTAATGGCGCAGATTACGGAACCATCGGTCCAACTTAGTGAAAAAGATGAGATCGATCTGGTCGTTGCGTACATTTTCCAGGAGGCGCTCAAATTCTCCTCTGTCCAGTTTCTGGCCGGACACGCCGTCATCAATATAAATATCCTGAAAAATCATGTTTTCATGCCGGTTGATGTATTCTAGGCAGCGTTCCCGCTGGTCGCGCAGCGAGTCGCCGAATTTAGCCTGTTCATCGGAACTTACCCGGATATAGACGGCACAGCGCATAAGTTGTTGCTTCATTCTATCATCTCCTTGGTAATTATACTAATTTAGGGTATAAAAAATACGCCCCTTGCCAGGACGCTCCAAGAATGATATAATTTATTTGCGAGATAAAGTATATCTTCTGGAGCAATCCGGTAAGAGAAAATCTATGTGAAAGCCGCTTTGGTGTTGGTAGCACCAGGGCGGTTTTTGCGTTTATGTTTGACAACATTTTTTACACTTAGTGTATCCCAATTTTATAGCTTTTTCTAAATCCATTTCTTTAGCATTTTTTAATCCGCTACAAAATCTGTGATCATGATATTTGTTGCTCTTATCAGTGATCCAAACAACCTGATGTGAAGAAATATTTATGTTAAGTATTTGGCTAAGATATGTAATATCTTGAGGGAACGCATTGCAATGTCTATTTAACTCGCGATTTAAAACATCGTCTAAATACCTGTAAGGCCCATAATAATTAATTGTATTTAATAAACGTAACAATTTACAAAAACCTTCAGTGGTAAATTTATCATTATTATCAAAGTGCAAATCACGTTTAGGTTTATAATTGTAAATTCGTCCGCCGTGTGCTGCAATATTTCGATATTCAAGGGAAATGAATAAGGTATCCATCATCAGTTTTACTTGATTTTCTTCTGAGATGTCTTTTATATTTGAGTATAATTTATTCACCATCATGCGTTGTTCTGCGATTTTTAGCTGATCTATAAAATTGATGATAGTGCTGAAATATACACTTTTAAATAATATCCAAGGAGGAACTATTCCATATTTAGATTTATAATGATGAATCGGTTCCTTATCTGTTTCTAGTGTACTTGTAAGGGTTTCCAAAATGCCTGTTAAGGTAAAACGGCGTTTGTATTTTTTCTTATTTTGATAATTTCTATATTGCAAATAGTTGAATTGATCAATGCCAAAAGATTTAGCGACAACATCTGCAACAGCTTCTTTAATATATTCCTCTAAATCCAACATAGCAGCCATTACAGCAACTCTTAAATTTTTATCTAGAATATATAATGAAAATACTTGTTCAAATGTAATATCCGATACGAATTTTTTATGCCGTTATCTGAAATAATGACATATGGATCACGATAACTTTTGATAAGATTAGAATATCCATATATTTCTAAACATTGTTTGGCAAATGGTTCATTGTTTATAATAAGGTTGTGCGATTTCAACTTTTCAATCTGTTTATTAACGCTTGCATATTTTATATCACTCATAATTGTCCCCTCATTTGTATATACAAAAAGAGCCCTGGAATACTATTCCAAGACCCTTTTGCAACCGCACAGCAGTCATTCGCTATTACTAGCATTATAGCATATGCAAAAATCTTGTCAAGTATTCTTTTTTGTTTTTAAGCTTTGTTATTGAAAATTGGTTTCTTTCATATCGCCCATTTTACATATCTCCCGTTTAATCAACGATAAATGCATTTTGGTATTAATCAAGCTCTGACAACAGTTTAATTAACCGCATCTTTTGTTCTACAGATAAGTCCCTACCATTTCTTGCTAACAGTTTTTCTACATCCGCATATGTTGGTTCAGGATTAGGAGAATCTTCCCATCCCATTAAGTAAGCAGGGGTACAATTAAAAATTTCAGCAAGTTTAGCAATAGTTTCATGCTTAATATTTTTTATTTCACCACTTTCATATCTTTGCATTGTAGCCTCTTTAATTCCAAGCAGTTCTGCAACATACGCCAGAGTGTAACCTTTTTTGGTACGCATTTCCTTGATTCTATCATTCAGTATACCCATACCATCACCTCGCTGTCTATATATTTACAATAACATAAACTTACGCAAAATGCAACGAAAATTAATGACACGATTAAAAAACTTACGCGATATGCAAAAATACTATTGACATGATTATAATATAGTGGTAATCTAAACTTACTTAAAACGTAAGAAAGAAGGTGATAAAAATGGCGCGTATATATAAAACAGATATTATAGAATTGAAAAAAGCTATGATTGATGTAGGATTAGATAAATTAGTTAATCTTTCAGAGGTATCAGGTATAGACAGAAATACACTATCAAAGATAATTAATGAAGAAGTGCAACCATCATCGAGCGTAATGGATAAATTGGTTGTAACTTTAAAGCTGACCCCAGAAAAAGCTGGGCAAATTTTTTTTAATCCGCTCTTACGTAATAAGTAAGATTTCGTAGTGTACTATAGAACAATCATTATATAGAAATAGAGAAAGAGGTATTAGAGGTAGACCGTACTCAGATCATAGCATTTACCAGAGACAATATAATACATAACAATCATATGGAAAGCTGTACAAACAGTATCGCATACATTAAACCAGGAAGGAGTGATGGTATGAACGGTAAGGTATCAGTTGAAGGAACACTGGACATTGAAAAGGTCTTCAAAGCAATCGCAGAGATAATAGGTGATCGTGAAAATGTCGATATTACAGTCGTTTCAGTCCAAAAAAAGACTGGAAAGGAAGATAAGCCCGCCTGATGGCGGTAACGCTGGACAAGCTGTAGGAAGGAGAAAAAATGAGAGTTCGAATCATATCAGATGAGAGAGATTACCGGGAACGGTACCGCGAGGAACGGCGCTGTCGGCGATTGTATCAAGACGTCTGCCAAGTATTGCTCGTGTGTCTGGTCATTATGGCTGTAGCATTGGCGTGGAAGGGAGGTGTTTAAGGTGACAGGACGCATCATATTAGAAAACGGAGTAGAGGCGCGGTTTTCACTTTTACATACCGACATTGAAGTTCTGGAGAGAGAAGCTGCAAAGGTAAGGGAATTAAGCGCCACATCCAATTATAATGCAGCTGCAGAGCTGGCTCAGGGCGCGATTCCTACGTGGATTCAGTATCTAAAAAAAAGCAGGAAAAACAGAATCCCCAGCTGCGGGAACAGCCGGGGAATCAAAAGAACAAATAAAAATTTAGTCACCCTTATTATCGGGGAAAATGGAGGAAAAGTCAAGATGTTTGGCTATAAATGCGACAAATGCGGCGCACCGATTCATGTCGATCCGTTTGATGAACGGCTTTGCGATGATTGTCTTGCGCAAATGAAGAGCCAAGAGGCGTTTCCAAGAGGATATGTCGGCATTGGAAGAGAAAAGGGAAAATACATTCCATTTGAAGAGGCATATACATATGCCTTGGAATGCTGTCTTCATGGAACGCCAGAGGAACAGGAAGCGTTTCAGGCAGAGTTTGGCAAATCGATTGAGGAATGGTATTTTTCTGGAAATTATTTGAGGGAGGATGAGAAATGAATCAGGCACTGGAAAAATTGATGAAAATCCAGAAAAGAATAAAAGCACCAAAAGATTTAACAAATACATTTGGAGGATATACTTACCGATCAATGGAAGGCATTATAAAAGCTTTCAAACCATTTGAAGAAGAATATCATGTCCTTTTAAAGCTGGATGATGATATGGTCCAGATTGGGGACAGGCATTACATAAAGGCAACAGCAACAATTTACGATGTTGAAACGGGAGACGAGATATCAGCAAACGCTTTTGCCAGGGAAAGTTTGAGTAGAAAAGGAATGGATGACAGCCAAATCACCGGAACGGCTTCTACCTATGCCAGGAAATACGCACTGAATGGTCTTCTGCTTCTGGACGATACGAAAGACGCGGATACGGAAGAATACCTTCAGGAGCAGGATGACAATCCAGCTGATCCGGCCAGAAAGAAAATAATTGAAGCAATCTGTGCAAAGCACAAGATAAAGGTAGACCAGCTGTGTAAGGTTAATGCGATTTCCTGGGATACACTGACCGATGTTCAGTCGGGCAAACTGTTAAACAGCTTAAAAGCAAAATTTGGTGATGACTGATAAGGTAGGTGAAGACTATGCCAAACTATTTCAGCCAAATAACAGGCTATCGAAAATCAGGAGATGGCTGTGATCTGTATGTGCATCTGGACGAGGATATCCGCTATAAGATCGACCTGCAGCACATCCGATTTGCAGAGATCGGACTGGATGACAGCCGTCATATATCGACGGAGCAGCGTAAGAAAATCTATGCAACCATCCGGGATATCGCTGATTATACCGGATATCCTCCGGAGATCGCGAAGGAATGGATGAAGTATCGATACATAGAGCTGACGGGAAATGATTATTTTTCCTTGTCTGACTGCTCCGTAACAACCGCGCGGGAGTTTATCAATGTCTTAATGGATTACTGCCTGTATCACGGCATTATCCTCACAGAAAGCGGCTTAAAGCGGACGGATGATATCAACGCCTACCTGATCCAGTGCATTCGTTATAAAAGATGCTGCATTTGTGGTAAGAAGGCGGATATTCATCATGTGGACGCGGTTGGAATGGGAAATGACCGGAAGCACTACGATGACCGGAACCATGAAATCATTGCCCTGTGCCGAGAACACCATGTAAAGGCGCACAGCCTTGGAAATATCCGATTTATGGGTATGTATAAAGTCTATGGAATTAAGAGGTTCCAGGCTATGGCTCCGGAGAACTATGGGAATTTTGAAAACATGCTATCTCTAAATGGTTAATATTTGTGTCACGACAAAAAAAGCCATTGCTGATAAACCTTTAAGGCCGGTGCTGACTGACCGTCTGCCGGCCGGGAAGGAGGGAGGAATGGGAAAAGCGCAGAGAGAAAAAGGAAAGCGCGGCGAGCGTGAGCTGGCTAAGAAGCTGCAGGAATACGGATACGACTGCCGGAGAGGCCAGCAGTACTGTGGAGCAGACGGATCGGCGGATGTGATCGGGCTGCCTGGTATCCATATCGAATGCAAGCGGGTGGAACGCCTGAACCTGCAGGAAGCGGTAGAGCAGTCTGTAAGAGACGCAGAGGCAGTTAAGCTTCCATTTGCAGAGGAAATACTGCCAGCGGTATTTCACCGCCGGGACAGGGCAGAATGGCTTGTTACCATGCCCTTAGAGGAGTGGATCAAGCTTTACCGGGAGTGGGAAGCCGGACAAAAAATAGAAGGGTAGGTGACTGCCTGCATGAATTATATAGAGCTGCTGAATCAATTTTACGAATTCATCCAGTGCAGCCAGGTTTCCAATAACGCACAGTTGCTTTATTACACGTTACTGGCAATAAACAACAAATGTAGTTGGTCGGACTGGTTCTCGAGGACAAACGTAAATATCAGCGGGATGATGGGAATAAGTGAAAAGGCTTTGATACGAGCCAGAGCAGAGCTGAAACAGATCGGCCTGATTGATTTCATCCCATCGAAAAAAAGAGGGGAATGCACGAAGTACAGCATTTTGTACCCTACAAAAGACAGTACAAAAGGAGGTACAAACGAAAGTACAAACGGCAGTACAAACGCAGTGCAAACGACCGTACAAAGTTCAGACATAAATAAACTAAAACTAAACAATTAAAGAAAGATACTAACGTATCCAAAGAAAAACGCTTCACTGCGCCGAAAGTCGATGAGGTAGCAGCATATTGCCATGCACGGAATAACGGCATTGACGCTCAGGGCTTTGTTGATTTCTATCAGTCCAAGGGTTGGATGGTTGGAAAAAACAAAATGAGCGATTGGAAAGCAGCTGTGCGGACTTGGGAGCAGAAGCGGAAGAAGGGAGAACATGCGGGTGAAGACGCTGGAAGAAGCCGTAAGCCGGATACAGGCAGAACGTACGGCTCAGACGATTATTTTGGAGACGCCGGAACAGACTTCCAGGGATTCTGATGTCTGTCCCATTTGTCAGGGAAAAGGTTGGATATACTGGGTGGATGAAGCCGGCAGGGATTATGGACGGCGCTGTGATTGCGGCTTAGTGGAACGTCAGATCATGGAGCGGAAACTGAGCTTTGCCAATATACCAGAAGCTTTTAAGGAGATGTCCTTAAAGACGTTTCAACTGGGGGTATATCATCAGGAGGACAGCCGGCGAATCATCAAACAGACATGTGCAGCAATTAAATACTATATGGATCATCTGGAAGATATGAGGGCAAAAGGAATGGGACTTTACCTGTATTCCGGAACAAAAGGTTCAGGAAAGACCAGAATGGCTGCCAGCATTGCAAATGAGCTTATATACACCCATCGTCTGCAGGTCAAGTTTGCAGGCTCCATGCAGATCGTAAATGAGATAAAGTCTACATGGGATGACAAGAGTAAAAGCGAAAGTAATCTACTTTCTGCGTTGTCATCCGTACAGGTGCTGGTAATCGATGATTTTGGTACAGAACTGCCGAAGGACTGGATTGGGGAACGGTTTTACAGCATAATTAATGGCCGGTATCAGGACAGAGTGATTACGATCTTCACCAGCAATATGAACCTTGAGGATCTCAAATATGATGACCGGATAACCAACCGAATAAAAGAACGTACATTTCAGCTGCCCTTTCCGGAAGAATCGGTGAGAGAGCTGATAGCAGATGAGAACAGAAAAAGCTTAATTGAAGGAATGAACCAAAAATAAAAACAGGCGATGAAGCCAAAAGGAGGGGAGAATAATCGTTTATCAATATGATGTCCTAGACGCAGAGACAGGAAATGACCTTTATGAGAATCTAACTGCAAAAGAAGTGAACGCGGCAATCGGATTGCCCAAAACGAGTGCAGCCACATATGCGAATGCCGGGTACACATACAGAGAAAAATACCAGATCACAAGGGCGGCAGGCTGCCGATCAAGAGAAGAAACCGGTAGAGAATGGATCAGAGTAACACAGCTTCTGAAACGATACCCGGAGAAGATCAAGAAGATTAAACTGATACCAAAAGTAACAGAGAGTGAAATTAAGAACTGAGTCAAATGTCGTACATACAGAAATGAGGCCAGATATGAATGAAACCAGGATAAGGAACGATGATAAGATCCAGATCGGGACAAACATAAAGAGGATCCGAAAGCAAAAGAGGTTAAAAACATCCGACCTGGTTATCAAGGTCCAGTTGTCTGGTGTGGACATAAATATCTTTGTTCTTTGCAAGATTGAAGCCAATACGCAGCATATTAAGGCAAGTCAGTTTCGGGCAATAGCAGAGGCGCTGGAAGTTGACTGTATGGATTTGCTGGCTGATTATGGTGAGGGACCAGAGGAGAGATGAGTTTATTTGAGATCGTATTTTTATATTTTGGTGGAGATTATGAGAAAATGGTCATTTGTCTGGAGGAGATCGGGGAGCTGACCGGAGTCAGTATGGATCCGGTTATCAGACAGCTGGACAAGATTACACACGAGGATTATTAACTTAATCAGAAAGGAGACGGAGCTCCTGCAGGGCAAAGTCATGACGGCTCCTTTCGAAAATGAGCGAAGAAAAGGATTATATCAAGCGTTTTGTAGCAATGCAGCACCTGCCGTATGAGGTAAAAGTAAAACGAGCGGAACGTCGAATACATGAGTTTTATGATGAAATCGTAAATGAACGAGGAATGAATGTTCACATTTCTGTAGGAGGCCTGGACAGCATTACATGACTGTGCTTTATTCGTTCCCTGGGATATGACATACCTGCAGTAGGGGTGACTTCAGTAGAGCATGCGAGCATTCGGAAAATACATAAAGAACTGGGAGTCAAGCCTATTTACCCGGATATGGCAAAACACAAAGTTCTTCAGGAATTGGGATTTCCAGTAATCAGTAAGGCAAAGGCACATAAAATCAATCTCCTTCAGACACCTGACTCAGAAAAGCAGACATTTATCCATGCGATCATGACAGGCGATATGGGAGAACAGGGAAAGTGGCAGCATTCCAATAAGATAAAACTTCCGGATAAGTGGATCAAGTTATTTGGAGGATTGTACCAGGAGCATAGACCAGACTTGTGCTGCCAATGTGCAGGCTTTAAGGTATCTGCAGATTGCTGCAAGCATATGAAAGAAGATCCCTGTGACCGCTGGGCAAAAGAAAACAACAGCTATCCATATCTTGGTCTGATGGCTTGCGAAGGAGGCCAGAGAGAATTTGCACTCATGAAGAATGGTTGTAACTACTATGGAAAGAATGTTATCCGATCGGCGCCATTCGCGCCCTTCTTGCGGGAAGATGTGCTACAGCTGAATCGTGACCTACACGCACCTGTACCAGAAGCATATGGAGAAATAAAGCTAGTCAATGGCAAACTGGATACTACCAAGGCAAAAAGGACAGGATGTGATATCTGTGGATTTGGAATCCATATAGAGAAGCGGCCACACAGGTTCGACCGGCTCAGGGAGGACAATCCAAAGGCATGGAAGTATTGGATGTATGAATGCTGTGTTGATGAAGTCACTGGTGAACGCTATGGCTGGGGACGAGTGCTGGATTATATTGGTGTTGGGTGGGAAGATTACCCGGCTGTGCAGATGGATATGTTTAGAGATGGATTTATATAAAATTAACATTTTAACATTTTAAACTGGTCGGATTCGACGGGTTTAGAATTAGCATTTTGGAGGATTATGGGACAGATAAGTATATTTGAGTTTTTGGGGCAACCGCCTCCAATAGGAAGCACTGTATATTTTCTTACATACGAAAAAATAAAAAAAGCTGTTGTAATTAGCCATGACGCATTTTTTGCTGGATGGGAATTTAAAGGATATATAAAAGTCCAAGAAGCTAATGGAACAATAAGCAACGTGGCGGAGTATTACACATCGAAGGAAGAAGCAGAAAAAGCAAGATATTAATAATCAATAGTTTTAAGGTATAACGGGTGCCAGGACATCCGAGAAAGTGGAGATACGGTTGATGGCATGTGTGCCGCATTTGCGGAGCGTATAAGGGCTGCCTTTGAGAATGACATTAGTCAGGAAAACTGATATTTTAGGGGGATTATAATGGAAAGTGTAAGACCGATTGAGGTACATAAAATATGTTTGGTCTGCCGCACAAGATATTCTTTTGATAAGAAGGTGTGTACTTGCGGCCGCAGCTTATATACGACAGGTGTTTGTAGAAGCCTTATGTTGAAAGGAGGGGAAACCAATGGACAAGATCAAAAAGCGGGATATGAAACTAAGTGATTATAATATATCTCGTGCGAAATATAATGAACTGAAGTACTTTTGCATGCAGTACTACGAGAAGAGGAGGGAACTGCAGAGCAGATATGGATTAAGGGCGGTGATAAGCGACGGACAGCCGAAAGGGAACCTTCCAGGGAAACCGACAGAGAGCATTGCAGTAGAAAATACTATTCTGCAAAGAGATATTGATCTGATCGAGCGTACAGCAAGGGAGGCCGATTCGGATATCTACCAGTGGTTGATGAAGAATATAACGGAAGGTGTACCGTATGAGTGGTTGGATGTGCCAATGAATAGAACAGACTTTTATTGCTCCAGAAAGTATTTTTTCTATCTACTTTCTAAAAAAAGATAAAAAATGTGCACTAGAAGGGGCAGCTTCCGTGATATTATGGTAGTATGCAAACGTTAGAGGTAATGCTTGTAATCCTCCCCTAATTGAAATTTATGGCAGTCAGGTGCTATAGCTTGGCTGCTGATTTGGTATCTGGTTTATATTCTCCCAAGACATTTTCCAGATGCATAAGAGGCATCCTAGAAATAGGGTGTCTTTTACTTATTAAATTTACTAATTTTACAAATCAGAACATTTGTTCTATAATTTGAATATACGAAATGGGCTTATATAGTAGTATTTTACAAGAGGAATATGATATAATATAAGAAAATGTCAATGGGAGAGGCGTTATGTCATATATTCGTAAGATAAGAGTAGAATACTATCAAGTAGTAAGCTGTTTGAAAGACCAGGCCAATTGTGAAGACTTATATGATTTAGAAGAATTATTGGTAAAGATAGACCAATATACTTTGAGGGAAAGAACATTTGATTATTATCAAGAAGAAGCGAGATTAGATAAGCTTAAATATAATAGCATTGATAAATATTGGTATTTAAACTTTGCCAGACTTAGGCAAACTAAAATCCCCTCTACAGCAAAAGATGATTCACAAACGGAACCGCTAATTTTATTAGATAATGAATATATTGGTGAAGAGGTAACTGCTATATATGACACTAATAATCATATTATGGCGCTTCAACGAAATCGTGATAGTTTAAGCTCAGTTGGTGTTGAACATTATTTAAATAAAGCGTTGAGTTCTGATAAGTATGAAATTCACCTTAGGCCTATAGCCCCGTTGGATTTAGATATTAAATTAAATAGGGCTAAAATATATAGAAAGCTGTCTATGAAATTTGCTAATATACCTACTAGTACTTTTAATGGTAATAGAGACTCTTCTTTTGGAAGATTATTGGACTATTTTAATGGTTTTTCGGCAAATGCAGCTGTTCTAACAATTTCATTAGGACGTGCAAAAAAGGGAACATTAGACGATGAACAGGTAAAAGAAACTATTGGAATTTTAAGGGAGAATAAGGGATTAATTGCTAATGCCGAATTAAATATAAAAGAATTCGAATGTGATCCAGTGGATACAGTAGATTTGTTTTCAATGAAAAGTCATGATTTTATATCATTGAAATTAGAAAAATTAGAAACAATCAAGTTTGAAGAGATAGCAGACGAAATTCATACAAAATATAATA
>NZ_QSDR01000070.1 GCF_003464085.1 Clostridium sp. AM58-1XD
ATCTCTGCTTCCATCATTTCTTTGATTGTGCCGCCAAGCAGATCCTTGAGAGCATCCTGAATATCCTCTGCGGACTGGATGTCATACTCCTGAAGGAGCTGCTGGATAAGGTTCCTTTTCCCATCTGTCATTTGTACTTTGTGTACGGGTTTCTTTTCTCTTGCCATAATAAAAGGCCTCCTATGATTTTTATTTTACCATAGAAGACCTTATAAAACCTTAGTTACAGAAAAACTTTCACATACTCGTGTAAACATGCGGGTCACCGTCTTACATTTTGTCAAACCGTTACAATTGAGTCATCTAAAGCACAAAAAGAAAGGACAGCATTCGCTGTCCTTTCTCTCATGTCCGGGAGTGCCCCGGTCATTGTTTGGCAATTAGAATTTCATATCGAAATATGGATTAGTCTAACTCTTCGTAAAGATCAACAAGACTTGTATCTTTGTTATAGCCAACATGCCAGTTCTTAACTTTAGCAACGATATCATCACCGTCTTTACATTTGCTCTTAGATTTCGTTAATGTACCGGTTGTGTTTACGATATAAGCATTATTAAGATAAGCCATCTGCATAGCTGCTTTATCTGCATCTGTAGCTAGGTAGTAAAGGTTCTTATCTTCATCTTTTTCATCTTGGAACTTCGCTAACTGAAGCTTATCTTCAAAGAATTCTTCAAATGAATAGCTTGTCAGACCCTTACCATCGAATTCGTATTTGCCAGTTTCAGCATTTTTAACAAGAGTACCCTCTATAACAACTTCATACTTGTTATCAGAATCAGCTTTATATCTCTTACCCATTGCATATGCAGCCTTATCTCCAGTATCTACTTCACTCTTGCCATAACCCTTGCGTACGCAGATTTTTCGAAGTAGAACTCGAACTTCTCGCCGTCGATGGTTACAGTCTGTTTGCCTGTCTTCATAGAACCGTCATCGCCAAGGAAAACAGTTACCCATGTCTGGTCATCGAATTCACCATTCATGATCTTTCTTACTGTTGCATCGAAGTTGTCTTCGGTATCGTACAGCATAGTTCCATCTTCATCGTCATCTGGGGAAGAAAGAATAACCTTCTTATCGCTAGGATTGATCTCTAACATGCGCAGGCCTGTAAGCATTCTTCCATACTCATCAAATGCATATTTCTTGCCGTTGATAGTCTTGATTTCGTTAGCAATCAGGTTACCCTTGCCATCTGCATAGTACCAGAAGTCTTCACAGTCATCATATTTCTCTTCATTCAGATCTTCAGAAGGAATTACCTTAAACCATTCTTTTGTAAGTCTAGCACCATCTTCAGGACTGGAGAAGTAGCTCCATGTCTTAGAGTATTCACTCTTTGTAGCGTCTGTGGCTGTAGAATCTGCTTTGTTTGTTGAACCGGAAGTTGTAGCTGTAAACCACTCAGCTGCCATACGGCCATACTTATCAAAGCCATATTTCCTGCCATTAATTGTCTTCTTTACATAAACATCATCATCGTCAGCTTCATATCTCTTACCGCTGGATTTGAAGTAGAACCAACGATCCTGATCATCATCATATAAGTCTTCACTTTCGTTGATGCCATCGCCCCAATTTTCGTCCAGGATATGGATCAGCTGCCAACCGGTTCTCATAGCACCGTCATTCTCATCGCCACAGTAGTAGATACCTTCCTGCCAGTCTTCATCACCTGTTTCTCTTTCGCCGTTTTCATTAATCCAGCCATAGAGCATTTTACCTTCGTCATCGAAGATGTATTTTTTTCCGTTTACGGTTTTAAATCTTGCAGAATTGTTGCTGTTGTTATTCTTGTAAGCTTTACCGTTATTCTGGAAATAATACCACCACTGATCCGGCTCATCATCGTCGCCAGCATCCTCGTTATCTACTGCTACCCAGCCGTTGGTTACCATAGCGCCATCCTGGTTTACATAGTAGTAATCGTCGTCATCTTCGATTAACTGCTCGGTTACCATCTCGCCGTCATCGCCAAGATAGAACCAGTAGTTTCCTGATTTCTTCCACTCGTCTGTTACGCGGCTTCCGTCCTTAGCATAGTAATACCAAGTGCCATCTTCCTGTGTCCAGCCAGTAGCTGCGAAAGATGTCATGGAAGCGCCCATTGCTAACAGAGCTGATGCAGATAATACTGCAACTAATTTAGTCTGCTTTTTCATAATGAATGCACTCTCCTTTTTGTTTTCTGAAATAC
>NZ_QSDR01000071.1 GCF_003464085.1 Clostridium sp. AM58-1XD
GGCCGTCTGCCGGAATAAGCCAATCTGTCTTATTTTTCACAGGCGGAATATTCGCCTGCTCTTGACATACAACGATAGTTGCTGTTATATATAAAACAAGGGCTGAAAGTCCAAAAAGGAACTTTCAGCCCAGTGATTATCATAGAAGATCAGCATTTACAGACTTTTTTTCACACACTCCATAAGAACCCGGTAACGCTTGTTTGTGTGCAAAAAATGATATGAATTATGTAGAAAACAGTGCCAGGACGAATGTCCTGACACCGCTTTGTCTACAGTCTGAAAGGACAGCTTTCGCTGTCCTTTCTCTCATGTCCGGGAGTGCACCCGGTCATTATTTGGCAATTAGAATTTCATATCGAAATATGATTTAGTCTTCTTCTGTGAAAATCTTTGTGATATTCTTTTCTTTAACTTTCAGAAGATAATCATCACCATCTTTACACTTAGACTTACTCTTAATCATAGTACCAGAGGTATTAATTACACGAATAGAACCTTCTACAACTTTTACGTCATCATATTCAGTAATCAAGCAATCCTTTTCATCACCCTTTGTCTTAGAGTAATAGTATTCCTCGAGTTCATCTTTACTATTCCTAATTTCGTACTGATTCAAACCAGCAGCTGTAATATAATCCTGAACACTTAAAGAAATCAAAGAACCACTTTCAAGTTCAAATACGATTTCGTATTTATTGTCAGAATCTGCCTTGAATTTCTTACCCATAGCATAAACAACCTTATCAGAATCATCAACTTCGTTTCTGCCCTGGCCCTTCTTGCTACCATTCTTGTTAAACTCGAAGTCAATCTTATCACCGTCGATGACAATTGTCTGTTTTCCGGTCTTTACAGCTCCATCGTCTTCATCACCGAAGTACATGAAAGCATATTCATTAGCGTCTTCATCAGCCATTAAAGTTCTGATTGTCGCGTCGAGATTATCTTCTGTATCAAAGAATTTCCCGTTTTCAGTATCATCTTTCCATGAATATGCAATATCAGTTGTGCTGACATATTTATTATCCGCTGTGGTATTGAACTGAATTAATCTTAATCCATCCATCATACGGCCATACTCATCAAATGCATACTTTTTGCCATTGATTGTTTTAATGACATTAGCATACAGATTTCCTTTGCCATCACCATAATACCAGAAATCTTCTGCATCGTCATACTTAACTTCATCAAGATCATGATCTGGTGTCACTTTAAACCAGCCCTTAGTCTTACGAGCACCGTCTTCTGGACTAGAGAAATATGCCCATGTTCTTGACTCAGAAGCTGTAGCTGAATTTTCTGCAGCTGTAGTTATATTCCATTCTGCAACCATACGGCCATACTGGTCGAAACCATATTTCTTTCCATTGATAGTTTTCTGTAACAACTTATCTGATGTTGCAAAATACCTTTTACCATTAGATTTAAAATAGAAATAGCGATCCTGATCATCATCGTACTTCTCATCATACGGATTTTCATCAGACCAGTTTTCATCAAGGATATTGATTAATCTCCAGCCGGTAGCCATCGCTCCATCATTCTCATCGCCTAAGTAATAAACCGCCTCTTCACTCCAAGCGTCATCACCCGTCTGTCTTTCGCCATCTTCGGATACCCATCCAAACAGCATCTTGCCTTCTTCATCGAACGCATATTTCTTGCCGTTGATGGTTTTGAATCTTACAGAGCTAGTATTGTCATTACCCTTAAATGCTTTACCATTGTTCTGGAAGTAGTACCAGTACTGATCCGGCTCATCTTCGTCACCAGCATCATCGTTATCTACTGCTACCCAGCCATTGGTTACCATAGCACCATCCTGGTTTACATAGTAGTAATCGTCATCGTCTTCGATTAACTGATCTGTTACCATCTCGCCGTCATCGCCAAGATAGAACCAGTAGTTTCCTGATTTCTTCCACTCGTCTGTTACGCGACTTCCGTCCTTAGCATAGTAATACCAAGTTCCATTCTCCTGTGTCCAGCCACTAGCTGCGAAGGATGTCATGGAAGCGCCCATTGCTAACAGAGCTGATGCAGATAATACTGCAACTAATTTAGTCTGCTTTTTCATAATGAATGCACTCTCCTTTTTGTTTTCTGAAATAC
>NZ_QSDR01000072.1 GCF_003464085.1 Clostridium sp. AM58-1XD
TCTTTGTAAGATCCAAGAACGGACTGAGCCACAATAAGGACGAATACAGCTCGCCGGAAGACTGTGCGGCAGGAGCAGAGGTGCTTTACCACACCATGCTGAAACTGGCTGCAGAAGATTAATATCCTGCTTGACATAAGATACCATAAAGTGGTATACTTATCATCGGAATACTTTTTAAGTTCATATGATAAATAGCAAGAGCGCTGTCTGAACCACACCAGGCAGCGCTCTTGTTGTTTCTGCATTTTTGAAGACGGCTGAAAGAATCCGGGAGGGAAGAAGCTGGTAAGGCGGTTTTCGGCAATATCATAAGTGATATTAGACAGCACAATCTGGATCATGTCAGCCTGTGTCATGAAAAAATGCTTGATTTGTTTTAACAAAGCACAGAATCATGTGTGCAGTTTATACATTACATATTACAGTTTAAACCTCAGTGGCTACATTTTGTACAAAAGCTATTGAACAATTCTAAAAAAACGATAAACTATAGATATGTTCAATGAACTGGCCAGTTCGGATGAGGAACGAGAAAATGAGAAAAGGGGAAAGAAAATGGAAAAGAAAAAAGGATTGTCGATATCCCTTACAACGCAGATCCTGATCGCGACAGTAGGTGGTATCGTATTCGGTTCCATAGTAGGACCATGGGCGTCCAACTTAAAATTTATTGGTGACATCTTCATTCGTTTGATTCAGATGTCAGTTGTACTTCTGGTTATGTCTGCTGTTGCAGGAGCTGTAGGAAGCGGCGATAATCAGGACGTAGGAAAGATGGGATTCCACACATTCAAGTGGATCATCCTCTTCACTTTAATATCTGCCGGCCTTGGCGTAGCGCTTGCTATGATCGTTAAGCCAGGTCTGGGAATTGAAATTGCAAGTGCAGAAGAAGTTGCCAACGCAACCGTACAGGCTGCTTCCCTGCAGGATACTGTTTTAGGTTTCTTCTCAACAAACATTGTAGGCTCCATGGCCGACAGCGCAATGGTTCCATGTATCGTATTCGCACTGTTCTTCGGCGTTGCTATGGGCGCTTATACAAGCCAGAGCGGTAACAGAAACATGGTAGACTGGATCAAAGGATTCAACTCCATTATTACGAACATCATCAAGAACGTTATGACAATCGCACCAATCGGTATCTTCTGTCTGTTAGCAAACGTTGCTGGCGCAACAGGTTTCAAGGTTCTGATTCCTATGGCAAAGTTCCTTGGCGTTCTTCTGATCGGCGACTTAATCCAGTTCCTTCTGTATGGACCTCTTACAGCAGCTCTGTGCAAGGTTAATCTTGCAAAGTTCCCGAAGAAGTTTGCTAAGATGTCCATGATGGCTCTTACAACAACATCCGGCGCGATTTGCCTTCCGACAAAGATGGAAGACGAAGTTACAAAGTTCGGTGTTAGCCGTAAGGTAGCTGATTTTACAGGCCCTATTACAATGTCCATGAACAGCTGTGGCGCTGCTCAGTGTTACGTAGTTGCAATCTTCTTTATGGCACAGTCTACAGGCATTCAGATGACTGCATATCAGATGGGTATGGCAATTCTGTTATCCTGCTTAATGTGTCTTGGAACAATCAGTGTTCCTGGCGGTTCCGTAATCGTTTATACTTTCCTTGCTTCTTCTTTAGGACTTCCGCTGGAAAGTATTGCAATCCTGATCGGTATCGACTGGTTCGCAGGTATGTTCAGAACTCTTATGAACGTAGACGTGGACGTTATGGTTGCTATGTTAGTAGCAAGCAAGCTTGGTGAGCTTGACCGTGACGTATATAATGAGAAAAAGGTGGTACAGTATTAATGATTAATAAAGACAGGCTTTTCAACAGACTGATGGAACTTGGTCAGATCGGAAATACAGAGGACGGAGTATACTGTATGGCTCTTTCTAAGGAAGAGAATGAAGCCCATGCACTGGTAAAGAAGTACATGGAAGAAGCAGGAATGACCGTACATATGGACGCAG
>NZ_QSDR01000073.1 GCF_003464085.1 Clostridium sp. AM58-1XD
TCGTCAACATAAAAACACCGCCTTCCTGATATAATGATTATACCATGAATGCGGTGACAAATGTAGAAAAGCCCGAGCGATTGCTCGGGACTTTGTCTACAGTCTGAAGGGACAGCTTCCGCTGTCCCTTCTCCCATGTTTGGAATTATACTCAAACATTATTGGCAATTAGAATTTCATATCGAAATATGGATTAGTCTAACTCTTCGTAAATCTGAACTGGATGGAAATCTTCTACCTTAACAATAATATCATCGCCATCTTTACACTTAGATTTTGACTTAACAAGAGCTCCACTAGTATTAACTACCCAGAAGTTCTCCATATCGTAACCGGTTACCAACTTATGATCTTCTTTGGCATTGAGTTTTCCAGTCTCATCGTAATAAACTTTGTTATCATCGTCATTGTTGCTCTTATAAGTAGTTTCTGGATCATCAGCAATGAAATCATTGATAAATTCCTGAACTGTCATAGCATATAATACGCCGCCCTTATTATAAATAATTTCGTACTTATTATCTGCGTCTGCTTTGTACTTCTTACCCATTGCGTAAGCTACCTTATCAGACTTATCCAGTTCATTTCTGCCCCAGCCCTTCTTGCTTCCGTTCTTATTGAACTCGAAGTCAAGTCTGTCGCCATCAATCGTAATTGTCTGTTTTCCAGTCTTTACAGCACCATCATCTTCGTCGCCAAAGTACATGAATGCATAGCGAAGCTTATCGTCATCACCCTTAACCTCTTCCATCAACTGACGAACGGACTCATCAAAAGCATCTTCTGTATCGAACAGATATGTGCCTTCATCATCTTTCCAGGAAGCAGCGATCTTCTTTGTGCTTATACGTTCACCTTCCATATCAAACTGAATCAGTCTTAAGCCATCCATCATACGGCCATAATTATCAAATGCATATTTCTTGCCATTGATAGTCTTTACTTCATTAGCATAAAGATGTCCGTCGCCATCGCCATAGTACCAGAAGTCTTCAGCGTCATCATACTTATCCTGATCGAGGTTCTCATCCGGTATTACCTTAAACCAGCCTTTTGTCTTACGAGCGCCGTCTTCTGGGCTTGAGAAGTATGCCCATTCCCTAGAATAAGAAGCCTCGCCTCTGGAAGCTGTTTCTTCAGAGCCACTTGTGATGTTCCACTCTGTTACCATACGACCATTATTATCAAAGCCATACTTCTTGCCATTGATGGTCTTCTGAAGCAGTTTATCATTATTTTTAGAGTAGTGTCTCTTACCATTAGACTTGAAATAGAACCAACGATCCTGATCCTCATCATAAGTATCGTCGTTTTCATCCCAGTTCTCATCTGTAATAGAGATCAATCTCCAGCCTGTGCTCATAGCGCCGTCATTCTCATCACCTAAGTAATATTCAGCGTCTTCCCAAGCATCATCTCCGCTCTGTCTCTCGTTCTCTTTTACCCAACCATAAAGCATTTTGCCTTCGTCATCGAATGCATACTTTTTACCGTTGATAGTTTTGAATTTTACAGAATTACTATTATCAGAAGATGTATATGCCTTACCATTGTTCTGGAAGTAGTACCAGTACTGATCCGGCTCGTCTTCATCGCCAGCGTCCTCGTTATCTACTGCTACCCAGCCGTTGGTTACCATAGCGCCATCCTGGTTTACATAGTAGTAATCGTCGTCATCTTCGATTAACTGCTCAGTTACCATCTCGCCGTCATCGCCAAGATAGAACCAGTAGTTTCCTGATTTCTTCCACTCGTCTGTTACGCGGCTTCCGTCCTTAGCATAGTAATACCAAGTGCCATCTTCCTGTGTCCAGCCAGTAGCTGCGAAAGATGTCATGGAAGCGCCCATTGCTAACAGAGCTGATGCAGATAATACTGCAACTAATTTAGTCTGCTTTTTCATAATGAATGCACTCTCCTTTTTGTTTTCTGAAATAC
>NZ_QSDR01000074.1 GCF_003464085.1 Clostridium sp. AM58-1XD
TTAGCGATTGAGATAATCGTTTTATAATTTATTTAGTAATAAAACAATAGTACTATATTTTATAATATGTATCTTTTTTTATGATTGGGATTGCTAATCATTATGTTGCATTATACAGAAATAATCCAATTATGCCGGCAGATATTTTGTCTTTAAGAACAGCCTTAGCAGTTTCACGGGGATATCAGTATCCACTAACTAATGGAATTGCTATATCAATGGGGGTGCTATTTTGTGCTTTAAGTATGATATACAGTTTTCATAAATTAGATTTGTTGAAAAAGAGTAAGAGTAAGTGGATACCCAAAGTGATATCAATATTTATAGGATTTTTAAGTATAGCATGGATAAATAATGTGAAGTTTGAGGATGCTTATAATATAAAAATGAATTTATGGTGGCCAGCGGTAACTTATGAAGAAAACGGATTTTTACCTGCGTTTATATCATTTGCTCAAAGACTAAAAATTTCGCAACCAGAGGGATATTCTACGCAAGACGTAAATTATATACTAGAACGTTTACCAGCTTATGAAGGACCGGATGATAGAAAACCAACGATTATAGCAATTATGAATGAAGCATTTTCAGATTTGAGTGCACTAGGGCCCTTTGATTCTTCAAAGAATGAGCTGCGATTTTACAACGCTCTAAAGAGTGATCCAGGAACGATTGAGATAGGATTTGATTATGTATCAACTCGTGGGGGAGGAACTTCACTTACCGAATTCGAATTTCTAACAGGTAATTCTATGGCTAATATTTTAGGAACTACACCATTTACGCAATTCGATTTTCAACATATCCCATCAATAGTATCTAATTTGAAAGAACAGGGATATGAAGCGATTGCAATGCATCCTGAAAACCCTAATAATTATAAGCGAAGTAATGTATATGCTTCGATGGGATTTGATGAGTTCCTCTCCATTGATAGTTTTGAAGGACTGGATATAATTGCAGGAACTAGGATTAGTGATTTTGGAGACTATAAAAAGCTAATAGAAGTATATGAGCAACGAATGGCCCCATTATTTGTTTTTAATGTTACAATACAAAATCATGGTGGTTATGATATTCAAAAAATAGAAGATAAATATAGAGTATCATTAGAAAACAAATATGATAAGTACGCAGATGTCCAGGGATATCAATCTTTAATGAAGGCTTCAGATAGAGCATTGGAATATTTAATTAATTATTTTAAAAATGTGGATGATCCAGTAATTATTTGCATGTTTGGAGATCATCAGCCAACCTTAAATAAAGAATTTGAACAACAGTTAATAAGTGAAGGAAGGGAAAATGATGATACAGACCTTACCATTGCTCAAAAATATTATAGCGTTCCCTACTTTATATGGAGTAATGATCCCGAAATTATAAGCAGAGGGGAAAATTGGAGTTTTACTAAAAAGGACATAATAAGTCCAAATTATTTAAGTACTATGTTGCAGTATTATGCAGGAACAAAAATAAGTGCATATAATGAGTTCCTATTAGAGTTGCGAAAAAAAGATTTTTGCAATTAATTATGTTGCAGTATTATGCAGGAACAAAAATAAGTGCATATAATGAGTTCCTATTAGAGTTGCGAAAAAAAGATTTTTGCAATTAATTAGCTTAGGGTATTATGCTGATGATAATATTTGGCATG
>NZ_QSDR01000075.1 GCF_003464085.1 Clostridium sp. AM58-1XD
TTATCTGTTCAGATGCTTAGGTTTATTTTGTCTGAATTAGTGAGGTTAGGCTTATCTGTTCAGATGCTTAGGTTTATTTTGTCTGAATTAGTGAGGTTAGGCTTAGATATAATTGTTTTTAGAAACAATAATGGATATAAATTTAAGGATTATGCCGAAAATTTTTGGAATAAAACTTCTTGTTAGTCATGATAATCAACTTCCAGTTTGTAGGGAAATTGAATTTACCGATAAATCAGAATTTAAATAATTTAAGAAGGTAAGGTATTATGTGGTTTATATTTGCATTGCTGTCCGCCATATTTGCAGCACTCACATCTATACTGGCGAAAATCGGCATCGACGGAGTCAACTCAAATCTTGCAACAGCCATCCGAACGATTGTTGTAGTGGTATTGGCGTGGGGAATGGTTTTTTTCACGAATACTCAGAGCGGTATTTCCGAAATAAGTAAAAAGAGCTGGTTGTTTTTGATTCTCTCCGGCTTGGCGACAGGCGCTTCATGGCTGTGTTATTACCGGGCGCTGCAAATTGGTGAAGCCTCAAAAGTTGTACCTATCGACAAATTAAGCGTAGTGATTACGTTAGTTCTGGCATTTATATTCCTGCACGAGGAATTTACGATGAAATCTTTGATTGGATGTGTTCTAATCGGCATCGGTACATTGGCAATAGTTCTGTAAATTAAGGTCAAAGCTTTCAAATATAACCCAATTAAGGATAACCGCTTCACAATATTTAAAGAGCAATTTGAGAAATTGAGAAGACTCAAAAAATGGAATTAATACTCGTTTTAATAAGCCTAAATTGATAAATAGGAAGTTGTGAGGTGAAAAGTAGGTATGAAAAAGAAATGGATTATTATCTGCTCATTGATTTTATTTGTAAGCTTAATTATCGTATATACTGGAATTCAAAGAACACATACATTTACCCTTACAGAAATAAATGGAACTTCACTTAAAGAAGAACAAATACAACCGATATTTGGAATCGTCAAAGTTTCTGGTAATTGTGATACCGATGTGGTATTTACAGACGTTGAGACTGGAGTAACTTATACGATAGGATATATTACGTCTGGTGTATCAGAAAAAATAAGGTTACAAAGGGGAAAATGGTATACGGTGAACGGGGCAGGAAATCTTACAATAAATCCAGTAAACCTTAGAATTGAATAACAATTCCAGCTTGTAGATGAGTTAAGCACAAAAAATATAAGGAGTAAAAAATTGTGAAAAATAAAGCATTAGTTGTCATCGACATTCAAAATGACATTACAAAGAATTATAAGGAAATTATCGAAAATATCAACAAAGCCGTTGATTGGGCAGCCACCAACGATATTCACGTCGTTTACATTAAGCATAACAACTTATCTGCCGGTACAAGAACCTTTAAACCTGACACGCAGGGAGCTGAATTAGTTCCTGATATGAAAATCGTATCTGACAACATTTTCTTAAAAACCCTAAAATGAAATTTTAAATTCCGCTCCCATATTCCCCAGTGGAATTTACTTTCGCACAGTTGATATTTACTCTTTCATATATTAGTGATACGGTTATGTCTCCTTCTGACAGCAGTAGAAGGACATTTTATGAGCAACTATATTCC
>NZ_QSDR01000076.1 GCF_003464085.1 Clostridium sp. AM58-1XD
AATTACTACAGCTTTCTGCAACCTTAAATCCTAACGGAAGCGCATAAGGATTCTCATAAATATTTTTATTATTTATTATATTATCTGATTTTTTTACTAAACCACCAAACTCTTGATTAGCTAATATATACTTTATTCCCAATAGACTATCTGATGGCAAAATTGGTTCATCATACATAGTAATGACACCATTTATACCGTATCCAAAGGCCTCGCCTAATTTTCGTAGATTTTCATTAAATGTTGATGTATATTGAGAAAATCCCCGATAATTATAGGCTAAATTTTCATTAAAATAAGCCGTACATTTTGTGAGGTTCTTCTCTCTATTAAATGTTTGTTCAATTCTATAAAATATAGTATCATCTTTAATACTGGCTAATTGAGATTCTTGATTTTTAGCATAGATCTTATACCTTTCAGCCTCATCCCAATAAAATGCCTTCCCAATAGCCACTCCTCCTATAGTCAATTCCAATAAAATAACCACTCCTAAAACACTAAAAGTAACCACTTTTAAATATTTTATTTTAATTAAATATTTTTCTATTCCAAATATTAATAAAGTAGTTATTACTGTAGTTATAGTGATCCAATATCCTCTCTGATTTGAAAACCTTTCGCAAAAGTTCAAATATGCAAAACATCCCACTAAAATCAAACTGCACAGTGAGAGAATATTGTATCTAGTTTTTTTATAGGCTTTTACCCCTTCTGCAGCAAAATAAATCAATACCCATGTTTGTAAAAAAGAAAATCGACAAAAATAGCTTTCCGCTATACGAAATCCATTCCATATATTTTCTAGAGGTTTAAATATAATAGACATCAACATAATTATTAAAAAAACAGCAGAAATAATAAATCTTTTACATCGTTTCTCGTATATTAGCAAAACAAAATAGTACATAATAAATACCAGCACCAATGTTCCGCAAAATAAACTCAAATTATTGTCTCCAATGTCATTACCGGCAACAAAACCTCTTAATAAATGTGTAAAATCCCCATTATATTTTATCCTGAATATACCATGTTCTATTCCTCCCTTCCCCTGCCTTAAAGTATATATTACTGGCAAAAAAAAGGCGAAACTTATAAAAACACCTAATAACATATTTCGAACAAATATTCCGAGATTATAAATCCTCTGTCCCCAACTTAATTTTTTTATTAACACCTCATATATAAAGTAAATACCAGAAAACAGGCAAATCATATATGCAGTATACCAATTAAACAAAATCGCGCAACAAACCGATGCTATAAGTAAAGTATGTTTCTTTTGCTCAATACTTTTCCAAACTCCCAACATAACTAGTGGAAGCATATATACTCCATCCAGCCACATCAAATTATCCATCTGATGTAAATTGTAAAAAGAGAGCGCATAACATATGGAAAGCAAAAATACATATGGTTTCTTTAAATTTATAAATCTGCTGTATAAAAAAAGCGCCTGGAACAAACCACAAAATCCTAATTTAATAGCAATTGCAAAATAAATAAACAACTGAATATCCTGTTTATTATAAATAATAACAATAAATTTATTAG
>NZ_QSDR01000077.1 GCF_003464085.1 Clostridium sp. AM58-1XD
TCAGACTGTAGACAAAGTCCCGAGCAATCGCTCGGGCTTTTCTACATTTGTCACCGCATTCATGGTATAATCATTATATCAGGAAGGCGGTGTTTTTATGTTGACGAAAGAAGCGGATAAAAAGAGAGAACAGATCATGATGTTCTGTATGGATGATCTGGTTCCACAAGATCATTTGTTGCGTATCATTGACAAAGCAATCAATTGGAACTTCATTTATGATCTGGTCGAGGATAAGTATTCTTCTGACACCGGACGTCCGAGTATGGATCCGGTCATGCTGATCAAGATTCCTTTTATCCAGTATCTTTATGGAATCAAAAGTATGCGTCAGACCATGAAAGAAATCGAAATGAATGTTGCATACCGTTGGTTCCTCGGCCTGGAAATGATGGATAAAGTCCCACATTTTTCAACTTTCGGAAAGAACTATACCAGACGTTTTAAAGATTCGGATCTATTTGAGCAGATTTTTTCTCACATCCTCGAACAGTGCTATAAATTCAAATTAGTAGATCCTTCCGAAGTGTTTGTGGATGCTACACATGTAAAGGCACGCGCCAACAGCCGAAAAATGCAGAAACGAGTTGCAAAAGAGGAAGCTTTATTTTATGAAGCGATGCTTCGAAAAGAGATTGATCAAGACCGCCAGGAACATAATAAAAAGCCGTTAAAAGACAAGGATGATACTCCACCGCCACCAACCGGCGGAGGAACGCCGGACCTTCCAACAAAGAAATGCAGTATCACAGATCCGGAAAGCGGATGGTTCCGGAAAGGCGAGCATAAACATGTTTTTGCATATGCAGTTGAAACAGCTTGTGATAAGAATGGCTGGATCCTTGGATATACTGTGAGTCCTGCAAATCTGCATGACAGCCGGACCTTTAAAGGCCTGTACGATAAAATCAAACATATCGGAATCAAGACTTTAGTCGCAGATGCTGGATATAAAACACCGGCAATTGCGAAGCTCTTAATTGACGATAGGATCAGGCCGCTCTTTCCGTACAGACGCCCACAGACCAAAGAAGGCTTTTTCAAGAAGTATGAGTATGTATATGACGAGTATTATGATTGTTACATATGTCCAAACAATCAGGTGCTGGAATACCGAACCACAAATCGAGAAGGATATCGGGAATACAAGAGCTGCGGGGCTGTATGTGAGAGTTGTCCTTATCTGAGGCAATGTACAGAAAGCAAAGGTCATGTAAAACTGGTAACCAGACATATCTGGGAGCCGTATATGGAAATCTGCGAAGATCTTCGCCATACACGAGGAATGAAAGAATTGTATGCGCAGAGAAAAGAGACCATCGAAAGACTCTTTGGAACAGCTAAGGAGAATCATGGTTTTCGATATACACAGATGTATGGGAAAGCACGGATGGAAATGAGG
>NZ_QSDR01000078.1 GCF_003464085.1 Clostridium sp. AM58-1XD
ATTGTATGCGCAGAGAAAAGAGACCATCGAAAGACTCTTTGGAACAGCTAAGGAGAATCATGGTTTTCGATATACACAGATGTATGGGAAAGCACGGATGGAAATGAGGCCGGGTTGACTTTTGCGTGCATGAATCTGAAGAAGCTGGCCAGAATGCAGCAAAGATATAAGCTGTGTGAGGCATAAGAACCCGGTAACGCTTGTTTGTGTGCAAAAAATGATATGAATTATGTAGAAAACAGTGCCAGGACGAATGTCCTGACACCGCTTTGTCTACAGTCTGAAGCAATTTACAATTGCTTAAATTAATATCTGAATTTTAATATACATCTTGTTCTCTAAGTTAATTATTAAACACCCACTCAATAATTTCCCGCACAGCCCCATCCCCTCCATTCATCCTACTAATAAAATCACATTTATTCTTAACAGAATTGGAGGCATTAGCTGGACAAGCACATAAACCGCATTTTTCCATAATCTCTAAATCATTATCGTCATCACCTACATACAAAATTTGAAATTGTTCAATATTCTCTGCTTTTATAAAAGAGTCTAAAGCTGCGATTTTATTTCCAGCATTTTGGTAAACGTATTTGATTCCCAGTTCCTTTGCTCTTTTTACTACAACTTTTGACTGCCTTCCTGTAATAATCACTGGGATAATACCTACCTCTATTAACTTCTTTATTCCCAGGCCATCTTTAACATTAAATGCCTTCCATTCATCCCCTTGATCCGATAAATATATTTTTCCATCCGTCAATGTACCATCGACATCCATTAATACTGCTTTTATTTCTTTCACTGTATATTTCACTCCTTAGACAATGCCTGTTCGAAAAAAGAAGATGTAATAAATTCTACAGGAATATCATATTCTCTGTTCTCTAAGTAGTCAGAAAAAATATTTAGAACTTCTGAATTCGATTTTTTCACATTACAATGTTTATTTTCAAGAAAATCTGTTGCATAATTATTTTTGTTTTCACTAAAGCCGTCAAAACCAGCTAAATATATTTTTTTAGCTTCTAGTTTATCCAGCAAACGTAGTAACATAATCGTTGAATTGTCAGCTTTTTTATGTCCGTATTTTATTAAGTCTCTATATTCTACAATATAGCTTCCCTGTTGAGCTGTTTTCATAATGTTAGATGTTAATATTGTTTATATTAGATGTTAATATTGTTTATATTGAAATATTCTTTCATCTGCTTTCCAATAT
>NZ_QSDR01000079.1 GCF_003464085.1 Clostridium sp. AM58-1XD
GCCAGTTTCAGCATGGTGTGGTAAAGCACCTCTGCTCCTGCCGCACAGTCTTCCGGCGAGCTGTATTCGTCCTTATTGTGGCTCAGTCCGTTCTTGGATCTTACAAAGATCATTCCCATCGGGCAGAAGTCTGCAAATGTTGAGGAATCATGGCCTGCTCCGCTCGGCATTTTGAATACCGGCAGCCCTGCCTTCTCACAGGATTCCACTACGATATCCTGGATATGGTCTGCACATGGCTTTCCTTCATCATCCTTCATCAGCACCTTTACTTCCATGCTCACTCCGCGCTTTGCACACACTGCTTTCATGCGCTCTACGCATTTATCGAACATCGCATCTCTCAATGCCGCCTTCTGGTTTCTCATATCAATGCTGAATTTCACCTGACCAGGTACTACGTTTACTCCGCCTGGGAACGCTTCGATCTTCCCTACCGTTGCTACTGCCTGCGGATACTTCTTTGCTTCGTCTTCGATCTCAAGCATGCATTCCGCTGCTGCTGCAAGCGCGTCTTTTCTTAAATCCATCGGCGTCGTTCCTGCATGGGATGCAACTCCGTCGATCACTACCTCGCCGCGGATCTGGCAGCAGATTCCTGTTACCACGCCTACTGCAAGGTTCTTGCTCTCCAGCACTGCTCCCTGCTCGATATGAAGCTCCAGATGAGCCTTTGCATATCCTTCCGGCAGTCTTGCGTCGTCTACGTGATCCGGGTCGATTCCGCATTCCTTCAGACATTCTACTACGGTCTTTCCGTCCTTATCTGCATGGCTCATGATTCCATGATCGTAACCGCCTGTCAGATGGCCTGCTCCTGAATAGCTTCCTACGAAACGGGTCCCTTCCTCGTCACGATAGCCGATTACCTCGATCGGATGCTTCGTCTCAATGCCATCTTCTGTCATCGCCTGCACTGCTTCGATTCCTGCGATTACTCCAAGACGGCCGTCAAACATTCCTCCGCCATATACGGTATCAATATGGGAACCTGTCATAACTGCGGATGCATTCGGGTCTGTTCCTTCTTTTCTTCCTACCAGGTTGCCTGCTGCGTCCATATGTACGGTCATTCCTGCTTCTTCCATGTACTTCTTTACCAGTGCATGGGCTTCATTCTCTTCCTTAGAAAGAGCCATACAGTATACTCCGTCCTCTGT
>NZ_QSDR01000008.1 GCF_003464085.1 Clostridium sp. AM58-1XD
ATAAGAATTTTTCAGGGTTTTACATACTGTTTAATCTTCAATTTTCAAGGTTCTTTTGTCTGTTTCTGTCGGCTGTTTTTTTCAGCGACGCGTTATATCTTATCATAACTGCTCGGCCTTGTCAACAACTTTTTGAAACTTTTTTGAAGTTTTTTGTTGAAGCAGTTTCTTCTTAACTGCTAACGCAGAAGGAGGGATTTGAACCCTCGCGCCGCTACTAACGACCTACTCCCTTTCCAGGGGAGCCCCTTCAGCCGCTTGGGTACTTCTGCTCATGTAGCTGATTAAAATCTTCTATTTAATTACTCCAGCAGAATAATCTGCAGCGGAGAGGGTGGGATTCGAACCCACGCGCCCTTGCGGACAAACGGTTTTCAAGACCGCCTCGTTATGACCACTTCGATACCTCTCCAAAACGCGTTGTTCACCGAACGTGCTTTATTATTCTATATAAATTCCATCATTTTGTCAAGCACTTTTTTACCTTAATTTTCATTTTTTTACATAGGTTTTTCAAAAAGGTGGAAAATGCTCATTTTTACGTTTTTTCCACCTTTTTTCCGCTTATTTCAACGTGTATTTTCCTTTAATATGTCATTCTTCGGAGACTTCCTTCCTGAAATGTAAATTCAGGTGTCTCAAACGGCCAAGCAAACTCAGATGTATAATACCACGGATCATCTTCATGCTTCGGATTATTCAGTATATGAAACTGCTGAGCCGGCATGTATCCCTGCGCCAGAAGAAATGCCCTCTCTCCGTTTTCGTCTTCACATACATCGGCCACCATTACAACGTGTCCAGGACTTCCGCTATAAAGAAAAACATCTCCGATTTTTATATCATCGATTTCTAACGGAATGGATTCTTCTTTCATTGAAAGCGTACTGGCATATGCAAATACCGTATTTAAATACTGTTCGAAGCTTTCCCATGAGGAATCCGGCGCTGCTTTTTTTACCCATTGTACGTTATTTCCGCTAATACTTACCCGGTATCCTTCCTTCCATTTGCTGTATGGACATTGAAAACCGCTTACAAAGCGAAAATTAATTTTCTCATGATGGCCATTCTTCCAATAGTATTCCGCATAGATTCTCATAATTGAGTCGGCGCACTGCTGAAGATCGCGGTTTGGCAAGTGCATATTAAAAACGGCGGCATGATCAGTCTGAATTCCCTTCTCTTCCCCATTATAAAGGAGCACAGGGCTCCCATCCGGCAAAAGAGGATAATTTCTTATAAATTCTTCGAAACTGCCTTCTGTCTGATTTGTTCTTACAAAACCGGAAGGCGTCAGAAACCGTTCTTTCAAATTATTTCCTTCAGGCCGTAAAATATACCCTTTTTCTGTTACTTTTGCGTCCGAAATAAAACCGTTTTCCCCTGCCGGTCCTCCTGACGCCCCCGCTCCTCCTGACGTAGCAGCTTTCGTGTTTTCCGTTCTCATGCATGAAACCATCAATACTGTCATTACAGCCAGCAGTAACAGACCTGCCTGTTTTCTGATTTCCGTAGTACTGAAGTTTTTTCTCATCCAAAATCCTCCCGCCCCGCGGCTTCTCTCTCATTTAACAAGTTTTCTGTCTTTCAGTAAAAAATGCTTCTGCCAAAACCATATCTTCCGGCGTTGTGATCTTGATGTTGCGGTAATCTCCCGGAATCATCTTTACCCTGCAATCGGTCATACTTTCCACAACCATAGCATCATCGGTCACCCCATTCTGATACTCCTCTTTCGAGAACAGCCTGTCATAAGCAGCACGAATCAGTTCGTAATCAAATGCCTGCGGCGTCTGAATCTGCACAAGCTGCTCCGCTTCGGGGTTTCCTTTGCAAATCCTTCTTCATCCGCTACCTTGATCGTATCCTTAACAGGCATCCCTACTACGCAGGCCTTAAACTCACATGCTCCCTCTATGCATGAGCGGATTATTTCCGGTGTAATAAATGGTCTGGCCCCGTCATGGATCAAAACCGTCCCGCACTGTCCAATTTCCTCATTCAGCTCACCGACGGCCTTCAGCCCTTCATAGACGGAATGATATCTCTCCCTGCCGCCTTCCACGACCCTTCTTATTTTGCAGAATCCATATCTGTCTGTAATCTCTTCGCGGCAGTACTCCATCTCGCCTTTACCGGCTACCAGAATAATATCATCGACCCCGCTTGATTCAAACTCCTTCAGAGCATAATATATGAGGGGATTCCCCTGCAGAAGCATATACTGCTTCTGAATACTGCTCTGCATCCGTTTTCCCTGTCCTGCTGCCAGTACGATAGCCGCCGTGCGTTTTCTCCTGTTCTCCATCCTTACCGCTCCCCAAGCTTTAAGTTCGGCACCGCATTCAGATTCCATCCGGAACGGTTTCCCTTCTTGTATTCGTAATAAGCCGCTACTCCGATCATAGCCGCGTTATCCGTGCAAAAAATTGGTGATGGGTAATAGAATTTCAGATGTTCCCTATCACATGCCTCTTTCATGGCTTCTCTCAGTGCAGAATTAGAGGCCACTCCTCCAGCAATCGCCAGCTTATCATATCCGAATTCCTTCGCTGCAGCCACTGCTCTTGTGACCAGAGAATCCACCACCGCATTTTGAAAAGACGCCACCAGGTCCGGAACGCATATCTCTTCCCCCATCATCTTCGCATGGTTAATGTAGTTCAGCACCGCCGACTTCAAGCCGCTGAAGCTGAAATCATAAGGTGCATCCGCCACCTTTGCCCTCGGAAACTCTACCGCATGTTTATTGCCCTCTTTTGCCGCCTTGTCCACTTTAGGCCCTCCCGGATAACCGAGTCCTACTGCCCTGGCAACTTTGTCAAACGCTTCCCCTGCTGCATCATCCCTCGTTCTGCCGATAATCTCAAATTCCCCATAATCCTTTACTACTACGAGGTGTGTATGTCCGCCGGATACGATCAGGCAGACGAAAGGCGGCTCCAGATCGGGATGTTCAATAAAATTAGCCGATACGTGGCCTTCAATATGGTGAACGCCGATTAACGGCTTCTTTGCGGCATATGCAATTGCCTTCGCCTCTGCTACCCCGACCAGAAGCGCTCCAACAAGTCCTGGTCCATAAGTGACGCCGACTGCATCGATCTCTTCCAATGTTACTCCTGCTTCTGACAGTGCTTCTTCAATCACCTGATTGATTTTTTCTATATGTTTTCTGGATGCGATTTCAGGAACTACGCCGCCGTACAGCGTGTGCAGTGCGATTTGAGAAGAAATCACATTGGAAAGAATCTGGCGGCCGTTCTTAACGACAGACGCAGCCGTCTCGTCGCACGAACTCTCTATAGCCAGTATAAGCACATCTTTTTCCATGAGGTCCTCCTTATTTATCATCTTTATCAAATTCCAGCTCCATGGTAAATCCGTCACGGGCTGCTTTCGTTTTTGGAAAAATCTTACGCACGCTATCGATAAATTCTTCCGGCCTCGTAAGCGACGGGCTGTAATGTGTCAGCCACATCTCCTTTGGTCCGGCCGTTTTAGCCAGACGCGCCGCCTCATACATCGTCATATGTTTGTATTCTCTGGCCTTCGCTTCTTTTCCGTCTTCCCCGTACATCCCTTCGCAGATAAAGAGGTCTGCCTCTTTTGCGTACTCGGCTATGACAGGTACCGGCCTGGTATCCGTACAATAAACAACCTTCAGGCCTCTCCTCGGCGGTCCAAGAACCATGTCAGGAGTAAAGACCGTGCCGTTATCGCTGATCGTTTCTCCCTTTTGAAGTCTGCTCCAGAGCTTCTGGGGAACCTCCTGTGCACGTGCCCGTTCTACGTCAAAACGGCCTGTTCTTAAAATTGAAACGGCGTAACCATAACATACCACATTGTGATTCACCTTATATGCATCGATCACATATGGACCGATTGAAACCTGCTCCCTGGGCTCCGTAAGCTCAATAAATTTTATTGGAAAAGGAGCTCGGGCGCAATGGTTCTAAGTGCTCCCACTACCCGCTCCAGACCCCTAGGGCCAATCATAATCAACGGTTCCGTCCGTTCCGCATTTCCCATCGTCAGCAGAAGTCCGGGAAGGCCACTGATATGGTCTGCGTGATAATGAGTAAAGCAGATGATATCAATTGGTTTTGGACTCCATCCCTTTTCTTTCAGAGCGACCTGCGTCCCCTCTCCACAATCAATCAGAAGGTTGCTTCCATCGCATCGTGCCATCATGGAAGTCAGCCATCGGTAAGGCAGCGGCATCATTCCGCCTGTTCCCAGCAGACAAATATCTAACATAAGCATCCTCATTTCATTCGAATTCCGTCCCACTCCGCTCTTATTTCTTCGTGAAACGCCTATTTGGAATCATAGCACAAATGTCTCGCCGGAATCAACTATAATAAAAGAAATAGAACAAAAAAAGAAATCACTGCATCATGAGCAGCGATTTCTCATTTTTTCAGAGCAGCTCTGTCTGCTCTTCCTCTTCTACAGGAATTCTGAACTGACTTGTAATTTCATCATAGCAACATTCACATAAATCAAAGTGATGGATTTCCCCGTCTTTCTCCGAAAAGAAATCCCATGCATAATTAATTGAAATTACGCCTTCCCGTACAATTCCACTCTCAACTACGATCTTTTTCCCACAGTTGTTGCAGATTACGGACTCCAGCACTCCTCCGTTTCTGTACCTTCTCATTTTATCCTCACCTTTCTCTTTCCGGCCGCCTTGCCTCTCCTTTTTTGGCTTCACAAAAGGTGCAGCTGCCCGGGTACCCCTACATTATAATCCGAAAAACGGTGTTTTTAAGTGGTAAATGTTTCAAATACAACGCAGTCCCATCAGTACGGCATCCTCACTGGGATTGTCATAGTAATTCTTCCTTCGTCCTTCCTCTTCAAATCCCCATGATTTATAAAGCTTTCTGGCTGCTGTATTGCTTTCACGCACCTCCAGAAGGATACATTCCGCTCCCATTTCCCTGGCATACTCTGTCATGGCTTCCATCACTTTACTTCCCAGCCCCTTTTTTCTTTCAGAAGGCAGGACCCCGATTCTCTGTATTTCCCCTTCTCCTGCAAGAATGCGGAGAATTCCATATGCCGCAGTCCCTTTCCCCTCTCCCTGATCCAGAAGGAAACAGGTATCCAGGCGGCTTTTGGGCAGCTCTGCCAAAAGTTTTTCCGACCACGGAGAAGAAAAGCAGAGCCTTTCCAGCTCTGCTACATCTCTGATATCGGACATTTCCATTCTGCGGATTGCGCTGTTGTACCGTTTTTTCTCATCCATATGTCCGTCCTCCTGTCTCTATAGAGATTCTCCATTCCTTTCTCTCTCTGCCTGGGATTTTCTCAGATAATCCGGCGCATGCTCTGCTGCTGGCTCCGTCTTCCCTTCCCTGTAATAGACTGCGCCAAGAGCGGCAACGGCGCCGGCTCTCTGACGATTCATATGAGGCGGTGCGAATTCATATGGCACAGCCATGACCTCCTCAATAATCGGGCGGCAGACAGGCATTCCATCCCCTAAAAATACAACCTTTTCTCCCAGCACATTCAATTCCTCTGCCAGCTTTCTCATATCCATCGGACACTGTTCCTTTATGATTTCCATTCCGGCGCTCATTCGGTATATTCCCGTATATACCTGATTTCTTCTGGCGTCCATAATCGGGCATACAAGCCCATTGTATCCCCACATATTGTAAGCCATGGCGTCCACCGTAGGCACATGAATCAGAGGCTTTTTCAGCGCCAGGCCAAGCCCCTTGGCCGTAGCCGAACCAATCCTGAGCCCTGTAAAAGAACCGGGGCCGCCGGAAACGGCAATCGCATCGACCGAATTCAAATCCAACTCTATCATCTTAGCTACTTCATCCAGCATAGGGAGAAGGGTCTGGGAATGAGTTTTTTTAAAATTGATCGTATATTCGGCGGTCAGTACATCGTCTGTCACAAGGGCGACAGAGGCCACCAGTGATGAACTTTCTATTCCTAAAATTCTCATGCTTTTCCCTCCACTGTGATTTTCCGGTAATCGAAGCCCTTTTCCACATCTTTTTCGATCACAATATCGATCACACGGTCAGGAAGGATTTCTTCAATTAGCCCGGACCACTCGATCAGGCTTACTCCCTCCCCGTAAAAGCAGTCTTCATATCCGATTTCTTCCATTTCCTCCACGTCACCGATCCTGTACACATCAAAATGGTAAAGAGGGAGCCGGCCATCCTCATACTGCTGAAGGATCGTAAATGTAGGGCTGTTAACAGGCCCTTTAATTCCCAGACCGCTGGCAAATCCCTGGGTAAATACCGTCTTTCCCGTACCGAGGTCACCGTTCAGGCAGTACACTTCGCCGGGCTTTGCTTCTTTTCCCATCTTTTCACCCAGGGCAAATGTCTCCTCTGCTCCATAAGTCTCAATTACCATATTATCAGATTCCTTTCAGCTGTTTTTCCTCCAGATGTTTATGAACCAGCCTGGAGAATTCTCCCATATCTCCTCCGATCACACGGGCCGGAAGAAGATATGCACGTATCTTATCCATATATATAATGACCATGGTACGTGTTACGACAATCTTAACAATCTTTTTCCAAGGAAACTTGATCTCCTGACCTCCCTGGCTCACTTTTACTTCCTGCGTTCCGAATTCGAAATCAAGAGCCGCCTGCCCCTCGGCACTTTTAATCTGTTTTTTAGCCTTTATATACGCAATGACCGGCTGCCATACGGCAAAAATCAAAATCCACATGATAAACAGCACTATATAATTCAGATTTGTTGACAGCCATCCCCAGCGCAGAAATAAAAGCGCAACCATAACAACTGCAATAAATATGTTAAATAACCCCTGTTTGCTGTGGATCATGTTATATACGGAGTATCTCCACAGATCCATAGCTTCTAATTTTACATGAAATCTCATTTTTCCTCCACCTTTCGATTCTCTACGGCCTTCTTACAGCAGCATGCTTAAAGAAATCCTTTTTTTCGCAAGGTCCACGGAAAGCACTTTTACTTCCACAATATCTCCAACGCTCACCGCCTCCAGCGGATGCTTGATATAGCGCTTCGTCATCTGGGAGATATGTACCAGACCGTCCTGATGAACTCCGATATCCACAAATGCGCCGAAATCAATTACGTTGCGCACCGTTCCCTTTAATACCATTCCCGGCTTCAGATCCTTCATATCCAGGACGTCCGTGCGCAGGATCGGTTTGGGCATCTCATCTCTTGGGTCACGGGCCGGCTTTTCCAGCTCTTTAACGATATCTTTCAGCGTAATATCGCCGATCTCCAGTTCCGCCGCCAGCTTTTTGTAATCATGCACTTTTTTTCCAAGTTCCCTTAAGCCTCCGGAAGTGATATCCGATGGCTTGTACCCCAACCGTTCCAGAAGAGCCGTTGCCGCCTTATAGCTTTCCGGATGTACCGACGTCCCGTCAAGGGGATTTTTACCACCCTGGATTCTCATAAAGCCCGCGCACTGTTCAAATGCCTTCGGTCCCAGTTTTGCAACCTTCAGCAGCTGCTTTCTGTCTGTAAAAGCACCGTTATCTTCCCTGTAAGATACGATGTTCTTAGCGATTGTCTTATTGATTCCTGAAATATATTCCAGCAGGGACGCAGAAGCAGTATTCAAATCGACACCTACTTTGTTCACGCAGTCTTCTACCACGCCCTGCAGCGTCTCGCTTAAATGCTTTTGATTCATATCATGCTGATACTGGCCTACGCCAATGGATTTTGGATCGATTTTTACCAGTTCTGCAAGCGGATCCTGGAGCCTTCTGGCGATAGAAACAGCACTTCTTTGTCCTACGTCGAATTCTGGAAATTCTTCCGTAGCCAGTTTACTGGCCGAATACACGGAAGCTCCTGCTTCATTAACGATCACGTACTGCACCGGTTCCTTTATTTCCTTCAGCAAATCTACAATAATCTGTTCCGATTCTCTAGAAGCCGTTCCATTGCCTACTGAAATGAGGGAAATATGATATTTCCTAATCATGTCTTTCAAAATTTTCTTGGATTCCTCCACCTTGTTCTGAGGCGCAGTCGGATAAATGACCACGGTATCCATCACTTTTCCCGTATCATCCACAACCGCCAGCTTACAGCCCGTACGGAACGCAGGATCCCATCCCAGCACGACTCTCCCTGTAATCGGAGGCTGCATAAGCAGCTGGTCCAGGTTTTTTCCAAATACCCTGATCGCCCCATCCTCTGCCATTTCGGTCATCGCATTCCTGATTTCTCTTTCAATGGCAGGCGCGATCAGTCTTTTATAGCTGTCTTCAATGACTTCTTTCAGCACAGGCGCCGTATATGGATTGTCCCTGATAATTACCTGCTTTTCCAGAAAGCGGAGTATCTGTTCTTCCGGCGCCATAATTTTTACTGTCAGGAACTTTTCATTTTCTCCTCTGTTCAATGCCAGAATTCTGTGGCCGGCACACTTTTTCACCGGCTCTTCATGGTTGTAATACAGTTCGTATACAGATTCTTTCCCCTCTTCTTTCGCCGAAGACTGAATCATGCCCTGATCGTACGTTGTCTTCCTTATATAAGTGCGGTATTCCGCATTATCAGAAATTCTCTCAGCCAGAATATCTTTTGCACCTTCTAGGGCCGCCGCTGTATCTTCAACACCTTTTTCTGCGGAAACGTATTCTGCCGCCGTCTCTTCTAAAGAAACTTTTGCCATCTGAAGGCTGATATAATCTGCAAACGGCTCCAATCCCTTTTCCTTTGCAATCATCGCTCTCGTTCTGCGTTTCGGACGATAAGGACGGTATAAGTCATCCACAGCCACCATGGTCATGGCATGTTTAATCTTTTCTTCCAGTTCCGGAGTCAGCTTTTCCTGATCACGAATAGAAGAGAGTACCTGTTCTTTTTTCTCTTCCAGGCTGCGCAGATATTTCAAGCGTTCATCCAAGTTACGAAGAACCTCGTCGTTCAAAGAGCCTGTTGCTTCCTTTCTATATCGGGCAATAAAAGGAATGGTATTACCCTCATCAATCAGCTTTACCGCCGCCTCTACCTGATGGCGGCCAATCTGTAATTCTTTTTGCAGTACTTCTGTTATGTCCATTTTCAAACCTCCGCGGGCGTATTTAAACCGGCCGTCCGGACCGGCCTAAGCGTAACAGTTCAGACGTTTGAACTGCTACGCTTAATCCTGTTTATTATATAGCGAAACTCCGGCTACGTCTAGACAATATTTCTTTTTCATGTTAATATGGGGAAAGTGTTTACCATGTGATACTATCACAAACGGAGGAAATTTTTAATGGAACCAACAAATAATTTTAACGACCAGGGAGAGAGGCACGGAACGCCTGTACCGCAGAAAAATCCAGCCAGCTGGATGGCCGCGTTTTCGCTGATTTTCGGCATAACCGGCGCCCTCTTCTGTGTCTCCCCTTTAATACAGCTTCCCCTCGGGATCGCCGCCATCGCATTTTCCTTTCTATCCAGACAGCAGGGAATCCGCAACGTACAGACATCCGTCGGAATGGTTACGGGTATTATGGCCGTTATCCTGAGCCTGATTATTTTCTTTTCGATCATTTATGTGTATCGTGTCGTATTAAACGATCCGGTTATGGGGCCGATTTACAATGACATGTACGAACAGGTCATGGGATACTGGGGACAGATGGCGCCAAAATAATAGAAAAGTAACGTTCATCAATCCTGTTTTAAAAAAGCAAAACACCTATCTTGTTTTAAGGCAGAAGCCGAATCACAAGACGGGTGTTTTTTATGTGTAAATATAAACTGATTTGGCGCCCAAAACTCCTTTCAGGAAAGAAGATCGATTCCCTTTGCTATAAGCATATAATTTTTGTAAGCCCAGTTAATGAGAACAATGCCAAGACCAACATAGACAAACAATGGCAGCCGGCCGATAAACAGCTTTTTCTTCTTAAATACTTTTGACAGAAGCCACGTAATCAGTTCCGCCGCCGCTACAAGCGCCATATACGGCACAATAGGATGATAAATGAAGCTCTCCCGCCAGTTTCCATGAATCAGAAACCGCACCGACCTCGTTCCTCCGCAGCCGGGGCAATAGAATCCGGTAACCAGATGAAACAGGCAGGGAAATCCCTGCCTGACAATTCCTGCAATCCAATCTGTCATCTGTTCGATCATATATCTTAAATCTCTGCCCTGATAACCTTGATTACGGGAAGTGCAGCCTTGGCCCTGTCGAATGATTCCTCTGTCATCTCTCCCGTTAGGACTGCAAATTCGTTCTCATCTGCAATATCAATAGTCTGGATATTCACAAAGGCTTTTTCCGCTTCTTTTCCCATTGTCTCCGGCCTTCCGGATATCCTTACAAAATAGCGGCAGGAGGATGTATTCATCGGAGCTATCACCTGTTTTTCCGCTGTCCAGCCCATGGGTACGTTTGTCTCCATATTCTGAACCGCTTCAATCATATCTGCCACAACGGCGCTGGCAGTCGGAAGTTTGCCCGCTCCCCTTCCATAAAACATGGTAGTTCCCAGCATGTTTCCCTTAACCATGATTCCGTTATAAACATCATTTACAGCAAAGAGCGGATGTTCCGGGCCAATCATAACAGGAGCTACCCATGCATGGACGTTACCGTCTTTGATCTGGCTGGAACCGAACAGCTTGATAGAAGCTCCCAGCTTGTCCGCATACTGAAAGTCCTCTTCCGTTATCTTCGTGATGCCTTCCGTATGGATATCCTCATAATTTACTTCTTTTCCCGTTACCATCGCTGTCAGGATTGCGATCTTGCGGCAGGTATCGTGGCCTTCCACATCCGCTTCCGGATTTCTCTCCGCATATCCCAGCGCCTGAGCCTCTTTCAGTACTTCTTCAAAAGATGCCCCTTCCTGATCCATCTTTGTCAGGATATAATTCGTAGTACCGTTTAAAATGCCCGTTACTTCTTCAATTTTCTCTCCCATCAGGCAGCGGTAAAGGGGCCGGATAATCGGGATTCCTCCTCCTACGCTTGCTTCAAACAGGAAATTCACCTGTTTTTCTCTCGCAATCTCCAGAAGCTCAGTGCCGTGCGCCGCAACGAGGGCCTTATTGGAAGTAACCACGTGCTTTCCTGCTTCCAGACACGCCTTCACCCATGGATATGCCGGATTCAGACCGCCCATGGTCTCTACAACTATTTTTACGCTTTCGTCATTTTGAATCACAGAGAAATCATGCACAATTTTCTTTTCCACGGAGGTTCCCGGGAATTCTCTCAAATCCAGGACGTATTTTACTTCGATTTCCTGTCCTGCCTGCTCTGCAACCACATCTCTGTTCTGTTCCAGTATCTCTACCACTCCGGAACCAATTGTTCCGTATCCCATTACTGCTGCATACATCATCGTCATTTACTCCCTGGCTAAAATTTTTACATAGTGTACATTCTTTTTTTCTTCAATATCTTCCACCATCTTTGATATGTTTCCGGTGTCCGAACGGACTTCCACGCTCAATGTCAGCGTAGCTACGCCATTAACCGGGATACTCTGGTGGATTGTCAGAATATTTGCTTTATACATGGCAACTACATGAAGAATTTCCGACAGGAATCCCTGAATATCGTCCATCTGAATGACCAGGGTAATCGTCTTGCCCTTGGCATTGTCATAAAACGGAAAAATGTCATCTTTATACTTGTAGAAAGAACTTCGGCTAATGCCGACCCTGTCCGTCGCTTCCTGTACCGTAATCACACGTTCTGTCTCCAAAAGGCGCTTTGCCTCCACAACTTTCCGCAATACCTCCGGAACTGCTTTCTGTTTTACTACGAAATACTTATTCTTGTCTTCCATGCCATCCCTTCCTGTTCGTTGTACAAATACATCTGTGTTTGTAGAAAAGATATTACCATGATTGAAACAGGAATGCAATCAGTTTTTAAAATTTTTTTGCAAAAGTTTTCAAAATACGCATTTTGAATATCCTCAAATGCTGCTGAACCGCTTTTGTATTTTATGCAATAATCATGAAAAAATATGAGTTTCTTTCATGGCAGCCCGCCTGTATATCCGGCAGCATCCGAATTTTTTTCACCATAGACCAAAGAGTTCCGCTTGCGAAACTCTCGCGCTGAGCGCAGTACCCGATAAAGCGGGGCATGCAATCGCATTAGCGACATAATTCCTTTCGCGCGAGTGCACATCCATAGCGGAGCGTTTTTGTTTTCTAGGAAATCATACGCTTTATCACTTTACAATAACAAGATCTTTCCTGGAAAGCAAAAAAGGGCGTTGCAAAAGCAACACCCTTTTTTAACCTCTTTAATAAAAACAAATTCGTGAACTGTTAATCTTCCTGTCCCTGAGCTTCTCCGCCCAGGCTCTGCCATCTCAGAAAAGCGCTGATAAACGGGTCCAGATTGCCGTCGAGTACCGCAGCAGCATTGCCGCTCTCCGCGCCTGTCCTGTGATCTTTAACCATCGTATATGGCTGGAGCACGTAGGAACGGATCTGGTTTCCCCATCCGATTTCTTTTATATCGCCGCGGATATCGGAAATCTTTTCTGCATTCTCCTGCTGTTTCAGCAGAAACAGCTTTGCTTTCAGCATCTGCATGGCTTTATCCTTATTCTGGAACTGGGAGCGCTCATTCTGACACTGAACCACAACTCCCGTCGGAATATGGGTAATACGGATAGCGGAAGACGTCTTGTTGATATGCTGCCCGCCGGCCCCGCTGGAACGGTACGTATCAATTCTAAGATCATCCGGATTGATATCCACATCCAGATCTTCCTCAATATCCGGCATAACATCGCAGGACACAAAAGATGTCTGCCTCTTACCGGCAGCATTAAACGGGGAAATTCTTACCAGACGGTGAACTCCCCTCTCTGATTTCAGATAGCCAAATGCATTATCCCCGTTGATCTGAACAGTCACAGACTTGATTCCGGCCTCGTCTCCATCCAGATAATCCAGAACTTCTGTCGAAAATCCCTTACTGTCTGCCCACCTGCAGTACATCCGGTAAAGCATGCTGCACCAGTCGCAGGACTCTGTTCCGCCGGCTCCGGCGTTCAGGCGCAAAATTGCATTACAATTGTCATATTCTCCGGAAAGCAACGTAGATATCCTCATGGAATCGAGCTTCTCTCCGAATTCTTTCATCATTTCTTCAATCTCCGGAATTACGGATGGATCATTTTCCTCGTTGCCCATTTCAATCATGAATTCAATCTCTTCATAGGCTTCTTCCAGCTTTTTATAGCCTTCTACCGTATCCTTCAGATTTTTTGCTTCTTTTACAACCTTGGTAGAACGTTCCGGATCATTCCAAAAATCCGGTTCTTCCATGGATTTGTCTAACTCGTCGATTCGCTTTACCTTGTTATCCAGGTCAAAGTGAATCCCTCACTTCCACTAATGGTTTTTTGAACGTAGATAACGTATACTTGAACTGGTCTAATTCAACCACTGTGTCACCCTCTTTCATTTTTATAATTATTTATAAATACTCCCGGCGCTTTGGCAGCTAAACCGATTATACCGGATTTCGGCCGCAGCACTGTTTATATTTCTTACCGCTTCCGCATGGGCACGGATCATTCGGATAAACCTTCTTCACCTCACGGCGTTTTGGAGCCTGTACGGAAGAATCGTCTTTATTCGTCCCTGTCACTTTTGCGGCGGGCTCTCGCTCAACCTTTTGCTCTACACGGATATGGAAAAGAATTCTGACCGTATCTTCTTCGATTGCAGCCGTCATTCCCTCAAACATCTCATAGCCGTTCATCTTATACTCTACAAGCGGATCTCGCTGTCCGTAAGCCTGAAGGCCGATGCCCTGGCGCAGCTGATCCATATCGTCAATGTGAGACATCCACTTATTATCGATTACTTTCAGAAGGACTACACGCTCAATCTCACGGATCTGCTCTGCATCCGGGAATTCTGACTCTTTTGCTTCGTAAAGCTTAATTGCCTTTTCTTTCAGCAGATGCTTCAGCTCATCCTTCTTCATGTTCTTTATTTCATCCGTCAGAGTAACAGGCTCTAACGGAATAATCGGAAGCAGCAGGCTGTTCAGCTCTCCAATATCCCAGTTTTCCGGCGTCTGCTCTTCAGAGATAGACATATCTACTGCATTCTCCACAATATCCGTAACCATCTTCAGAACGACTTCACGCATATTGTCTCCGTCCAGTACCTTCTTCCTCTCCTCATAGATGATTTCACGCTGCTCGTTGTTGACCTCATCATATTTGAGAAGCTGTTCACGGATTCCGTAGTTATTGTTCTCAATCTTCATCTGGGCTTTTTCGATCGCATTCGACAGCATCTTATGCTCGATCTGCTCGCCTTCCGGCACTCCAAGGGCATTAAACATACTCATCAGACGCTCGGAACCGAACAGCCTCATCAGGTCGTCTTCCAGACAGATGTAAAATCTGGATTCACCAGGATCTCCCTGACGTCCGGAACGGCCTCGCAGCTGATTGTCAATACGTCTTGATTCGTGGCGCTCCGTACCAATAATCTTCAGTCCGCCTAAGTCCTTTGCCTCGTCGTCAAGTTTAATATCCGTACCACGGCCAGCCATATTAGTAGCGATTGTAACCGCACCGTGAATACCTGCATCAGCTACAATTTCCGCTTCCAGCTCATGGTATTTCGCATTCAGGACTTTATGCGGAATTCCTCTCTTCTGGAGCATGCGGCTCAACATCTCAGAAGTTTCAATCGTAATCGTACCGACGAGCACTGGCTGCCCTTTCTTATGGGTTTCCACAATCTCGTCGACTACTGCATTGAATTTTTCCTTTTTCGTCTTATAAACGGCGTCTTCATGATCGATACGGGCAACTGGTTTATTCGTAGGAATTGCAATCGCATCCATGCCGTAGGTGTTACGGAACTCTTTTTCCTCCGTAAGAGCCGTACCGGTCATACCAGCTTTTTTATTGAACTTATTAAAGAAGTTCTGGAATGTAATCGTCGCAAGTGTCTTGCTCTCACGTCTTACGTGTACGTGCTCCTTCGCCTCAATCGCCTGATGAAGGCCGTCAGAATAGCGGCGTCCAGGCATAATACGGCCCGTAAATTCATCTACAATCAATACTTCATCGTCTTTCACCACGTAATCCTTATCACGGAACATCAGATAATTGGCGCGTAGTGCCAGAATCACGTTATGCTGGATTTCCAGATTTTCCGGATCAGCCAGGTTTTCTATATTAAAAAACTTCTCTACCTTCTTTACACCGTCGGCTGTAAGGTTGACAATCTTATCCTTTTCATTGACAACGAAGTCGCCCTCTTCCTCAATCTCCTCGCCCATAATTGCATTGATCTTGGAAAATTCAGCTGATTCCTTACCTTTAATCAGCTGATGGGCCAAAACATCACAGACCTCATAAAGCTTTGTGGATTTTCCGCTCTGACCGGAGATGATAAGCGGTGTCCTCGCTTCATCGATCAACACGGAATCGACCTCATCAATGATCGCATAATCCAGCTCTCTGAGAACTCTCTGTTCTTTATATATAGCCATGTTGTCTCTCAGATAGTCGAAACCTAATTCATTATTGGTTACATATGTGATATCACATGCGTAAGCAGCACGTCTCTCATCATTATTCATGGAATTCAGCACAACGCCAACCGTAAGGCCAAGGAACTCATGGACCTTGCCCATCCACTCTGCATCTCGTTTTGCCAGATAGTCATTGACAGTTACGATATGAACGCCCCTGCCGGAAAGCGCATTCAGATATGCCGGTGCTGTGGAAACAAGCGTCTTACCTTCACCTGTTCTCATCTCGGCAATGCGCCCCTGATGAAGAACGACGCCGCCGATGAGCTGTACCCGGTAATGCTCCATACTGAGCACCCTTCGTGCAGCCTCTCTGACAACAGCAAAAGCCTCCGGAAGAATATCATCCAGAGTCTCTCCTGCGGCTAAACGCTCTTTAAAAATTCTCGTCTTGTCGCGGAGCTGCTCATCAGTCAGTTCGATCATCTCCGGTCTAAGGCTTTCTATTTTGTCCACAATCGGATAAACGAGCTTCAGCTCCCTCTCACTATGCGTACCAAATACTTTTTCAATAATATTCATAGAGTCTCTCCTGCTTCTTATCTATTACTTTTCTTAACATATTTAACGGTACAATCCCGTATATTGTAACACCTTCCATTCTTTTATTCAACTCGTTCATGAAAATTTAACAATATTACTATGAATGTGTCATAATTGAGCAAACACTCGGAGCTTGCGTGTTATTCCGTCCATACCGCGCCTGATCAAGCCGGTATGAGCAGACAGGCACCTGCGTTCATATGTATATCACACCCGCTGTCAAGCATCCGTTTTGATTTTTGATCATCTTCTCCCATATTATCATTGACAGGATTCCATGCTTTTAATACCGTTTCCACAACATGACACAAATTGACATAATCGACAAAATTATGGTAAACTTAGCATATTGCACAGAAAATAGGTTCTATTTTACACTTATCCACATTATCCACACGAACCTTGTGAAAAAGTACCCATTTTTATCCCCACCAAAAACCCGCCATTTTAACAGAAAAAGCACTTATACACCAAGTTATCCACATTATCCACATCTTTTTTCCCCACGATTCTGTTTTTTCCGAAAAAGTTCATACTTTTTTAATTTTTGTACACTTGTCATAAACTTGCATATTTCGACAAAAAAAACACGATTCTACTTGACTTTTTAAAAAGGCCATATATAGTTTTTCAACAGCTTTTTAATTTTTAAGTAGAAACTTTTCACGAAAAATTTAGAATAATTGTCGAAATATTCAAGCTTGTCCTGTTGAGTTTTACAACTTCATATGCTATAATAATCATATCACAAGAAAAAGGAGCTGATGGTTTATGCGTTATGTGATTACAGGTAGAAATATTGAGGTAACTCCTGCATTGAAATCCGCAGTTGAGGACAAAATTGGAAAGCTAGAGCGTTATTTTACTCCCGATACTGAGGTAATCGCCACCTTAAGTGTTCAGAGAGATCGACAGAAGATCGAGATAACCATCCCTATGAAAGGCAATATTATCCGCGCGGAAGAATCCAGCAGCGATATGTATGTTTCCATCGATTTAGTAGAAGAGATTATCGAACGCCAGATCAAGAAATATAAGAGAAAATTAATTGATAAAAAGCAGTCCGCACTCTCTTTCTCAGAAGCTTTTGTAAATGAAGAATACGATATAGATGACGAAGTCCGCATTGTAAAAACAAAGAAATTTGGGATCAAACCAATGGATCCTGAAGAAGCATGCGTGCAGATGGAACTTCTCGGCCACAGCTTTTATGTATTCTTAAATTCCGAGACCGATGAAGTCAATGTCGTTTATAAGAGAAAAGGAAATACCTACGGACTGATCGAACCGGAGTTTTAAAACATTTTGTGCCCCCGGGCAAACAGCACTGGAACGTATGATAATGGGCCGCCGCATTTAAATGTGGCGGTCTTTCTCTATTAATTGCATGAGAATATCCCTTAAATTTCCCTATGCAGTAAAAGTTCTCTATTTAAAAAGCCAAAGCATTACGCAAGTGTATAGGAGAATTGAAACAGGAAAAATCCGAAGCGCCGTAAATATTTTCTATACTTTTAATCGTGACAGTTGTATAATATACACAAACAAACGAATAGGACAAAATAAAATGAAAACTCACACATCACTGACTGCAATCGCTTACGAAAATATTAAAGAGCAGATATTAAATCAGGTTCTCCGTCCAGGAAGCGCGATCGGGGAAATCGAGCTGGCGCAGCAGCTTGAGATGAGCCGAACTCCTGTCCGTGATGCAATTAAGCGTCTGGAATCAGAAGGATTAGTGGAAGTCATTCCCAGAAAGGGAACGTTTATCCGCCATCTCACGGCCAACGAACTGATTATGTGCTACGAGGTAACGGAAGGATTGGAGGGTATGCTGGCTTACCATATTGCTGCTCAGGTAAGAGAATGCCTGATCACGCAGGAGCAGCTTCAGCCCCTGCGCCAATGCATTGAAGCCATGGACTCCTACTATGAGCAAAATGATCCGAAGTCATGGGTAATGACCGATGAAAAATACCACGAGATCCTGTATTCCTTATGTGATAATACGATCCTTCAGGAATACATCCACAAGATAAGAACACAGTTCAATTGTGTTTCCTGGTTTATTACTCCAAGAGTCGACCGTAAGCGGTCGAATGATGAGCACAAGGAATTGTACCAAAGCCTGCTGGACGGGGATGCCGAAAAAGCACGCAGTGTTGCCCAGGCCCAGCGTGCGCGAATCCGGGAAGAAATCAAAAAAAATTATATCTGAAACATCAAAGAGGATGTTGCAAAAAGGGAAACACCCAAAAACAGGTTTGATAGTTTTTGGGTGTTTTTATTTCACGTGGAGGAATCCTGCCTCTGAAAAATTGTCTGAATATCAAAACGGCAGCCGTAACGTTGATCTGATAACTATGTTTTATGTTTTTCTGCTTTATAACGATATTTCAATTCTCGGAAAGACCGCTAAATCATAGCGGGATTTGTTTGTCAGGTAACGGTATAAGTCCGGATGAGCTTTTCCTTCTTTTGTCTGCTTTTTAGTCAGAAGGAGATGAACCGGACAGTCAAACTCCTCAAGGCTTGGCAGGGGAAGGTTTGATATGGTTTTTCTTATATATATCACGTTTCCACCTTTCTTCTCTCCTTCTCTGTAGATCTATGTATTTATTTTGCAATACCGCTTACGCGTTACCCATCTTATTTTTCAATAATTATCGTTCGTCTTTTTCTTTTATTTTGACTAATATGCACAAATATTTTGTCTATTATTGTAGTTAATGTATATTGACTATACATTTTTTCTTATGTATTATTGATATATCACGTGATATACAAGTAGGTATATAAGCATCTCACTAGAAAAAGGAGGAAGCAACATTATGATTGTAAAACCTGAAGAAATCCTGTTTACCGACAAAGGCGGCGGTGTCAGCCAGCGTATGCTGGGATATCGTCAGCCGCTTATGGCTGTAGAAATGACCTTTGCGAAAGGTTCTGAAGTGTCTCCTCACAGCCATCCAGACCATCTGCAGGGAATTTATATTGTAAAGGGAAGTTTTGAAATTACCTGCGGAGGGGAAACATCAATTATGAAAGCAGGCGATATGTGCTTTGCCGACAAAGGAGAAATTCACAGCACGCTCTGTCTGGAGGATCAATCCATACTGCTGGATATCCATACACCGATGAGAGAAGATATTTTGAAAGAAGGACTCGATTATAACAGCCAGTTCAAATAGGGGGGAGTACGTATGAGCCAAGAAAACAAGACAGCCTATGACATTTCAAAAGACCAGTTACGTCCATCCGACACCAGAGTTATGGATCCTGTTTCCTATACATTCGCCTGGATCGGAGGAAATATTTCTGTAGCCATATTCATGGTAGGGGCCAGTCTGGTTCCTCCTGCAGGAAGTTTAAATCTTGTTCAGGCATTCCTGGCGCTGTTAATCGGTTTAACTCTGACTGCTATTGTACTTACTATCAATGGTGCTCCGGGCCATAAATATGGTATTCCCTATGTAGTTCAGGCCCGCCCTGTCTTCGGCACGATAGGCCTAAAGCTTCCGGCCCTTCTACGCGGTATCCCTGCACTTGTATGGTTTGGTGTGCAGAGCTGGGTCGGCGCTTCCGCAGTCAATGTAATTTCAGCCCGCATGTTCCATTATGACAATCTGATTGTTGTCTTTATTGGTTTTGTCATCATTCAGGCTATCCTTGCCTACACAGGTCTCAAAGGCGTCAAGTGGATTGAAAATATTGGTGTTTTTGTCATTTTCTTTTCGGTCGTATATATGACCTACATTATCGTTACAAACTTCGGAGCCAGCATATCAGAAAATCTTATTGAATATAAAGGCTCATGGGGAATGCCCTTTATTACGGCAATTACTGCCAGTATCGGCTTTTCCACAACGATCGTAACGAATATTTCCGACTTTATGAAGGACGTCTCTAAGTCTGTCAAAACGCCGTTTACCGCTGTGCTTCACTGGATCGCCTTTGTTCCTACCAATATGTTTTTAGGATTAATCGGCCTTATGACAGCCAGCATTACAGGGGAATGGGACCCAATCCAGCTTTTCACCAAGACGCTCCCCAACAGTCCTGTGCTCATTGTTTCCCTTATTTTTATCGCATTCGCACAGATTACGACAAATTTGTACAACAATCTCGTTCCCGCAAGCTATGTGCTGATCGACTTAACAAAAATGGACTACAAAATAGCCGCTCCGATCTGTGTATTTTTATCCATTGCAACATTCCCCTGGAAAATTGCTTCTGTGGGTGCGTTCCTTGTTTTTATTGAAATATGTACTGCTTTTTTCGGAGCCATTTTCTCTGCCCTTGTAACGGACTACTATCTGTTCAGGCGCAGGAATCTGGATATTCAGGATTTGTACAGCCCTACCGGGCCTTTTGTAGGCATCAACTGGAGAGGTATCATAGCCATTACCTGTGGAGCTGTAATCGGGCTGATCTTCATCAACGTCTCCTGGTTTGTCAGTCTGATCCCCACATCGCTTATTTATTATCTTCTGACCAAATATACCGCATTAAGTCCAAGTTTTAATAAAGGAACTATTTTCGAGAAATGAAAGGAGATATCTCATGCTGGATAAACTGTTTATTAATGGCACAATTGTAACTAAGGATTCCCGGTTTGCGGGAAATATCGGAATTACAGGAGAAAAGATCACACATATTCTATCTCCTGACGTACAGCCTGAGGCAAAAGAGGTGATTGATTTATCAGGAAAATATGTACTTCCCGGAATGATTGATGCCCATGTTCATTTTGAGGACCCAGGTCATACGGACAGGGAAGACATGCTTCACGGTACTGCGGCCTGTGCAGCGGGCGGCGTTACGACCGTTGTGCTGATGCCTACAAATGATCCTCTTATTTTTACATTAGATGCATATAAGAAAAATCTCGAGGCCTATAAAGACAGAGCATACGTGGACTATGGCATTCACGGAGCCTGGACGCCGGCAGTTTCTCTCATGCGCGGGAGCTTTGGCGGGAAAGCGGCGTCACTGCCATCAAAGTTTTTATGTGCTACGCCTCTGCAAATATGGGATTTGTTACAGATAAGACTCTGTATGAGACTCTGGAACTGGCAAAGGAAGAAGATGCCATCGTCATTATTCACTGTGAAAATGATGAAATTATTAAAATGAACGAAGAGCGCATGAAAGCTGCCGGAAGAACCGACCGGCTTTCCTTCAATCACAGCCGTCCGGGCTTTGGAGAAGTGGAAGCAATCCGGCGCGCCCTGTTTTTTGCCAAGCAGACCGGCGCCAGGGTAATGATTCCCCATGTGTCTACAGCAGAGGGGCTCCTGGAGGTTCGCCGAGCAAAGGAAGAAGGAGTGCATGTGTGGGCGGAAAGCTGCCCTCAATACTTTACCTTCACCACTGACGACTTTGAAAAGCAGGGCCCGTATCTTAAATTTACTCCTGTCATGCACGAAGAGGAAAACCGGCTCCTCATGTGGGATTTAATCGGAAAGGGGTATGTCGACTCCATTGGTTCCGATCACTCCCCATTTACGGTCGCGGAAAAAGAAGCAGGAAGCGATAACATCTGGAAGGCGCCCAATGGCATCCCAGGTCTGGAAGCGGAACTGGCTGTATTCCTGCAGGGAGTTAATGAAGGAAAACTCTCTCTGGAAGACGTCGTGAGAATGACAAGCTATAATCCTGCCCATATCTACCGTCTGCCTTCCAAGGGCGAGATTCGGACTGGATATGATGCTGATTTAACTATCGTGGATCTCAGTCTGGAAAAGGAATTTACAAAAGAAACGATTCACTCAAAATGTCCATGGTCTCCCTATATGGGGCGTACCTTTAAGGGCTGGCCGGTAATGACGGTTGTCCGCGGACAGATTGTAGCCAAGGACGGCAAACTGCTGGGAAGTCCTTCTCACGGTAAACATATCTGCAGAGAAAAATAATAATATTCATTAGAGTATATAACGAATAGAGGCGTTGAAAGACTGGTGTAAGCCATCTCTCAGCGCCTCTATTTATTCTTGCTGCAATCTCCATTCCGCCGCTACAAGGCGGCACAGCTTCTCCATAACGTTTCTGACTTTCTGTTGTTTTTCCATGTTTCATTTTGCTTTTAAATAATAGTCATACTGGCCGCGAAACGACTCATACTCCTCCGGATTGCACTGCTGCTCCTTGAAAATGACCCCTAGCAGCCCCGGCTCCAAACGGATCTCCATAAAATTCATCGTTTCTCCTTCGGCCAACCGGCCGATCACCAGAAGTTTCTCCTTATCCTGGTCACTTTGTAACACGCGGTTTAAGGCTTCTCCTGCATCCAGGATATTCTCAAAATCATACAGATTCCATTCGTTATATTGAATCAGGCAGTCCCATTTCTCTAAACCGGCTTCCTCACCCTGCCGGCCGGCAACCAGCCCGCTAATCCTGATCATGTAATAGTCCCTGTATATCTCGCTGCCGCTGCTGTCATAGAGTATCCGCTGCTGCTCCCGGCCGCAGGCATCATATCGATACTCAACCCTGCACGCCTCCTCTTTGATCAGCTCCCCTTTGTCATCGTAGAATATGGAGGACAGCCTCCAACCCTGGGGGCTGTACTCTATGACTGCCCGAAAGAACCCCTTCCCTGCCATGGCCGGCTCTCCGTTCTTGTCATAATATCTGAATTCCACTATATTTCCCCGGGAATCGTACTCAAACACAACTTTGGCGTAACCGTCGGAGCTTTCGCACAAGTCTCCTGCTTTATCATAGTACGCTTCTTCCAGCTGATTGCCCACCTTATCAAATACCCACTTCGCTTTGTAATATCCTGTGACAATATCAGTGGGACGGCCGTCTTTATCTTCATAGAAAATTTCCGTACAGTTTCCCCTGTCATCGTAGATGGAACGCATAGTATAAAGTATATTTTTCTTAACCGGAACGCCCTTTTCCCCATAGTAAATTCTGGCGGCAATTCTGTTTTTCCCGTCATATTCGTCCCGCCTGGCCGCGTATCCGGAAGCGGCGACCGGATGTCCGGCATCGTCAAACATCCGCATCAGTACCAGCCGGTTCTGCTCATCGTAAGAGTAGGAATAAAGAGCCACCCCATCCTCATCAGACCAGGAATTTCCATCTGCATCCAGATAACTCTCCGCTGTCAGATTGTCCCACTTGTCATATTCATGTACCAGTGTGGTGTAGGAAGACGGTTCAGGAAACATTCCGCTTTTTGATATCTTAGTGACACGCACACAGTTTCCGCGGCCGTCGTAGCTGTATTCCAGCCGCTCAGCCCCCGGCATTCCATCGAAAGCCGGGGTAAGCTCTCCGTCCACATCGTGGTAGGACCGCTCCGTCTCGTTTCCGTAACTGTCGTAGGCGTATCTTATGGCCGCATATCCGCTGGATATCCGCATGGGGCTTTCCTGAGTGTCAAAGTAGGCTTCCTCTGCACAGTTTCCTGTAGCGTCATATTCCATGCGCATCATATGGTATCCCAGTTTCCCGATCACCGGCTGTCCCAGTTCGTCAAAGTAGGCTTCAGAGATTCTATTGCCGCCCTCATCATACTCGCAGGTGACACTGGCACTGCCATCGATGCACATGCATGGGTTACCGCTCTCATCCAGATACAGGGTTTCTAACAGGTTTCCGTTTCTGTCGTATGCGTACTGGATCACAGCATAGTTTTCTTTGCCGCGAACCGGCTCTCCCTGCTCGTCAAAAAAAGACTGCTTCACGATTCTTCCTGTCTCATCGCGCTTCGTTCTTTCAGTAGCATAGCCGAATTTTGACAGGACCGGCTGCTCATTCTCATCCAGATAAGTTACTAAAGACAAGTTGCCGTCTTCGTCATATTCATACCGGGCGCCGCTGACGCCGGTGCTGTTTTCATAAACCGGAGCTCCTTCTTGATCCAGCACCTGATACCACACGATCCGGTCCTTACTGTCATATTTATATCTGATCTTTGCGTAGCCCCAATTGTTGCTCATCGGCTGCATATCGGCGTCATAGTAGCATATTTCATTCTGATTCCTATTCTCATCGTAAAAAGCAGCAGTTCCGTGAGTACCCGTTAACTTTTCAAATATCGGCTCACCACTCTCGTCAAAGTACCTCTGGCTTACAGTAAATCCATCCGAATCATAGGTAAGTTTCGAAAACGCCCCCTCAGATTTAGAGTTGAAGAGTTTCCCGTTCTCATCCAGATAGTCCCATTCTACCGCATTGCCGATTTCATCGTAGACCAGGCTTGTGGTAACATAACCGTTTTCTCCCGGTATTGGGTTTTCCTCTACGTCAAAATAGCTGGCCGTCACCTGGCGTCCCATGGCATCGTAAGTGTATTTAACACCGGCTATTCCGTACCGGGAACTCTTTGGCCGGCCGTTTTCATCCAAGTACACGATCTTTACAATTTTCCCTTCTGCATCCCGCTCATAGCGCTTTCCGCAAATTCCGTTCGCATCCCTGGCCGGTGTGTTTAAGTTGTCACGCATATAAAGCTCCTGGATCAGGTAGCCGTTCTCATCGTATGTATTTAAATGTCTGGTGATCTGGCTCTTGGGGGAATTCTGGTATCTGTTCATACCTGAGCTGTAGTATATGTCGTCCAAGTCTGTCTGATTGGAGGCCAGCGTCATGACCTGGCTGCTGTCGCCGGACTGCAAAAAATCCACTGCCTTCAGATTGGAAGTGTAGTCCTTGACCATCACCTCCCGTCCGTTCTCATCCCTGTACTCCACTCTGGAGAGCTGATCCTCCTCGTAAAAAAAGTTGGCCGTTACTGGCGCTTCCTCATTAGCGGTATAGGTAGAGATCATTGGCTTACCGATGGAATTTTGACACTCCAGGCTGACAACCTTTCCCTTTTTCGTCACGATCTGATAGCTGGCGTAAAGGCTTTTCCTTTCTTTGCCAGACAGGCGGCCTATCCCAACAGGCACCTCATTTTTGTAGAGATAGTCCCTGTAGTAGGCGCTGTGAGGCAGTTCGTACCACAGGCCGGCCGCTGACGCTGCCATTGCCAGAATGGCTGATGCAGCCGCCAGGAGCCGCCATTTTAACTGCCTCTTGCGATCCCGCATGATAAGCTGATCAAATTTCAGGGAGAGCAGCGTAGCCTCCACCCGCAAAAATGCCTTCCGTTTGCCGAGTTCCTCCACACTGATCCCCAAAAGCTCCGACTGGACATCTGCCCGCAGCGCTTCCGGGAAACATTCCCGCTTCGGGTCTGCTGCATTTGGCTCCCCGCCCACCACGAACGGGATGATATAGTCCTCTCGCCCCAACCTGATAAAATGCCTGATCTCCTCGTTGACCCAGGAGGATTTAGCGCTGTTCTGTGAACAGATGACAATCAGGAATCTGGAATCCTCCAGCTCCTTATGTAACTGGTTTAACACTTTTCCGCCTATCAGATCGGTCTTATCGCGAAAGACTGGGTATATCTTTTCCGGCACATCCTGGTGCTGTCTGCGGATCACCAACGGGATCCGGTAGGTCTCCAACTGCCGCTGCAGCCATCCTGCCCAATATTCATCTTCTCTCTTATAACTGATGAATGCGTAAAACTCAAACGTTCTATTCTCCGCCATAGAAGCACCTCTCTATTCCCAAAGAAATTGTCCCGTCCCCGAACTGCCTCGTTTGCAAAGACGGACCCGCCTTCAGGCAGATCCGTCCGCTTATCAACCGCCCTCTGCAATTTTGTGACTGCAGATCCGGAAATCTTATCATACCACGCCGGTTTGATTTTGCACTACAGCACCGACGCGCGCCGCTATTTAAGATTATTGTACCATATCCGCTGCGCGAATACGGTACCTCCGACAGAACTCAGCGCTCGGGTTTCTGCGGTGTACGCAGAGACCGGTATGCGCAGGTACAATGTTTGCTTTGTAAACATTGTACCATGTTTTTGGGAATTGGGATACTGTTCTATATAAAACAAGGGCAAAAAGCCTGGTATTCAAGCCTTTTGCCCTTCCTTACCCATAAAAAAATCTCGTTTACAAACTTTTCTTCATAGTCTCGCTGCAGCACTCTTGTTTATACTGCATATTAACTTCTTTTATTTATTCTAATTTTTTCTGCCAGCGGCTTCAGGACCGGAACGGCACACATCAGCACCGTTAAAATAATGAAAAACCAACAGATCCCGCCGCGGAAGAAAATCGACACATCTCCGCGCGTCATATCGAATGACTGGCGTACGTATTTTTCCAGCATGGGAGCCAGAACAAAGGTCAGAAGCATGGGGGCCGCCGGTATGTCGGAAACCTTCATGAGATATCCCACCACTCCTGCTCCAATCATAAAATAAACATGAAACATGTTATTTGCCGTCGCATAAGCGCCCATTACGCAGATTGCCGTAATAATCGGAATGAGAACCCCGTTCGGAACGCGTATTGCACGCACCAGAATCGGAATACATGAGAATGCAATTACCAGACAGATAATATTGCCCAGATACATGGAAGAAATCAGCGGCCATACAAAATCGGGATTGTCACGGAACAGTGTTGGTCCTGGCCTCAGTCCCCACATCATCAACCCGCCCATAAGGACGGCAGTTGTGGAACCTCCTGGTATCCCCAGCGTCAGAAGCGGTGCAAACGCGCCTGCTGCCGCCGCATTGTTGGATGCTTCCGGCGCCGCTACGCCCTCAATACATCCCTTTCCCATCTCACTGCGGTTTTTGTTAATCCTCTTTTCCATAATATACGATAAAAAAGCGGATGTCGTTGCGCCTGCTCCCGGCATAACTCCGATAAAGGTGCCGAGAAATCCCTGCCTTAGAGCGATCGGCAGTACCCTTTTCATTTCTCCTTTTGTCAGGACGCAGTCTTTTCGGCTTATGGATACTTTCTCCCCATCATCCTTTTTATTAGCCACTGCCATTTCGATGACCTGGCTGAATCCGAATACCCCGATTACCATAGGAATAAATGAGATTCCGGACAGTAAGTTAATATTTCCAAAACTGAATCTGGAGAGCCCAGCCGCCTGATCCACTCCGACCGTGGCCAGCATTAAACCGATTCCCGTAGCTAAAAGCCCCTTGACCGGATTGTCTCCAAGAACCCATCCGATAGAAGTCATTGCAAAGATAATCAGCAGCGCAAGTTCCGGCGGACCGAACTTCAGCCCAAAGTCGGCCAGGATCGGACCGGAAATTGTAAGCAAAATAATGCCGATTGTACCGCCGATAAACGATGAAATATTGGAGGTAGCCAGAGCCTTTCCCGGCATCCCCTTTTTCGTCATCATATTGCCGTCAAGGGCCGTCATAACGGCAGGGGAATCCCCTGGTATATTAAGAAGAATCGCGCTGAAACTGCCGCCGTACATAGTTGAATAATAAAGGGAAGCCAGCATGATAATTGCTGTAGTCGGATTCATGCTGTATGTAAGCGGCAGAAGAAGGGATACTCCCGTAATGCCTCCCAATCCCGGCATTGCCCCGACAATCAGACCTATGACAGCTCCAAAGAGCGCCGCTCCAAGATTTGCCGGGCTGACTGCGAGCGTAAAACCGTGCATTAATAAACCTATATTTTCCATATATTTTCCCCGCCCCCTTAATAACTACTGAATAATTCTGCAATTTTCCCGACCGGAACCGGAATCTTCAGCCAATAATCAAATATCAAAAAGAGAACAAGTCCCGTTCCTGCCCCCAGGCATATGGATTTTACCCAGCCGTATTTTTCAAAGCATTTCAGCCATCCGGTTACAAACAGGCTGAGAGCTGCAATCAGTCCGGCTGCATAGCTGAAGAGAACGGCAGCCAAAACGGCAGCAATTGGATAAACCATGCGTATTTCAAATTTTACAACCGATTTCTTTCTGATTTCTCCGATCAGATATACAATCCCAAATACGACGATCAGAAGGCCGGCAATCACCGGAAAAACGCCTCCCCCTGGGCCATGATTGACCCAGAGTTTATATGACGTTCCTTTTATCATCCAATACAGCCCTGTCAGAATAGCTAATATGGAAAATAAAATATTCAATGTATTCTACCTCACTTTGCTTCGTCAAAATATCCTACTTCCGTAAAGATATTCATAACTTTCTCCATGTCATCTTTGATATACTGTGTTGCCTCGTCGTGCCCCATAAACGCCGGCGTAAGGCTGTTTGCTTCCAGATATCCCGTTTTCCATTCGTCTGTTTCCACAATCTTTTCGGCCATATCTTCGTAATAAGCCAGTGCTTCTGCAGGCATATCTTTCGCGCCGGAGATTCCGCGGTACTCTCTGAATGTAACTTCCGGATATCCCGTTTCTACAAACGTAGGCGCGTCTTTGAAATATTCACCTGTGATTCTCTCCGGAGCAAATGTTACGACCGGCTTGAAATCTCCTGATTCTACCTGAGAAATACATTCGCAGGGATTGAGGATTCCAACATCGACATGGCCTCCCAGAAGCGCTGTAGCAACATCTCCTGAACTGTCAAACTGCACATAGTTGAAATCGGCACCCGTATACTTTTTAATCAGTTCATATCCCAGCTGTGACGTATTGCCTCTCTGGTCAGAGCCAAACTTCAAAGTCCCAGGGTTTTCTTTGGCTGCTTCCAGCAGTTCCTCTATGGTCTGGTAAGGGCCGTCCGTTCTGACACATAAGGTAACATCGTCAAAGGCCATAATTGCTATAATATCCGTCAGATCATCCCATTTCTGCTCCCATCCGTTCACTTCCGAAACTACAATATTACCAGAATGCAGGGAGAGAAGTGTATATGGATCCCCTTTCTTCGTTCCCACATAATTATATCCAACTGCGCATGCTCCGCCTGGTTTATTGACAACCATCAGATTCTTTTCCGCAAATTTATTCTTCTGAGCAATTTCTGCAATTACGCGGGCGCTGATATCGCTGCCTCCGCCTGGGTTTGCAGGAACTACGTATTCCGCTTCTTTTTTCATTTCCCATGCAGCTGCTGGTGCCTCACTCTTTTCCTCTTCTGCGCCCTCAGACGTTCCTTCTTTTGTTGCCTCTGAAGCTGCCTCTGTCTTAGCTTCCGATTCAGGAGCCTTCGTTTCTTTTGCTGCCCCTTGTCCGCATCCTGCCAGCATAAATCCTGCCATTGCCAGTGCATACCACGTTTTTTTCATTTTTCTTTCCTCCTTATATATAGTCTTTCATTTATATGTTCATATCATCCTGTTCTCTTCTCAGCTTCCAGAGCATGCTGTCCTTTGGCTCTTCGACCATATCGTAAGTTATCACAGTCCCTTTAGGCACATCACAGACCAGTTTTTTTCCATTTAACATGTGCGCCGGTATCGGTCCTCTCCCTTTCACCGGAGATTTCGCCACCATATGGGTCAAAAGCCGTGTATCGTGATCGCTTCCCATAATCTCGCCCTTTTTCAGATCGGTCTTTGCTTCCTGAACAATGTCGTATCTTTGTTCATAAACTCTTGAACCCGTCCCCACATGGAGCAGACCTGCACATAATAGTGTACTGGAAGCTTCCACTCCACATAAATGGTAAGGCCGGTAAATCAGGGATACTTCTCCATCCGAACTGCTCAGACAGCCTTTCGTTGCCAATATCATCTGTGAATATGGATTCGCGCTGTGAACTGTTAAAAAGACTCCGCCTCCAAGACCTGCTTCCCCTTTTTCATGAAGATTTGTCACAACCTCTATCACGCCTTTTTTCGTAAGGATGCCTCCATTCTTCTTTTCACATAGAACCTTCGGTATTTCAGGCGTCCTCAGATTTCGTCATATAGCAAAGAAGTATCAGGTTCAAGTCCGGAAGAATTTGCTGCTATGACCATTTCGCAGAGATCGAAGCCGCCTCTTGGATCCAGTTCATGAAGCAGATCTTTTCTCTTTTTCAAAAAAGTTCCTATTTCTTCATCGGTCATGGTCTCCATATACCGGCATTCCTCTTTCGACAGCATTGCTGTTACCGTCTCAGGAATCGTGATTCCCCCATCACAGTATACCGTAACCGTACCGGCTTCTCTGTCATAAATAAATTCTGCATCCCGGCTTTTTCCTGCGCAGATTACTTCCAGGCCCAAATCTCTCGCCCATTCAATCATCTGCATTAGAGCTCCATGCTGGTCACCGTCAACCGGTGTACAGACGACGTTCTTTTCTTCTGCCTTTTTTCTTAATATGGGGCCCACACAGGAATCCACTTCTTTATTTACCATAACCACGTTTTTCCCGCGTTCAATTGCCGCCATGCAGTATCTTGCACCTGCTTCAGGATTACCGGTTGCCTCTACGATTGTATCTAATGGGATTTCCATAAGAATCATCGGGTCTGTTGCTGCAATTACCTTTCCGGTGCCCCACCAGGATTTCGCTTCCTCTGCCGTTTCGCAAACGGCTATGTTCTCTTTTGGAATTCCTGCTTTTTCAGCAGCCGTCCATATGGCCGACATATTTCTGTCTGCAATGGCTGCAATCGCGAGCTGTTCCTGCATAGCTGACTGCCCGATCACTGCAATGCCAAAATGCCCCGTACCGATCAGCCCGGCAGTCGTTACCTCTCCCTTATGTCTGTCATATAAATTGTGATAAATCATCTTATTCTCCTCCTGGTTCCAGCTGTACATCATTTATGGCCATTTGATCTCATGCTGTTATTTATCTCTTTCCTTATCTGACCATATATACAGCAAAAGAAATGCCAACTAAAAAAAGGCGGAAATCCGCCTTTTTTGTCAAATCGCCACTCGCCGCTGACGCATGATTGCATGGTTTATGCATTGTATTATTGCATTATAGTCATAATTTCCTCGATTGCCTGAACTTTCTACAGATGAATCCCATACTTTTTAATTTTTCTATATAAAGTACTCGTATCGATTCCAAGGGTTGCTGCCGTTCTCTTTCTGCTGTAATTACATCGTTTCAAAGCTTCCATCAACTCCTCTTTTTCACTGGAGCCAAATCCCCGAACGATCCGTTCTTCTGTTCCGTATTCCATCCTCTCTCTTGGAAAATGAGCTCTTCCTCCATACAGGGCCGCCATAACGTCTTTCTTCCCTGCAGTCTGTCTGTCGCAGATTACGCTCAGCCGTTCACAGAAATTCCTGAGTTCTCTGACATTCCCTGGCCAGTCATACTGAAGGACTTCTTTTCTGGCCTCCTGGTCAATCCCGTGCAGGATGCAGTTTGTCTTGCTCCGGGTCTTCTCTATATAATACTCCATGAGAATCAAAATATCGTTTCCCCGTTCTCTCAACGGCGGAACGGACAGACAGAGCACATTCAGACGATACAGCAGGTCCTCCCTGAATTCCCCTTTTTCCACCTCCTGGTAAAGTTCCTTATTCGAAGCAGATATTACGCGGACATTGACGGGCAGTACGCGGTCATCTCCCAGCCTCATGATCTCTCTTTCCTGAATGACGCGCAGCAGTCTGGCCTGAAGCTTCAGCGACATATCTCCGATCTCATCCAAAAAAATCGTACCGTTATGAGCCAGCTCAAACAGACCTTTTTTCCCGCCCTTGACCGCCCCTGTAAAGGCACCTTCTACATAGCCGAACAGTTCGCTTTCCAGCAGATTTTCCGGCAGAGCCGCACAGTTAATGGCTACAAATGGCCCGCTTTTCCTGCTGCTGGCATTGTGGATACTCTGAGCAAATAATTCCTTACCGGTGCCTGTTTCCCCATAAATAAAAAGATTCGAATCCGAGTTTGCAAACTTTTCCGCCATGCGGACTGTTTCCATCATTTTACTGTCACTGCATATGATATTTTCAAATTTGTATTTAACAACGAAGCCCTTCTGATGGAGCTGCTTTCTGATTTTTTCCTCTTCCTCCTGAATCTGCGTAATGTCCTGAAATGTTGTCACACTTCCTATAATGGCCCCGCGGATTACGAGAGGAACACAGTTTACCGATACCACCATTCGTTCCAGCTGATACATCTCGGACAAAAAACGCTCGCCCTTTTTCAGAACATTCTGTATCGGAAGAGATTCAAAATACTGTGTAATCCGTTTTCCAGCCAGCTCCTCCCCCAAAGCTGCCAGAATGTTTTGGGCGTACTGGTTTGCCATAGTAATTCTGCCTTCCACATCCGTCGAAAGAATACCCTCAAACGTGTAATCCATAATCGTCTGGATCCTGGCGCTTTTGGCCTGTTCACTTCGCCTGATTTCTACTGCCCGTATTGCTTCGTCAACGCATTTGTTAACCGATTCCCGTCCAAATCCCAGCATAACAGCCGGTATACCCAGCTTCTCCGCTTTTTTATACAGAGAATTTCCTCCTACAAACGCCTCTGTCCCTCCCTCCTGAAGCCGTCTCAGCGTCTCTTCCAGATATTCTTCCTGGTCCAGCATGCAGCAGCTGACATCTACATCCTTATAGATATCATTGATGGAATCAGCTCCGTATACCATATTAAACGTACCTACCACCTTGATTTTTCGGCATTTATATTTCTCAATACATTCGTTCACCGCTCTGACTATATCAAATCCTGTCACGCGCAGTTCAATCTTTGGCAGCTGAGTTCGGATGGTAGCCGCCGTATATCCCCTTGATACGACAGCGTCTGCCCGGTCTGAAGAAATACTCAGTTTTTCCCCTGCATTCACTACGATCGTTCATATTCAATATCATTCTTATATGCCCTCTCAGCCAATACCTCTTCGACAACATTTTCTCCCCTCTGATACGGAATTACAAATAAAATACGTATAACACCCTTTTTTTCCACTCTTCTCCCAGCCTTTCTCTCTGTCTGTCCTCTGCCTCTATTCAAACCTCACCTTTCACACAAGGTTATTATACAAAAATGGAACAGGATTCTGCAATGATCCCGTTCCATTTTATTGCGCCTAGTTAAGGAAAGTAACAGCCTTGCACGGCGTTCTGTAATTCGATTTTGTAATTGTAATTCCTGTCTTCGGTGTACTGGAATGGATAATCTGTCCGCCTCCGATATAAATTCCCACGTGGTTTATGTAATCTCCGCTGGAGTAGAACAGCAAATCTCCGGGCTGCACGCTGTAAACCGGTATCTCCTTACCCTTTGCCGCCTGATCTCTGGAGCTTCTGCCCGTGGTGATGCCAAAATGTTCAAATACGCTCATTACAAATCCGGAGCAGTCTGCACCGCTTGTCAGGCTGGTTCCGCCGTACACATATGGATTACCCAGGAACTGTTTGGCATATGCTACAATTGCACTCCGCGTTGCTGATGTAACACCGTCGGATACGTATGGCCCTGACGATCCTCCACTTCCTCCAGGTCCAACCTCAGAGGATGTTGGGCCGCCTGAGCCGCTGCCGGACTGAGAATTATCTCCGGACTGACTTCCACCGGAAGCAACCGGCGGTGCCGCCACATTATTTGACTGACCGTTTCCTTCCGGGTTTGCTTCAATCACCCCTCCGGAGCCTGATGAACCTGAGGAAGTATTATTCTTGGATTCTCCCGCCTTCTTCTTCGCATCTTCCAAATCCTGAATCGCCTGGGCCGCCTCCTGTTTTAACTTCTGGTCTTCAGCTGCTTTCGCCGCCTCTTCCTCAACAGAAACAGCCTGTCTGAATTCTACCGTAATGTTTATATACTCTTTCGACACATACCCTTCCAGATCCGTATCGATCTGAAGTTTTGCAAACTCACCGTTTTCCTCGATTACCTGATACCGTGCGCCCTGAGAAAGAAGTGTCAGCGTCTTGCTGTTTAAATCCGGCTGTTCATGAAGCCTCAGCGTCGTTGCGTTAATAACCGTAGCATAGCTTGTCCCTACCTGTTTCGCAATTTTAGCCGCCTCATCTCCGGTAATAAAGTATTGTGCCTTTATATAGCCCTGGACGCTTCCTGACTGAATCTGATACCATTTTCCGCCCTCTCCGTCCACCGTATTTAATATTGTAGCAGCACAATCGTTATAAATCTTTCCTACAATTGTACTTTTTGTATTCGCTTCCTGTCGCACGTTTACGTAGTCGGTTACCTGTGAGATCGCAACATTGTCATATGTCTGCTCTGTAGCCGTGACTCTCGGCACATCTGTCTTCCTGCTTTTATCCAAAACTGCAGGAGCGGTCTGAGCCGCTCCTTCTGCTCTCAGCGTCATGGGCGCATGGGAAATCATCGTTCCTCCAAATGTCATGAAACAGCTGAAGAACAGCAGTGTCTTCCATCTTTTTTTCATTGGGATTCTGCGCCCCCTACTCTTCCGCGAGATAGCGCTCTACGCTAGTAATCGCATTTGCGCCGTCGGAAACGGCAGTCACAATCTGGCGCAGCTGTTTCGTTCTCACATCACCTGCCGCGAGAATGCCGGGCTCAGAAGTGCGGCAGTCTTCACCTGCTTTGAAATATCCGTTTTCCATCTCGGTCAGGTTCTCCAGTCCCTTGCTGTTAGGAGAAATACCTACGGCTATAAACACTCCGTCCACCGCAACGTCTTTTTTCTCTCCTGTTTTTACATTTGATACTGCCATCGCTTCCACGTGGTCTTCCCCTTTAATTTCATCAATAACGCTGTCCCATACCATTTCTACATTTTCCAGAGAGAACAGCTTTTTCTGAAGGCTTTTCGCCCCTCTCAGCTCATCCCTGCGGTGGACGACATAGACCTTTTTACACAGTCTTGCTAAGAAAATCGCGTCTTCAATGGCGACGTCACCGCCTCCGATCACCGCTGTCGTTTTATTTTTAAAAAATGCGCCGTCGCATGTAGCACAATAAGAAACGCCCAGTCCTGTCAGCTTCTCTTCCCCTGGTACTCCCAGTTTTCTGTGACTGGCTCCCGTCGCAATGATAACCGTCTTCGTCTCATATGTTCCATTCTCACAGACTACCTTTTTGATTTTTCCATCCTTCTCTATGCGGAGAACTTCATCTTCTACAAACGTAGCGCCCAGTCCATCTGCATGTTCTCTGAACTTCATCCCCAGATCAAATCCGCCAATGCCTCTGGACCCCGGATAATTGTCTACTTCATATGTGGTCAGAACCTGACCACCGCTGACTACATTCTTTTCTATTACAATCGCATTCATCTCTGCGCGCTCTGCGTATATTGCAGCTGCCAGGCCCGCCGGGCCCGATCCAATGATTACGGTATCAAAAATCTCTGCCATATTATTTCCTCATACTTTCTCAAAGCTCATCCATTATGCATTCCATTGTCTATAATACGTCACTTTATAGATGTTGGGTTCAAAAGCAATTTGACCCTGGTATCTCTTATATAGTATAGCACAGCGTTCTGAAAGAATACAATTAATTCAAGATGACTGTAATAAATATTTAAGATTTTATACGCCATCCTTCACAAACCTTTCACAATCCATTTACAATTTTCACATACTTTCGACACAAATAAACGGTATTCTATAATCATAGAAAACAATTTTTTTCATAAATACTCCTCCCTTTATCCGGCAGCTTGACAGCTGCCGGTTTTTTTCAGAAAAGAAACTGTTTTCCATACGCCGGTCGCACTTTAACAAAAAAGAAGGCATACGCCTCCTTTTTTATCCATCGCACAACTGTTCCTATTCCATTCCGCATTCCTGCCGTCTTCTGAACATTCTCAGCCGTATGAAATCAGTTTATATCCAGCCTCCGTCCAGGCCGATCACCTGTCCGGTCAGATATTCATTTTTATATGCCAGCTGATAGACAAGACCGGCCACCTCTTCCGCCCGTCCCAGACGGCCTGCCGGAATCTCATCCACAAGGCTGATCAATTCATCTTCTTCCATCCACTGATTCATCTCCGTATCGATTGCCCCGCAGGCAACGGCATTCACCTGAATGTTGCTGGGTGCCAGTTCTTTCGCCAAAGCCTTTGTCAATGCATTGACTCCGCCTTTGGTAGCAGAGTATGCCGTCTCACAGGATGCCCCTACAACGCCCCATTCGGAAGAAATATTAATGATTTTCCCTGATTTCTGAGCTACCATATCAGGAATGACCTGCCGGCAGCAGTTAAAAACAGATGTCAGGTTTGTCCTCATAATCTTATTCCAGTCGTCATCTGTCATCTCCTGAAGAAGTCCAATATAAGAAATTCCCGCATTATTGATCAGCACATCAGGAGTTCCCAACTGTTTTTTCACCATATTATAAAACTCTGCACACTGTCTGCTGTCTCCCATATCTCCCACATACGCCAGACAGGATACCTGATATGATTCAATCTCTTTCTTTGCCTGCATGAGACGCTCTTCACTCTTCACACAGTTGATCGCCACATGATACCCTTTTTTGGCAAACTTAACTGCAATCGCTTTTCCTATTCCTCTGGATGCACCTGTCACCATCACTGTCTTCTTTGCCATAAAATCACTCCTTTACAATACTCCTCTTATTTATTTTTAATGTACATGCCCCGCCTGAATGAAGCCTGCCTCCTGCCGTACATACCACCGCTGTACCGTGTTCTCATTTCCCCTTTGCCTCATTCCGGTCACCGGCCTTTGTCCTATAATCGACCGCAGGAACAGTATGCGCAGGTATAATGTCCGCCTTGCAGACATTATACCATAACTGCCTGGTAGTTTCGAGAGTGTGATGTAATTTTAGTTCTACAAAATCTGCATTATTTCGGAGACTATTATCCTAAATCTTTTCCTTCTTCATCAGATATATGACGTAAATCAGTGTGTAGACTGCCATAGTACCTGATACTGCCGGAGCAATGGAACCTATAACAAAAAGGTTATCAGGACAATGAGTGAATACCAGGTATATGAGAGGCATACGCAGGGCCAGGGCGCCTATGCACACGCTTATCATTGTAAAAATAGTCTTGGATCTGCCGTTCAGATAGCCGTTTAGTCCGAAAACGAAGCTGACGGCCAGGTAATCATAGCTGCAGGAACGGAAAAACGGTATACCGGCCTGTATGATATTCTGGTCCCTTGTAAATACTCCGATCATCGTTTCCGGTGACATTTGTGCCCAAAGCCAGAAACAGGCCGAGGCAGCAAAGGCAAAGGCAATGCCGGCGGCCATGGAAACCTTGGCGCGTTTCGGTTTCCCCGCTCCATAATTCTGTGCTGTAATCGCAGCCAGTGCACTTGCAATAGAGGTTGCCGGAAGCATGGCAAAAACGTCGTATTTGCTGGCTACACCGACCGCCGCCGCCGCGTTAACCCCCAAACGGTTTGTCACAGAGGTAAGGTAGAGAAAGGATAGCCGGACCATGCACTCCTGGAGAGAAATCGGAATACCCACCGCTGCCAGTTCTTTCGCTCTCTCCCTGTCGATCCTGAAATTCTTCAGTTCAAACGTGAATATAAATTTCTTTTTATTTAAGTATATAATTGCACAGAACATGCTGATAGCTTGGGAAGAGATCGTCGCCAGAGCAACACCGGCTACGCCCATTCCTGCATATTTAACGAGTATAATATCACCGGCCACATTGAGCACACACGCCAGGGCAACAAACAGCATAGGTCTTTTCGAATCCCCATATCCCCTCAATACTGCGCTAATCGCATTGTATCCGCATGTAAAAAATATCCCGCAGGCACATACCATAACATATTGCCTAGCAAGAGCAAACGCCTCCGGAGGCGTCTTTAATGCGCTTAAGATTGGATTCACAAAAATCATCATCAGTACAGTCAGAATCACTGCTACAACGGCAAATATGGAAAGCGTTGTGGCCACAGTTTTCTGCGTCTGTTTCAAATCCTGCATCCCCGTATACTTTCCTACCATTATCGTTCCGCCCAGCGTCAGGCCGGTCACCATACTTGTAATGATCTGCGTCACCTGAGTCCCCGTAGAAACAGCCGCCACGCTTTCCGGAGAACAGTACCACCCGATCACCATCAAATCCACCGCCCCATAGAGCGCCTGAATAATATTGGCAATCAAAAAGGGCACGGAAAATGACAGCAGCACCTTCAGAACATTACCTTCCGTCAAATTGTTTTCAGCATTCATACTCCAAAACCTCCCAGTTATCTTATATTTTTCATTTAGAACAAAACGATTGAAAAACAATGCAGATCAACATTTTATATTTACTTCATAACATATAATTTCCCATAAAATAAAATAGACCCTCCAGTAACTGGAGAGTCAAGTGCTGCCGGCATATTTTAGACAACTGATCTGAACAGGCAGCTGCAGTTCAGTTATATACTTGTCGGAATCACTGGTAAATCCTGAATCAATCAACGTAATCTCCACGGAATCACCACAGCATGAATATCCATGGCCATCAATGTAATCCAAAAGCTTTTTATAGGAATGTTCCGCCTCTCTATGTGTGCCTGAATACCTGATTGTCACATAATTGCCGCCAGCCAAGCTTACTTCTTGGCACTGAAATTCGTCTTCTTTTTCTAAAAATACGAATATCCCTGAAAATCTCGAAAATTCTCCCACTAAAATATTTTCCAATGCGATGGATACGCCTACCTTTCCCAAGAACATCATTGGTTTTAAATGGTTCTTTTTTTCCAGTTCGCGTATCGGATATTCCAGATCTTCATCCAGTGGTATTTCTTTTCTTAGAAAAGCGATTTTTCGATCCGGAATATAGGTTACCTTAATTTCGTCCAATTGTGAATCCATAGCATCCGAAAGCTGTAGAATTCTGCGCTCCAGCTTTCTCTCGATCGTTTCCAGGCGGGCCTTCAGGACCTTCGTCTCTTCCTGCTGCTCCTTTAAAAGTCCCATCAAAGTCGCCGTGTCCTTGTTTTCAAAAAAACGGATAATCCGTTCCAGAGGCATGTCCATGGCCCTAAGATATTTAATTGTATTCAGGCGTTCAAACTGCTTGGTGGAATAATAACGGTATCCCGTCTTCTCATCCACATGTTCCGGATGCAGCAGTCCGATTTCATCATAATACCGCAGAGTTCTGATATTCATATCGAACAGCCGCCCGATCTCTCCTACGGTAAATAATTCTTTCACGTTGTTTCTCCTTCAGCAGATATGCCCTGTTCCCGAACCCATTGAACAAATTGCTCCTGCTTGCCCTGTATAAATCCGTCTTTTGCAACGTAAATACAGGCTTCGCCCTGGTAAACCAGTGCAAAATACAGTTCCATATCTTTGATTTCCCCGATTTTGTCATAGCAATACTCTGACGCTGTCGTATTTTCTTTCAGATAGATCTTATCGCCAAACTGAATCGTCCTGGTCCATTTCGAAGATCCCTGAATCTTCGCCAGCTGCCGAAATACATTCCTGCCTATCACATTTCCTCTCAAAAATCCACGATATATACAGTACAATGTAAGTAGTACAAAGACTGCACCGAATCCGAATTCTCCTGAAACAAAGCCTTTCCATGCATTGAATACCACAAATAATCCAAGCAATGTCCATATCATTCGGAATATCGCCCCTATTCGTACCTGTTTTGTTTTCACTGCCGGATGATTGAGCCAGTACAGATATCTCTTTTCGTTCACTTCATACTGATTGACAAATGCGAATTCATCCACGTTCTTTTCCTTCCCTTTTCGTTATACACTCCAACAATGCCTGACACCCCTCCATAATATCATCATACGTAACATCAAAATTTCCAGTATACCATGGGTCCGCGATATCACGTGGGCGGTCTGAAAAATCCAGCAGGCGTTTTACTTTGCCTTCCGGGTCCTCCCTCAGTATTTTCATCATATTTGTGATGTTCCAACGTTCCATCCCAAGTATATAGTCATATTTCTGATAATCACTCTTTCTCAGCTGCACCGCATATTTCCCATCTGTGGATATCCCATACCGGCGCAGCTTTTCCCGTGTTCCCCGGTGCACCGGATTGCCGATTTCCTCCATACTGGTCGCAGCAGACGCCACATAAAAGCGCTCTGCAAGCCCCTTTTTTTCCACCAGATCACGGAATACAAACTCAGCCATCGGGGACCGGCAGATGTTGCCGTGACAAACGAAAAGTATCTTAATGTTATTCTTAAATTGTTTCGTCATTTACTGTATCTCCGTTACTTTTTGATAGATAAAGTCTACTATAAATTCAAGCTTTGAACAAGGATTTCTTTTTTATTCTTCTATTTACAGCCTATTTACCATCTTGTATAATTGAAGCAGGCAGTTCCTACTGCTGGGTGACTTCCATCTCCGAAAGGGGGTGGTATAACATGAGTACATATGAGACACTTTCTTTAATGATTGCGTTTGGGGTACTTGTTGTTATGATTATAGGTACAAAAAAATAGTCACCCGCCCTCCAAAGCAAATGTGACTATTTTTATAGATACATAATATTTTGGAAGCCACTCGCTGGAGTGAACTGCCTTTTTGTACCTTTATTATAAGCTATTTTCAATTCGTCTGTCAATCATGATTTTTCGAGCTGACTTGAAAAAGGAAATTCCAGTGCAAGGGTAAATTCCATCCCTCCCTAGTTCAGTGGAATTCAAATAAAATTTTCGTTTTAATAAATATTTTAGAATTTTCACTAATTCTAAAAATAGTTCTTGACATTAAATAAAATCCGTGTTATATTAAGGGAGTATTTTTTATAAGATTTTGATCTCACATATTTTTGTAAGTCATTATTCCTATGATGGGTTACAAAAATATGTGATTTTTTTGTTTTAGGAAAATATAATAATATAATTTAGGAGGTATCTTTCATGAATAAAGGTACAGTAAAATGGTTTAACTCACAGAAGGGCTTTGGCTTCATCACTAACGAAGAGGACGGACAGGACATATTCGTTCACTTTTCCGGAATCTCATCCAATGGCTTTAAGTCATTAGAGGATGGACAGCAGGTTACTTTTGACATCACAAACAGCGCCAGAGGTTTACAGGCTGTCAATGTCTGCGCTGCATAATCAAGCCTTGTGTTAACAATAGTTAACCGGACCGCCTCCCTTGCGGGGCGGTCTTTTTATTATTTTCTTATTATTACAACTATATCACGGGAAGTAGAAAATGTACTGAACTAAACTAATATCCCATTAAACGGAACAGCATTGTTCAGAAAGGTCGGAATTTGTTTAAAAAAGGAAATTTTATACTCTATGAAACGATTGGTGTGTGCCAGGTAAATGAAATATCAAGAACAGATTTCTCAGACAACAATCAATTATATTATTATTTGGTTCCCAGATTTGAGAAGAACATGACGATTTATATTCCAGTGGACAGCGACAAGGTAACCATGCGGGCGATTTTATCCAGGCAGGAGGCTGAAAGCTTCGTATTGTCCTGGCCTGGTGTCAAATGCAAGAAATATTCGAATGACAGAGAGCGTGCTCAAGTCTATAAGCAGGTAATTAAATCTGGAAATTGTCTGGAGTTAGCTTCTATGATTAAAGAAATCGCTCAGATTGAGCAGTCCTGTAAAGGCCGTGGGAAAATGCTGCCTCTGCGCGAAAAAGACGGCATAAAAACGGCCCGTAAATTGTTATTTGGCGAGTTGGCTACGGCACTGGATATTGGCCCGGAAGAAGTTCCGGATTATATTCTAAGCCAAACCGGCTGTTTCTGTTAAGATCACTGAGGCACTAATTTAATTAATTCAGAAACACCATAACATAAAAGCGAGAAAATTCTCCGCCTTTTATGTTCTCATAGTATTTTGTTCTTCTCTGTCCCTGTACATCTGTTTCACTGCTTCTATATCCCTCGTAAACATTCGGTACATATCTCTGCTGTAACCGCTGATGATACCCGGATAATACCGCTGCAGACTCCAAACGGCATTCGTAACAATGTCGTCCTGATCTCTTCCGCCCCAGATGGGACACATACCAACCTCACAGTTGTGCTTTTCCCCGTCCTCTGTGTACATATAGACAGAATAATATTTAAAGAGCGGAACCATAATATCAATCTTCTCATAGGCCCATAAAATCGTGCTTGTAGGAATCGCGTGTACACCATGGCCATTCGTAAAAAAGGTGATTTCCGGTGTAGCTGCAAATCCTGCTTTCCACTGCTCGTCCGGCATTTCTCGGAGCTTTTCCATCACCTCATGTTGTTCGTCCATACTGAGCCTGCCAAACAGCCTGTCGATATTTTCACGGGCAGATTTACGCCTGGAATGCTCAATTGCATAAATAATTGCTATGTACAGTACAGATACTGCACCGCAAAACAGAAGGTATATACCTGGAGCTCTGCACAAAAGCATGATCCCAAACAGCAGGGCCAGACATACAAGAAGCCCATAATAAATCTTCATTGATTTTACAGACATCTTCTTTACATACCCCAACAGTTCCTCATTCATGACCCATCCCCCTCTTCTGAAATGCGAAAACGGCATCCATAAAGGTTTTCACTTTAATGGATGCCAATTCGCTCAGACGTCAAACTGCCTTCCGTTCTTAAACGTCCTGAATTTGATTTACTTGTTGTTAATCCCTGTAATTCCCAGGGCACCGTCTTCTCCAATATTAAACGTTACATTCGGAGTTCCGTTCCCGATTACATAGCCTGCCTCAGATTCCTCAATTTCAGAAGCGTTGAAGGATGTTACCGCATCCACAAAAGCCTCTGCAAACAGAGTGTTTTTATCGAGTGCAAGGAATGCTTCCTTGTCTGCTACAATGCCCTCGTTCTCCTTAACAGATGCGACGTAAACCGGATAAGTAATCATTTCTGCAAGGGACTTCATATTCTTATTCATGACTGCATCTTCCACTTCTTCCACAAAAGCTATAATGTCATCCTCTGTCACCTCTGCCTTTTTTGCTTCAGTCGTCTCTTCTGCAGCTTCAGAACTATCATTTGTACTTTCCTGGGAAACCGCATCTGTTGCGTCTTCTGCAGAGCTTTCCGCTGTGGTTTCAACAGCTGTAGTTGTCTCTTCTTTTGTATTTCCGCCTCCACATGCTGTGAGTGCCAGTGCCAATGCACTTGCTGCTGCAATTACGTAAGTTCTCTTTTTCATAACGATCTCTCCTCTTCTATGCAGGTACTCCTGCATAGCGCATATGTTACCATACTTCACTCAAAATTGCACGAAACAAAAACTTATTATTTTCTTAAAATAGTATAAATTTTAAAAGCCACGGATCCTGTCACTTTCGGCTTCTCCCGTTTTTTCTATGGACTTTATCACCACATAATAACCATAATCTGCGGTGGCCTGTACAAAAACCCGTTCTCCCGCCCTGTGCCCCAGAAGCGCCCTTCCCAGCGGAGATTCGTTGCTGATCCGCCCGTCCAGAGAATTACCGCGGATCGTGGTCACAATCTTATAGTTTTCCGTTTCATCCTCTTCTTCAAAATAAACAGAAACCGTATTGTTAATGCCCACTTCGTCATCCTTTGATTTGTCTGAGATGATCTTCGCAGTTTTAATCATTCTCTCCAGGTATCGTATACGGCTTTCGTTTTTATTTTTATCCTTTTTCGCCGCGTAATATTCAAAGTTTTCGCTCAAATCCCCCTGAGCTCTTGCCTCTTTTACTGCTTCGATCGCTTCCTTACGCACTACCAGTTTACGGTAGTCAATTTCTTCCTGAATCTTCTTGATATCGCTTTCTGTAAGCTGGTCATTCATATCTCTGTTCTCCGCCTTTCTGAATATTATCCGGTTCTTTTCTTCCCGTTTATACCGTTCTTACCAGTTTCACTGAATTTACGTTCTTACTGTTTCTCCAGATTATATCATTTCTTAAGTAAAAACTCTTACACATTTTTCATCTGCTCTCCTGTCTCACATTTTACGCCGCCTATTATTATAACGCCTATCTTATAAAAAAACAATTCATTGACTTTTTTCCTTTTCGCATCTATGCTAAAAACAGCATGAAATCTACTTACCTTCCAGGAAAGTAGGAAAATATGGTTACGAAGGAGGCCGTATATGATGATATCAACAAGGGGGCGCTATGCGCTCCGCGTAATGATCGATATAGCAGAGCATGATAAGGGTACCTATATTCCTTTAAAGGATATTGCCGGCCGCCAGCAGATTTCAGAGAAGTATCTGGAGAGCATTGTTGTGATCCTCTCCAAAGCCGGACTGCTGGAGGGACTGCGCGGAAAGGGCGGCGGTTACCGCCTTACCTGGCGGCCGGAACAATATACAGTCGGAAGTATTTTAAAGCTCACAGAAGGCTCTCTGGCTCCCGTAGCGTGTCTTGAATGCGGTCCCAATCACTGTGAACAGGCTGATCAGTGCCGGACTCTTCCGATGTGGATTAAGCTGGACCGGCTGATCGATGAGTTTTTTGAAGGCATACGGCTCTCCGATCTGATGAAGAAAGAAACAGCAGATTCTCACAGTTTCCTGTAAGGCGTCACATCTGTCATGGGAGTGCTGCCGAAAAGGAAAAATCGGTCCTGTGCGGCCGGATGGAGTGGTCCGGCCGCTGCATGGAACGAAATCCGGTATTATAAGCATGCCGGATTCAGCTGGTTCCGCACTCTCTTTCATTTTACCTATTGACACAGTAGGTTTATAGTGCTATGATTCCTAAAAACATATGGGAAAGATAGGTAAATGCTATGGAAAAACGATTTGCACTGCTGATCCGGGCAAATTTTCGTTTCGGCCGAATGTGCCGATGTTGTATGCAAATTTGAGAACTGTCACCGCTTACAATGAAAGGAGATTTTGCCATGTCAAACAACAATTACAGATTCGAAACGCTTCAGCTTCACGTCGGTCAGGAAAATGCCGATCCGGCCACCGATTCCAGAGCCGTTCCAATCTATGCCACAACGTCCTACGTATTTAGAGATTCCGCTCAGGCAGCCGGAAGATTCGGCCTGACAGAAGGCGGCAATATTTATACCCGTCTTATGAATCCCACTTCCGACGTATTTGAGCAGCGTATTGCGGCTTTAGAAGGGGGCGCAGGAGCTCTGGCAACTGCTTCCGGCTCGGCAGCAATTACATATGCCATACGCAACATTGCAGGTGCAGGTGACCATATCGTTTCTGCCTCTACCGTATATGGAGGCACGTATAATCTCCTTGCCAACACCATGAAAGAAGTCGGCATTGAAACGACATTTATAGATGGACGGGACCCAAAGAACTTTGCACAGGCCATTCGGCCGAATACGAAAGCCGTTTATCTGGAATCCCTGGGAAATCCGAATTCCGATATTATCGATCTGGAAGCTGTATCGGCGGCAGCTCATTCAAATGGAATTCCAGTAATCATCGACAACACCTTTGCAACGCCCTACCTCTTTCGCCCCTTAGAACACGGAGCAGATATCGTTGTTCATTCCGCTACAAAATTCATTGGCGGCCACGGCACGGTTATGGGCGGCGTGATCGTTGACGGCGGAACCTTTGACTGGTCCCGGAACGATAAGTTTCCAGGACTCTCCAAACCAAATCCATCCTATCACGGCATTGTATTTACAGAGGCAGGAAATCTTGCATATATTTTAAAAATCCGAACTACACTTATGAGGGATACAGGAGCATGCATTTCACCGTTTAACTCCTTCCTGCTGCTCCAGGGGCTGGAAACATTGTCTCTAAGGGTGGAGCGCCATGTGGAAAACGCATTGAAAACCGTTGCCTTCTTGAAAAATCATCCTCTTGTATCCAAAGTAAATCATCCTTCTCTTTCATCAGGAAAGGAAAAAGAACTGTATGACAAATATTATCCAAACGGCGGCGCTTCCATTTTTACCTTTGAAATCAATGGAACGGAAGAACAGGCAAAACGCTTCACAGAATCCCTGAAACTGTTCTCTCTTCTCGCTAACGTTGCCGATGTGAAATCCCTCGTGATTCATCCCGCATCAACCACTCATTCTCAAATGACAGAAGAAGAACTGCGGTCTGCCGGGATTCAGCCTACTACGGTCCGTCTTTCCATCGGCACCGAACACATAGACGACATTATTGCTGATTTATCACAGGCGTTTGAATCGATTATATAATGACAGGAGGAATCAATATGCAGAAAATTTATACTTCATCACAACAGCTGGTCGGAAGGACCCCGCTTCTGGAATTAAAAAATATAGAAAAGCTATATGGAGCCGAAGCGGAAATCATCGCCAAGCTGGAATATCTCAATCCTGCAGGAAGCGTAAAAGACCGGGTGGCAAAATCAATGCTGGATGCTGCTGAAAAGCAGGGGCTTTTAAAGCCCGATTCCGTTATCATCGAACCTACCTCAGGCAATACGGGGATTGGCCTGGCTTCTGCAGCAGCCGCCAGAGGATACCGTATTATCATCGTGATGCCGGAAACTATGAGTGTAGAACGACGTACCCTTATGAAGGCATACGGCGCTGAACTCGTCCTGACGCCAGGAACAGAAGGTATGAAAGGCGCAATCGCGAAAGCGGCAGAGCTGGCAGAACAGCTGCCCGGAAGCTTTTTCCCCAGCCAGTTTGACAATCCTTCCAATCCTGCTGCCCACAGGGCTGGTACAGGTCCGGAAATCTGGGAAGATACAGACGGAAACATTGATATCTTTGTTGCCGGAGTCGGTACCGGCGGTACGGTTACAGGTGTAGGTGAATACCTGAAATCACGAAATCCGGCTGTTAAAATTGTTGCCGTAGAGCCTGCCTCTTCTCCTGTACTTACAGAAGGCTGGGCCGGTAGCCATAAAATCCAGGGAATCGGCGCCGGATTCGTACCACAAAATCTGAATCCAAGCATCTATGATGAAATTATTGCCGTTACAGATGAACAGGCCTCGACACAGGAAGGGAAATCGGAAAGTCCGAAGGAATTCTCGTCGGAATCTCTTCCGGAGCTGCTGTATGGGCTGCTGTGCAGCTTTCAAAGCGGCCGGAAAACAACGGCAGGCGCATTGTAGCCCTCCTTCCCGACTCTGGAGACAGATACCTCTCTACGCCGCTTTTTGGCGGCTGATAGCAGAAAGGCAATGAGCAGAGAGTCCGCCGGGGCGAACTCCTTTGCCGGGCACAGCTGTTTCAGCGTCCCCAATCCTTCCATGCGAATGCACACCCTGCAGTGCATTCTTTGATTCATAGAAACTCTTTTCTATTAAATAAAATCAGGTGTTTCAAAATAAAGAATTCGTCGTTCCGATCCGCAAAACTCTGTCGATTCTGATTTTGAAGCACCTTTTTATATTTTTTATATAATGATATTATTTATAGTTTCACATTTTGCAACACTTCCATTTCACTTCACATAACAAATAATCATGCTCATTGCCGCTTCTCCATCCCCTGCATTTCTGTACTCATGGTTCTGATCCGCGTAAAAATGCAGTGAATCTCCTGTTTTCAGGAGATGTACCTCTTCCCCAACCGTGATCTCCACCTGACCGCTGAAAACAGTAACGTATTCTTCCGACTCCGCCAGATGAGGTTTCGCCTTCAGACCTCCGCCCTGTTTGATCAGAATCCTGTATGTCTCAAATAACTTGTCCTCATTAAAAGGAAATATGGGATAATTAATGTATTTCCCTTCATCCTCATAAACAGGATTCAGAGACGCTAGCGGAACAAATGTCATCTCTTTTCTGTTTTCCTCTACAAGGGATGAAAACGACACTTTATAGCCATTTGCTATCTTCCAAAGGACTGATATCGTTGGATTTACACTTCCTTTTTCAATCTGGGTCAGCATGCTGCGTGAAACGCCGGTAACGGCTGCAGCGGTGTCGAGCGTCATCTTTTTCTTCTCGCGTATTCTCTTTACATTATCCGCAACAGTCATATTAATATCCAAAATCGTTCCTCCTCATTGACAATATATTGAATCAATAGTACAATATAATAAATCAATATTTTGTACTATTATTACTCTATATTGTACTACCATTACAGAAAAGGAGCAACTACTATGTTTAGCTGGATGAATTTTCTTACTTACGCCATTATTACCGCTGTAACCCCCGGTCCCAACAATATTATGTCCATGTCCAATGCAAGCCGCCTTGGTTTCCGAAAGTCCCTTCCCTTTAATCTGGTATATGGGGTGGATTTTCTCTTGTCATGGCCATGTGCACGCTTTTTTGCAGTCTGCTGTCCTCGTTCATTCCCAGGATCAAAACGCCTATGCTCCTTGCCGGTGCTGCCTACATGCTCTATCTGGCTTATGAAACATTCCGCAGTTCTTCGGATATACAGGATCAGAACAGCCGGAGCAGTTTTCTATCAGGTCTGATTCTACAGTTTATTAATCCCAAAATCTATATTTACTGTATCATCTCCATGGAAGCATACATACTGCCCTATTATTCCCATTCGCCTTTTATCCTGTTTTGTTTCGCCATGCTTTTGGCTTTCATCGGATTTCTCTTCACCTTATGCTGGTCGGCTTTTGGCTCTGCCTTTAAACTGCTGTTTTCAAAATACGCCAGAATCACAAACACAGTTATGGCCCTGCTTCTGATCTATTGTGCCGTATCCCTGTTTTTTTAACCTTATCATATGAAAGCCGGCTGCATGTTTAAGCTTGCTGCCGTTAACCGCAAGCTTAAACATGCAGCCCAGAACCTCTGCGGCTCTGTTATGCAAACAATTCCTTATACAGTCTTTTCGCATAATTATCAGTCATACCGCTTATATAATCAGTGATCATAAGAATGCGAAGATACAGCCGTTCTCCCTCGCTCTTCCCCTCTGACTCCGAACGGTACATGGATTTGTAAAATCCGGAAACGATATCCATGGTTCTGCAGTCTATAAAAGTCAGTTTTTCTTCCGTATCATACTTTACGGCCGCTGCCATAAACTGGCTGAGCAGAGAATCGATCACACGGCGTCCGAACAGTTCTGTTTTGATTTTTACGGAACTCGTGTAAATAAATGCTTCACTCAGTTTTGAAATAGCCTGTATCATATGGCCTGAAACCGTTCCTTCAAACAGATCGCCTGCAAATTTACCCGTCATAATCGCCTCGTAATTTCTCACAAAAGACGTGACTGCATCATGAATCATAAGTTCCTGTATCAATTGATTCCATCTCTGTACCGCAGTCAGTTCCGGTTTACGCCCTCTATTGTCAATCTCCTCCTGATACATATCCTTTAACTTAGAAATACACTGAATAACTATTTTTCTGTCACGTTCGTCGTCCATATGGTGGGCGGCATGATATTCAAAGGCCTCAGTTATCTGTGAAAAATTCAGGACCTGCTTCACCATGGCATCTTCCATATCCGACGTCCTGTATGCAATGTCGTCTGCCGCTTCCAGAAGATAAGAAAGGGGATGGCGGCTGCCGTTCATGCCCGTCTTCCGATCCAGTGCCAAAAACAGCTTTCTCTCCGATACATTGTAGCCGAATTTCCTGTATTTCTGTGGATTATCCGCCTTCAAAGCTCCCGAAGAAACCGGATATTTTACAATTGTTCCCAATACGGCATAAGACAGGTTAAATCCTTCCATTCTGCCTAAATACGGAGTTTTGGAAAGGACTCTCAGGGACTGGGCATTTCCCTCAAAATTAAAAAAATCGGAAAGCTGTTCCGATGATAATATATCCGTGATCTTGTTTTCTCCAAGTCTCATGTCCTGAATATGATCCTGAAACCACTCGCGGACCGCATATTCCCCAAAGTGTCCAAAAGGAGGATTGCCGATGTCATGTACAAGGCCTGCACACAAAAGAATATCCGAAAATTCTTTTTCGGAGTGGTTATCAAACCATACATCCTTCTTTTCTTTTTTCAGCTCCTGGAATGCATATTCTCCCAGCTTCTTTCCTACAGCAGATACTTCCAGAGAATGCGTAAGCCTGGTTCTTACGTAATCGTCCTCTTCCAGGGGAAAAACCTGTGCCTTGTCCTGCAGCCTGCGAAACAACGTACTGCAGATAATTGTATCATAATCATTTTTATAAGGTTTGCCGCCCTCCTTCTTTCTATCAAAAAAGCGTTCATCCGTAAGCAGTTTCTCCCATTCCATGCAGTCATCTCCTTATCCTAAATATTATTATATTTTTAGAAGAAAATAGTATTCTATCACTTTAGCCGCAGTCTTTCAACTATCCAGTATGGGATATTTGCAAACGGAAACCATACGCTTTATCACTTTACAATAACAAGGCCTTTCCTAGAAAGTAAAAAAAACCCACAAACATTAGGTTTGTGGGTTTTGCTTATATCATAAATAAATAATTGCTTATCGTTTGGAGAACTGTGGTGCACGACGTGCAGCTTTGAGACCATATTTCTTTCTTTCTTTCATTCTCGGGTCTCTTGTTAAGAAACCTGCTTTTTTCAGAACTGGTCTGTATTCACCGTCTACCTGAAGCAGTGCTCTGGAAATACCATGTCTGATAGCACCTGCCTGGCCGGAGAAACCACCGCCGCGAACGTTTACTAATACGTCAAATTTATCTGTTGTCTCTGTAGCAACAAGCGGCTGACGAACGATTAATTTTAATGTTTCAAGTCCAAGATACTCGTCGATATCTCTTTTATTAATTGTAATCTTACCTGTACCAGCTACTAAGTATACTCTGGCGATAGATTTTTTTCTTCTTCCTGTTCCGTAGAATTTTGCGTTAGCCATTTCTATTTCCTCCTTTCAAGACCTCATTAAAATGTTAAAACTTCTGGTTTCTGTGCTGCCTGCTCATGATCAGGTCCTGCATATACGTGAAGTTTGTCCATCATGCTTCTTCCTAAAGGTCCCTTTGGAAGCATACCCTTAACTGCTAACTCAACTACCTTCTCAGGCTTTTTAGCCATCATTTCTCTTAAAGTAGTCTCTTTCATTCCGCCTACATAATCAGAGTGATTGTAGTAGATCTTCTGATCTAACTTCTTACCTGTTACAGTAATTTTATCTGCATTTACAACGATTACATAATCACCGCAGTCAATATGTGGTGTAAAAATCGGTTTATTCTTTCCTCTTAAAACCTTAGCAACTTCTGAAGCTAAACGTCCTAATGTACATCCTTCTGCATCGACTACATACCATTTTCTATCAATTGTCGCTGGACTAGCCATAAAACTCTTCATTGGTCAACCTCCTGTTAAAATCAATGTCATTGTAGAGATAACTTATATCCTAAAATGCTTACTCCGGGGCATTGGTTAAGCATTTTTGTCTAACGTCACAGTTATACATTATATTATATGAAAACTTTTGTGTCAACCCATTTTTCCAGAAAAATCAAGTAAAATCGTAGGAAATCAGGCCTTTTTTCCATCTTCCGCAATAAATACGGGCAGTCGGGCCAGTTCTCAGCGGCCCTTGGGTTTTTAAGTTCCGGAATCCTATCCAAAGCGGAAAGATCAGAAGGTTCCATGCCTCCCCAAAATAGCTCTCCATCCGCTTCTCTTCTCATGCGGTAGTACCCGTACATTCCCTCTTTCACACCCGATTTTCCAAGATCCGCTACCATAACGCGCGCAGCTCCGTTTCGGAAAGCCTGGTGGATCACGCGTTTCATCACACCTGCCAGCTCTTCTTCCGTACTCCTGTGAAGAAAGAGATACGCCGTTTTGTCTGATGGAATGTGGGTCTGCAGCACATCATAGCTCCAGTACTTATTCTTTCCGGAAAGAAACGTCCTCAGCTCTTTTTCATATTCCAGCCCTATGAGGGTCAGGCCTTTTGCCGCCACTTTCTGACCGGCCTGCTGACGGTCCCTGGCATCCAGAATCTCTTCCACATGCTCCGGAGGATAAGCGCCCATACCGACTTTGATCAGCGTACCTGCAATAATGCGTACCATATTATACAGAAAACCGCTTCCGCTGATCCGAATGGTAATGATATCGTCATGAGACTTCGTCACATCCAGACTGTATATGGTTCTCACCGTTTCCTCAGCCTGAGTGCGAACGGTGCAGAAGCTTTTGAAGTCGTGTTCTCCCAGGAAATAAGAAGCCGCTGCCTTCATTTTTTCCACATCCAGCGGAAAATAGCAGAAATGTGTGTAACGCCTCCATACAGGCATATCAATTTTCCTGTTTAATATCTTGTATTCATATGTTTTCACGCAGTTTTGTTTCCTGGGATGCCAGCCTGCCGGCACTTCTATGGAGCTTTGAACTCTAATATCCTCCGGAAGCCTCTGATTCAGTGCATAACAGATTTTATCAGCGGGAATTCTGCTTTCCGTATCGAATACAGCCACGTTTCCCATCGCGTGAACGCCTGAGTCCGTTCGGCTGGCCCCTATTACAGCAACAGGCTCTTTCAGAAGATCTGAAAGAGCTTTATTTAATACTTCTTCAATTGTCACCCCATTGGGCTGCAGCTGCCATCCGCAGTATTTTGTACCGTCGTAGGCAACTACCAGTTTTACACGTTTCATGTAAATTCTCCTGATTTTATTTGATTCATGTCTTCCTGTAATGATCCCATATCTTACCGGATAATCTATATCATCTCTTCAAGGCAAATCGGATTCCGATCATGACGGCCAGATAAAGGAGTAAAAATGCGTAAGCCGCTTGATCCCTGCCGGCATACTTCAGCGGTTTCATCTTCGTCCTGCCGTCTCCACCTCTGTAACATCTCGCTTCCATTGCCATCGCCAAGTCCGTGGCCCTCCGAAACGCCGAAATAAACAGCGGCACGAGCAGCGGTACCATGCTTTTCGCCTTCTGAATCAGATTTCCGCTCTCAAAGTCAGCCCCTCTTGCCATCTGTGCTTTCATGATCTTGTCTGTTTCTTCTACCAGTATAGGAATAAAACGCAGGGCAATGGACATCATCATGGAAATTTCGTGTACAGGCACCTTCACGATCCGAAGAAAACCAAGCCCTTTTTCCAGCCCGTCCGTCAGTTCGTTCGGCGTCGTTGTCAGCGTCATAACCGACGATCCGATTACGAGGTATACAAGGCGTAATGCCATAAATGCAGCCATCTGAATGCCTTCCCTGGTAATCTTTAAGAAGCCCAGCTGCACTACAGGTTCTCCCGTTGTCAGAAACAGGTTGAAGCTGACACTGATCAGGAGCAGGATAAAAACAGCTTTCAGCCCCCTGACAATAAATCGGAACGGAACGTTCGACAGCCTGACAACACAGGCCAGGAATGCGGTTGCCAGCAGATAGGCCCACAGATTTTTTGCTATGAACAGGGAGATGATGAAAATCATCGTCCCGAACAGCTTTGTCCTTGGATCCATGCGGTGCAGCACGGAATCGACAGGATAATATTGTCCTATTGTAATTTCTCTCAGCATGACTTCTCCTATCTTCCGAGTAATTTCAGTATTGCATCCTTTGCTTCCTGTACGGTAATCAGACTGTTGTCAATCGGAATCCCCGCCTCTCTCAGCGCATGTACGATATACGTAATCTGCGGTGCTGCCAGACCCATTTTTTCCAGTTCTCTGAAATGTTTAAATACCTCCCTTGGAGTATCGTCAAACACCTTTTCTCCCTGGTTCATTACGATAATCCGATCCGCATATTTCGCCATGTCTTCCATGCTATGGGATACAAGTATGATTGTCATCTTCTTTTTTCTGTGAAGTCCGGCAATATGTTCCAGAATTTCATCCCGCCCTTTCGGATCCAGGCCGGCCGTCGGCTCGTCCAGAATCAGAACCTCCGGCTTCATCGCCAGAACTCCTGCAATTGCAACCCTGCGCTTCTCTCCTCCTGAAAGCTCAAAAGGTGACTGTTTATAGTAGCTCTCATCCAGGCCAACCATCTCGAGCGCGTCTTTTGCACGCTGCTCAATCTCTTCCTGCGGCAGCTTCTGATTTTTAGGTCCGAAACACACATCCGTAAACACATCTATTTCAAAAAGCTGGTGTTCCGGATACTGAAAAACGAGTCCCACCTTCCCTCTCAGCTTTTTCATATCATATCCGTTTTGATATATATTTTCCCCATTATAATAGATTTCACCGCTGTCCGCCCGTAAAAGCCCGTTTAAGTGTTGAATGAATGTCGATTTTCCCGATCCTGTATGACCGATCAGTCCTATAAACTGACCGTCTTCAATCTCCATATTAATATTTTTCAGGGCGTATTGTTCGAAAGCAGTGCCTTTTCCATATATATGACTTAAATTAACAACTTTAATTGCCATGTTCTGCCTCGTTCTTTTCTTCGTTCTTTTCTTCTTTCTGTTCCGGCTCTTTTTCATCCATCCCCAGCTGTTCCTTCATATAAGGAACGAGTTCTGCGATCAGTTCCTTCATGCTCAGTATCCCGCGGCTCAGCGGAATACCTGCTTCTGCCAGTTCATATGCCAGTTCCGTCACCTGCGGCACATCCAGGCGGTATTCTTTCAGTTCTCCTACCCTGGAAAATATTTCTTTCGGCGTGCCGTCCATGACGATTCGTCCGTTGTCCATAACAATTACGCGGTCTGCCCGGACAACTTCTTCCATATAATGGGTGATCAGAAGAACCGTAATCTTTTCTTTCTTATTTAATTCACGAATTGTTCTGATAACTTCTTTTCTGCCGTTGGGGTCCAGCATAGCCGTCGGCTCGTCCAGAATAATGCATCTTGGCTTCATCGCCATGACGCCAGCAATAGCAACCCGTTGTTTCTGTCCTCCGGAGAGTTTATTAGGGGATTTCATTCTGTAAGCTGTCATACCTACCGCTTCCAGACTCTCGTCCACGCGCTTCCAGATCTCTTCCGTAGGCACTCCCATGTTCTCAGGGCCGAATCCTACATCCTCCTCAACGATATTGCCGATAATCTGATTGTCAGGATTCTGAAACACCATTCCGGCTGTCTTGCGGATATCCCAAATATATTCTTCATCACTGGTATCCATCCCGGAAATCCATATGGTGCCTTCTGTGGGCATAAGTATTCCGTTCACATGCTTGGCAAATGTGGATTTTCCCGATCCGTTATGTCCCAGTATTGCCACAAAGTCACCTTCCCGGATATCCAGCGTCAAATCATCGATCGCCCGGTTAACTTCTTCCACATGCTCTTCATCATCTCTTTTAACATAATCAAAGATTAATTTAGCAGCTTTTATTATTCCCATTTTGGACCTTCTTTCATAATTTCACCCCCAAGTATACAAGAGGAAAGCATGTAACGCAAGAAAAATTTTATTCCTGATGATGTACAGGTTTGTTTCACTGTGATATATTGAGCGGTGCTGCTTTCTTTTCCTCAATCTTACTTCCATTCATTTCATATGGCAAGGTAATGCTTTCAATATTATATGGAAATAGTTCAATTCCAAAAAAGAAATTTTAACATCATAAAAGCCGGCTGTCGTATCTGTGATTACAACAGCCGGCCTGTTTTATTATGATATCAGAAAGAGCCGTTTGAAACGGGTCACCTTCCATTAAACGCCATTGCAGCAGTCTCCAACCGCCTAATCGCATAATCGAAAAATCCCTTGTAGCTCTGGCAGAAGATATTCTTCCCCTCCTCTCTGTCGCGGCGGCAGCCTCCCTTGCACACCAGCCTCCATTCACAGCCCAGACACGTTTCTCCCAGGGCAGAACCAGCAATAAATTTTTCTGCCGTTTCCCCCGACCGCATCTCTTCCCAGGAATGGTCTTTGATATTGCCCAGGCACCATTCATCTGTCATGTAAAAATCACATGGGTACACGCTGCCGTCAGCCTCTACGGCAAACTGACAGCTGCATCGTTCTTTCATTGTACATAATTCCGGTACCTCTCCTGCCAGTATGGCCAGGTAATTGTCGATATGGCGGATACTGATATACTTCCCCTTTTGAAAATCCTGAAACCACAGATCAAATATGGTCTTTAGAAAGCTTTCAAATGCCTGATCGGAAAGGGCATATGCCCCTCTCTCTTTGCCGGACGGTTCCATACACGGAATAAATTGTATATGAGAAAACTCCTGTTTTTTACAATATTCATAAATTTTCATTCCATACCTCGCAGAAGCAGAAGTAACAACGCAGAGTATGTTATATGGAACGCCATACCTGGTCAGCAGGCTGCATGCACTGCGGACTTTGCCGTACGTGCCTTTCCCATCGCCATCTATCCGCATCTGATTATGTATTTCTGCCGGACCATCCAGGGAAATCCCAACGAGAAAATGATTTCTCCTGAAAAACTCTGCCCATTCCTCGTTCAGATGTATCCCATTTGTCTGAACTGCATAACTGACCTTTCTATTTTTCTTATTGCAGGATCGTACCGTCTCCGTAAACCAGCGATAAAAGTCCAGACCTCTCAAAAGCGGTTCGCCTCCCTGAAAAGCGAAGCAGCAGGAAAGAACCTGTTCTTCCATAACACGTTTAATGATTACTTCAGCTGTCTCCGTATCCATCATACCGCAGTTTTTTACATTCCGCTTTTCGGTGATATCATGATAAAAACAGTATCTGCAGCGCAGATCACAAAGCCCGGAGGCAGGTTTTATCATGACTGTTATGTTTCGCACTGCTTTTCCTCCATTTTCTTTATCTATTTCTCCGCCAGGATCGTATCCTGATAATCCTTCATATAAGTTGCCGCCTCTTCAGCTGGTATATATAGCGGAGTGAGCATATTTTTCTCGATGTAATCGTTCTTCCACTCCTCCGTTTCCGCTACCTTTCCCATCGTATCACTCCAGAATTGCACAGCCTCATCCGGCATGGAAGCCGGACCGACTATTCCCCTCCAGATAGGAGCTTCTATGTCCTCAAGCCCTGTAACCTCGGAAAGAAGCGGGACCTCGGAAAGACTTCCTCCAAATCGTTCCTTTGCTAACGCCGCTTCTGCCTCTACATCGCCTGATTCCATATACTGAATGCTGGATGCCGGTTTCGATATGCAGTAATCGATGTGGCCGCCTAAAAGGGAAGTAATGGCATCCGAAGTGGCGTCATACATGATATAAGTCAGCTGTTTATCTGTCAGCCCGGAAACAGAAAGCAGCATATTATATAGCCTGTAATCCTCCCCCTTAGAGCCCCCGACCGTAACTTTCGTTCCATCCTTTGCCGCCTGAATCGCAGTTTTCAAATCTGCATACGGCGTTGCTTTTCCTTTCAGCAGCAAATGCCTGTCCACCGCCATAACTGCAATCGGTCTGAAATTTTCAATTCTGTTATCCGTATTCGTAACCATTGGTACAAGATCCCCGCTGTTGAATGTGAGCAGCAGGTGGCCGTCGCTCTTCTCCTGGCTGACCCTGAGGCGTCCCACTTCACCTCCTCCATCCGTCTGGTTATTAACCAGAATCGTCTGATCTACAAGCCCCTCTTTTTTCATAATGTCTGAGATCATTCTTGTGTAGATATCACTGCCGCCGCCTGCGCTGGATGTCACGACCCATTCAATATTTTTTTCCGGTTTCCAGGCATTTTCCCGGCCGCTCTCTTCCTGCCCTGTTTCCTTCTCCCCTGTCTGAACCGCCTGTGCTGCCTCTGTCTTTGGGGTGTCTGTCTTCGAAGTTTCCTTCCCTGTCCCTGAACATCCAGCTGTTGCTGCCATACACATCCATACTGCCGCCCCTAAAATCATTTTTTTCATAATCAGTTCTCCTTTCGCATTCTCCCCCGCGCTGCGCGGATAGTCGGTATCATAATCAAAACAATCAGTACGCACATGAACACTGCTGATATGGGATGCTGGAAGAAGATCATGGGACTTCCTCCCGACATCAGAAATGCCCTTCTCAAATTCGTCTCGAAAATCTTAGACAGCACAATAGCCAGAACAAGCGGAGCCGTAGGATAATCGCAGCAATTCATAAGATATCCCAGGCATCCGGCCAAGAGCATGACAATCACCCCATAAATGGAATTGGTTGCGCTGAATGAGCCTACAATGCAGACTGTGGTAATCGCAGGAATCATATATCTTGTTGGTACGGACAGTATTTTTACGAGGAATGGAATAATGCAAAATGCAATTCCCAACGTAATAATATTTGCAAGGAACAACGAGGCAATCAGCCCCCATACGAAATCAGGATTCGTTGTGAACAAAAGCGGTCCTGGATTCAGTCCCCACATCATCAGTCCGCCCAGCAGCACGGCTCCCGTTCCTGATCCCGGTATTCCCAAGGCAAGAAGAGGAGAAAATGCCCCTGCCGCCGCGGCATTGTTCGCCGCTTCACATGCTGCAATTCCTTCTACAGCCCCTGTACCAAGAGGCTCAGCACTTTTAAACTTCTTCTGCACCGCGTAACCTGCAAATGCTCCCGTCGTGGCTCCGGCTCCCGGCAGTATTCCGATAAACGTTCCCAAAATTCCTGACCGGATCGCAACAGGCAGCAGCCGTCTGAAATCAGAGGATGTTATAAAACTGTCCTTTAACCGCAGCTTCACGGTTACCGGAGGTCGTTCTTCTCTCTTCCCCATCAGGCTCATAACCCTTGAAAAGCCAACAATACCGATGACAAGCGGTGTAAATGGAATGCCGCCCAGCAGATACGTATTTCCGAAATGGTATCTGGGCGTGCCAGTCACGGCATCCATTCCAATACATGCAATCAGGATTCCGGTCAGGGATGATATGATTCCTTTCGTGGGATTCTCTCCCATCAACCATCCGATCGAAGTCATCGCCACCAGCAGAAGGGCCGCCATTTCCACCGGGCCGAAGTTCAGCCCCAGCCTGGCCAGCATAGGGCCGGTAAACGCGAGGATAATCATGCCGATCAGACCGCCCAGGAAGGAGGAAATATTGGCTGTAAACAGCGCCTGTCCCGGCCGTCCTTTCTGAGCCATGGGATATCCGTCCAGAGACGTCATAACTGCCGGACCGTCGCCGGGGATATTAATCAGAATTGCGCTGTAGCTCCGCCAAACATATTGGAATAATAAAGCGCTCCCAACATGATAATTGCCGTCGTCGGATTAAACTTGTACGTGAGCGGAAGCAGCAATGCAACTCCTGCCAGGCTTCCGATTCCCGGCATGGCTCCGACTATAATTCCCAGCATGGCTCCCAGGGCTGCAGCTCCTATGTTCTGCACGGTCAGCGCCACCTGAAATCCCCGGAACAATAAGTTCAGATTTTCCATACCTGCCTCCTTTCTAGTACTTTATAAAGTTTCCCAACATGCCCCTGGGAAACTGGATTCCCAGCCATACGGAAAAGATCATCCATGCTGCCCCTCCAACACATACAGTCAACAGCAGCGTCTGTTTCCATCCCGCCTTTTCGATCCATTTCATCCAGATCGCAAGATAGAGGAAGATTGCCGGAATCATCCCCACCACATATGAGGCAGCCAGAATCCCGACAGCAGCAAGGGCGACCTTAATGTCGTCCTTTTTCAACTCCGGTACGTCTTCCTTCCAGGACTGTCCAAAGGCCAGGACGCTGACTATCAGCAGCATTCCTGCAATCAGGGATGGATAAAATCCACCTACCGGGCCTTTCACCTCGTCCCAAAATCCGAATTTGCTGATCCCAAGGTAGAGAAATACAGCAGCCGCAGCTATGGTACACAGCGGAAAATTTTTCATGTTCAGCCTCTTCACGTCGTATCCTCCTCTCTCAGCCTGTACCGCACGAATACTTCCTCAGGGACACTGTTTTCTTCCATAATATGAATCATATGTTCACGCATCATTTTAGCGATTTTCTCATCTTCCATATTCCGGTTCATACTCCTGTCTTCCTTCAGGTCAAACAGGAAATCCCCCAGATTCATCTGTCCTGACTGTGTCTTTGGTTTTATCTTTTTGACCTTCAGTACAGGGTAGCCATTCGTAAAGCCAAACGGTCCTGTCAGCCTGGCCTTCTCCATTTCCTCCCTTGTAAATCCCTGGCACATGTGAGAACAGTTCAGCGTATAATTAAAAAGCTCATCATTTTCCGGGTCCGGAGCGCGCATGTATACGTATCTTCCATCCGTACAGTTGATATTGCCGCCATGACTTCCATATGCGACTGCCTCATGAATTTTTTGATCTCCCTGGATCACAGTCTGCAAATCCTTTCCCATGACACTTTCAGGTACAGGAACCTGAAAATATTGATAAATGGTTGGCGCCAGGTCTATTGTCTGGACCAGTGCATACCTCGTTTCACCTACTTTTTTGTGTCTTGGATCCCATATAAATAAGGGGATGTTGGCAATTTCATTATATGTAGGACCTACATTTTTCCCCCACCAGTCATGTTCTCCCAGCATAAATCCGTGATCCGTATTTACAATCAGCATTGTGTCATCCCACATATTTTTCTCATCCATCCAATCCAGCAATTTACCCAGATTCCTGTCGCACATGGAAAGCAACGCCGCATACTGGCAGCGTATATGTTCTCTGGCGCCGTCCGGATCATCCTCCTGAATCTTCCTGTAAGGCGGCCAGTCAAAAAACGGGCCCTTATAATCATGAGGATATAAATCTTTATACTTCTGCTGGGTAAAAAAGGGTTCATGAGGATCGAGCATTCGATCTGGAGCATCCAGTTGTCACAATCGCTGTTTTCTTTTAAAAAATCTAAGGCCAGCCCCCATGTTACCGTCTGCGGCTGTTTCTCTTCACAGTCCATGTATCCGCGGTTTACCCAGTCCTGCCTCCATCTGTGGGTAGGCCTGGCGATCACCTCTTTAGGAATTGAGGGGTCCTTCAGATTCGCTTTCCATTTGTCTCCTTCCTGTCCTCTGACAATTTCCCAGGTTCCGAAATGTGTGTGGTAATTAGCGCCTCCCTCTTCCCAGTAGTGATAGTGATCGCTGATTAAATGAGTATGAATTCCGTTTTTCATCAAATTTTCAGGAAGCGAGTCGTCAAACGGCTCTAACGGCCCCCAGCTTCTCGTAAAAAAATTATATCGCCCCGTATGCATCTCCCGCCTCGCCGGCATGCATGGCAGGCTTCCCACATAACAATTTTCAAATTTTAAAGTATGCTCTGCCAGCCTTTGAAAATTTGGAGTTCTCGTCCACTCACATCCGTACGGCTGAAGCATATTTTTTACCAATGAATCGTACATCAGAATAATTGCTCTCATACCTTCGATCCTTTCTGAAATAGAAATCAGGTTTCTACCTAAATATAAAGCAATTCATATGCCAAAAAGTGCAAAAAGAGCAGGATTATTTATTATTTCTGATAATCCTACTCTTTTTGCTTTATTTACTGTTTTTTTACTACTATTTCACGATCAGTAGTCCCTTTTCCGCTTCATTTCATCGGGAAAACTGCCTGATGATTTTCAAAACGAAAATTTATTTTTCATTTTGAATTTCCCATTCCTTCATTCTGCGCCATAGGGTAGTTGCACTGATCCCCAGTTCTCCGGCGGCTTTCTCTTTATTCCCACCGTTTCTTTGCAACGCTTTTAGAATCATCCGTTTCTCTGTTTCTTCCAGCGTCTGTATGTTTTTTTCCGCCTCAGCATGATAAACTGTCTTAGAATTCCTTCGGCTTTTATCTGATAAAATCTCTTCTGTTACATATTCTATCCCACCTTCACCAGGCTGACCGTTCAGAACTGCTATCCTTTCCAAAATATTTTCCAGCTCCCGTACGTTTCCTTCCCATGGTCGCTTCTGAAACAGGCATATCTCTTCTTCACTGAAATCAGGCCGGCTAATCTGCAGTCTGTGCGAAATCTTATCCGTCAGATATTGGATCAGCATGGGATATCATCTGCCCGCTCTCTCAGGGGCGGAATATGGAGGTTCAGAATATTCAGCCGATAATACAAGTCTCTCCGGAATGTTCCTCTTTCCATTTTTTCTTCCAGGTTCGCAAGAGTAGCCGCTATGACACGCACATGAACAGGAATTGCCTCGCTGCTGCCAACCCTCATAATTTCCTTTTCCTGCAGCACACGCAGGAGCTTAGCCTGCAGCTGTGCCGGAAGCTCGCCAATTTCATCCAGAAATATGGTGCCGCCTTCCGCCGCTTCAAATAGCCCCTTTTTTCCGGAGCGCAGCGCTCCTGTAAATGCTCCCGGCTCGTACCCGAACAGTTCACTTTCCAAAATACTTTCTGGAATTGCAGAACAGTTTACTGCTATAAATGGCTGGTCTCTCCGGTAACTCGCATTGTGGATGCTTTGAGCGAAAAGCTCTTTGCCCGTGCCCGTCTCTCCGGTAATCAGAATCGTAGAGTTTGTCTTTGCATATAAAACGGCGTGACGGATCAGTTTTTTCATACCGTCATTTCGGGTTACGATATCTGAAAACATGTATTTCGCCGTTTTCTTACCTTCAGGGCTGTACGTTCGCATTCTCGAATGAAGCATTTCGATCACATCGGAATCGTAAATCTGTATCATTTTTCCTTCAAACGTATTGTCCAGACAGACTGAGGAATATGTCTGAAGAAAACATTTTTTCTTAAATGTAAACGCCGTATATATTCCATACGTGTCATCTTTTGTTTTTCCTGCTGACGACAGCATCGGCAGCACGTCTTCCAGGCGTTTATTTAAAATGGCAGCCTGATCGGCTGCCATCATTCTGCAAGCGCTGTCATTGACATAAAACACTTCATTCGCCTGGTCTAGTATGATAATTCCTTCCTGAAGACTCTGAAACATCTCCAGCCCATAGCTGCCTCTGGCTCTCACCACGGCCTTCTCTATGGCTGTAAAAACAGAATCTCTCCCTGACTGAAGAGAAACGGTCTTCATTCCTTCCTGCTGGGCAAAATATACAGGAGCCACGCCGCCTGCGATTACGTCGAATCCGTCTGCCTTCGCCTTCTGGATCGCATCAATTAGCAGTCCGTTCGGCGGAATCCTTATGACATCCACGTCTATGGACAACATCTCTCTGATTCTGTTTAAATCATATTCCAGAACCGTATTGATGCTGATTCCCACTTTCTTTCCCAATGATTTCGCCAGCGTGACAGCCTCAGCAATATCCTGGAAACTGATTTCTATAGGCACTGCCGTCACTCCGGCCTCCCGTTCAATTGCCTTGGCCATGCCGCCGCGGCTGATGAACACTTTGATGCCGTTTTCCTTGTACTTTTTAGCAAATTCAACGGCAACGCTGTTGTTCACACAGTAAATGACTCTGCACGGCCACTTTCTTTTCCTGCACTCTTCCTCTGCGATATCAGCAATTTCTCTCTGAGGCGCCAACAGTACGCAGCATTCTTTCATTTATGCACTCAACCTCATCTCATGATCCAGACGCCGTTCGCATCCAGCTGGAATCCATTAATTGTCGTATTTGCTGCCATGGAGCCGTCGCCCGGATAGAAATAGTAGTATCCGTCGCCGATTTTATACCATCCCTCTATCATAGCGCCGCCAGGGCCCATGTAATACCGTTTGCCGTTCACAGTGAGCCAACCGGTCACCATTGCGCCCTCCGGTCCGTCTGGGCTGGGGTTCAGATAATACCAGGCATTATTCAGCTGAATCCATCCAGTCTTCATGGCCCCTTTCGGGCCGTTTCCATCTGTACTCAGGTAATACCATATATTGTTGATCTGTTTCCATCCCGTCTGCATGTAGCCGTTGGCATCAAACAGATACCATTTATCCGACCATTTCAGCCAGCCGTTCTTGTGATAATTGCCGTCGGGATACTTAAAGTACCAGTTGTCGCCATCCTGGATCCATCCGACCTGTCCGTTGTTGCCGCCGCTGCCTGTTCCGTTGTTGTCCGTTTGTCCGCTTCCGTCAGAAACATCTTCTGATGCAATATACTGTTCATCTGATTCTACCCAGTCACTCTTCTTGCCATACTTCTTCTCATCTGAACTCTTCGGCACTGTCCTGACCTTAAAACTGTAGGTTCCCTTCTGGGTCATATATGGATAAAAGTTATAAGATGTTGCTTCAATCTCTTCTACCTTCTTAATCAGGGAACTGCCGCGGTACAGATACACATCGTACGCTCCGCTGCTGCTGTCGCCTCTGCTCCATCTTGCCTTTCCAAGGCTGTTTTCCTTCCAGTATGCATCATCCGGCTCGTCGTACGTACCTTTGATCGGATTTAGCTTGACTGTAACTACCAGATCGCCGTCGTCCTTCTTCGCGTCCACAAAGCTTCCGCCGCTTACCGAAACGTTGCTGGAACGATATGTCCCGCGGAAATAGTAATCATCATCATCTGAAGTAAGCCACACCTTCATCTTCGGCTCGTCTCCGACCTTCATATCCTTGGATTCTGATGTCACCCATTCCACTTCCCGGATAATATATTTACCTGATGTCGTATATACATATACGCCTCCGTCATTATCTCCAGCAGAACTTCCATAAGACAGATCCGGCAGATGTTCCCCAACTTCCACATCATCTGCTTTGATCTTAATGCTGACTGACGAAATCGTATGAGAGGCGGCAAACGCCGGTATGCATGTATTGACGGCAAATATGCCGGCAAGCAGTATTAACCAGACTTTTTTCCTGAAACTTTTCATTTCCAATCCCTCCTGTTTACCTTTTAGGAAATACCTTCTGCCTAGTTTAATTATACTGTCTACCAAACACCCCCGTCAACTTACATTATTCTTTCTTTTTTATTGCGCGGTCTTTTGCTCCATGAAACGGACAGGTACAGTTATATTTTATGAATGACTTCTTCATCGGAAACTGAAATATCGATGATCGGAATGCTCAGATCCATCTCTTCCAGCATTCTCCCCGATGCTCCGCGGCAGATAATCGCATCTGCTTCTTTGCTGTTTAGGTCTTTCGCTATCGTTACCGCATTGTCCATCGCGCCCTGAAGCACAATCAGATTATCACTATCGGGTAATTTCCGTTTTAATTCGATCCCCATCTCCCGCATTGCTGGCGTAGTCGCTATCAGTATGATCTTTCCCATGTCTCGTCCTCCTGGCACAATGGTAACATTTCCGGTAATTCATGTCAAATGCATGTAAAAGCGGCTTCTTCTGTATCCGGCAAACCGGCACACATACGAAAAATGGTTTCTCCTAGAACTTTAACACTTTACAAGAACAAGGTCTTTCCTGGAAAGCAAAAAGGCTGTCAGACAGGAATAATTTTCCTATCTGACAGCCTCAATCTCTGCTTGGATAAATGTATCCGTTCAGGACGGCATACCTTCTAGCATAGCCTTCGATTATACTAATTCGATCAGAACTTCCATAGCTCCATCGCCTTTACGCTGGCCGATCTTTACGATTCTTGTATAGCCACCGTTGCGGTTTGTATACTTAGGAGCGATCTCATCAAATAATTTTGCAGGAAGATCAACTGACTTTGTGTTTCTCTTCTTGCCTGCTAATTCTGTCGGAACAACTGTTACATCGTACAGAACCTTTAACATCTGTCTTCTTGCGTGAAGTCTGGACGGCATATCTTTCTTGATTTCCTTCTCTACTTCATCGTAAACAGTAACTTTCTTTCCGTCTTTTACTTCTTTCACTCTCTTGCCGTCAGCATCTTTACGAGCTACTTTTGCAGTACCTTAACGGTTTCAAAGTTGTCTTTTTCCTTAACAGCTAAAGCGATCAGGCCCTCTGCAACTTTGCGGATTTCCTTAGCTCTTGCTTCTGTAGTAACGATCTTGCCGTTGTGCAGCAGAGCTGTTACCTGATTTCTGATTAACGCTTTTCTCTGGCTGGAAGTTTTTCCCAGCTTTCTATATCCTGCCATATCTCTTTCCTCCATTTGTGGAACACCGCACATGCTTCTTCGGGCTTACTGTCACGGTGCCTAGCATCCATAAATTCCATTAGATTACTGCTTTTACTGCTCCTCTTACGGGAACCTTCTTGTTTCTTACGTAACAAGAAGTAGCATCCAAGCTCGTCGCTTTTACTGCTCCTCTTACGGGAACCTTCTTGTTTCTTACGTAACAAGAAGTAGCATCCAAGCTCGTCGCTTTTACTGCTCCTCGCTTGGATTTAGCTGTAATCCGAGTTCTTTTAGCTTGGCTAGCACTTCCTCTAAGGACTTGCGGCCTAAGTTACGAACCTTCATCATATCTTCCGGAGTCCTGTTGCACAGTTCTTCAACGGTATTGATTCCGGCACGTTTGAGACAGTTATAAGAACGAACGGATAACTCCAGTTCATCAATATTCATCTCTAATACTTTTTCCTTCTCATTATCTTCCTTCTCTACCATGACTTCTGCAGTCTTGGCATTTTCAGATAGATCAATGAAAAGATTCAGATGTTCGCTCAGAACCTTTGCTGCAAGGCTGACTGCCTCGTCAGGATCAAGCGTTCCGTTGGTATATACATCCAAAGTAAGCTTGTCAAAGTCTGTAATCTGACCGACACGTGTATTTTCAACAGAGAGGTTTACACGCTCTACCGGTGTGTAGATGGAATCCACCGCGATCACGCCGATTGGCAAATCCTCACTCTTGTTCTTCTCTGCGCTTACGTATCCACGGCCCTTTGTAATGGTAAGCTCCATATAGAACTTGCTGTCAGCGCCGCCGCTCAAAGTAGCGATTACCTGGTCCGGATTGAGAACCTCAACATCCGCATCAGTCTGGATATCAGCACCAGTGATCACACCTTCGCCTTCAAACTCAATGTAAGCGATCTTAGGCTCGTTGCTGTCACTGTCATTTTTAATTGCTAAGTTCTTGATGTTCATAATAATTTCAGTTACATCTTCCTTTACGCCAGGAATCGAACTGAACTCATGCAAAACGCCATCGATTTTCACTTGGCTGACTGCAGCACCAGGCAAAGAAGAAAGCATGATTCTCCTCAGGGAGTTTCCCAGTGTAGTACCGTAACCTCTTTCCAGGGGTTCTACTACAAATCTGCCGTATCTCTTGTCTTCTGAGATTTCCGCAATCTCAATGTTTGGTTTTTCAAAATCGAACACTACTAAGCCCCTCCTTCTGGGAATTATATCGAGGGTTTTTCTGTACTCTTTTTAATAGCGGCTACGCGAAAGCGGCAACGTCCGGCTCTAAAGCCGGACTATTGCGAAAGCCTATTATTTAGAGTACAGCTCGACGATAAGCACTTCATTTACAGGAACATCAATTTCGTCTCTGGTTGGCATTTCTTTAACAGTGCCACGAAGGTTCTCCTGGTCAACATCTAACCATGCCGGAACCATTCTTCCTGCTGTTACTTCTAACACGTCTTTGTATCTCTGAGAAGATTTATACTTCTCTTTGATTTCGATTACATCGCCGGCTTTTACTAAGTAAGACGGAACGTTTACAGGCTTGCCGTTTACTAAAACGTGCTTGTGATCAACGATCTGTCTTGTTTCTTTTCTTGTACGTCCGAGGCCCATACGGAACAGTACGTTGTCAAGTCTTCTTTCAAGAAGGACCATAAGGTTTGTACCAACCATGCCGTCCATCTTGGAAGCTTTTGCATAATAATTACGGAAAGGTTTCTCCAGTACACCGTAAATGAATTTTGCTTTCTGTTTTTCTCTTAACTGAAGGCCGTATTCACTTACTTTTCTGTTTGCTCTTTTTAATTCTCTGTTTGATTTTTTATCAATTCCTAAATAGATTGGATCAAGACCAAGGGATCTGCATCTTTTAAGAACAGGAACTCTATCAACTGCCATTTTATTTCCTCCTAATTAGACTCTTCTACGTTTTGGTGGACGACAACCATTGTGTGGAACTGGTGTTACGTCTTTAATACTTGTTACCTCTAAGCCACATGCCTGAAGAGCACGAATAGCTGCTTCACGGCCTGAGCCCGGTCCTTTAACCATAACGTCAACGGATTTTAAACCATGTACAAGAGCTGCCTTAGTTGCAGTTTCTGCCGCCATCTGAGCTGCATATGGAGTAGATTTCCTTGAACCTCTAAATCCCAGACCGCCTGCACTTGCCCATGATAAAGCATTTCCCTGTGCATCTGTTAATGTCACGATTGTGTTATTAAAAGATGACTGGATGTGCGCCTGTCCGCGTTCAACGTTTTTCTTTACACGCTTTTTTGTCACTTTCTTGCCAGTGGACATTTTTTTAGCCATTTTAAACTAACCTACTTTCTCTTCAATTACTGAATCCTGTTTCCTGTTTTTAAAACATGCAACGTGATTCGTTTTTAGTTTCGTAACTTGCACCGAACTCGTGATCGTAAGTTCACTAAGTGCTCTTATTATTTCTTCTTGTTTGCTACAGTCTTTCTCGGACCTTTACGGGTTCTTGCGTTAGTCTTTGTCTTCTGACCACGAACCGGCAGACTTCTCCTGTGACGGATTCCGCGATAGCATCCGATTTCCTGAAGTCTCTTGATGTTCATAGCGATCTCTCTACGTAAATCACCTTCTACTAACTGAGTATCAGCGATTACTGAAGCGATCTTCTTAACTTCGTCGTCGGTTAAATCCTTAACACGAGTGTCAGGACTCACGCCAGCCTCTGCAAGAATACGGTTTGAACTTGCTCTACCAATTCCGTAGATGTAAGTTAAGCCGATTTCAACACGTTTTTCTCTTGGTAAATCAACACCTGAAATACGAGCCATTTGTGTAGTACACCTCCATTAATTATTAGTAAATCTTAACCTTGTCTCTGTTTGTGCTTCGGGTTTTCACAGATTACTCTGATACTGCCTTTACGCTTAATGATTTTGCATTTTTCGCAAATCGGTTTTACTGATGATCTAACCTTCACAGCAATTCTCCTTTCCTTGACTCCCTGATTATACAGACTTCAAACGCACCCGTGAGTGTCATAAATCTCTGATTCTGCTTTTTCAGGTACATCACGCAGCTGGACTCACTTTTGGGCAAAGTTCACCCAGCATTCAACAAAGTCGCTTGAGCATTATAACACTTATTCCGCATTTATGCAAGCGATTTTTATATTTTACTCGTTCCCCGTTCCATAAAAATAACAGAGATACGGGAACCGCCTTGACCTGGCAGTCAAGCCGTAGCAAAAAGTACCGCGCTTTCCATGCGCGTCACTTTTTTTTATTTATCTCTCCAGATAATTCTGCCCTTTGACAGATCGTATGGAGACAACTCAATTGTCACCTTATCACCTGGTAAAATACGAATATAATTCATACGAGCTTACCGCTGATATGTGCAAGCACCTGGTGGCCGTTTTCCAGTTCAACCTGGAACATGGCGTTCGGAAGCTTTTCTACAACTGTTCCTTCAATTTCAATAACGTCAGCTTTTGACATGCAATTTCCTCCTAATAAACCTTAATTTTCTCTTTTGAAATGCCTGATAAAAGTTTTGATTTCTACATCGGTTACAGGGAGTCCCTGAACCAGTTTCTGGTTCAGTTCTTCCTTCTTTACATGGATGATCTGTACGTGTTTTTTATTTTTCCTTTTCGGCTTATCTGATGTCCGTGTTTTTCCGTCCGCCAGATAAAGGTATTCGCCCTCTTCACGCAATATGACAAAAATCTCATTTTTATCATGTCCGGACAGGCTCTTTACCAAACCGCCCTGCTCATAAATTACCATTTCTCACCTCATCATTTCGGTAAAGAGAGAATCTCTGGCTCACCGTCTGTAATCAGAACCGTATTTTCATAATGAGCAGAAAGGGAACCGTCTTCCGTTACTACGGTCCAGTCGTCATCCAGACCTGCCACGTCATAACGGCCAGCGTTAATCATCGGCTCGATCGCAAGCGTCATGCCTGCCTGCAGTTTAATGCCTTTTCTCTTCTGTGCAAAATTCGGTACTTCAGGGTCCTCATGCATCTCTGTGCCGATTCCATGGCCAACCAGATCACGTACGACTCCGTAGCCGAATTTTTCTGCATAAGCCTGTATTGCAGAGGAAATGTCATTTAGATGATTTCCAGCTTTTGCAAATTTAATCCCTTCAAAAAAAGATTGTTGCGTAACTTGGATCAGTTTTTCTGCTTCCGGACTGATTTTTCCAATACCATAAGTCCTGGCTGCATCTGACTGGTAACCTTTGTAAATAACTCCTGTATCCAGCTGACAATATCGCCTTCCTGTAGAAATCTGTTTTTCCTGGGAATTCCGTGAACTACTTCATCATTGATCGAGACACAGACAGATGCCGGAAATCCCTGATAGTTTTTAAATGAAGGAATACAGCCGTAGCCTCTGATTATCCGTTCGCATAACCTGTCGATTTCCCAGGTAGACATGCCCGGCTTCAGAGCTTCTTTTAATTCTTCATGAGTGGCGGCGAGGATTTTCCCCGCCTCCCTCATCAGTTCAATTTCCCTTTCGGATTTAATTGATACCGCCATGATTACTCTCCTAAGATTGCTGCAATATCCTGGAATACTTCATCCAGATCCTTTGTTCCGTCTACCTCGGCAAGGCAGCCTGCCTTCTTATAATAATCGATCAGAGGCTGCGTCTGCTCATGATAAACCGACAGGCGTTTCTGTACGGTCTCCGGCTGATCGTCGTCACGAAGTACGAGTTTATCGCCGCATACGTCGCAGATTCCTTCTGTCTTCGGCGCGTTATACACGATGTGGTAGGTCGCTCCGCATTTTAAACATGCTCTTCTTCCGGACATTCTGGATACGATCTTCTCATCCGGAACATCTACATTGACTGCGTAGTCAATCGCATCGCCCATATCTGCCAGCGCTTTCGTAAGGCTTTCTGCCTGTGGAATCGTTCTTGGGAAGCCGTCCAGAACATAACCGTTTTTACAGTCATCTTCCTTAATTCTGTCCATCAGCATCCCGATCGTGATCTCATCCGGTACAAGCTGTCCCTGATCCATAAATGCTTTCGCCTTCATGCCCAGTTCTGTTCCGCCCTTGATATTTGCTCTGAAGATATCGCCGGTCGAAATATGTGGAATCATATATTTCTCTGCGATTTTTTTTGCCTGAGTGCCTTTTCCGGCTCCAGGAGCTCCTAACATAATAATCTTCATCGTATAACCCCCTTTTATTTTTTCTTTAAAGACCAAAAGAAACACGCCAGGCGTGTTTCTTCCAGTAATTAATCATTTAAAAAGCCTTTATAATTGCGTACGAGCATCTGAGACTCTACCGCCTTAATCGTTTCAAGCGTAACAGATACGATAATGATTAAAGATGTTCCTCCGAAAGATAAGTGGCTTACATTAAAGAGGCCGGAAACCATAATCGGAATGATACATACGATAGTCAGTCCAACTGCACCGATGAAAACGAGGTAATTTAAAAGGTTGTTTAAATAATCAGAAGTTGGTTTGCCTGGACGGATGCCAGGGATGAAACCACCCTGTTTCTTCATATTGTTCGCTACTTCCAGCGGATTAAAGGTAATCGACGTATAGAAATACGCAAATATGATAATCAGCGCAATATATACAATCATACCGATTGAATACAGTGGCTGCTCCGGTTTAAACCAGGAAGATGAATTCATCATCATAAGAATCTTTCCGCCGATTGTGCTGTAGTCCACTTTAAAGAACTGAGCGATAACAACCGGGAAAGACATGATGGAAGAGGCGAAGATAACCGGGATTACGCCTGCCGTATTCACTTTTAACGGAATATGGGAAGACTGTCCCCCAACCATCCTGCGGCCCTGCATCTTCTTGGAATACTGAACGGGAATTCTTCTCTCAGCATCCTGCAGAATTACAACGAATACTACAACAGCTACGAGCACCGCCAGAATAATAATAGCTGATGTTACGGCAATCGCAACTGATTTGTTAGCCATAAATCTGGTGTAAAGTGTATTCGCATCTTCCGGGATACTGGAGATAATGTTGAATAACAGGACGATGGAAATACCATTTCCAATTCCGTTTTCCGTTATTCTCTCACCGATCCACATAAGAAGGGCACTTCCTGCCGTCATGGTAGCAACCGCAACCACAATCATACCCATCTTACCCATTGTCGTCTGTGCGTTGTAATTAATCAGAAGTCCTGAACTGCCAAAACCGATTGACATAGCAGTCGACTGAATCAGAGCAAGAGCGACTGTCAGATAACGTGTATACTCAATAATCTTCTTTCTTCCGTCTTCGCCTTCCTTCTGCATTTCCTCCAGTTTGGGGATTGCAATGGTAAGCAGCTGTATAATGATGGAAGATGTGATATACGGAGTAATACTCAATGCAAAAATGGACATGTTGGTAAAAGAACCACCTGTCATCGCATTGAAGAAGTTAAATGCATCGCCCTGATGTTTTGCAAAAAAATCTCTGATAAATGACGGGTCTACACCCGGGATTGGCAACTGTGAGCCAAACCGGATGACAACCAGCATCATAAAGGTATAAATCAGCTTTTTTCTAATATCCGGAATCTTAAACGCATTCTGGATGGTTTTTAACATATTAGATCACCTCGCAGGTTCCGCCTAAAGCTTCAATCTTAGCCTTTGCTCCTTCACTGAAAGCGTCAACCTTAACAGTAAGCTTTTTGGTTAACTCTCCATTTCCAAGAATCTTAACGCCGTCGCGTGGATTCTTAACTATTCCAGCCTCGATTAAAGTCTCGACAGTAACTACTGCGTCGTTATCGAATTTCTCTAAAGCGTTCACGTTGATTCCAACGATCACTTTTGTATTTCTATTTGTAAATCCTCTCTTAGGAATACGTCTGTATAAAGGCATCTGGCCGCCTTCAAAACCTGGTCTTGTAGCTCCGGAACGGGCTTTCTGACCTTTATGGCCCTTACCAGCTGTCTTTCCGTTGCCTGAACCATGGCCACGTCCTTTTCTGAAGTTATCACTGTGTTTAGAACCTTCAGCAGGTCTTAAATTGGATAATTCCATGATTTTGCACCTCCTTACTGAATGATTAGATTTCTTCTACTTTTACTAAATGTCTGACACTCTGGATCATGCCTCTTACAGCATCGTTGTCAGGCATTTCAACTGTTTTCTGAAGTTTCTTTAATCCTAAAGCTTCAACAGTTGCTCTCTGCTTCGGAACAGCACCGATTGGAGATTTCACTAATGTGATTTTTAATTTCTCTGCCATTTTGTTCTCCTCCTTAGCCTAAAATCTCTTCAACAGATTTGCCGCGAAGTTTTGCAACTTCTTCCGGAGTCTTCATTTCGCATAATCCCTGAATTGTTGCCAAAACAACATTTGTCTTGTTGTTGGAACCAAGAGATTTTGTACGGATGTTCTTAATACCTGCTAATTCCAGTACAGAACGTGCCGGACCGCCTGCGATAACACCAGTACCTTCCGGAGCCTTCTTTAATAATACATTTGCGCTTCCGAATTTACCTACGAAATCGTGAGGTACACTGTTGTTTTCATCTAACGGAATCGTAATCAGATTCTTCGTTGCAGCTTCGCGTCCTTTACGGATTGCTTCCGGAACTTCACCTGCTTTTCCAAGGCCTGCGCCTACGTGACCATTGCCATCGCCTACAACTACTAAAGCAGAGAATCTCATGGTACGTCCACCTTTAACAGTTTTAGATACGCGCTTGATAGCAACTACTTTGTCATTTAACTCTAACTGACTTGCATCAATGATTGTACGTTTCATGCTGTCTTCTCCTCTCTACTAGAATTCCAGTCCAGCTTCTCTAGCAGCATCTGCCAAAGCTTTGACTTTACCATGATATATGAATCCGCCTCTATCAAAGACAACCGTGTTAATACCTTTTTCTAATGCTCTCTTGGCAATTAATGTACCAACATAAGCAGCAGCGTCTACATTGTCTGTATATTCTAATTCTGCCTTTACTGCCTTTTCTGCTGTTGAAGCAGCTACTAAAGTATTACCAACTGTATCGTCAATAATTTGAGCATACATATGATTATTACTTCTGAACACTGCTAAACGCGGTCTTTCTGCAGTACCGGCAAAACGATTACGTAATCTAGCGTGCTTTTTAACGCGAACTTCGCTTCTTGATTGTTTACTAACCATTTTTACACTCTCCTTACTTATTTCTTACCAGTCTTACCAACTTTACGTCTGATCACTTCATCAGCATATTTGATACCCTTGCCCTTATACGGTTCAGGTCTTCTCTTGTCTCTGATTTCAGCAGCGTACTGGCCAACTTTTTCTTTACTGATACCTTTTACTGTAATCTTATTCTGTCCGTCAAGTATGGTTTCGATTCCTTCCGGATCTTCCATTTCAACTGGATGAGAATAACCAAGGTGAAGTGTTAACTTCTTGCCCTGTTTCTGTGCTCTGTAACCAACACCGTTGATTTCCAGGACTTTCTCATAACCTTCTGTAACACCATGAATCATGTTGTTAACTAAGGTTCTTGTCAGACCATGTAAAGATTTCATTCTCTTTAAATCATTTGGTCTTGTAACTAAGATCTGACCATCTTCTTCTTTGATTGTCATTTCTGCAGGCAATACTCTCTCAAGTGTTCCCTTTGGACCTTTTACAGTCACTGTGTTGTCATCTGCGATTGTAACAGTTACTCCTGCCGGAACCGCGATTGGCATTCTTCCTATACGTGACATGCCATTTACCTCCTACTTAGATTTTCGGAGAAGCCATTTGCGGCTTCTCTGTTTTCAGTGCTTCTATTTTCATGTTGAATAACATGCGTATTAATAATACATAACGGGTATGCTCGCTCAACTAAACTCCGCTGTCGCCTTCGGCTCCGCCTCGCTAAGTTGCTTTCGGCCTACCAAACGAATGCCAGAACTTCTCCGCCTACGCCGAGTTTTCTTGCTTCTTTGTCAGTGATCACACCCTGGTTGGTGGAAACGATTGCGATTCCTAAGCCGCCAAGTACTTTCGGCATTTCTTCGCTGTTTGCATAAACACGAAGACCCGGCTTAGAGATTCTCTTAATACCTGTGATGATCTTTTCGTTCTTATCCTTACCATACTTTAAAGCGATACGGATCGTCTGGAAACCGCCATCTTCTACAAGATCGTATTTTTTAACATAACCTTCTTTAACTAAAATATCGGCAATTGCTAATTTCATTTTAGAAGAAGGTACGTCTACTGTATCATGTTTTGCAGTGTTGGCATTACGGATTCTTGTAAGCATATCTGCAATTGGATCGCTCATTGTCATTTTGAGATTGCCTCCTTTTCTTATCTTTCTTCTACTTTATTCGGAAATGGTTGCTGCGGACCTCGCTAGCTCTTGCTTCGCCTTGCGGCTCGCGCTCGCTAAGCTGCACACGGGAATGTTCACTCAACTAAACTCGGCCATCGCCTTTGGCTCTGCCTCCTTAAGGTTCGTGAACGACCTCGCGCTAAGCTTCCGCTTCGCCTTGCGGCTCGCGCTCGCTAAGCTGCTTTCGGTCTACCAGCTTGCTTTCTTTACGCCTGGAATCTGACCTTTATATGCCAGTTCACGGAAGCAGATACGGCAGATTCCGTATTTTCTCAAATATGCGTGTGGACGGCCACAAATCCTGCAGCGATTATATTCTCTTGTGGAGAATTTTGGGTTGCGCTGCTGCTTTACTTTCATTGAAGTCTTAGCCATTGATAAATCCTCCTAATTATTTTGAAAATGGCATATTGAATAATGTCAAAAGTTCACGAGCTTCTTCATCAGTCTTTGCAGTCGTAACGAAGATAATATCCATACCTCTTACTTTGTCAACTTTATCGTATTCAATCTCAGGGAAAATCAGCTGTTCCTTGATACCAAGAGCGTAGTTTCCTCTGCCGTCAAATGCGTTTGGATTAACACCTCTGAAGTCACGTACACGTGGAAGTGCCAGATTGATTAAACGATCAGCAAACTCATACATCTTCTCTCCACGAAGAGTAACCTTGCATCCGATTGCCATGCCTTCTCTGATTTTGAAGTTAGCAACTGACTTCTTAGCCTTTGTAAGCACTGCATGCTGTCCGGAAATGATCTCCAGATCTCTTACTGCAGAATCAAGAACTTTTGCATTATCTTTTGCTTCGCCAACGCCCATGTTGATAACAATTTTATCTAACTTCGGTACTTCCATAACGTTCTTATATCCGAACTTTTTAACCATTGCATCAACGATTTCATTCAGATAAATTTCTTTTAATCTACTCAACTCTCTGTTCCTCCTCTCTTCAATTAGTCAATAGCCTTGCCGGTTGCTTTGGCAACACGAACTTTTTTGCCATCCTTAACTTCAAAGCCTACTCTCGTAGCTTTTCCGTCTACAACCAGCATAACATTGGAGATATCGATTGGAGCTTCTTTATGAATGATACCGCCCTGTGGGTTGCCTGGTGCCGGCTTGGAGTGCTTTGTCACCATATTGCAGCCTTCTACTAAAACGGTGCCCTTCTTTGTATCAACGTCAAGGACCTTACCCTGTTTATCTTTATCTTTTCCTGTGATGACCTTTACCAGATCATCTTTTTTGATTTTCTGCACAGTGGACACCTCCTTATAATACTTCTGGAGCTAAAGAAACAATCTTCATGAACTGTTTCTCTCTCAGTTCTCTTGCAACCGGCCCAAAGATACGTGTTCCTCTTGGGGTCTTGTCATCTTTAATAACTACTGCTGCGTTCTCATCAAATTTGATATAAGAACCGTCTTTACGACGTGCGCCTTTTACGGTACGAACAACAACAGCTTTTACAACGTCGCCTTTTTTTACAACACCGCCTGGTGTTGCATCTTTAACGGAAGCAACGATAATATCACCAATATTAGCATATCTTCTGGTAGAACCGCCCAAAACACGGATACAAAGAAGCTCTTTTGCACCTGTATTGTCGGCAACCTTAAGTCTGGTTTCCTGCTGAATCATGCCTAATACTCCTTCCTAGAATAGAATATATTATTTAGCCTTTTCAATAATCTCAACAAGTCTCCATCTCTTATCTTTAGACAAAGGTCTTGTCTCCATTACCTTAACAATATCGCCTTTAGAGCACTCATTGTTTTCATCATGAGCTTTTAATTTATAGGTTCTCTTTACAATCTTACCGATTACAGGATGCTTTACATGGTTTTCGATAGCAACTACGATTGTCTTGTCCATCTTGCTGCTTACAACCTTACCTGTACGTGTCTTTCTAAGGTTTCTTTCCACGGTAGATGTTCTCCTTTCATTCAAATTGCCCTCAAATCAGGACATCGGTATACCAAAACGTCTCAAATTCCAATTAAGCTAATTTAGCGTTTTCTGTAATAACAGTCTGGATTCTAGCGATGTTCTTGCGAACTTCTTTAATTCTGCTGGTGTTATCTAATTGGTTAGTTGCGTTCTGGAATCTTAAATTGAAAAGTTCTTTCTTTGCAGCTACTAATTCTTCGTTTAACTCTGCAGCTGATTTCGCCTTTAATTCTTCAACAAATTTATTAGTTTTCACTGTTATCACCGCCTTCTAAATCTGCTTTAGAAGCAATTTTACACTTACATGGCAACTTGTGCATAGCAAGACGTAAAGCTTCACGAGCTGTCTCTTCTGGTACACCAGCGATTTCGAACATTACACGACCTGGTTTAACAACTGCTACCCAATATTCCAAAGCACCTTTACCAGATCCCATACGGGTTTCTGCCGGCTTTGCTGTTACTGGCTTATCAGGGAAAATCTTAATCCAAACCTGACCGCCACGCTTGATATAACGTGTCATGGCAACACGGGCTGCCTCGATCTGATTGGACTTAATCCAACATGGCTCTGTAGCGATTAAACCATATTCACCGTTGGATATTGTATTGCCTCTCAGGGCCTTGCCTGCCATAGATCCACGGAACTGTTTACGACGCTTTACTCTCTTAGGCATTAACATTATTTATCGCTCCCTTCCTTATTTCCCTTAGTAGGAAGTACTTCGCCCTTGTAGATCCAAACCTTAACGCCTAATTTGCCGTAGGTTGTATCTGCCTCAGCGAAACCATAGTCAATATCTGCTCTTAATGTCTGTAACGGGATTGTTCCCTCACTGTAGAACTCTGTACGAGCCATATCAGCTCCGCCAAGACGGCCAGCAACTGCTGTTTTGATACCCTTAACGCCAGCCTTCATGGATCTGGACATTGTGGACTTCATTGCACGTCTGAAGGAAATACGATTCTCTAACTGCTGTGCGATGGATTCTGCAACCAGCTGAGCATCTCTGTCTGGTCTCTTTACTTCTTTGATGTCGATAAAGATCTTCTTGTCAGTCAGTTTCTGAACTTCTACTTTTAACTTCTCGATCTCTGAACCGCCCTTACCAATTACAACGCCTGGTTTTGCAGTATAGATAATAACTTTAACTCTATCGGATGCGCGCTCGATTTCGATCTTGGAAATTCCGGCGCTGTATAATCTCTTTTTAAGGAATGTTCTGATATTGTAGTCTTCAACTAAGCAGTCTGCAAAATCAGCTTCAGCATACCATTTTGAGTCCCAGTCTTTAATAACACCGACTCTCAAGCCGTGTGGATTAACTTTCTGTCCCATATTTGCCTCCTATCTTTCATTCAGCACAATCGTGATGTGGCTCATTCTCTTCTCGATTCTGTAAGCTCTTCCCTGTGCTCTTGGGTGAATTCTCTTCATGGTCGGTCCCTTGTTGGCGTAGCATTCCTCTACGTACAGGTTCTCAACATTCATGTTATTATTGTTTTCAGCATTTGCGATTGCTGACTTTAATAATTTTTCTATTAAACTAGAAGCATATCTGGGATTGTAAGTTACAATACCGAGTGCAGTCTGCACATCTTTGCCTCTGATGGCATCTAAAACGAAACATGCTTTCTGAACAGATACTCTGGCGTAGGATAATTTTGCGCTAGGTCTTGTATCTTTCTTCGCATTTCTTTCTCTCTTTATTTGGGATCTATGTCCTTTAGCCATTGTTATAACCTCCTTTCAAAGCGATCGATTACTTACGAGCTGATTTCTTCTCGTCTTTTCCGTGTCCTCTATAGGTTCTGGTAGCTACGAACTCGCCAAGCTTATGTCCAACCATATCTTCTGTTACATATACCGGAACGTGCTTTCTGCCGTCGTGAACTGCAATTGTATGTCCGAGCATCTGTGGGAAGATTGTGGAACGGCGGGACCAGGTCTTGATAACCTGCTTCTGTCCTGCTTCGTTCATTGCCTCAACCTTTTTTAATAAATGATCATCTGCAAATGGTCCTTTTTTTAATGAACGTGCCATAGGTGTGCCTCCTTCAATTATTTAATGGCCTTGCCATCGCGTCTTCTTACGATTAACTTGTTAGACTGTTTGTGTTTCTTTCTCGTCTTTAAGCCAAGTGCTGGTTTGCCCCATGGCGTACATGGACCTGGACGGCCGATACCAGTCTTACCTTCACCACCACCATGCGGATGGTCATTCGGGTTCATTACGGAACCGCGTACAGTAGGTCTGAATCCCATATGGCGTGTTCTTCCTGCTTTACCGATATTAATCAGGTTATGATCACCATTGCCAACAACACCGATTGTTGCGCGGCAAGCGATCGGAACCATTCTCATTTCGCCTGAAGGAAGTCTTAAAGTTGCATATCTGCCTTCTTTAGCCATTAACTGTGCTGCATTTCCTGCAGAACGAACCAGCTGGCCACCCTTTCCCTGATATAACTCGATGTTATGGATCTGAGCACCGATCGGGATCTGGCTTAATGGAAGACAGTTGCCTACTTTGGCTTCTGCATTTTCACCGCTCATAACCTTCATTCCAACAGTTAAGCCTGCAGGAGCAAGGATATAAGCTTTCTCGCCGTCTGCGTAGCAGATCAAAGCGATATTTGCTGTTCTGTTCGGATCGTATTCGATTGCAACGACTGTTGCCGGAACGCCATCCTTGGAATTTCTCTTAAAGTCGATAATTCTATATTTTCTTCTGGAACCGCCGCCGCGGTGTCTTACAGTAATTTTACCCTGGTTATTACGACCTGCGTTCTTCTTTAAAGAAGTAACCAAAGACTTTTCTGGTGTTGCTTTTGTGATTTCGGAGAAATCAGAACCAGTCATATGTCTTCTGGAAGGTGTATATGGGCTGTATGTTTTAATTCCCATGATTTTAACTCCTTTCAAACGTCAGGGGTTCAACGTTCCCTAGCGTTTCTCAATTAATTTGTCACGATTGGTATCGTATAGGTGCCAGATAGGTTTTCCTGGCTGTATCGGGGCTTCTTATTGAGGTTTTCGCTGCCTCTCATTTAGAACGGATGTGTTCGTTCATCTAAGCTCGTAAAGACCTAGCTAAGATTCCCGAACGAGGTCCGCACTAAGCTCGCCAAGACCTCGCTAAGTGCTTATAATCCCTCGAAGATTTCAATCTCTTTGCTGTCTTCTGTCAGCTGAACGATTGCTTTCTTTGTCTTTGCTGTTTTTCCGAATGTCATTCCTCTTCTCTTTGTCTTACCTTCAAGGTTCATGGTATTGACATTGGCAACTTTCGTGCCTGGGAACATTTTCTCAACAGCTTCTTTGATCATAGATTTATTTGCTTCCGGATGAACCAGGAATGTATACTTCTTGGTCGCCATGGCATTCATGCTCTTTTCAGTTACAACTGGTCTGAGGATTACATCATAGTATTTAATAGCAGCCATTATGCGTACACCTCCTCGATAGCAGCAACAGCAGCCTTGTCAGCAACGACTGTGTTGTATTTTAAGATGTCATATACATTGATTGTATTGACAGAAGCTGTCTTGATGTCAGCGATGTTTCTTGCAGCTTTAACTGCATTCTCATTTTCTCCGCCAAGAACAACAAGTGCTTTCTTAACATTTAAGCTGTTCATTACATTCTGGAAATTCTTCGTCTTAATCTCTTCGAACTTCATTTCATCTACAACGATGAATTTGTTGTCCTGTACTCTGCTTGTTAATGCAGACTTAAGAGCAAGTCTCTTTTCCTTCTTGTTTAATCTGATTGTATAATCTCTTGGAACTGGTGCGAATACAACTCCGCCGCCTGTCCACTGAGGAGATCTCGTTGAACCCTGTCTTGCATGACCGGTTCCTTTCTGTCTCCATGGTTTTCTACCACCGCCGGAAACTTCAGAACGAGTTTTTGCTTTCTGTGTTCCCTGACGTTTATTTGCCAGCTGGGCAACTACTGCTAAATGAAGCAGATGTTCGTTTACTTCAACACCAAACACAGCGTCGTTTAAACTTAATGTCCCAACTTCTTTGCCTTCCATATTGTAAACAGATACGTTTGCCATCTGTGTGTTCCTCCTTTCCTATAAAAGCTTATTTGCCAGCTTTTACTGTTTCTTTCAGTGTTACTAAAGACTTCTTCGGTCCTGGTACAGCGCCCTTAACAAGGATCAAGCTGTTGTCTGCGTCTACTCTTACAACCTCAAGATTCTGAACTGTAACCTTTACATTACCCATCTGGCCTGGCATCTTCTTGCCCTTAAATACACGGCCTGGTGTAGTAGCGGAACCATTTGAGCCTGATGACGATGGAACTTAGAACCATGAGCCATAGGTCCTCTGTGCTGTCCATGTCTCTTAATAGCACCCTGGAAACCTTTACCTTTGGAAATAGCTGTTACGTCGATCTTATCGCCAGCTGCGAAGATGTCTGCTTTGATTTCATCTTTTACAGAATATTCTTCAGCGTTGTCGAGTCTGAACTCTCTTACATATCTCTTGTAAGAAACGCCTGCCTTATCAAAGTGACCTTTTACCGGCTTGTTAACTAATTTTTCTCTCTTGTCAACAAAACCAACCTGTACTGCTTTGTAACCGTCATTATCTTCTGTCTTAACCTGTGTTACTACACAAGGACCAGCCTGAAGAACAGTTACCGGAACAAGCACGCCATTTTCATTGAAAATCTGTGTCATTCCAACTTTTGTAGCTAAAATTGCTTTCTTCATTTTTTGACCTCCTGTTGCTTTTCTACAGCGGAACACTTCTTAATCGAAGTGTTCATCCTAGAACAGTCCAGAATCTATCTAAACCCTTCAGGATTTTACCTTATTTGTTTTTCATTTTGATATCAATATAAACACCTGCCGGCATTTCCAGTCTGGATAATGCATCAACCGTCTTCTGGCTTGGTGTGATGATATCGATGAGTCTCTTATGAGTCCTCTGCTCGAACTGCTCTCTGGAATCTTTGTACTTATGAACAGCTCTTAAAATTGTTACTACTTCCTTCTTTGTCGGTAACGGCACCGGTCCGCTCACCTGTGATCCTGTCTTTTTTACAGTCTCGATGATTTTTCCAGCTGACTGATCTACTAACTGATGATCGTAAGCTTTTAATGTGATTCTCATTACTTGACTTGCCATAAAAAAAGTCGCCTCCTTTTCGCACTATTCGTAGTACGACAAGCGGTGACTGTACACGTTCCCGTGTGTGTCATAAAGACTCACACATCATTCCTCACTTAATAAAGCAGAAATAATTCCTAAATTGTACAGTGACTTGTCGCCAGTTTCCTAACTTGACATTCGCTCCACGGAAAACCTGCCTTGACGGGCAGCAACCTCGCGCTTCACAGCTATCATGCCACAGCCTCATTAGCTTATCACACTTTTTTTAGAAATGCAAGGTATTTTTTCTTTATTTTTCAATCTTTTCCGCACTTTTTTTATTGTCCTCATTCGGATATTTCCGCTGCCGATTTCCTGCGAACTGAGATAATCTTTCAGTCTTATTATTTCCAAATAATTCTATATTTATCTTGCCTTACATTGGATTCGTACAGCAAAATAAGATAAACATGTTTCCGCAAACCAGTGCAAAAAGTCAAAAAGAGAGTGCTGTCAAAATATAATCAGCCAAGCCTCCGATCCCAAATTCCGTTTCAGGCAGTATCCGTTAACTTCACCGGATATTGAGGGCAGTGATTTTTTGCAGCACTCTCTTCTATATATAATATAAGTATTACCAGTCTTCCTGGTAGGACGGTTCAATCGCTTCTTCGTATGTACCGCTTCCGGCCGCCTCTCCATCAATCTTCTGGAGAATGCCGTTGGAACCAGTTGTATACTTCACACCGTCTTCATCCTTAACCGTTTTATTACTTTCCAGCTTTCCGTTCTTGTTAACTACGTAGTTCTTTTTCCCATCATTATCCGGAAGAGAGATGATGGTGTACTTCGCTCCCGAATCAGGCTTCTGCAGCTTGCCCAAATAGTAAAGGTAACCGTCTTTCGGTCCCGTATAGCCCTTTCCATTATCTGTAAAATAGAAATCGCTGATCGTACCGTCGCCTTCTTCTACCTTTATCTTTCCTTTGTCCATAGAGCAGTTATTTCTGTTCTTACCAAAATAGTAGGAAGTATATTCCGTACCGTTCTTATTCAGGTAAACCTTCTGCAGTCCGTACACTGGATTTCCTCTGTCGTTAAACAGATATTTCTTACCTTTGATTGTCCTGATATCGCTGACAGTAGCCTCTCCGACTTTCGGCCCGATCTCCGGCGTACCATCTTTTTCAAAATAAAACCATTCTACTTCTCCGTCATATCCGCTTACATTGTCCGGCGGCTCCAGGGACAGCCAGCCGCTCTTTGCCTTTCCGTCATCGCCGAAATAGCGGTAATCAGAAAAGTTAGCCATAGAACTGTTGCTTCCTGTCATGTCTGTCCAGCCCGTCTGCATCTCTCCGTCTGCATTGAAGCAGTAATTAACACCGTCAATCTTGCGGGTACCGCAGGCGTCTCCCGTTACGTCATTCGGCACATACTTCTTGCCATTGGAAGAGAAGCAAAACCACTTCTTATCATCATTGTCGTCATCGTCGCCAGGACTGGTACGGTTTTTCTCATATTCATCCGAATCCGGCGGATACAGCTTCTTCCATCCGGTCTGCATCACTCCATTGTCTCCGCAGTAATACATATCATCCAGGATCCAGCCGATTTCCATCTCGCCGTCGTCGTCAAAGTGATACCATTTGCTGTCGATCTTCTTCCACGTATCGCTGGCCATTTTTCCATTGCTTCCCAGGTAATACCACTTATAGCCATCCACCGCGTCGTCGTCATCAGATTCGATCTTAAGCCATTTATCAGATACCATAATACCGTTGGAATCTACATAATAGTCGTCATCAACCCATTCGTTGATTGCCATCTCTCCGCTGCCGTTCAAATATCTCCATTTATTATCTGCACCTTTTCGCCAGGCGTCTCGTATCAAGTCTCCACTGGAATTATAGTATACCCAGTTATCCCCGGATTTAGCCCATCCTTCCGCGGCGAGGGAAGTCACTGCCGTTCCCACCGTTAATGCCGCTGTCAGAACGAATAATGCCAAACCTTTTCCCTTCATATCATCTCTCCTTTAGTTTCCTCCATAGTATACATATTGTACTAAGCCCATCCAACATCTCGCCAAGTACATTCGTATGACTCACACCAAGTCTAAAAACACTTCGCCGGGTGCTCATAATATACCTATAATACATTGTAGCAATAAGACGTAAATTATTCAACTAATAAAATCTTTCTTTTTCTTTACAATTTGTCCTTGATTCACTTGACATATTTTCTGTCATCCCTCAAAATGAAGAATAGCTGAGCGCATATGCTGCGCGAAAATGAATCATAAAAGATAACAGAAAGGCTGATCGATAATATGTGGATAGCAGATAGCTGGAAAGATTACGAAGTAATAGATTGTTCAAAAGGAGAAAAGCTGGAACGCTGGGGGAAATACATCCTTGTCCGTCCCGACCCTCAGGTAATCTGGGATACTCCGCGCGTGGAAAAAGGGTGGAAAAAAATGGACGGCCACTATCACAGAAGCGCAAAAGGCGGTGGTGAATGGGAATTTTTCAGCCTCCCCGAGCAGTGGACTATTAATTATAAGGGGCTGACTTTTAATCTGAAGCCTTTCAGTTTTAAACATACCGGGTTGTTTCCCGAACAGGCAGCCAACTGGGACTGGTTCGGTGACAGAATAAGAAAGGCCGGCAGACCGATCAAAGTTCTGAATCTTTTTGCTTATACAGGAGGCGCTACTTTAGCCGCCGCACAGGCCGGAGCTTCTGTGACCCATGTAGATGCTTCCAAGGGCATGGTTGCCTGGGCCAAAGAGAATGCAAAATCATCCGGGCTCTCTGAAGCCCCCATACGCTGGATCGTCGACGACTGCGTTAAATTTGTAGAACGGGAAATCCGACGCGGAAATCATTATGATGCAATCATCATGGACCCGCCCTCTTACGGAAGAGGCCCGAAAGGTGAGATCTGGAAAATCGAAGATGCCATACACCCGCTTGTAAAGCTGTGTGCACAACTCTTATCTGACAAGCCTCTGTTTTTCCTCATCAACTCCTATACGACAGGTCTTGCTGCCTCCGTCCTTTCTTATATGATGGGAGTAGAAATCTGTCCTAAATTCGGCGGCTGTGTTCATGCTGAAGAAATCGGCCTTCCTGTCACAAAAACAGGGCTGGTTCTTCCATGCGGAGCTTCCGGAAGGTGGGAAGCTGATTAAAATATGGCAGGAAAATAAAGTTACGGCAAAAAAGATATCCATGCGCATTCCGAGGCAGTGGCCAGGTCATGCGCATGGATATTTTTTTGTCCTGTTCTTCCGGGCATATGTTAAAAGGAATCCGCTGGTAGAGTGTCATAAGACAAATGAAGCAGGCAAGTCCCAAAGGACATATTCCACTGCACCGGAACAAAATATCTTATTTCAATGCGGACTCCAGTACTTTTCTTAGCTTCGCCGCGTCTGCGTCGGTATGGCAGTAGCCTTTCATTCCGCAGGCGGCCGCGCCGTCTATGTTCAGCTGAAGATCGTCAATAAAAAAGCTCTCTTCCGCTTTTATATCAAACCGTTCAAAAAGCCTCTCGTAGAATTCTTTCTGCGGCTTCATACACTTCTCAGGTGCAGAAAACAGAACACCGTCGAATAATTCAATTCCCGGTATAATATCCTGGTAGCATTCCAGCAGGCGTACCGAAGCATTGGAACAGAGATAGATTCCATATCCATTCGCCTTTAGTTCCTGTATTAAACTGCCCATTCCATCGATGCCCCACATATTATATTCATGCCAGTGGGCAAAACATTGCCTTGCCATTTCCTTTTCATGTTCGGAAGAAAGGCGCGACACCATTTTCTCTATCGCGTCCTCTTCTTTCATAACGCCCATGTCCAGCATGACCCATTCCGGAGATACGAAAACAGCTGTCTTTACTCTCGCTCTCTCTTCTTCATCTTCTATAAAATGGCGGCACACGATCTCTGCATCATATCCTACCAGAACATTTCCCATGTCAAATACAATATTTTTAATCACCACTCATACCTCCTGCCGTACTTTTAATCATTTATCATGGAGAACGTCTCTCCCTGATTAGTATACCTGCTTCAGGCAGCAGTTACAACTGATTTTTCATACGATCCAGAGGAACGGAAGTAAATGCCTCTCTCATTCCATTGCAAAAATGATTGAGGTCTTCCCGTTTACTCGTCCCCCCTGTCCAAACTGGAATACAATATCATTGCCGCCTTCAGCAATCACATTTCCATCCTTAACCGTCAGCCAGCAGTCGTGTCCGGGTAGTACTCGATCGGCTAATTTTTTAATTACTCTTATACTGCTTATGCTGTCTTTCTTGCACAACGTTTGCTGTACGGTTTCATTCGAAAGCTCATATCGGTTTTTTACCGCGTCTCCAGTCAATATCCAGATTCCCCTTTCTTCCTGATCCAGTACATATGACATACAGCCTGGCGTATGTCCAGGTGTCATCAGCGTCCTGATTCCCGGCGCAATCTCTTCTCCTTCTCTTTCAATCAGGTTCAGATGATAGCTTCTCAACAAGCAAACTGCATTTTCCCCCACCGAATAATCCCTATGGATCATATCGTATGCGTGCTCCCACTCTGCTTTACTGAGGAAAATTTCAGCCTGGGGAAAATAATCAATATTGTACACATGGTCTGCATGCATATGAGAGAGTAATATCACGTCAATATCTTCACACTTCAGATGATACTCTGCAAGCATTTCCTTCAGGTTGGAACGAATAACCATTCCTCCGCAGTCCATCAAAATATTGTGACCGCAGCCCTGGATTAACGCAACCGTCCCCCAATTTAATCTTCCATTTTTTAACCTGCCGGAAAATCCGGGAAACAATACATTTACCTGATATCTCATCTTTATTTCCTCCGACTAAATCACTTGATAATACCAGCTTCACGATAATAACGCTCCGCCCCTGGATGAAGAGGTACCGACGTATTCACTGCCTCTTCCGGCGAAAGGTCTGATACCAGAGTATGCACTTGTCTGACCGCTTCAAGATTTTCAAATATTCCCCGTGTAATCCAATACACCACTTCATCTTCAAGATCAGAACGAACCAACAGAAGATTTGTTACAGCGATTGTGCTGACGTCTTCATCCGTACCATACAGATCAGCCGGAAGAGTCAGTTTTTGAAAATAGCTGTACTGCTTTATAAATTCTTCAGTCATTTCATCGCCAAGGGTGACGAAATCGGCATCCGTTGTCATAAACAGGTCAATTAATTTAGAAACAGGTGCGCCGGTAATTAAAATAATCCCATCTATGTCGCCGTCTTTGAGGGCATCAATCATTTCTCCGTTATTATAATCATACGGCGTAATATCATCGAAAGACAAATCATAAAATCCCAGTATCTTCTCCGAATTTAATCGATTTCCGCTTCCAAGAGGACCTACACCGATCTTTTTTCCAGCCATATCCGCTACACTTTCGATTCCGGAAGATTTGCTTGCGATTATATGTACTGCACTTGGAAACAGAGCTCCTATGGAAAGAATATCGTGCTTTTCCGTAAATGGGTCTGTTCCTTCATAAGCCCACTGTGCAAAGTCCGCATTGGATAGCCCCAGTTCACAGCTGCCGTTTTGAAGAAATCCCAGATTATCAAGTGTTCCTCCTGTAACTTCCGCAGCAATATCAATATTATTTATATTCTGCAAAAGGACATTGGCAATTCCTCCTCCCACAATATACATTCCTCCTGTCGTACCGCCTGTCGCCATCGACAGCCTGTGAAGCTTTACAGGCCCATTGGCCTCAACATGTAATTCTGCTGTTCCTTCTGGATCATTGACTTCTGATGTTTGCTGTAATTCTCCCGGACTTTTAGAACATGCTGACAGGAATACTGTTATTGCAAGTACGGACAATAGTGTTGCGATCTGATTTCCTTTTTTCATGGTTTATCCTCCTTTTTCTTCTCGAATCTTTGTGTTGAGTACCTATGTATGAATAATCTTTTTCTGTCTCTTCTCCAAAAATGCCCGGCCTAGCCCCGCTATGCCCAACGCAATGCCGGCTGCATCTGTCACTGCACCAGGGATGATCAGAAGCAGAGCGGCTCCGGCAAACAGCCCCCTTTCATACCACCTTAGTTTACCCAAAGGGCCCCACCCTTCGGTAGAAGCTGCCAGGAAATATACCCCTATCATTGAAGTAACCGCTGCCAATGCAATAGGAAAAGGCTTACCAACCATTAAAATCTCTGGGCCATAAATAAACATATATGGTACAATAAAAGCTGTAAGCCCCAGCTTTACAGCCGTCCATCCTGTTTTTCCGGAAGGCGACTGCGCAATTCCGGCCGCAGCAAAAGATGCTACGGCAACAGGAGGAGTAATTGCTGAAAGAAGGCCAAAATAAAAGACAAACATATGTGCCGCCAGCTTTGAAATGCCCAAATCAATCAGGGCCGGAGCTACCAGTATGGAAAGCATAATATAAGAAGCTACGGTCGGAAGACCCATACCCAGCAGAAGCGCTGCAAGCATTGTAAGCACCAGCGCTAAAATCCTGCTTCCCATGGAGAAGGCAATAATAATAGACGAAAATTTCAATCCCAGCCCCGTTAATGTCATTACTCCCATGATGATTCCGGCACAGGCACAGGCGCAGGTACACCCAACCGAGGCCTTCCCCGCGTCAACGAGAGCTTCAAAGAAATCCTTACGGCTTAAACGTGTACTTTTCTTTAAAAAACAGCATACAACTACTGCTGTTGTTCCATAAAATCCTGAACGCAGAGGAGAATATCCCATAGTAAGAGCTATAATTAATACGAGCAGTGCAATTACCATGTGTCCTCTGAGTCTCATTTCCTCTTTAATACTTGGCAGCTGTTCCGCCGGAGTACCTGTAAAGCCACTCTTTGCGCTGTAAAAGTCGATAGAAAAAAACAGGGCTGCATAATAAAGCATTGCAGGAATTATTGCAGCAATCATAATCGTAAAATATGGGATTCCAGTCACTTCCGCCATTACAAAAGCACCTGCTCCCATAATAGGAGGCATCAACTGACCGCCAGTTGATGCGACTGCTTCTACAGCTGCAGCCACATCACTGCGAAATCCAGTGCGTTTCATAAGGGGAATCGTAAAAGTACCTGTGCTTACCACATTTGCCACAGAACTTCCAGATATTGCCCCAAACAATCCACTGGCCAGTACTGCTGCTTTTGCTGGCCCTCCGCGCCGTTTTCCCGTACATGCCAATGCCGAATTTATAAAAAAATCACCGGTTCCTGAATGATCCAGCAGTGCAGCCATGATCACGAATACAATTACGAAAGTAGCAGACGCCCCAACCGGAGACCCAAGAATTCCTTCCGTTCCCAATGCCAGGTGAGATACGATCCTTGGCCCTGAGAATCCTTTATGTCCTAGGCGTCCTGGAATATACGCGCCGCAGTACGCATAGGCAAGAGCTACAAGAGCGATCATTACAATCGGCCATCCCAGATTCTTTTTCGTAACATAAAGAACGCACAGAATCATCCATATCCCCATGAAAAGTTCCAACGATGTAAACTGTCCATTTCTCTGAGTGAACGCCTTGTAATTTCCAATGAAATAAATCATACAGACAATCATGCCAAATGACAGAACCATATCCAGGACAGAAGGTCTCTTACCCTTTTTGTCATAAAGCAGCCCTATTGTGCCAATTAATACGAAATGCACGATTCTCTGTTTGAAAGCCGTCAACACGCCAAACATTCCAGTATACAGATGAAAGACACATGCAGCAATTGCAATGGCGGCAATCACTGCAGCTGTCCAGCTGTACCCCTTCCTATTTTCCATTTTTATCCTCCTTTGGCATTTTTGTACAAATTATACAATTTTTAGAATGCATTCATCTTTGTTTTGTAATATTATTATATAAGTCATTGACACGTTTGTAAAATCGCTTTATTATATAGCTATATATTCCAATATGGAATAAATATGGAGGCATTTATGACCGAACTAGACTGGGAAATAATCAGCACCCTTAAGCGAACCAGAAACATTACTAAATCTGCAGAATTTCTCCACATTACCCAGCCTACGCTAACGAAGCGTCTGCAAAAAATCGAATCTGAACTCGATGTTGTAATCGCGGTCAGAAACACACGTGGTCTGGAATTCACCGTGCAGGGTGATTATCTGGCAAAAAAGGCAGAGCAGATCCTTTCCATACATCAGGAAATCTGTCAGACACTTCATTCCATGCAGTCCGATACGGCAGGAAGTTTGAAACTATTTGCAGACAACAGTTGCGGCCGATTTGTACTTCCTCAATTGCTAAACAGTTTTCATCAAAACAGGCCGGGAATTAAAGTCACTGCTTCCAGCGCTCTTCGGGCAAAGGTCATTCACTCTATTGAACGCGGTGAATCTCATGTAGGAATTGTGAAAGGATACATCGATCATTATACAGGTTATATTTCCAGACTCTCCCAAGAACAGGGATGTATTTTGTACAAAGAGGCTTTTTCTATATCTGATCTTCCTTATTTGCCGCGGATCGATTTCGTTATGGATCCTTATAATCAATCTCTGATTGATGAATGGTGGTACAGCCATTTTTCCATCCCTCCATTGATTGGCATGAGAGTAAGCCACGGAGAAATCGCCCGTGAAATGGTAATGAACGGGCTTGGCTACAGTATCTTCCTTTCGAGAGCATATACAGCAGGCTGTAAGCACCTGTTTATCTCGCCGCTTATCTATGGGGACGGAAGGCCGGTTATCAGGGATACCGTTATTTTTTGCAAGTCGGACTATTTAAAACTTCCTTTCGTAAAAGATTTTATTGATTTTTCCCGTTCTCTTCCTTCTTCCTTTTACAGTTCGAATCCATAAGGAATTTTCATACAGAACCGGCTGATTGTAAAATAGTACAAAGAGTTTCGCAAGCGGAACTCCCGCGCGTCGCATTAGCGACATAATTCCTTTCGCGCGAGTGCGCATCCATAGCGGAGCGTTTTTGCTTTCTAGGAAATCATACGCTTTATCACTTTATAATAACAAGGTCTTTCCTATGTAACAAAAAAGAGGATTCCGGCCGCATTCATCTATGCGGCAGAACCCTCTTTTATCATGTCTGCTTACTGTTTATTCTATTACAATTCCGGCTTCTCTACCTGGACAATCGCACCCTTCTGCATCGGGATACGGCAGTTCTTATTGCTTCCGAACTCAACGATAACCGTATCATCCGTCATGTCGATAATAACTCCGTAAAAGCCGCTGTTTGTCAGAACGCTGTCGCCGACTGCAATCGTTGCTAAAAGAGCTTCTCTTTTCTTTCTTTCCTTCTGCTGCGGTCTGATTGCCATAAAGTACATCAATGCTCCGAAGAAGATAATGTAGCCAATCAAAAATGTTGTGTTCATAAATTTCCTCCTTAATTGTAAGCCCCTTTTTCACTGCCCCAGAGCTTCATTCCTATTTTTCCTTCTGACCATTTGCCATTCCATCCAGCTTTTCAGCCTTATAGTCAGAATATCGATGATTTTCGATGGCATCTCGAATCTCTTCCATCATTTTATTATAAAAATACAAATTATGCAATACGCATAATCTCATACCCAGCATTTCTTTCGCTTTCAGCAGATGGCGAATGTATGCCCTGCTGTAAGACCGGCATGCCGGACACTGGCAGCCTTCTTCGATCGGCCTGGGATCAAGCTCATATTTTGCATTAAACAGATTACGCTTTCCCTGATTTGTATATACATGGCCGTGACGTCCGTTTCTGGATGGATAAACACAGTCAAAGAAGTCCACTCCTCTGTCTACGGCCTCCAGAATATTGGCTGGGGTGCCTACTCCCATCAGGTAAGTCGGCTTGTTCTCCGGGAGATACGGAACGGTCTCATCCAGAATATGATACATCTGCTCATGTGACTCTCCGACCGCAAGACCGCCGACCGCATAGCCGTCCAGATCCATCTCTGAAATCGTCTTCGCATGAGCGATACGGATATCCGGAAAAATACCGCCCTGATTAATTCCGAAAAGGAGCTGTTCCTTATTCACCGTATCCGGCAGAGCGTTCAGCCTTGCCATCTCATCTTTGCAGCGAATCAGCCATCTCGTCGTACGCGCAACGGAATTTTCTACGTATTCTCTTGTAGAGAGCGCCGGCGCACATTCGTCGAACGCCATTGCAATCGTAGAACCCAGGTTGGACTGAATCTGCATGCTTTCTTCCGGGCCCATAAAAATCTTGTGGCCGTCAATGTGGGAATTGAAGTAAACGCCTTCTTCCTTTATCTTTCTCAGACCAGAAAGAGAGAATACCTGAAAGCCGCCGGAATCCGTGAGAATCGGCCTGTCCCAACTCATAAATTTATGAAGGCCGCCGAATTCTTTAATAAGCTTATCCCCTGTACGCACATGCAGATGATACGTGTTGGAAAGTTCTACCTGCGTGCCTATCTCTTTTAAATCATCTGTGGATACAGCGCCTTTAATGGCGCCAACAGTACCCACATTCATAAATACCGGCGTCTGGATGGCACCATGTACGGTCTTTACCTCTGCCCGCTTTGCACGGCCATCCTTCGCGATTATTTTATATTCCATCTTTCTTACCATGTTTCTTTTTAGCGGCCTTGGCTTCTGCTTTTTCCGCTGCTGCCAGGCTCTTAGCCGCTTCTGCCTTCTTCTGCTGTCTCGTCGTCAGGACATACCAGAGAGATCCTGTAACACAGACAGATGAATACGTACCACATACTATACCTACCATAAGCGGCAGAGCAAATTCGCGAATGGAAGAAACGCCCAACAGGAACAGTACAAATACCATGACGAGGTTGTCAGGGATGTATTGATACTTCTCGTAAATGTCTGCGTAATACTCTGATTTACAATCTCTGCCAGATCTTTTCTGCCGCCTTCAAGGTTTAGATTTTCACGGATTCTGTCGAAGATAACGATAGTAGCGTTGATTGAGTAGCCTACAATCGTCAGCATACACGCGATGAATGTAGAGCCAACCGACCACTTGAACAATGCATAGCAGGTGACTACTACGAGTACATCATGAACGAGTGCAAGTACCGCACTGGCAGCAAAACGGATATTTTTAAAACGGAACCAGATATAAATCAGCATAGCAATCGTAGCGATGATAACTGCAACAACAGCATCATTCTTCATCTCATTACTGATCGCTCCTGATATACTCTCTGCCGTAATCTTCTCAGGTTCTACTCCAAAGTTTTCTACAAGAGCATTATCCAGAGCCTCTCGTTCTTCCACCGAAAGCGTTCTCGTCTTGATGATAACCTCATTTGTCCCAGCTACCTTCTGGGTCTGTGTTCCAGCTTCCCCTGTAACCTTTTCCACAACAGGTACGACTTTGAGTGAAATATCATCCAGAGACATATCTTCATTAAACGTAACATTCGTCGATGTACCGCCTCTGAATTCCAGGCTGTAATTCAGCGCGCCGTTTCCCTTGGAAACATTCACTCCCATGGCTACAAGTCCAACAGCGATAGCCGCCAGGGAAATGATAAAGCAGATATTCTTCTTTCCGAGGAAGTTGATCGGCTTTTTGTCCTTTTTAATACCGTAGAATTTCGCGTCTTCAAAGCCTGCGTTATACAGACAGTTCAGTACAAATTTAGTAATAAACAGCGCTGTGAACATGGAAAGAACAATACCGAGGGCAAGTGTTGTTGCAAAGCCCTTAACCGAACCGGAGCCTCTCCAGTAAAGCACAACAGCTGCGATCAGCGTTGTAATGTTGCCGTCCACGATTGCGGATAAGGCTTTTGCAAAACCTGTCTTAATCGCAGATTTTACAGTTTTCCCAAGGCCGATTTCTTCCTTAATACGCGTGAAGATAATGACGTTGGCATCCACAGCCATACCAATGGACAGGATAATACCAGCAATACCTGGAAGTGTAAGGGTTACTCCGAATGCTGCCAGCAATATAATAATCAGTCCGACGTAGAGCGAAAGGGCGATCACTGCTGCCAGTCCGGGAATCAGATATGCTGCAATCATAAATATTGCTACGATTCCAAATCCGATCGCACCGGCTTTTAAGCTGGTGGAAATCGCCTGCTGTCCCAGCTTCGCGCCGACTACGTTGGAGCGCAGTTCCTGAAGCTCTACGGAAAGAGAACCAATACGGATTGTGGAAGCTAATGTTTCTGCCTCCTGATAATCCTCCTGACCGTCAATTGTACACTCTCCTCCTGTAATTGCTTCCTTTACCCTTGGGGCGGATATCATCTGTCCGTCATAGATAATGGCAATCTGCTGGCCTACCATTTTCGTCGTAGCGTCTGCAAATGCCTTCGTTCCTTCCGGTGTAAAGGAAAGTGCAACCACATATTCTTTCATGCCGTTATTATCCACGATAGCAGCCTTTGCACTGGCCACCTGATCGCCTGTCAGGATCGTGTTTCCCTGCATGTCGGTAAACGCGAGGGAACCTGGTTTTCCCAGTTCCTGAAGAACTTCGTTCGCATCTGACACGCCCGGAATATCGATGTTGATACGGTCGCCGCCTTCCAGATACACTTCCGCTTCCGTACTGTATCCTTCGACTCTCTTCTGAAGCTTATAACGAGTGTCCGACATCTGTTCCGCTGTTGGCGTTTCGCCCACCGCCTCATAAGTTATGCTGACACCGCCGGCCAGATCCAGACCGAGCTTGATATCGTCCATGGTATCATATCCGAAAAATCCGAAGACGCCAACTGCGATAATCACAAGCAGCAAACCTAAAAGGCCTTTTCCTCTGTTACTTTTCATGGTTATATCTCCTTTTTTAATTTTCATCAGCCAAAGCTGCTTTTATCATGATTGCGCATTCGATCCGTTTTTTCTGCATCTCACAGCCAATATCATACGCATCGGTGATAGATCCGTGGAACTTATAGGAATTCGCCGCACAACCGCCGCTGCAATAAAATCTGGCAAAACAGTTTCTGCATTTTTCCTTTGCATAGACGTTGCACAGCTTGAACTCGTCCGTAATTTCCACATTGGTGACGCCTGTATCAACGTTGCCCAGAAGGAACTTTTCATCTCCTACAAACTGATGGCAGGGATAGAAATCTCCCCATGGGGTAACTGCAAGATATTCTGTTCCTGATCCACAGCCCGAAAGCCGTTTCGCCACACATGGTCCCTGATTCAAATCGATCATAAAATGGAAGAATGTAAAACCTCTTCCCTCTTTTTTTCTCTTAATGTACTCAACCGCCAGCTTATCATACTCGTCCATGATTTTGGGAAGATCTTCTTCCCGAATTGCAAACGGTTCATCCGGAAGGGATACGACCGGTTCAATCGACATGCTCTTAAAGCCCAAATCGGCAAAGTGCAGGACATCTTGTGAAAAGTCCATATTTTCTCTTGTAAATGTTCCTCTGACGTAATAGTCTTTTCCCTTACGGCTTTCAGCAAATGCCTGGAACTTTGGTACGATCAGATCATAACTGCCCTTACCGTTCCGAAATGGGCGCATAAAGTCATTTACTTCTTTGCGGCCGTCAAGGCTGAGCACCACATTGCTCATCTCTCGGTTACAGAATTCCATGATCTCGTCATTCAGGAGAACACCGTTCGTCGTCAGTGTAAAACGGAATTTCTTATTATATTCTTCCTCTTTTGAGCGGCCGTATGCAACCAACTGCTTTACAACCTCCCAGTTCATCAGAGGTTCGCCTCCGAAAAAGTCTACTTCCAGATTTCTTCTGCTTCCTGAATTGGCAATCAGGAAGTCCAGCGCTTTCTTTCCCACCTCGAAGCTCATCAGAGCCCGGCGTCCATGGTACTCTCCCTCTTCTGCAAAGCAGTATCTGCATGCCAGGTTACAGTCATGCGCAATATGAAGGCAGAGCGCCTTTACCACTGTTTTTCTCTTTTTAAAATCCGTTATATATTCGGAATAAACATCCTTCGTAAAAAGTTCTTCCCGGTCAATCAGTTCCTGAATATCGGAAAGTCCTTCCTGGATATCCCCTTCCTCATAGTTACCTTTCAGCTTTTCCCTGATATATGTCTTAGCCTCTTCAGAAAGTTTTTCCGGCTTGTCCATCTCCGGTACCTTTTCTGAAAGCAGTTCTATCATATCATACACCAGATCATCGACTACGTGGACAGAACCGCTGTTCACATCCATCACGATGTCGTATCCGTTGTTTTTATATTGATGAATCACTTGTATTCTCCTTTACCATTCGTATATCCCATCAGACACAACGGGGCAGACAACTCAAGTAGCCCCTACAGTCCCAAGGACTGTAGGGGTCTTTCCTCGTCTGCCCTTTTCTGCTTAAAACAACGGTTTCTCTTAACGGTTGCTGTTCTCGCAGGTCTGGTTTCCTACTGTACAGGATGTCTTGCAAGCTGACTGGCAGGAAGTCTGGCACTCACCGCAGCCGCCTTTTTTCATTGTATCTTTTAATGTGTTGGAATTTAATGTCTTTACACGTGTCATACCGCTCATCCTCCTGAAAAATATTGATTTTCTTAGCGATTATAACACATGTTTCACGCCAGTGCAAGGTTTTTTGGCATACCTCAAAGGACAAAGGAATATACTGCACCATAGGAAATAAAAAGGGGATATTACATGAGTAATTCAAGGGTAAAAGCCGTTTTGCGCTCACTGCTCATTTCTTACATTTTTACCGGAGTTCTTCTGGTCCTTCTTGCTTTTCTTCTGTATCAGTTCCGTCTTGGTGAAAAGCAGGTAGGAATGGCAGTCAACGTCATTTACGTCGTAACCTGTATTGTCGGCGGCTTTGCTGCCGGAAAAGGCATCCGGCAGCGGCGCTTTTTCTGGGGGCTCCTTACGGGCCTGCTCTATTTTTTCATCCTTCTCGGCATGTCATTTGCCATGCAGAAAGGGCTAAAGGGAGAAATGGCAGATATCGTGAAGGTACTGGCGATGTGTGCTGCCGGCGGTATGTTCGGCGGTATGCTGTCGTAAAAGAAGAGAAAAAAATCATCCCATCCTGCTTCAGGCGGTGGCCAAGGCGCAGGCTGGGATGATTTTTTTCTTGGTTGGGTGGCGGCCGCTGGGTTCGCTGCGGCGCTCACTGTCCCGGATGGGATGATTTTTTTCTTATAATGGTTTAAATTTGTTTCTTGACCAGGCTCCGTTTTCACTCAGCAAATGGTCTACAATTCCCTTATTCAGCTGGTAGAATTCCCACTGGCTGTCTTCATTATCATGATTGCGGAAGCCAAAATAGGCGGCGCCGCACAGACAGCTCACTGCATATTCTTCCCATGACTGGAAACGGCGAAATGCGTTCCTTGCAAGCGGAACGGTAAGTTCTTTAAATCCTTCTTCAGAAAGAAGACCGCATGCATACATCTTGCGGCACATGCCCACCTGTTCGTTGATATCCCATGCGAGAAATCCCTGCTTTCCAACGAGAGGAACGAACTTTTCGGCGCAGGCTTTCGCACTTTCAAAAGCCGTCCTTCCCTTCGTTTTCAGGTCCTTCACGTCAAAGTCAGGCCTGCCTTCCCAGAAGCTTTCGAACTGACGGTAATCGTGGTTTACACAGATCCCCACATCGTCTTTTTCATCGTATCCTCATCGTGAATATTGAATACCTCTTCCAGATGATCCCTGACGGCCTTGATATCAGCCTCCGTCTGGCACATATAGAGACCTCTGTATCCCATGTGTTCAGGGATTCCAGGAGTCCTGCGGCAGGTGGAAATTCCGCTCAGCAGGCAGATAAACTGTCCCTTGTCAATCTCACGTTTTTTATCTTCGTCTCTTCCCTTAGCACGCTCTTCCAGTTCCTTTTTGAATTCCGCAATATCTTCTGCAATACGGTCCACCACTTTGGGTACATGGATGGAATATTCCAGTTCTTTCGGTACGGGCTCATCTTTCCTGTTCTTTCTGGCAGCGTCCAGGCTGATTATGCCGTCTGTCTTCCTGTTTTCATTTATTGCCATTCTTTCTTCCTCCATATACTTTATTTATCTTCTTCCTCATCTGGTTTTTCTAACAGATACAGGTGAATTTTATCGATTCTGTTCTTCTCCACGGATTCTACGGTCAAGCGGATATTGTCATACGTTACCTCTTCCCCCTTTTCCGGCAGGTGGTCGAGAAGGCCGATCACCAGTCCTCCGATCGAATCATAATCTTCTGATTCCAGATTAAGGCCAAGGCTGTCATTCAGGTCATCCAGCTTCATGGCAGCTTCCACAAGGTATTCATTCTCGCCGATTTCAACCAGTTCCTCTTCTTCATCCTCATCGTACTCGTCCCGGATATCTCCTACGATTTCCTCCAGCATGTCCTCCAGAGTAATCAGTCCGGCTGTTGCTCCGTATTCGTCCAGTACAATCACAATATTATTATTCACGGTTTCCTTCATGTCTACCATGAGCTCCGCTATTTTTTTATACTCGTATGTGTAAAGGGGCTGTCTCATAATTCCCCGAATGGAAAATTCCTTCTCGTCATCGATCAGAAGGAGATCCTTCACGTTGACAATTCCGATCACATTATCCGTCGTTTCTTCATAGACAGGGATTCTTGTATACCGTTCTCTTCGGAATACATCCAGAAGCTCGCTGTATGTGGCATTTACATCAATAAACACCATATCGATACGCGGCACCATCACATCCTTTGCACGGGCATCGCCAAAATCAAACACATTATTAATCATCTTTTTCTCTTCTGACTGAATTACCCCCTCTTCGTGACTCACTTCCACGATCGTACGCAGTTCATCTTCGGTGATGGACTCAGGTTTCCTGTTCGGATCGATATGCAGCAACAGAAGCACACCCAGAGACATCTTATTGATCAGGATGATAAACGGCGTTGCCACCACCATAAGTACGTATATGATTTTCGCATAATTCAGCGCAATTGACTCAGAATAAATGGTAGAAAGGGTCTTTGGTGTAATCTCACCAAATACAAGGATGAGCAATGTAAGAATACCGGTAGCAATACCGACCGCCTTATTTCCCCATATCCCCAAAACAACAGATGTCGCAAGGGCTGATGCAGAAAGATTCACGATATTGTTTCCGATTAAGATGGCAGAAAGCATCTTACCGGGATTCTCGATTACTCTGGTAAGGATAATTGCCTTTTTATGTCCGGCATCCGCCAGTGTTCTGATCCTCATCTTATTCACCGTAGTAAGTGCTGTCTCCGCAGACGAAAAGAATGCCGAAAGGCCTAATAAAATGATTAATGCAGCAAATTGTATGACGTTCGCGTCACTCGAATCCAAAAAAATCAACTCCCAATTTCGTATTTTCTACTGATGAGCAGTAAGCTGATTGTACAATAGATATGAATAGTTGTCAATACAGCCAAAAGGCAGGAATTCCCTTGTTTACAGGGTTCTTCCCCCATGGTACTCCTGCCTTTCATCCATCTGAATGATGTCTTTACTTTTTCTTCTGTTTCCCATCGCTCAAACTGGACCAGATCTCATGAACCAGAACCATCAGCGAGCCGGTAAATATCATGATATCGCCCAGATTAAAAATCACCTTTTTCACTGCTTTGCAGTTAATGGAGAAATAATCCACCACATAATGGCGTACAAGCCGATCGTAAAGATTGCTGAGCGCTCCTCCAATCGTTATGGCAAACGCTGTCTTTTCAAATAAATGGCCCTTTTTCTGAAGCAGCCAGAACAAAATGCCGCCCAGTGCCGACAGCGTTACAATCGGTATCATCCTGACAGCGTCCTGGTACTTCTTTAAAAATCCAAACGGAAGCCCTGCATTATGACTTTTATGAAGGGTTATCAGGCCTCCTTTGTCAAACGGCCTGGGAAATTCTTCTCCATCCCTTGATTCAATTTCTGCCTTTATCAGCAGATCTGCTGCAGCCAGCACAATAATCAACCAGATAAATACCATAAACCTCCTCCTTCCGGCTTTTATAATGCCATTTTACTCTTATTTTGCCTCTCAGTCCAGAACAACCGAACAGATTGGTTAATATTTTCCCCGATTCTGCATATAATGAAAAAAAATGACGGGGGTTTTCCATGGATCGCTGTACTTCTTCCATAGAATCCGAGGACTTTGCCGATTTTATATTCCAGCATACGAATTATCCTGCCGAAACCATATATTCCATTCTTCAGACAAATTGTGTAGACTTTGCCAACCGTGAATATGCAATCGCCTACGTCCCTCTGTCTCAGGTTCTTCCTCTGTCTCTATCCAAATATTCTTACAGTTCTATTCCAAAATTATACACGCCTCTTGATACAACCAGTATGGAAGCTTCCGGAATTACTGCTTCTTTTGCCCAGCCATCCTTAAGTGCCACCGGAGAAAATGTTATTATCGGTATCATCGATACCGGTATTCAATATGAAAATCCGCTTTTCCGCAACTCAGACGGATCGACACGGATTCTCGGCATATGGGACCAGACCATCCCCGGAGATTCTCCCCTCCCCAGTCCGGGTACGCGCGACCAGAGCATTATGTTTACGGAACCGACCCTTTTATATGGGACGACTTATACAAACGAAGAGATCAATCAGGCGCTCGCATCTCCATCCCCTCTGGAAGTCGTACCTTCCACGGATACCAGCGGCCATGGAACCTTCCTGGCCGGAATTGCCGCAGGTGGGGAAGCGGAGGACGGCTCTTTCATCGGGGCTTCTCCCAAGTGCAATATCGGAATTGTAAAGCTGAAGCCCGCAAAGCAATATCTCCGTGATTTTTTCCTGATTTCATCCTCTGCGGAGGCTTATCAGGAAAATGATATTATGATGGGAATTAAATACCTTTTGTTTCTGGCTTCCCACTATACGATGCCTCTCGTCATTCTGATCGGAATGGGCACTACATATGGAAGCCATGACGGTACTGCGCCCCTTGGGCAGGTTTTCCGCCCTGTCTCCAACTTCCCTGGCCTGGTGCCAGTCATTGCCGCCGGCAACGAGTCAGGATACCGCCATCACTTTTTAGGCATGATATCCGAAGACCAGGAATATGAAGACGTGGAAATCAGCGTGGCATCCAACGAACCTGGCTTTGTAGTAGAGCTTTGGTCCAGACAGTCCGAACTGTATACCGTAGGATTTATCTCACCAACCGGCGAGCATATTCCCCGAATCCCCCTCACATTCAGCAGCGACAACCGCATTACCTTTCTGCTGGAACAGACGGTGATTACCGTCAACTACATCAATGCAGAATTTTCATCCGGAAGCCAGCTGATTTTCATGCGGTTCGAAGCTCCGACTCCTGGTATATGGCACGTACGCGTTTACAACAGCCTGTACATCACCGGACAGTTCCACATGTGGCTGCCCATTCACGGCTTTCTTTCCGAAAATACGGTTTTTCTCCGTTCCAACCCGAATACCACCATTACCGATCCGGGCAATACGCCTTCCGTCATCACCGTGGGAGCTTACAATCATGAAAACAACAGTATTTACATCCGCTCCAGCCGCGGTTTCACCCGTACTGAATTTATCAAGCCGGAACTGGTGGCTCCGGGAGTCAACGTATACGGTCCGGGACTTTTCCGCTCCGCTTCTGCACCTTCTTCAGACGAATTGGAAACTACAACGCTGCCGATGACACGAAGGAGCGGGACATCTGTAGCTGCTGCTCACGTCGCCGGAGCTGTGGCTGACCTGCTGAGCTGGGAATTGCGCAACGGCCTGACGGAGTTTATGAGTTCGGCTTCCGTCAAATCCACACTGATCCGCGGTGCAGAAAGAAATCCAGTTTATTCATATCCGTCCAGAGAATGGGGATACGGCAAACTGGATCTCTATCAGTCTTTTCTTCGTATGCGCGAATGACGCGGGATTTTGTCAGCTTCTCATTCGGATCAGCGGGCCTCCGTTTTTCTCAAGATACGGCCTGGTAATGATTACAGAACCTATGTCAGGGTCCTTGGGGATTTCATACATGATATCCAGCATGAATTCCTCCAGGATCGCTCTCAGGGCTCTGGCTCCCGTATCCTTTTTCAGCGCCTCTTCAGCAATCCACTCCAAAGCTTCATCTTCAAAAACGAGTTTCACCTCATCCAGCTCCAGAAGCTTTATGTACTGCTTTAAAATGGCATTCCTGGGCTCCTTCAGAATCTTTACAAGCAGGTCTTTCGTAAGGCTGCTCAACGTTACCGTAATCGGCAGACGGCCCAGAAATTCAGGTATCATTCCAAAATGGCGCAGGTCTTCATTTGTGACGTAATTCAGTATATTGGGGTTATCATCAAATTTATCCTTCAAATCTGCCACAAACCCCATGGATGATTTCTTTGTAAGCCTTTCCTTTATGATATCTTCGAGATCCGGGAATGCACCTCCGCAGATGAACAGAATATGGTCTGTATTGATCGTCTCCATAGGTGTCAGCGCATTTTTCTGATTCGAGCCTACCGGCACCTCCACCTTGGCCCCCTCCAGAAGCTTCAGAAGCTCCTGCTGAACAGCCTCACCGCTTACATCTCTCGTATTCATATTCTTCTTTTTTGCAATTTTATCGATCTCATCGATGAAGACGATTCCATGTTCCGCCTTCTCCACATCGTTTCCAGCTGCCGCAAGGAGCTTGGAAATGACGCTTTCAATATCATCACCGATATATCCCGCTTCTGTCAGAGACGTAGCATCAGCAATGGCCAGCGGTACGTCCAGAAGCTTTGCAAGTGTTCTTACAAGATATGTCTTTCCGCTTCCAGTCGGCCCGATCATGAGAATATTGGATTTTTCTATTCCGATTTCGTCCTCCGCACCGTTTTTGCCTTCCGCCTTCCGTCCTTCCAGGTAGATTCGTTTATAATGGTTATAAACAGCCACGGATACCACCTTCTTAGCCTTATCCTGGCCGATCACATACTCGTCCAGCTGGCGTTTGATCATATGGGGAGCCGGAATATCTTTCAGGTTGAATTCCACCTTTTTATTTTCTGATTTTTTCTTTACCTTCTGTTTCTTGGGAATCGCCATCTCCGGTATATTTGTATTGGCCAGATCGCTGAAATTCATATTCATGTAAGGCATGTTCTGAATCTTGGACCAGTCCAGATTTCCGCTCGTTACTGAATCAAATGCTTTCTGCATGCAGTCATGGCACAGGTACATATTGCCGGGCATGGTAACCATCTTTCCCGCCTTACTCTCCGGCCTGCGGCAGACGTAGCATATCTTTTCATAATCGTCCCCGTCGTCGTCTGCGGCCGCTTCTTCTGCCTTTTTCTCTCCGGAAGATATGTTCTTCTCTTCTTCCAGCTCTTCTCTCTCTTTATCTTCCAAAATATGTTCTCCTTAAAATGTTGGTCTGTTCAGTCTCCTATGTCTACTGATTATAAGCTATTTTTCTTTTATACACAAGCGCAAAAGCCCCCTGCAGTCTGCAGAAGAGCAACAGCCCGTTCTGTGCAGGGGGCAAATGTCCGGTTTCCCGTTTCTTATCATAATCGATGGTATTTAATTATCTTCCTGGGGTCTCTCTCCCAGAGTTACAGTTACCTGACGCTCTGTATACTGGCCATCCTTTAACGACTGTACGGTTATGGTAACTTCTGTTCCTTTTTCATAATAGGTAAGCAGTTCTCTCAGATCGTCCATTCCTCTGATTCCCTGTCCGTCAAACTTTGTAATAATATCCTTTTCGTGAAGATCAGAGTTGGAAGCCGCCTCGCCTTCAATAATTTCCGTTACATAAACGCCTCTTGGAATACCCATCACCTGAACCATCTCGTCGTTCACATCATAGCCCTTGATTCCAAGATATCCCTGTTTATCCTCTGCAACCTCGATTCTCGTCTTCTTAGTCATAAGATCATCGATGATATCCTGTACCTTGCTGATCGGAATCGCATATCCCATTCCTTCCACATCCGTAGAAGAGTATTTCGCCGCATTGATTCCAATTACTTCTCCTTTCATATTCAGCAGGGCGCCGCCGCTGTTGCCGGGATTAATGGCCGCATCCGTCTGGAGAAGGTTCTTAGCTTCATTTTCCTGTGTTTTCACTTCTCTGTTCAGCGCACTCACATAGCCAACCGTTACAGACTGCCCGTATCCAAGTGCATTACCGATGGCGATTACCCCCTGGCCAACCTTCAGATCATCAGAATTTCCTAATGTCGCTACGGCGATCTGGCTCATGGTGTCTGCCGGAATCTCCTTTAAGGGCACTGCAATGACGGCCAGATCATTTTCTGCATCGGTTCCCTTCACAGCTGCCTTTATGGATTTATTGTCAATAAACACTACCTGGAGGTCTTTGGAGTTTTCAACTACATGATTATTCGTCACAATTAAAAGCTCATCATCGTTCTGTCCTACGATAATTCCCGAGCCACTGCTTGGAACCTCATATGTCTGGCTCGGTCCGAACCAGGACTGGCTCTGATAAAGCATCGTATTGTTAATCGCTACAACAGACGGCATCGCTTTTTCCACGATTGCTGAAACGTCCATGGCAATCAGAGAGCTTACGCCGGCTTCCGTCTCTGCCGCCTGCACGGTTTCCGGCGCTTTCTCTGTCTGGCTCTCCTCTTCATCCGGCATGGTTTCCGTCTGTCCGATCTGAGGGTGTCTGTCTCCGTTCAGATAATCGGCCATCATATTGATTCCGACCATCGTCCCTCCCGATATCGTTCCAAACAGCAGCGCAGCCGCTGTGATTCCCGCAATTCTTCCAGCCATCGTGTGATTCTTTCTACTCCTTTTTACCGGTTCCGGCTGAGGATAAGGTGCTCCATAATACTGCTGTCCCCCGCTCTGCGGCGGAACATTCCTGCTCTCAGCGCCTTCTTCTCTTCGTTCGCAATGTACCTGACTGTTTTCCCTGTTTTTTTCTGTTTCTCCTTCGGCCTGTAATTTCGGTGTATTATCATTGTCTTCATGCGTGCTGCCCTGAGAAACACTGTTATTTTCACGTTCAAAATCGTCGTACATAAAACATATCCCCTTTCGTTTTGTTTATCTTACGGCTAAAGTCTAACAATGAAATGTGACTAAAATGTGATAAAACTATTATAAAACTATGAAAAGCAGCAGAAATAAATCTGCTGCTTTTCAGTCCCTGCATCGCAGGCTGCATTTTATGTCATCCGTAATTATACACGTCTAGTTGAGATCACCAGGGCCTCCTGGTCCTCCGGGCCCTTCTGATCCGCCTCCGTTATTGCCGGTTGGCGGCGGTTCCACCGGCGTCGTGTTGCTGTTGTCATTGCCAGGTCCGTTTCCGGAAGCCGTCGTACCTGCCGTAGCATCTCCAGGTCCCGGGCCGTCTTCATTCGATCCTGATGTCGGAACGACTTCCGTCGGTCTCGTAGGCCTTTCCGAGCTGCTCGGTTCACTCGGAACGGTTGGTCGTGCTGCCGTAGTACTGTCGGGCCTGGTAGGCTTAGCAGTCGTGCTGCCGTCTCCTCTGGACGGTTTTGTCACAGCCGTTCCATCTGGATTCGTCTCCTTTACGCTCTCACTTTCTCCGGTCGCTTTCGTCGAAGATGGTTCCGTCATTCCAGGGTGTACCGGATTGCCGTCCGCGTCGGTAGGCAGTTGTCCGGGTCGTCCCAGAATTCCTCATCGTTATAATCGACATCAGGAACTCCGTCTCCGTCCAGATCCAGTCCGCCTTCAAGGGTTTCCGGTTCCTTGCTCTCTTTTGTTTCTTTCTTCTGATTATTGTCCGCTTCCGTCGTCTTTGGCTTCGTAATAACTCCGCCCTCCGTAGATACATGACCGATGGATTTTCCCTGATTATACATACCTGAGTCTGCGGAAATCTTTGCGCTGATCTTCTTAACGGAATCAGTCGGGGCATAGTTCTCATCATCAAACAGGAATTTGTGAAGTTCTTTTACGTTGCTTTCCAATGTCTGAGGAATTACGCATGCTCCCTTTTTACCCAGGTTCGCGTCGCCTCTTGCAAACGGGAAGCCGCCGCTCTCGCCAAGATGGTACTTTGTAATCTTCTGCGCCATTCTAATGAAGTCCGGAGCCGTCATACTGGAGGAAATGTTCGGGAATACAACCTCTACAATCTGGTTCAGTTTTCCGATATCAGCCTGTTTTGCCTTTTCAAAGGCCAGCTGAATCACCTTTCTCTGACGTTCTGTTCTGGCATAGTCCGTATCCATCAGACGAAGGCGTCCGTAGGCAACGGCCTGTACACCGTCCAGATGATTCATACCCGCATGGGTCAGATGCTTGGATGGAATTCCGGTTACCTTTACCGTTTCGGTGATAAAGGAGTTAATATAGTGGAATTCAGCCTTGCTCAGTTCCAGGTCAATGCCGCCCAGAATATTAATTCCTTGTGCAACGGCTTTCCAGTTAAATGTAACATAATCCGTAATATCCAGATCCAGGTTCTTGTTTAGGGCTTTTACAGCCTGTGTCGGGCCGCCTCTGAAATATGCCTGGTTGATTTTATTATAAGAACCGCTGTCATCGATATTCAGATAGGAATCCCTGAATACGGACACAAGCCGGATTTCTCCCGTATCTTCATTAATGTTGCAGATAATGTTGACGTCTGCATTCGTACCTTTTTCCACATTGGAATTACGGCTGTCTACGCCGAACAGAGCGATGGTCCAGTACCCTTCCATCTTCTCCAGCGTATCAATCGTAAGATCACTCTTTACCGCATCTGCCTTAAAGTCTTCCGCATGCTGAATCAGACTCATCTTCCTCGCTACGAAAGCATAGCCGAAGATAAACAGCAGGGCAAAACATTCGGCAATAATCATGGTAATAATCCTGCGTTTTCTCCTGGACTGTTCCGATCTTGCTTTTACTCTGGAAGCTGCCGGAGACTCCTGATACGTCCGTCTTCCGTTTTTCTTTCCGGATGGATCGCCTGATCTGGAGCCGGAACCAGAGGAAGTATAGCTCGGTTCATTCCACAGTTTCAGCCCGTCATCCTCCTGAATTCTCGGTTCCGGCCTTCTCTCTGTCTGTCTTCTGCCTGTAGCTCTATTTTCCGGGGCCTGCTCCCTCGCACTGCTTTTTCTGCCGCTTCCGGAAACGCTTCTGTCATTCGTTTCCCTGACCTCCCTGGCGGAAGGCTTCCTGCGGCTTCTGGCACGGGAACGTCCTACCTCATCATCATAATCACGATTCATCTTTCACCCTCGTTTTCTTCAGTTTCTATCACTTTAGTATGCGTTTTTATTTATAAACCCTTTGAAAATGGTTAAGAACAAAATCTTAAAATCAAATCCCAGGGTCCAGTTTTCAATGTAATACAGGTCGTGTTCAATCCGTTTCGTAATGGAAGTATCGCCACGGTAGCCGTTTACCTGCGCCCACCCGGTCAGTCCCGGACGAACCTGATGCTTAACCATGTATCTCGGTATCTCTTCTTTAAATTTCTCTACAAAAAACGGACGTTCCGGCCGGGGACCTACAAGGCTCATATCTCCAACAAGGATGTTGAAAAACTGAGGCATCTCATCGATACTCGTTTTCCGGATAATCTTTCCTATAAAAGTAACCCGCGGATCGTGAGGCGTTGTCCATTTACTCTGCTCTTCCGACGGCACCTGCACTTCCATAGAACGGAACTTATACATTTTAAACGGCCTGTTGTGAAGGCCCACCCGCTCCTGGCTGTACAGAACAGGCCCCGGCGACGTCACTTTAATCAAAATCGCCGTAAGGAACATAACAGGTGAGAAAATAACCAGCGCAATCACTGCACCGAAAATATCCACCGCCCGTTTCATCGCCGCATTAATACCACTTGCAAGCGGCACATGGCGTATGTGAATAACCGGAAGGCCCAGAAGGTCTTCCATATATGGCTTTGTTGGAATAATATTATTATAGTCAGGAATAAATTTCGTATGCACCCCCGATTTTTCGCAGGCCGCAACGATCTTTTCCAGATTTTCATATTCATTCAGGCTCAGCGTCACAGCGATCTCATCCATCAGGTTCATATCCAGCAGCGACTGCAGCTCACCTGTTGTTCCGATGATTCTGACGCCCCTGTATTCTGTCCCTCTCTGCCTGTGGTCGTCGAGAATTCCGGCGATCCTGTATCCCCATTCGGGGTTGGCAAACACTCTGTCGATATAGCCTTCTGCCGCCCGGCTGTAGCCGACCAGCACAATATGTTTCTGATTATACCCCTTGGACCGCATGGAGCGCAAGACCATTCTTATGGCATTTCTCTCCAGCGTCTCCAGAATGATATTGATTACGAAGAAATACAATACCATAGGGCGCGAAAAATGCTGCCAGAATAAATCTTTTCCCAGCAGGTATAATACAAGCGTAAAAATCAGCAGGCCGATTCCATTGGCCTTACATATATTCGCAAACTCCAGCCTGCGCCCCTGCACCCTCTTTGGTGTGTACAAATGAAAAATCCCGTACAAAAGCAGATACACCGGCAATACGACACCAAGAGCCAGTAAGTAGTATCTCGCTTCCAGAGTCCGTCCCTTTGATGGAACAAGACCGATTATCATTAGTAACCATGAAAGCCCATAGGCAGCCATAATTACCATGGCGTCCAGCACTACATGAAGTCTGTTGAATTCCCGCTGATGATCTTTAATCATAGGATATCACCTCAACATCTCATCTATTATACATGAAATCACAGCTCCGTGTCATTACAAATCTCTTACAATAAAGGAAATTTTTTCAGTTGTCTTTTAGAAAATTCGTATATATAAAGAAGAGTTCCGACTGCCATTTCCCATTCGATGAAGGCATAATTCTTCAGATTCTCCATTCGAAAGGACACTTTTCTGCATTTTTTTGCCGTGCAAATTCCTTCCTTCAGACCTGCCGTATAATCCTTTCCAAAACCTATTTTTCTGAAAAACAGGTATTTCATAAATACCCCTGCGGCAAGGGGAAGGCTGTTGAAAACCAGCATCGGAGCCGGCATATTTTTATAATTCAGATAAATGTTGTTGCGTGCCGCCAGTTTCACTTTAAAGGAATTGTACTTCGATCCGCTGGTTCCGCTCCCTACGTGATAAACCTCCGCTGTCGGGCAGTACAGATTGTCATAGCCGGCGATTTTAGCACGGAATCCTACGTCCATATCTTCCAGATAAGCGAAATGCATTTCATCAAAATATCCGATTTCATCGAATACCTTTCTGCGGTAAATCGCGGCTCCGGCACAGGCGGAAAATATCCTCCCTGCCCTTTTATATCCCTTTACCGGCTGGCCCACACCTCTCTGATATGCCCACCCAAGAAGGCTGTACATATCGCCTGCATCATCCATGAGTTCCCGATGCGCCGACTGAATCATCCTGCTGCTGACAGAAAATATCTTCGGCGAACGCTCGATACACCGCACCAGCTCTTTGACATAATCAGGACATACCTCTGTGTCATTGTTGAGAAGGATGACGTACGGAGTAGAAGCCGCCCGGATCCCCGTATTGACCGCTCCCGAAAAACCGGTGTTCTCTTCCAGGAATATTGAAGGAACTCCATTTTCCTTCAGCCATTCTGCGCTTCCATCCGTGGAACCGTTGTCAACCACCAGGACATCAAAGTTTTTGTACGTCTGCTTATTCAACGCCTGGAAGCATGGCTTCATAAACGTCAGGCCGTTGTAATTTGGAATAATGACCGTTACTTTTTTTTTCATAATCCTTGTATTCTCCCAGTTTTATCCTTCCCTTTCCAGTTCCACTTCCAATTTGTACGGTTCACCGATTTTTTCTTTTTTCAGATCCCTTAGGGCAAAATTGGACTTTCTAAGTGTCAGGTTCGGATTGTAATAAGGATCTCCATTTTCCAGAATATCCGGCCACTTTCTGGCAAAGATGGCGATTTCCCTGTTGAAACGGGCCACTTTTTCCGGCGTATCCTCGAGTCCCCTGGATTTCGACTCATAGTGATAAAGCAGAGCGTATGGATTATATACGATCAATTGATCCGCCGACCGTATTTTCATACACAGATCGATGTCGTTAAACGCCACTGCCAGTTCCGGGCTGAATCCTCCCACCTCATCAAACACCGATTTCTTCACCATGATACAGGCCGCTGTTACGGCGCTGTAATCCTGAGCACACATGGCCCTGTGGAAATAGCTGTTTTCGCTCTTATGAAGTCCGATAAACGTATGTCCGGCGATTCCTCCGAAGCCCACGACTACCCCGGCGTGCTGAATCGTATCATCCTGATACAGGAGCCTTGCTCCTACCGCTCCCACGTCATCCCTCTGACAGTATCCCAGCATCTCCTGGATACAGTCAGGCTCGATCATTTCCGTATCGTTGTTAAGGAAAAGCAGATATTCTCCTTTTGCAAACGTTTCGCCGAAATTGTTGATTGCAGAATAGTTAAACTCCTTTTCCCACGTAACCACATGGAAATTATCATGTTCTTTCTGCATCTTTTCATAATATTCAAATGTGGCTTTCTCCGTACTGTTGTTCTCGACGATAATATATTCCAGGTTCTTGTATGTCTCTTTTTCCATCAGAGACTTCACGCATATATCCAGATCGGCATGATGGTCCTTGTTTGGAATAACAACTGATACAAGTGGTTCTCCCTTAATCTGAAAACGGGTGTGGTATTTTCCGTAATCGACGCCCTTGACGATGGATTCCGTCTCAATTCCAAGCCTGTCGAAATGAGCTTTAATCGCTCTCGCTCCTGCTTCAAACGCATACAGCTTGCTCTCCGGGTTGCTGGCCGTGGATTCCTGATGACAGCGCCAGTGATAGAGCACCTTCGGTACATGATAAATCTTTTTTGCCTGTTCCGTACACCGGAAAATAAAGTCATAGTCCTGGGCGCCATCGAACTCATGGTTAAACCGGCCTACGTTCTCCACCAGATCTTTCTTGACTGCAAACAAATGGCAGATATAGTTCGTACTCGTCAGAAGGTCTACGTTAAAGTCCGGCTTAAAATGAGGCTCAAAAAGAGCTCCGCCGTCCATATCAAGCTTATCTTCATCGGAGTAGATGACTTCATTATCCTGATCTTTGTTGACCGCTTTGGCCAGTTCATACAGCGCGTTGGGGGTGATTGTATCGTCGTGGTCCGCCAGCACGATATAGTCTCCCTCAGCCATATCCATGGCTGCATTCGTATTTCCCGAAATTCCTCTGTTCTCTCCCAGAATCTGGTAGCGGATTCTCTCGTCCTGTTCCGCATATTTTTTCAGAATCTTTTCCGCGCTCCTGCCCTTTGGGCTTCCATCGGCGATACAGACTTCCCATTTTCCATAAGTCTGAGCGATAATGGAATCCAGCATTTCGCGAAGATAACGCTCCGGAGTCTGGTATACCGGAATGACAATGGAAAATACAGGTTCTACCGAAAAAACTTCCTTGCGCTGCGCTTCCAGCTCTTCATCAGACGGCTTCGTCAGATCATACCATTCTCCATAGTCATAATCATTGTCAATTCCCTGAAGTTTATGCCTCGATTTGACAACGAGCGCGCGCAGTCCGTTTTCTTTCCAGAAATCCCAGGCAACGCGTACTGTTTCCATATTCATCAGGTCTTTAATCTTCTCTTTCCGCTTGTGAGCCACGCTGGAACGCTTTGCAATCAATTCCTCATTATACCGGATTTTCACCCTTCTTCCATCGCATTCTATGACAAGATAATAATCCTCTCCCCGCTCATAAGGAAATTGAATGTCAAATCCGAAGTCCCTGTCATATGCCTTTCCAAAATAAATCTGGCTCACGTCGTCCCGTCTCGTAGAGACATATTTGCATTCCAAAGGCCTGCGGTTCTTATCCTCTATAAAAAATTCCAGACGTGATTCAGGCGTCCTGCCTATGGCCCATCCATTCAGGGTTATCATATTTTCCCTGATTCTCACAATATCTACCTTATACCTCATGACCGTTTTGATTCTCCTCGCTAAGCTTATCCTCGTCAAAATTCAGCCTCTCTTCTTCTACTACAAGAGGCCGTTTCATCACCCTCGCATTGATGCTCAGGATATATTCTCCTACGAGCCCAATAAAGAATATCTGCACCGACCCGAGGAAGCACATTCCGATCAGCATAGGCGCCATACCTGCCGGAAACCTGTCCCAATACAGCAGCTTCATAACGAGATAGACGACTGCTATGACCATGCTGACAGCAGAACAGAGGCTGCCGAAAATGGTTGCCAGGCGCAGCCCTACTTTTGTATAGGAGGTGACGCTTAACATGGCGGCATCGTACAGACGATAGAAGTTATTGCTTGTTTTTCCCGCCCTGCGCTTGGGCTGTTCATAAGGAATTTCCTTCCTGCCAAATCCCAGTTCCGCCACAATACCTCTGAGAAACGGGGTCGGATCGTCCAGATCCCTAAGAACCTGGATAAAACGCCGGTCATACAGGCCAAAGCCCGTAAAGTGCTCAATCTGCTCCACATCGGAAAGTTTTTTTATCGTTCTGTAATAGCAGCTTCTGAGCCAGTACATCACCTTATTCTCCTGGCTGGACTTCTTAATGCCGATTACAATTTTATAGCCCTTCTCCCATTCCCTTACATACTGTGGAATCATTTCCACCGGGTCCTGAAAATCCGCAGCCATGAGAACCGTGCAATCTCCTGTCGTCTGGAGCATTCCATAATAAGGGGAATTGAACTGGCCGAAGTTCTTCGCATTGAAAATCCCCTTAATCCGCCCGTTCTCTGCGCACAATCTGCGTATGATCTCCCTCGTCCTGTCCTTTGAGTCATTATCTATAAAAAGAAGTTCATATGTGTACTCCGGAAGCTCTTTCTCAAATGCCTGAATAATCGCCTGGCTCAGCGGCTCCACATTTTCTTCTTCGTTATAACATGGTACTACAATACTTACCGTCTTCATCTGTTACCTCTTCTGTCATTCTGCCGTTGCATATTTAATCAATCGTGACCATCACTTTGATCAGCCCGTCTTTTTTTTCTTTCATCATATAGAGCGCACGTTCTACCTCATCAAGCCCCGTCAGGTGATGAGTCACCAGCTTCTGCGGATTAATCCTTCCATATTTAACCATGGAAAGCAGACGTTCTATTCTTGCCCGGCCGCCCTTTGCCAGCTCTGTGTGTATGGTTTTTCCTGCCATGCCACGTCCTCCGGAGAATTTTGGAAAGCCCAGCGCTCCCGTTCCCCCGTAATAATTCACGTTGGAAACCGTTCCGGTCCCGTAGCGCACCATATCGACTGCCTGAGTAAAGACTTCGTCTCCGCCTCCGCAGATAATGACAGAATCCGCCCCGACTCCATCCGTCATAGACAGAACCTGCTCCACCACATCTCCGTCCTTATAGCTGATCAGATCGGTAGCGCCGAACTCTTCTGCCAGATCTCTGCATACAGGGCGGCTGCCTACCGCAATAATTCTGGCAGCTCCCAAATGTCTCGCGCCTTCTACCGCCATCAGACCAATGGGACCAATGCCCATTACAACGACCGTATCTCCTATCTTTATATCAGCATACTCTGCCCCTGTAAAGCCTGTTGTCACGACATCGACACACATCAGCGCCTGTTCCAGCGTCACGCCCTGCGGTATCTTCGCCAGTGTCGTATCCGCATCCGGAATGAGAAATTTTTCCGCAAAAACGCCTGGCTGGCTTCTTCCAAGCTGGTGGCCGGAAAAAGGAGCGGAAGCATGGCGGTCATTTCCCTCCTGGATCGCCTTGGCTCTCCAGTCCGGAGTAATCGCAGGTACTGCTACGATCTCTCCCGGCACAAAATCCCGGACCAGTTCCCCTGTCTCCAGCACTTTAGCCACACATTCATGACCCAGAATCAGATTTGGTTCCTTTCTGGAGCCGCCTCCAAATACCGTATGAACGTCGGAAGAACATGGGGTCACTGCAACCGGCTTCAGAATCGCACCATAGGGGACCAGTTTGGGCTCCGGCGCGTCATGCCAGCCGACTACCCCCGGTTCTTTTTAAGACAAATGCCTTCATGATTTCTTCTCTCCTTTGTCTGCGCTTCTTTTTTACAGTCTCTCCAGATGATTGGATTTTAATGTCAGAATTTCCGGTCTGCCGCCATCTTTCTTAACAAATTTTTCTCTGATAATACCGGCAATCTCATCCGTATAGCCTGGCGCCACAATCAGAATGGCATCCACAGGCTCTTCCTTCCAGTGATCCGGCGGTACAATTTTAATATGGGAAGCAGGCGCAAACCGTCCCTGTTTAAAAGGGGCCGAATCGATAATGTAAGCCACCTTTTCTCCCAGTTTTGTCGTCGCCGCCAGCGTAAATCCCTGGTGGCTGGCTCCCCAGATGGCTGCCGTTCGTCCATCCCCGTGCAGGCTGTCAATCAGACCGTTGACTTCTTCGCTTATCACTTCCCGGCTCTTTTTCAGCCCGGCTGCATTAAGGCGCGTGACTTTATGGCCGCCGGTGATGTATGGCCTCCCCCCCGGATTTTCCTGCCTCTTCTCAGGAGCCTTCCCTACAATCATGGAGATTGTATCACGGTTGACCATCTCTTCCTCCAGCACCTCAAATCCGTTATTCTCCATGAGATTTCTCAATGATTCAAATGTATAATAAGCGATATGGTCGCGGATCAGTTCATAATAACCGTCATACTGCAGAATATATTCCAGGCTTGGAACAGTGACGAGTCCCATTCCGCCTTCTGACAGACTGTTGTAAATGGCCTGAAGCATCGTATTTGGGCACGGCTGATGTTCCAGAAAGTTAAAAGACAAAAAGCAGTCAAAAGCGGCTCCTTCAATCGTCCCATTTCCGTATTCCGTAAAGCCTTCCGTTACGTTCAGCCCCTGCTCCCGTGCGATCTGCACCAGTTCCTTTTTATGTTCAATCCCATAAGCCTTCACCGGGAATTCCGTCAGCACAGAAAGGAACTCTCCTCTTCCACAGCCAACTTCAATAAAACGCTTTCCCTCCAGATGGTATGTCTCAATCAGATGGCGGTACTGCTCGCGGCGCAGGTTCACCATCGTAGTAGAAAATCCTCCCGCCCTGATCACGTCGCGGTAATAATCTACCGGCTCGCAATCAAACTGTACCAGCCCGCACTCTGAACACTGACAGAGTTCCAGGCTAATTCCCTCGTCCGCCTTTACCTCTGCTTCATCCGGTATATTCTGTGCAGAGGAAGGCATGGAATCCAGCCGCATAAGCGGCTCGTCAAATAATGCTCCGCCGCAGGCAATACATTTTCTCATATCATGCTTCTCCTTATTTTTTCAATTCCGTCGCAGAACGCAGTTCGCGGCTTCCATCCCGTTACGCTCTTTATTTTGCTGATATCAGGCATAAGAGAAGCTGGTCCTTCTGCGTTCGGCGCACGTTTTCCATAGGAAAAACTGCCTTTTTTTTCGCATACATCATGCATTTCTTCCACAAATTCCCGCAGGACTCGCGTATCATCTCCTGCTATATTATAGATTCCCCCCGTCTCCCCTCTGTTGAACAGAAGGGCAGCAACAGCTTCCGCCATATCATCGATGTACAGAAAATTCCACTTCTGCGTACATTCTCCCAGCTCCATATGACCGTTTTCCAAAAAAGTGCGCATACATGTACTGACCAAAGACCACGGATGATCGCCCGGACCGTAAACGCTGAAAATCCGGCAGTGGACGTACTCCATCTCCCGGCAGTTTTTTGCCGCTTTCCGGCCAAATTCAAGTTTTGCTTTTCCATATTCGGACACGGGACGGCATTCTGACTTTTCGGTCATCGCATCCCTGTGAATTCCGTATTCTGCCTGGGAACCGCTGAATATAAACCGGCGGCAGGAAAGCCTCTCTGCCGCCTCAATGGCCTTTAAGGAATTCTCAATATTCTTTTTCTGTATGGAGGGGTCGCTGCGCCCGGCGCTGCCGACCCCCTCCCACGCCATATGGAGGAACACTTTTTCCGGAAGCGCTTTCAGCTCTGTCCTGTCAGACAGCCTGTCCATATCATCCATTCCGCATGTAATCACATGAACTCTTTCATCTTCAGGCAGTTTTCCCCTGTTGGCCGACTCGGGCCTTACGACAGCCCATATATTGTGATTCTCTGCAAGAAGCTTTCGGATTACCGCCAGACCGATAAAGCTAGTTCCTCCTGTTATAATAACGTCCATATTTTAATCCTTAATTCTCGGAATAATCATCATTGCGTCCATTTCTTCGTCCGGAAGGAACGGAGAGAGATCTTCCAGCGGAGGGGAAACGAGTGTCCCGTCCGGAAGGCGCTTTGCGGAAGATTTCGGTTCGAATACCTGGTCTGTTGTAACGAATACTTCACAGATCACAGGTCCTTCCGTAGCCAGAGCCTGTTCTACTCCGCCTTCCAGCTCCGTATTGTCATGAATCGCCACATATGGATACCCATATGCAAAAGACAGTTTCTCCAGGTCAGGGAAGCTTAAATCATGGCTGTCTACTCCAATTCCTACGAGCGGCTCGCCGAAGAAGTTCTTCTGAGTCTGGCGGATCGAATGATATCCTCCGTTGTTGATTACAAAAATCTTAATCGGCAACTGATGGTGGATGATCGTCTGAAGCTCCTGAATATTCATCTGCATGCTTCCGTCTCCCGTAACCAGGATCATTTCTTTCCTGTCGTTTGCGACACATGCTCCAATCGCTGCCGGCAGGTCATATCCCATGGAAGCGATCGCTGAATTGGAGATGAAACGCTGCCCCTTCTTCAGTATATACGCATGGCCGCCTACAACACAGGCGGAACCATTTCCTACAACCGTCACCTCTCCCTCCGGAAGGCGGCGGCTCAGTTCTTTAATAAACGCGTATACATTCGTGGCTTTTTCTTTTCCGCCTTCATAATGCTTAGGCAGGACAACCGGATATTTCGCCTTCCACATCTGGCATGTCTCCTGCCACGTCATTCCCGGCAGACCCTCGCCGCCGTCAAATACCGGAAGCTTTTCTTCCTCACCCAGCACTTCGTCCATCACTTCCAGCAGGTCCTTTGCATCTGCGTGGACATGCATATCTGCACGGACGCTCGGTTTATGGAGCTCTTCCATATCAATATCATTGTAAATAACGTACGCGGCTCTCGCCCACGTCTTATAATTATATCCCACCTGACGGATGCTCAGACGGCTTCCTACCGAAAGCACCAGATCGCTGTTCTGTACCGCGAAATTTCCCGGACGGTCACCAAATCCCCCCGGACGCCCTACGTACAGCGGGTGATCATCCCACAGGCAGTCTTCCGAATTCCATCCTGTTACAACAGGAATCCCCAGTTTCTCCACAACACGCAGAAACGCCTCGTGGGCGCCTCCAAGGCGTACCCCGTTTCCTACATTAAATACAGGCCGTCTGCTTTTCTTTATTTTATCGATAATCGCTCTGGCCGTCTCCTTAGTCACTCTGGGCGGAAGTTTTTCTCTCAGCTCGCCCTTTCCAGCCGTATCCTCTGGAATCTCAGCCTCCGACGGGGCTGCCCATCCTGTTCCTCCGGCTTCATAGTCTTCTTTATCAAAACCAATCAGATCATCTGTTTCAATATATGCCCCCTGAATATCCAGCGGAATATCCAGCCATGTTGGCCCTCTTCTGCCGGCGTAAGAAAGATACAGCGCCTTTTCTACACAGAAGCGGATTCTTCTGGCGTCAATCACCATCTCGCTGTACTTCGTCATACATGCAATTGATTTTACAATATCAAATTCCTGATCCCCCATCGCACGGATGCCCACGCCTGACCATCTGGCCGTCGTATCATAGCGCACCTGGCCGGATACGATGAACATGGGAATGGAGTCCAGCCATCCCCCTACCACTCCGGTAATCGCATTCGTTCCGCCCGGCCCTGTCGTAACGCAGAGTGCTGCAATTTTATTATGAATCCTCGCATAGCTTTCCGCCGCTATGGCGCTGGCCTGCTCGTGATGGTTATACAGACATGTAAGGCCTTCCTGATGTCCCAGCGCATCATTTAAATGCATAGCGCCTCCGCCGGTAACCGTAAACACCTGTGAAATTCCTTCTTCTACTAATTTCTGCGCAATATAGTTGGAAACTTTCATCCTCATAGCTGCTGATTTCTCCTTTTTGCCCATTATTGGTAATAGCATATCATATTTTTCCCGAAAATCCTACAGAAAAATTCCTTACATTTATCGGCCATTTTCCTCAGGTTTTATCACTTTCCCCAAATTTACTATGAAAGTCCCGGCAAGCGGCTATATGGACTGCGTGCTTGCACGTACGGACAGATCGAAATTTGCCGGACAAAACGGTATGAGCAAGCAGGGCGGCAACCCGGATTGCGAATACCGGCGGCGGTGGCTCAGAGCAGCCGACTTTCATAATTTGTGATATCTGCGTCAGCAGACATATCCGTTCCTTCCCCGGACCCCTGCCTGTTTCCTATTTTCCTCTGCCGCCACATCCTCCCAAATCTGCCATGAAACTGCACTGGATTTCTTTTTTCAGCCACGTTATAATCAGGATCGTAATGCAACGATGGATTTTCGGCCAGAACATCAAACACCAAAAAAGGAGAGAACAATTATGAAAAAACCAACAAGATTATTGGCTGTATTATCCGCTGCGGCAGTGATGTCAGTAGTAGCCCCTGCATTCAGCATGAATGCGATTGATACTGTATTTGCCGCAGGCGCCGGCTGGGTGGAAGAAGACGGAGAATGGCGTTACTCTGACGGTGACGGTTATTACCTTTCTGACTCATGGAAAAAGCGCGGCGAAGACTGGTACTATTTAGATTCCGACGGCAACATTACAAAAGAAGAACAGGTAGATGAGTACTATGTGGACGGAACAGGCAAGAGAGTTTACGACACATGGGTTTCTGAAGATAATGAAGACAGCTGGGGCGACGATGACGCTCCGGAAACTTACTGGTATTACTATGGAAGCAACGGAAAACGTGTTGTTTCCAAATGGCAGTCCATTAACGACAAGTGGTACTACTTCAACGATGACGGTCACATGATGACAGGAAAGGTTGAGATTGACGGTTTCACCTACTATCTTGGTGAAGACGGCGACGGTGCCAGAAAAACAGGCTGGATTCAGCTTGAAGAAACAGACGAAAACTCAGATGAAGAGTTCGCCTGGTTCTACTTTGAAAACAGCGGAAAAATGGTGGACAACTATGTAGATAAAAAGATCAACGGTGATTACTACACCTTTATTAATGGCCGCTTACAGAAGGGCTGGGTACAGGTAGAGAAGCCAACTGCTACGGAATCCGAGGCCGCTCATTCAATGGCTGGATATCAGTACTATGAAGAAGAAGGCGGAAAACGCGCCAACGGCTGGTATGAGATTAACGGAGTAGACGGCATCAGCGATGAGGATGAGGTTTACAAGTTCTACTTCAAGAATGGTAAGCCATTCTATGCAGAAAAAGGTGTGCAGGTATTTTCCGTTGATTCTAGAAAATATGGTTTTAACGAGAAAGGGGAAATGCAGACCGACCTTCAGGTTGTAACTTTAGACGATGGTACAACAGCAAATTACTACTTCGGAGAAGACGGTGTCATGAGAACCGGAAAACAGACAATTTACGATGAAGATTTAGGAGACAACCAGGTTTGGTTCTTCTATACAGATGGTACAAGAAAAGGACAGGGATATAACGGTATCCGCGACAATACTCTTTATATCAACGGGCTTCGTCAGGATGCAGATTCCGACTTACGTCTTGCCCCTGTAGAATTTGAAGGAAAGCGTTATCTCGTAAACGTTTCCGGTACGATCCAGAAGTCTTCCTCTTCCTCCAAATCCAGCGTTAAGCCTGAACTTGGCAATGGATTTAAGGATTACAAGGATGCAAACGGTGTTGTCTGGACAGTCGACACAAACGGTACCATTCAGTAATAGACAGAAGATAACCCATTTTTCATCCGTTCACTTAATTTTTACTAATGCCGAAAAAATAAAAGAAAGACCCTTGCAGGAAAGGCTTTGCCAGAGCCTCCTGCAGGGGTCTTTCTTTTATTTCGGTGATTTCATTTGCTCTTCTTTTTCAATCAGCATATCCTGCAGCTGCGGTAAATGAGCCATCAGATAGTCTTTCGTATTATGTTCCGGACAAACCAGGACATCGGCCAAAAGGCTTTCGAGTACCATACCGATGGTTTTTCCCGGCTGAATTCCTGCTTCAATCAGGTCTTTTCCTGTTATGGCAAGATCTTTTAGATACAGGCAGTGGCCTGCCTCCCTGACCGCATTCTTCATCTCTTCTATGGCATTAAGCGCCGTCAGATATGAGTTTCTCTGTTCCGGACCGGACCGATCTGAAGAGTTCTCCGCCTGACTTCCTCCCGGTACATGTCTGTCTGACCGGATGGCATAGCGTTTTAAGGACAGCAGATCATCAAAAAGCCCGCCGTCCATTTTGCTCATCACCGAGCGGACTGCCGTCATTTGCGGCTCAACTGGAATATAACACCATTTCACCAGCGTGCGCACTCTTGATATCGTGTCATTGTCCATTTTGAGGTCCCGCAGCACTTTCTCCGCTCCTGCTTCACCGGAAAATCTGAGGAAACATGCCCAGCGCAGATATTTCCTGGAATCGGGAAGTTCTGAGGAGCAAAACCAGCCCTCTTCCCCTCTTTTACCTATGTCATTCTCCACCTGCGCAAACCGCTCCGATATATACGGCCCGATCCCTCTTTCAAAAACCGACCGGATTCTGTCAGGATGATCGGACACAAGCAATTTCGTCAGTTCCGTCTGTATCCGCTCTTTGCTCACTTTTTCCATATTCGGAGCAATTTTTTTAATCGCTTCAAATGTAGCTGCCTCAATCTCAAAATCCAGCTGGGCGGAAAATCGGATTGCACGCAGAATACGCAGGGCATCTTCCGTAAATCGTTCTTCCGGACTGCCAACACAACGGATTATCCTTTTTTTCAAATCGTCTGTACCGCCGAATTCATCCACAATCCCGCTCTCATTGCTGTAAGCCATGGCATTGATTGTAAAATCACGGCGTTTCAGATCCTCCGTCAGGCTGGAGGTGTAAGAAACCGCCTTGGGGTGGCGTCCGTCTTCATACTCTCCGTCTACCCTGTATGTGGTCACTTCATATCCCGTACGATTGTCCATGACCGTAACCGTTCCGTGCTGGATGCCCGTATCAATTGTTCTGGGAAATATACGTTTCACTTCCTCCGGACGGGCGGAAGTTGTAATATCCCAGTCTTCCGGGCTTCTGCCAAGCAGTGTGTCACGCACACAGCCTCCTACCGCATATCCTTCAAAACCATTTTCCTTCAGTTTGTTTATAATCCTGTCAACCGCAGGCGGTATTTCTATTTTCATCCCTGCCACTTCCGCCCTCTTTCATGAACATCACATTTTATTATGTTTTCGGACGGCGATGTCTTTTGTGTCGTTTTTCGCACCGTCCCAAACTGCTGTTTCTTAATATGCTCTGCCCCAGTATACCATCTTTACAGCCGGTTTGCCGCAGCAGATACAATGATCGGAAATCGTTTCCTGTGCAAATGGCATACAGCGTGATGTGGCACCGGTTTCCTCTTTAATCTTGTCCTCGCATTCCTGGCAGCCGCACCACATTGCCTTTACAAATCCTGGTTTTTCATTGATCGTTTTTACAAATTCATCCCATTCAGCCGCTGTATACGTATGCGCTTCTCTGTGCGCACGTGCTCTTTCCAGCATGTCGCCGTGGATCGTATCCAGGAGCTCTCCTACTTTCTCTGTCAGCTCATCCAGAGATACCGTAATCTTTTCATGCGTATCACGTCTTACGAGAATTGCCTGATTCGCTTCAATGTCCTTCGGTCCGATCTCCACGCGCACCGGAATGCCGCGCATCTCGGATTCGCTGAACTTCCATCCTGGGCTCTTATCGGAATCATCCACTTTTACGCGGTATCCTGACAGCAAGTCTTTCAGTTCATATGCCTTGTCCAGAACGCCTTCCTTGCGCTGCTGAATCGGAACGATCATCACCTGAACAGGAGCAATTCTAGGCGGTAGCACAAGTCCGTTGTCGTCGCCGTGCACCATGATGATCGCACCGATCAGACGTGTAGTCATCCCCCAGGATGTCTGATGAACATACTGCAATTTATTTTCCTTATCCGCGTACTGGATTCCGAATGCCTTTGCGAATCCGTCCCCGAAGTTATGGCTCGTTCCAGACTGAAGCGCCTTTCCGTCATGCATAAGAGCTTCGATCGTATAGGTTGCTTCTGCACCGGCAAATTTTTCTTTATCTGTCTTGCGTCCGCGGATTACAGGCATAGCCAGCACTTCCTCACAGAAATCAGCATACAGGTTCAGCATCTGGATCGTTCTCTCTTCTGCCTCTTCTGCAGTTGCGTGAGCCGTATGGCCTTCCTGCCATAAGAACTCCCTGGAGCGCAGGAACGGTCTCGTGGTCTTTTCCCAACGGACAACGGAACACCACTGGTTATAAAGCTTCGGCAGATCTCTGTGGGACTGGATATCTCTTGCGTAGAAATCGCAGAACAGGGTCTCAGAAGTCGGTCTTACGCAAAGCCGTTCCTGAAGCGGTTCCAGCCCCCCATGGGTAACCCATGCCACCTCCGGTGCAAATCCTTCCACATGATCCTTTTCTTTTTCCAGCAGGCTCTCCGGAATAAACATGGGCATGTACACATTCTGTACGCCTGTTTCTTTGAACCTTCTGTCCAGCTCTTTCTGGATGTTCTCCCAGATTGCATATCCGTCCGGCTTAATCACCATACATCCCTTAACGCTGGAATAATCAATTAATTCTGCTTTTTTCACCACATCCGTGTACCACTGGGCAAAGTCTACATCCATCGACGTAATCGCTTCCACCAGCTTCTTATCGTTTGCCATTTTTTCTTCCTCCTTATTTTATATGGGGTCTTATTTCATACTGCAGATCAGGTGCTATGCCTGAAAACAAAAAAAGAGCGGTTCCGTCCCATACAAGGGACCGAATCGCTCGGCGGTACCACCCAAGTTAGCTGCCTGCTCATATGCATCAGCTCTCTTTTCCTCCCTTAACGCGGAAAAACGCCATATTTTCATATGGGACTCTGAGGCAGGTTCAGTATTCATGGACCTGGAAGCTTCTCACCAGCCGCTTCCTCTCTGGAAAGGTATCAATACCTACTAGCCCTCTTCTTTGTCACTTTATCATTATAATTGACTCATGTAGGTTGATTCTACGCCATTTTCCAGGAGTTGTCAAGACTGGAACAGGACGCTTCCCTATGAAATATATGGTTTCTGCCGCCCTGTTCATAAACATAGTTCCGAAATCGGTTTCTCCTCTACATTTCAATCAGATATCACGGAACAGCTGTCTCATTTACCTTTACAGCTGCATTCTTGCTCTCCAAATTTAAATATAGTCGGGCTTCCGATTCCGCATATTCCCTGGCGCTCTTTTCCAGCTCCTGGTTATAGTAAGCGGCGTATCCATATGCATCCTTGTCCTTATAATTTTCCTTTTCACATTTCCATGCTCTCATCACCTGGAAAAACCGGGCATTCTGTGCGGCCTCCGTCTCAAAATCGATCCCTTCCAAAATATAATCCTGGTAGCAGTGAAACCATTCATGAAGCACAGATGTTATGACCTGCCCAGCCTCCTCCTGCATACACGTCTCTGCATTTATAAATATCTGTTTCGTTCCGCTGTTCTGCTTTCCTTCCATGGTGTTCTCTAACCGGGCAGCTGTAACCGTCACACGCCCGATCCCATTATATGACGACTCTATATTGCAGACCAGCTGGATCAGACTGAGGCGTTCCTGAAGCGGTAAATTTTTCCACTGATCCTCCTGGAGTTTTTCCAGAAGGGACGCATACTGTCCTATATAATCCTCACGGCTGATTTCAATATCAGATGATGATTTTTCTTCGATCACACGATTGATTCTGCCGAACCATATCACGCAAAGCAAAACAAAAATAAGGCTGACAAATACAGCATAAAAGTTTGCTTTTATACCCAGCAGCCAGATTGTTCTGCCAGACGCATGTTCTTTCTTAACTGTTATAATCCAAAAAACCAATGACCCGATCAGATATAAGGCAGCCATAAGCAGGATCAGATACCGCTGGCGTTTCCATATCCCTGGCAGTACCAGCAGCATACAGGGAAGACCTGCGGCCGCTACGGCTTCTGCCGGCGCAGGTTTAAGCCCGTCATTCCACAGATACGCTATAAATGCAGGCATCTGCAGAAACATGAAAAGCGCAATAACTCTGGAATCACTCAGAATATTTTCCCCGATGTATGTATTCTGCAGCACAAACCTGTGCAGTAAAAACTGGCTCCAAATCAGTGCTGCTACATAGATTGCAACAGTTATGAACATATCTTCCATTTGATCTTTTGTATAATTTTTCTGCATCTCTATACGAATTCTACTGCCCCCCTTTTTATAGAAGAGGCTGCCGCCCCTTCCATAAATAAATTAGCATATTCTGCTATCATATGTCAATCCGTAGTTATCGTTACAGGTAATTATATTTTATCTTTCATTGTCTATACTGCTTAATATGGAGGATATTATATGATTCTTAAGATTGCCGACCGTATTAAAGAACTACGGGAACAAAATAATTTAACCCAGTCGGAGCTGGCTCGGAAACTCCAGCTGTCCCGTACCAGCATTAATGCCTGGGAGATGGGCACTTCGATTCCGACTACTGAAAAAATTCCGGATATTTGCCTGATTCTTCATACGACATCCGATTATCTGCTCGGCATTCAGTCTGATGATGTGATTCCCATTCATCCCTACACACATGAAGAAAAAGAAATTCTATTCCGCCTGACCGGATATTTTGATGAAATGCATGAATATTATGGCCGGACGGCCGCTTATCAGCAGCAGAAGAAAAAATAGCACTGTGATGGCCGGCTGATTGTTCCGTCATTCATGTATTATAAAAGAGTGCAGCAAAAATAAAATCATAGCCTTTAATACCAGATGGGGACCTGGCAACTGCCTGGCACGAAATCCGGCATTGAAGACATGTATGATTTTATTTTTGCAGCACTCTTTTTTGAATGATCGTTTTCCTAACTGTGCTCTCCCGGCAGCCGATACTAAATTTCCCCCGCTTTTTTTGCATTTCATCCTCTGCACCAGCTCTCTGGAAGCCGAATACGGTAATACCTACGTCACAAACGTTTCCTGTCTCCACCTTTACATACCGGCCCTCTGTTCTCCGGCTGTTTTGTTGAGACAGCGCTGCGGTTCAACAATTTTTTGCAAAATCCAGCAAATCCTGGCTGATCTCCTGTACCAGAATAACAGCCTCTACCTCCGGCACCTTTTCCCTTATCCGTTCTCCGATCAGTTCCTCTGCAGTCAGCCGTGCCGACGGGCAGCCGGAACATTGCCCTAAAAGCCGAATATTTAATCTGCGTTTTTCAAAGGATATCACTCTGACGTCTCCTCCATGAGCCTTCAGCGCCGGCCTTATATCATTTTCCAGAACTCTCTCAATCACTTCTTCTATTTTTTCCGCCATTCTTCGAAACTCTCCTTCCATCGATTGTTTATCTGATTATAAGTAGAGCAATCTTAGTGCCAACCATTTCCCCACGTGTTTTCCACCTTTTCTGCCTTGACCTGGTACATTTATGCACCGCTTTTCGGTCGTCCGGTACATTTATGCACCAGACATCATGCCTTGCATAGATCTTTCCCCCGTTTTTCTCTGATTTTCCATCTCTTCAGCACCTGGCATGAAAGTTGCTTTTTATTTCGTTATAGGTGCTGATCGTAAAACACCGGATAGAACAATTATATTCATATAAGGAAAGGAAGTAAAAAGTATGGCTTTAATGACAGGCGAGCAGTATGTAGAAAGTATGAGAAACTTAAAACTCCAGGTGTATATGTTCGGAGAGAAGATTGAGAATCCTGTGGACAATCCGATTCTTCGTCCGTCTATGAATTCGGTAAAGGCGACGTATGACCTGGCACAGCTTCCGGAATATGAGGATCTGATGACTGTGAACTCTTCTATAACCGGGCAGAAAATCAACCGTTTTACCCACATTCACCAGAGTGCTGAGGATTTGGTAAAAAAAGTAAAAATGCAGAGACTCTGCGGCCAGAAAACGGCTGCCTGCTTCCAGCGCTGCGTCGGTATGGATGCCTTTAATGCCGTTTACAGCACTACATATGAGACAGATGAGAAGTATGGAACGCAGTATCATGAGAACTTCAAAAAGTTTCTGCTGTATGTACAGGAAAATGACCTGACCGTAGATGGCGCCATGACGGATCCCAAGGGCGACCGCTCTCTCGCACCTCACGCACAGGCTGATCCTGACTTATATCTCCACGTAGTCGAGCGCCGTGAAGATGGAATTGTGGTACGTGGTGCAAAAGCGCACCAGACGGGATTTGTAAATTCTCACGAAGTTGTTGTCATGCCCACCATCTCCATGGGCGAAGATGACAGGGACTATGCCGTTGCATTCGCCTGCCCTACGGATGCGGAAGGTATCTTTATGATCGTCGGCCGCCAGTCCTGCGATACAAGAAAGCTGGAAGGCTCGGAAATTGATGTAGGAAATTCTGAATACGGCGGAATGGAAGCTATCGTAATTTTCGATAACGTATTTATCCCCAATGACCGCATTTTTCTAAATGGAGAGTATGAGTTCGCCGGCATGCTGGTAGAACGCTTTGCCGGATATCACAGGCAGTCCTACGGCGGGTGCAAGGTGGGCGTAGGCGACGTTCTGATCGGAGCGGCAGCCGTTGCAGCCGACTACAACGGGGCGCAGAAAGCATCTCATATCAAAGACAAACTGATCGAAATGACTCACTTAAACGAAACTCTTTACTGCTGCGGCATCGCATGCTCTGCCGAAGGCATCAGAACAAAATCCGGCAACTACATCATCGATCTTCTGCTGGCAAACGTATGCAAACAGAACGTCACCCGCTTCCCATATGAAATCGCACGCCTGGCTGAAGACATCGCCGGCGGCCTGATGGTAACGGCTCCGTCTGAAAAGGACATGAAAGATCCAAAACTGGGCGCTTACATCGACAAGTATCTGCGAGGGGTAAATACGGTCTCAACGGAAAACCGGATGCGTATTCTCCGCCTGATCGAAAATCTCACTCTCGGCGCCGCTGCAGTCGGCTACCGTACGGAATCCATGCACGGGGCCGGTTCCCCGCAGGCACAGAGAATCATGATCTCCCGGCAGGGCAATCTGGCCATGAAAAAGCAACTGGCTAAAGCCATAGCAAAAATAAAAGAATAAAAGAGAGGAGGCAGCACCATGGACTGGAAAGAACTGTATGAAAGCCGGAAGATGGATGCGGAGAAAGCACTGGACCTGATTCGTTCCGGCGACCGCGTCATCGTAGGCCATGCCTGCGGGGAGCCATCCTATCTTCTGGACGTCCTGGTAAAAAAAGCAGAACAGTATGAGGATGTGGAGCTGGTACATATGATCGCCATGGGAAAAGCCGCTTATTGCAATCCGGAAAATGAGAAGCATTTCCGCCACAATTCCCTGTTTGTAGGAGCCACCACCCGCAAAGCCGTAGCCGATGGGCGGGGCGATTTTACCCCCTGCTTTTTCTACAAAATACCTGCCATGTTTACGAATGGCAGCCTGCCTGCAGACGTCTGTCTTCTGCAGGCGGCTCCTCCTGATGAAAACGGGCGCCTCAGCCTGGGGATATCCGTAGACTATACGCTCCCTGCCGCCAAAGCAGCGAAAATAGTTATCGTACAGGTCAACAAACATATGCCTCGAACCGGAGGATCGAGCACGATTTCCGTAGAAGACGCCACTGCATTTGTAGAATATGATGCCCCTTTAATCGAACTGGCCCCTCCTAAAATCACCGAGGTTGAGAAAGCCATCGGCGCCAATTGTGCCAGGCTTATTCAGGACGGCGATACGCTGCAGCTCGGCATCGGAGCCATTCCGGATGCGGTCCTCCTGTTTTTAAAGGATAAAAAGGATCTTGGCATCCATTCCGAAATGTTTTCCGACGGAGTCGTGGAGCTGGCTGAAGCCGGAGTCATCACGAATGCGAGAAAGACAACGCACAGGGGAAAATTCGTAGCCTCTTTCCTCATGGGGACAAAACGCCTCTATGATTTTGCAGACGGCAACCCCGATGTGGAAATGTATCGTGTGGATTATGTTAACAATCCAGTCGTCATTATGAAAGAAGACAACATCGTATCCATTAATTCCTGTGTGCAGATGGACCTGATGGGCCAGGCGGCGTCCGAATCCATTGGCCTCACACAGATCAGCGCCGTGGGCGGCCAGGTAGATTTCATTCGAGGGGCCGATATGGCGAAAAACGGCCGGTCGATTCTGGCCTTTCCTTCCACCGCTGCAAAGGGAACCATTTCCAAAATCGTCCCTTTACTCGATGAAGGCGCCGCCGTTACCACCTCCCGAAATGATGTGGATTATGCAGTTACAGAATATGGCATAGCAAAGCTGAAAGGAAAGACATTAAGGCAGCGCGCCAAAGCTCTGATCGAAATTGCCCATCCCAGCTTTCGAGACGGATTGAAAAAGGTATATGAAGAACGGTTTCACTGCTGCTATGAAGAACCGTAACATGAACTAATTCATTCAAGTTTAATCAGACAGCCTCCTAAGAATATTTACTGGTCAAGAAAAAAACCGCTGTATAACAAGAAAGAAAATCACCTGTTATACAAGCGGCTTTTTTTAAGCCGAAAGTTTCAGCTTCCAGGTACTCCGGATAAGCCGTCGGCTTCCTAATATATCTTCTCATGGAAATGAAAATGAGGGCAATCCCTCAGTTCTGCAACTTCCGGTATGCCCTCATTTACAATTCAAAAATGTCTTACATATGGTTTTCTTCCAGAGTCTTCCTGCCTTTTTCCGTAATGCGGCATAATCATATTTGAAACAGACATATCAAATGAAGTGGTAAGCTACCCCGCCCGGTTCCCGTTTTCTGCTTCTTCTGCTTCCATAGTTCCCAGATAATCTGTCAGTTCCCTGCGTACGGCTTTCACAGGCATATCCTGTCCGGTCCAGATTTTAAAGGCCGCCGCCCCCTGGTAAATGAGCAGTTCCACTCCGTTTGCCGTCATACACCCTGCCTTCTTTGCCATCTGAAGCAGTTTTGTTTCCATCGGACTGTAAACAATGTCGAATACGGCCAAGTCTGAGTGGAACATGCTCTGATCTTCAACGAGACACTGTTCATCATCCGGATACATGCCCACACTCGTCGTATTAACCAGAATTCTGCTCCCTGCAAGCTCCTCTGCCATAGCTTTCTTATCCTCGTAAGAGTAAAGGGCTGCTTTGCAGGACGTCTCTTCATTCAGCCTGCGTATCAGTTCCCTCTCTTTAATTCTCGTAGTATCACGGCTGAACACGGATATCTCCCGCGCGCCTGAAAAAGCGGCCTGGACGAAAATCGACATGCCTGCGCCGCCGGTGCCGAAAACGGTAATTTTCTCTCCCTCCGCAGGAAAACCGTTTTCCCTGCACGCTTCCATGAAACCGATTCCATCCGTAGCGTATCCGATCAGTCTTCCGTTCTTATTTACCACCGTGTTCACAGCTCCGGCCAGCGAAGCAACACGGCTGACTTCGTCACAGAAGTTCAGGCATTTCTTCTTTATGGGCATGGTGACATTGAATCCGATCACATCCATGGCCACCAGCCCGTCCAGGATGACGCCGATATTTTCATCTGTTGTGTCAAACGCCAGATACCGGCAGTCAATTCCCAAAAGTTCAAAGGATTTATTATACATGACCGGCGAAAGGCTGTGGCCGACTGGACTGCCAAGGATGCACGCCATCTTTGTATGCGCCGTTATTTCGCTTCCCATATAGGTCTATTTCCCCCAATATTAGTATTTTTGATTAGGCAGCATTCACTCTCCGCCTGTCTCCTGCAGGTCGGAAACATGGACAACTACCTTCATGCTCTCTTTTCCATGCTCCGCATAGTCAAAGGCTTCCTCCGCTTCGTCCAGCTGGTATACCCGGCTGATCAGTTTTCTCACATCGGCCGCCACAGAATCCATCCCCATCATATGCACGGCGCCTTCAAAATTGTACATGCTGTGGATTCTCACGCCCTGGAGCCTCAGCTCCTTGGCAAAAATCTTACCCGTATCGATGAAATGTGGTTTCATCGCAATAGCGATCACCATGACCGTTCCCGTATTTGCCGTATGATCGATACACACAGTCATGGCCGACTGGGCGCCTGAGACTTCGAAACTCACCTCATAGTCCCTGCCGCCGTTTAGTTCTTTCAAACGTCTGTCAAAATCTTCTTCCGTCGGATCGATAACCCTGAATCCCAGCTGTTCTGCAAAAGATCTCCGGTAACTGTTAATTTCGGAAATCACGACGTTTCTGGCTCCTGACGCCCTCGCCGTTATGGCGATTAGCTGTCCGATGGGACCGCCTCCCGTAATCAGAACAGATTCACCAGCTTTCAGCCCGCTCATTCTCACATCGTGAACGGCCACTGCCAGAGGCTCTATCATAGCTGCAGTTCTCAGATCCATGTCGTCCGGAATTCTATACAGCTTTTTTACAGGAACTTTTACATACTCTGCAAACCCTCCCGCCGTGTGGACGCCGATGATTTTCAGATATTCACAGGCGTTGTCCTCTCCTTTTTCACAGGCCGGACAATGGCCGCAGCCGATTACTTCCTGGGCAATGACCAAATCTCCGATATGAGGCCTTCCGGCAGCTTCCCCTTTACATTTTCCAGCCTTCCTGCAAATTCGTGGCCTGGAATCAGTGGGAACGTGGCCGTCTGATGCTCCCCGTGTCTCAGATGGATATCCGTGCCGCATACGCCGATTTCACCGACGCGGATCAGCCCTTCTCCTTCCTCCAGCTCCGGCCTCGGAGTCTCATAGATACCCATATCATCCGGTTTCTGTATTATTACAGCCTTCAAACGGCTCACCCCTTTCTTGCCGCAGCCTTTACAGCCGCCTTAACAATATGTTCCGCATTCAGGCCGAACCGTTCGCTCAGATAATCCACAAATCCCACCTCGCCGAATTCATCCTGAACGCCTACCATCTCCATGGGCACCGGCCGGTTCTTTACGATCACGTTCGCCACAGCCGCCCCTAGTCCTGTCATCACATTGTGGTTTTCCGCCGTAACGACCGCTCCCGTCTCTATAGCTGCATTGATAATCGTCTCCTGGTCGATGGGCTTCCAGCAAAACACGTTGATGATCCTCGCATCGATGCCACGGCCTTTCAGAATCTCTCCTGCCTTAATGGCTTCTGCGACACAGTAGCCGCTGGCTATAACCGTGACATCCGTCCCATCCTTCAAGGTCACCGCCCGGTTCATGTCGAACTGACTTCCATCCTGGTAAATCTTCATGCAGGATTTTCGCACCAGGCGCATATAATGCATGCCGTAAGCACCGGCCATTTCTTTCAGAGCCCACCTGAGCATGGCAATATCCGTCGGCTCGATCACCGTCATGCCCGGTACGGAACACATGAGCCCCATATCTTCAAACGGCATATGGGTTCCCCCGTTGATCTGAGCCGTGATTCCAGGATCAGAGCCGATCACCTTGATATTGCTTTTCGCATAAGCTCCCGATAAAAACACCTGGTCAAAGGCCCTTCTGGAGGCAAAGGCTCCGAATGTATGGGCAAAAGGAATCATTCCCACGGCGGAAAGTCCTGCTGCTGCGCCGATCATATTGGCTTCCTGAATCCCGCAGTCGATCGTCCTTTCGGGGTACTTTTCGGCAAAAGGCTTTGTTCCCATGGCTCCCATCAGATCCGCGTCCATCACCACAATATTTTTATTATATTCCGACAGTTCAAGAAGCGTATCGCAAAAAGCCTTTCTCATCTCCTGCTTCTCAGCGGAAATTTCCTGTTCCAGCTTTATCTTCATCCCTCTACCTCCTCCAACTCCAATTGCCTTAAAGCAGCTTCCATTTCTTCCACAGCCTCTTCTGTCTGTTTGCTGTCAAGAGACGGGCAGTGGCTTCCCAGCTGGTTTTCCATCCTGCTCCATCCGTGTCCTTTCACCGTATTCAGTACGATCATAGACGGCTTTTCATTCTGTTCCTTGGCCTTCTCAACCGCCTGATCGATCTCCTCCTGGGAATGGCCGTCGGCCGTCTGGGCAAACCAACCGAATTCCCGGAACTTCGCGGCAATGTCCCCCAGATCACAAATATCGGCCGTCGGCCCGTCCAATTGAAGCTTATTGTGGTCTACGAACGCGATCAGATTGGACAGCTTTCTGTGTCCTGCAAAAAGGGCCATTTCCCAGACCTGGCCTTCATCGATTTCTCCGTCTCCTAAAATCAGGTAGACCCAGTTATCCATGCCCTTCATTTTAAACCCGAGAGCAATTCCGGCTGCAGCCGAAGCCCCCTGTCCCAAGGAGCCAGTGGTCATATCGATTCCGGGCGTCCTGTTCCTGTCGCAGTGGCTGGGGAGATTCGTGCCCGGACGGTTTAATGTCTTTAATTCTTCCATTGGCATAAATCCCTTCAGCGCCAGGGCCGAATAGACGGCCGGCCCCGCGTGGCCCTTGGAGCACACGAGCCAGTCCCTTCCCGTCCAGTCAGGCTCTTCTGCCCTGTATTTCATCTGTTTCCCATACAGCACGGACAGCAGATCTGCTATGGACAAAGAGCCTCCCAGATGGCCTACTCCCAGTCCGCCGATCATTTTCACCGTTTCTATCTGTATCCGCTTTGAAAATTTTTTCAGTTCCGTCATATCCTCTTTATAAGACATCCCCTTTTGCCTCCTTTTCCTAAATTCCCAGATACGCTTTCTTCAGCCCTTCGTCCCTTAACAATTCATCGCCTTTTCCTTCCATAGACACTTCTCCGTGCTCAATTACATAACCCCAGTCGCAGATCTGAAGGGCTTTCGACACGTTCTGCTCCACCAGAAGAACAGCCGCCCCCTTTTCACGGATTCGTTCAATCGTCTCAAACATCTCCGCAACCAGGATAGGAGCCAGCCCCCAGGACGGCTCATCCATAATCACCAGCTTCGGGTCGGACATCATGGCCCTGGCCATAGCCACCATCTGCTGCTCGCCTCCGGAAAGAGAGCCTGCCATCTGTTTGGCTCTTTCCTTCAACCGCGGAAATATTCTGTACATTTCCTCTTTATTTTTCTCCCGGAACGGCCTGCTCTTTTTCGTACAGGCGCCGATATCCAGATTTTCCTCTACAGTCATATGGCCGAACAGCTGCCTTCCTTCCGGAACCAGCGTGATACCGGTATCGTTGATCCCATTCGTCGGCATTTTTGTGATATCCGCTCCGTCGAATATGATCTGCCCGCTCATTACGGGAATCTGGCTCACAATGGCCTTTATCAGAGTCGTCTTGCCTACGCCGTTTGCCCCGACGATAGAGACAATCGTCCTGTCCGGAATCTCAATCGTAATTCCGTTGACAATCCGCAGTTTGTCATACCCTGCTGTCACATTTTTCACATTAAGCATTGGCAAAATCCTCCCCCAAATATGCGCTGATCGCACGTTTGTCGTTTCCTACCTCATCCGGAGTTCCTTCCATCAGCTTCTCTCCGTAATTCAAAACAAAAATCTTATCGCACAGGGACATAATCGTCTTTATGTCGTGTTCTATAATCAGGATCGTAACGCCGGAATTCCTGATTCTCCTGCATACCTCCACTAATTCCAGCTTTTCCTGGGGATTACAGCCTGCCATGACTTCATCCAGCAGAAGCAGTTTCGGCTTTGTAGCCAGAGCCCGGGCTATTTCCAGCTTTTTTAGCGTTACCGTCGTTGCGCTGTCCGCCCTCTGCCTCATGTCCTTTTCCGCCGAAACACCGACAAAACGGTATACTTCCTCGGCCAGCCGCTCCGCTTCCCCTACGTGGCTCGTATGGAGGAAGGAACCGACCATGATATTCTCAATCAGCGTCATTTCCCCAAATGGCTTCGTAACCTGAAACGTCCGCGCCAGCCCGATATGGGCCATTTTCTCTGTCTTCTGGTTCGAGATGTCTTCGCCCAGATATGTAATCTTCCCTTCCGTAGGATGAAAGGTATTTGCCATCATATTGAAAAGCGTCGTTTTTCCCGCTCCGTTGGGTCCGATCAGACCTACAATCGTCCCTTCTTCCACTTCCCCACTGAAATCAGATACGGCTTTCAGACCGCCGAATCGTTTCGTCACATGCTCCAGTTTAATGATTGCCGCCATATTATGAATCACCTCCCGCTCCCTTTACAGACGGATGAAATATCCTGCTTTCCAGTCTCTTGAAAAATCCTGTCACGATATCGTAAATTCCCTTCGGCATGAAAAACACCACAAATATCATGACGATACCGTATACGAACAGGTGCAGTCCCGGAAGAACGCCTCCAAACTGTTTGGACAGCAGCTCCGTTACCGGAACCAAAATGACCGCGCCAATCAGGGGACCGAATGTTTTTCCCGAACCGCCTACGAGGGCGATCATGGCGATCTGTATAGCCAGATCTTCTCCAAATATTCTGGTCGGCCCGACATACCTGTAATACTGCGCGTAAAATGTTCCGCCTACTGCCATCAGTGCGCAGCTGACCGCCATCGCCATCAGTTTATAGCGCCGGATCGGTATGCCCATGGCCTCCGCAGCCTCAGGCGATGTCTTGATTGCCGTCAGGTAATATCCCATCTTGCTGCTCTTTACCTTGTGCATGATAAAGAGGGCAATAACCAGAAAAACGAACATGATGTAGTAGTACGTCAGTTTACTCCCGAATTCAAAGGCGATCGGCTGGTTTCCCGTCTGCTCCAGCAAAAGTCCCATAGAGCCTTTGACGTCGATCCCAAAGAAATACTCATTATTTTCCACCCATATTTTTACCAGGTTGGTAAGTGCTATGGTAGTGAGCGCGAAATACGGCCCGCTCAACCGGAAACATGGGTATCCGATCAGTACGCCCACCGCGCATGTGACCGCGGCTCCGATCAGCATGCCGATCCATGGCGTCAGGGATAAGTCCCGCAGCAGGATCGTGGAAATATATGCTCCAAGCCCCAGGAACAGAGAATGCCCCAGGGAAAGCTCTCCCACCAGGCCGCAGACCACGTTCCATGCCGTTGCGCAGAATGCGTAAAACAAAATGAGTATCATAATGCTCTGGTAGTACGTTCCCATCATGAAAGGCATGATAAGGAGCAGCAGAAATCCCAGAACAGCAAACCGTTTTCCCTCAATAAAACTTCTTTTTTGTATGCTTCCCTCCATCTTTTACCTCCGCCTATTTTTTCCTGCCGAACAGACCGGCCGGCCTGATGAACAATACGATTATGAACAGCAGAAATGAAAACATCTGTGCTGAAGAGCTTGTAACAAACTGTGCTCCGACCACTTCGATCAATCCGAAGATAATTCCGCTGATGAGCGCTCCCGGAATGCTTCCAAGGCCTCCCAGCACAACGATCATAAATGATTTCGTGGCAAAGACGGTTCCGATATCCGGCTGTATAAAATAATACTGAGCCAGGCTGGCCCCTGCCACGGAAACGGCTGCGACCCCCAGGCCAAAGGCAATTCCGTATACATGATACACATTGATTCCGCAGAGAGCCGCCGCATCCCTATTCTGTGAAACGGCGCGGATTTTCTTGCCCAGCTCCGTCCGGTTGATGATATACCATAAGGCCCCTGCCAGCAGAAAGCTGACGATACAAGCGATCACCTTAGACCACTGAGTGACAAAAAGTCCGTCTCCCACTGTAAAGTAGGACTCGCTGGCCTTTGAATTCAGAGTTTTATAATTAGAACCATACATCATGGTAAACAGATTCTGTATGGCATATCCAAGTCCCAGAGTAATTAAAAGCAAGCTCGTCGGATCCTGCGTCGTCCCCTTCTCCCTCTGGAGAATCGGTGTTACAAGCGCTTTCTGTATTGCGTAGCCGACCGCAAACATAATAGGCGCTACGACGACAATACTCAGATACGGGTCCAACCCGAATCTCGTAAACAATTCATAGTACAGATACGCAGAGACCATGAGCAGCGCGCCGTGAGAAAAATTCGTCACTCTTGATACGCCGAAAATCACGCTCAGCCCAAGGGCAATAGCCCCGTAAGAAGCCCCCTGAAGCAGTCCCTGCGGAATGGAAAGCAGTACTCGTCCTAGCATATTTCCCCTCCAATTTTTACAATGAGGGTGTTGCAAAGAAAAATGCAGCACCCACAGTATTTAGAAATCCTGACTTTTATGTCGCTTATTTACTGTCTCACTTCCGGAGGTGTACCCCACGGTTTGGCATCCTTGCCCCTGTCTGCAAAATCGTCCGGAATTGGTACGATGATATCATCCAGGGAATATCCCGGCAGAAGGTTGCTCGTCGGTGAGAACGGAATCGCAACGCCTTTCTGGTACTGTACCATAGTACCGGTAGACATGGTGTTCTGGCCGTTTTCATCGAATTTCAGTCCTGGATAGCCGGAAAGGAGGGTGTGGTCGTCTTCGTTTAACGTCAGCTCCAGGCCTGCAAGGGCGTCTCTGATAGCGCCTTTGTCGGAAGAACCGGCCGCTTCTAACGCGTCATACGCTACATATGCAGCCGTCCAGCCCTGAGCGAAGAAGCTGTTTAACCCATAGCCCTTTTCAGCCTTCACCTTTTCATTCAATTCCCCTGCCCAGTCATAGAGATAAGGCATGGATACGTTCCAGTCTTCCTGCACGAAATGATAATCATATACGGAAGCGTCAACGCTGTCAAAGTATGCCGGGTCCTGGTTACCCCCGCCTACGCTCCATACGCCAAACGGAGGATTCACTTTGTTCGCCATAAGGGCTTTGTCGAAAATGATCATTTCCGGCGTGTAGAAGGAAACGTTGATAACATCAGGATTTGCCGCTTTAATTTTGGATATCTGTGAACTCATATCGGATGTTCCTGTCGTGACGGCTTCATCCACTACACATTCCCAGCCTCGCTATCTGCTTCTTCCTTCCAGATTTTCGCATTGTCTGAGCCCCAGTCCGTCGATTCATAAATCAGGGCGTACGTCTTTGGCTCCATCTGCTTTGCCTCTGAAATAACATCGATGCCCTTCAGCATTTCAAGCACGTCATATGTCGCTTTATTGTTTACGCGGAACACCCATTTATATCCCCGCTCCGTAATCTCATTCTTTACGCCGCCCTGGCTGATAAACGGTGTGGACAGCTTCTCGGAAGCCTCGGCAGCCGGGAAACAGACGGCGCTGTTATAGCAGCCGATTACAATCGATACGTTTTCATCTGTTACAAGGCGTTCTACCTGATTCGCTCCTACGTCCGGTTTCGTCTCCGAATCGGCCACTACAGGGATGATTTTGGCCCCGCCCATGGATTTGATTCCGCCGTTGGCATTGATCTCTTCAATCGCCATTAAAGCGCCGTCATTATGCTGCTGGCCTATGGTTGCGCTGCCGCCTGTCAGCGGCCATACGAAACCGATCTTCACGTCTCCCCCGTCGTGCTGTGCTGCCGGAGCCGCCGCCTGCTGCGCCTCTGTCTGTTCTTTTGTGTCCGCCGCCTGCTCAGGGGCGCTTTTCACACAGCCGCTCACCATTGTCGCCGTCATCGCAACTGCCATTGCCGCGCTGGCCAGTCTCATTAAATTTCTTTTCATGTTTTCTTCTCCCTTCCATTTGGATATATTAATATTTTTATTCCTTTTTGGTTTTCCATCTCCTCAAAGGCAGTTTCCCATTCTTCCAGTTCATACCGGCCCGTAATCAGCTCTCCTATCCTGGCTTTCCCGGAGGCCATCAGGCTGATCGCCTGTTCCCAGTTGTGCCACTGGTGGCCAAATGAACCAATAATTGAAATTTCCTTTTGTGTCAAAAGCCCATATTCGATCTCCATGTTCCGGCTCGTCAGCCCGATCTGAACCATTCTTCCCCTGTTTTTCAGCGCCTGCATGGCATTCCTGACCGCCGGCGCAGCTCCCGTACAGTCTACGGCGGCGTCCACGCCTTTCCCATTCGTCAGCTCCATGATCCGGTCCATGGAAATATCCGTACACGTATAATCAGCGCCCAGATCCTCTCCGATTTTCAACCGTTCCCTATCCCTTGGCGTACCTGCCAGAATCACCTGCGCCCCTTTTGCCTTCACCGCCTGTACGGCCAGCTGGCCGATCGTCCCCGGCCCCATGACCAGCACCTTATCTGTAGGGAGTATTTCTCCCGTATCCCATGTTCCATGAAGGGCTACGGCAAACGGTTCACAGAGCGCCGCCATGTCAAAAGATAGTTCATCCGGTATTTTATGTACGATTCCTTCTCTCACCGCTATGTATTCCGCAAACGCCCCGTCCACCCCGTATCCGATCGACAGCCTTTGCCTGCACATCAGCTGATGGCCGGTATTGCAGAATTCACAGGTTCCGCATATCTGCTGTGCCGTCTCCGACACAACCCTGTCCCCCGGAACGACACTTGTAACATTCTTCCCAACTGCTTCCACGGTCCCTGAGTACTCATGTCCCAGAACGACCGGCGGATTGCTCCACGCCTGCCCATGAAGAATCTTAATATCCGTTCCGCATATGCCTGCCGCCGCTACCCGGATCAATACTTCCTGGTCTCCCGGCACCGGCTTTGGGACTTCTTTCAGGACCACGTTCCCTTCTCCTGCTTTCATCTTTAAAAGAGCTTTCATTCGATCATCTCCCTGCTGCATCGCTCAATTTTCATCACTGCCGCTTCTTTTATTCTTTATCTGTAACCCCCGGAAAGGTAAAATCCTCATGGAACCGATATTTGGCCGCCTCCCCGCCTGGAGCGTAAAAGCATACGATATGAAGCGGCTCCGCTTCCGTATTCGCTACCATATGGGGAACTCCCTGTGGAAAAAATGCTAGCGAACCAGGTAAAAGATCATAGATATCTTTCCCAATCTTCACTTTTCCTTTTCCTGAAATTACATAGATCGTCTCCTCTCCGCCCGGATGAGAGTGTGCCGGCCTGGCATACTTTCCCGGTTCATATACACATGTACAGATGGAAGAAAATTTAACGCCTCCATCATGACTCGCCATCTGCAGCCAGCATACGGTTCTTCCATCCAGCTGAGTGATCTCTTTTTCCTGTTCCAGAACAACTAAGTCTCTCATTTTGCCTCCTTGTCTACTTTTTCTTTTAATTACCAATATTGGATATTGATTTTATGCATTTATTAATGTTTTTTTCGTAAAAGTGATTTATAATATGTTTATATTTTATTTATTTCCTCTCATATTGACTCCGGCCATGTCAATATGATACAATACGCCGCTTTCAAATTCATTGACCATTATAATAGTGCCGTTATATGGTATGATAATTTGACTCTCCTCCCACACTTTCCCCTCTTATCAAGATTTTGAAAGAAATCCGCAATGGTCACTGACGACTTTTAGATGGGAGGACATATATATGAATTTTACTGTATCTGATCTGCTTCTTTCGAAGCCTTTTAATGAAATGCAGGTGATCGCCGGCGCCGCTGGTTTAAACAATGAAGTGCGTTTTTCAGGAATTCTCGATGCCCCTGATTCCGTCCGTTTTGTGCGTGAAGGAGAATTCTGCTTCAGTTCGGGATATATCTTTGTCAACAATCCTGAGATCATGGTCAATGTAATCGAAGAACTACATCGTCATGGGGCTGCCGCTCTTGGAATCAAAATTTTCCGATACATACATGCGATCCCGGCGAATGCAAGGGAGCTGGCGGACGCATACTCTCTTCCGCTCCTGTTTATTCCGAATAAGTTTTCTTGGCATGAGCTGCTTTTTCCATTGCTGCTCAATATTTCTACTGCTTCTGAAAACAATTCCGACTTCTTTATCGTATACGACCACCTGGTCACCCTTCTTCAAAAAAGCCAATCCATAACCGATGCCCTGAACATCGCCCATGAACTGCTGCGCTACCCTTTGTATGTCATTTCAGAAAAAGATTTTTCCTGCCAAAGCTGTCCGACGGATATTCCCTTTCCTATGGAGATCAATGAAGCAACCTTGTCAAAGCTGAAGCAGGCTTCTCTTCTGATGTCGGAAAATGGTTCTGTCCGCTATTATTGCCAGAGCAATCCTGATGTTCACCTTTTGATCACGCCGCTGAATATCCCGGAATACCAATATCTCGTTCTCGGCAGCAGCCCGACTCCCATGACGCCGAACATTTTTAACCAGACGATATACGCCCTGATGCTCGTCCGGGAAGCTATACGCAGCCGGAAAAGTCAGTTGAAAAATCTTATATTCAAGAAAAACAATTTTCTCAATGAGTTTTTTGCTGCAAAAACGCCTGTAAACGATATTTCTTTTCAGAGCGCAGTAAAACTCCAAATCAATCCAAATATGATATACTGCCCGGCTGTCGCCCGCTTTCACGCTTCTCCCTGCTTGGAGGAAAGACTATCCATCTATAATCCTTCAGCAATTAATTTTTTCGATCAACTAAACCAGCGTTATGGGATTCACGGATGTATGGACAACAATTTTCAGATTCATCTTCTGATCCCTGTTTCTGCCGATCTTCAGGACAGAAGTTTGATCGTACAGTACTTGAGGAAATCAGGACAGCAAATTAAAAAACTCCTTTATGAATTCTTCCATGATTTTTCCTATTCCGCCATTATCGGTTTTGTCGCCGAGTCCTGGCAGAATATTCCGCAGAAGCATGCACTGATCCTCAGCTGTATGGATAAACTGGATATGCCTCCGGCAGAATCTGTCATATTGCTCCACGATATGGGCGGTTCCTGCCTACTAGCCCAGCCGGGGATCGAACCTTATTTGAAGGACTTTTACAAAGAATATTTCTCTCCGATAGACGCCATGGACTCCCAGGCCCGCCAGCGCATTATTGAAACGCTCAATGCCTATATCGAAACGCGCTTCAACTTTCGGGAAGCCGCCAGGATCTTATCCCTCCACCACAATACGATACGCAACCGGCTGGAGGAATTCTCCAATCTGACAGGGCTTGAGATTACCCGTCACGAGGATCTGTTGATTATTCTGATCTGTCTTCGTATTTACAAGCAGAAATAAATGAAAAAGAGACGACAGATTTATCCTTCTGCCGTCTCTTTCTCTGACGCATAACGCTGCCTTTTTCTGACAAAGGTAGCATGAGTCATACCCAGACTTTTTGCTGCGTCCCGCACATTCCCATACTTTATGTAAGCGCGTTCCATATATTCTTCTTCCATGGCTTCTACAGCGACTTGAGATTAAAATCCCCCCGTTCACAATAAACCGTCTGCTCCTGCTCTTTCTTTGGACCGGGCATGATAGAAAGGCTGGATGGAGAAATTTCTTCGCTTTCATTGATAATGACTGCCCGCTCTACAATATTTTTCAACTCTCTGATGTTTCCCGGCCAGCCGTATTCCAGCATCACGCGGATCGCGCCTTCAGAAAAATGTTTTTTAAATCCATATTTCCTGTTCAGCCGTCCCAGAAACATTTCCGCCAGAGGAATGATGTCTTTTTTCCGCTCTCTCAGCGGCGGGATCTGTATAGGAAAGACCATCAGTCTGTAATAGAGGTCCTCTCTGAATTTCTTCTGTTCTGCCATCTCCTCAAGGTTCCTGTTGGTAGCTGCTATTACACGGACGTCGATCTTAATCGGCTTTACTCCGCCGATCCGCTCTACTTCCTGTTCCTGCAGCACCCGCAGCAACTTCACCTGCAGCTCCAGAGGCAATTCACCGATTTCATCCAGAAAAACAGTGCCGTGATCTGCCACTTCAAAAAGGCCCATTTTTCCGTTCTTATCCGCCCCTGTAAAAGCTCCCTTCTCGTATCCGAACAATTCGCTTTCAATCAGATTGGCTGGGATTGCCCCGCAGTTAACACGTATAAATGCCTTCTCGCTTCTCCTGCTGTTCTGGTGGATATACTCGGCAAATACTTCTTTTCCCACCCCGGTTTCCCCTGTCAGCATGACAGTGGAATCCATAGGCGCCACCTTATCGGCCAGCAGAATAACAGACAGGGCGGCTTCGTCTACCGCCACCATATTTTTTTTGTTCAAAAGCTTCTTCTGGATATGCTCCAGCTCCTGCCGGAGCTTCCTGCCTTCCTCGTTTTTTCTGGCCACCTCTTCTTTTAGTTTATAAATCTCCGTCAGGTCCCGGACATTTGTAATGACCATAGCGATTCTTCCATCTTTTCCATACACGGGCGTACTGGTAATAAGCGCTTTTCTTCCAGTTTTAAATTCCTGCTGTATCGTGACGGGACGGCGCTCTCTTATCGCGATAATAGAACCGGATTCCGAAATGATTCCACGTTTCACAAGATCCTTCATATTACGCCCCACCACTTCGCTGCGCGCTAATCCCGTAATCACTTCATACGCCCGGTTAGCCTTTATGGTATTTGCCTTTCCGTCGGTAATATAAATGCCGTCAAATGAATTTTCTATAATGGCATCCAACCATTCCCCGGCTACTCCAGCCCCGTTGAATATCCCATTTTTTTCCTCCCTCAAATCAATATAATTCCTTGTATATCTTCAAAATTCTGGCCCTGTCAAGAGGCACGAAATTGTTGGCCAGCAGACGGCCCTGGTTTTCCAGAACGGAATCCGTAAATATTTCCAACTCCTCTTTTGTCATTCCGTATTCATGCAGCTTCTTTTTCAGAAGAATCCGGTCCAGAAGCTCCTCCAGCTTTGGATATACGTCCGCCTCATCACATTCCAGTATTCCGGCGATGTAGCGGTTGAGGTCTGCAATTGCACCGTCTTTTTTTATTTCCATATAATTGTTCATTACACCGGTGAACATAGCATAATTGGATTCTCCATGAGCCACATGATACTTTGCTCCAAGAGGGTAGCTTAATGCATGGACGGCTGCGCACCCTGCATTTCCAAATGCAATCCCTGCATAATTGCTGGCCATCAGAAATTCCTTCAGCAGCGGTCTCACCGCCGATTCTCCTTCCTCCGCGATCTTCTTATATCCATTCAGGATCATTTCAATCGCCCGGTATCCGAACATTCTTGTCGTCTCATTTCCCTTAGGAGACAGGCTGGACTCTACGGCATGAACCAGCGCGTCGATAGAGCTGGTGGCAAAGAAACGGAACGGAAGCCCTTCCAGAAGCTCCGGGATCAGCACGGCGCTGTCCGCATACATTTCGTCTACGGCCAGACCCTTCTTGGTTCCTCTTTTATTTAAAGCCAGAATTGCTATGTTTGTCACTTCGCTCCCCGTACCGCACGTCGTCGGCACGAGAACAAGCTCTTTATCTTTGATTATCTCAAGCTTACCGTCATACAGATCGTCTACAGGGCTTACATGTTTCAGCGCAAACAGCTTGGATATGTCGATAACCGTACCGCCTCCTATGGCTATAATTCTCTTATATTTTTTTGTAATATCCTGATGCATAGCCTCTACCATATCGTCGGAGGGTTCACCTGCACCGTACTTTTCCTGGCAGAGTACGTCACATTCCAGTCCAAGTCCTCCAAAATGCGGCTGATAGATATATTCGTTTGTAATTACCAGATCTCCTGCTCCAATGTGGAATTCCTTTGCAAATTCTGCTGCCGTATCATACTGCCATATAGTGGGACGAATCATTAATTCTTTCATAGTCCGTACACCTTCCCTTTCTATCGTTTAATCGTCCGAGTTCCTTTTTTGCTTAATAATTTTTCACTTCGCTGCCCTAATCATCTATTTTGATGATTGTCTTCAGCCAATGGTCTCCATTAGTTAAAGTATCTTCAAACGCCTGCTGCAGTTTTTCCAATGGATATACTGCGGAAATCATCTTTCTCGTAATCGTTCCGTCTTCCAGCCATCTGGTTACCGTTTCAAACCGATGGCAGTTCATTCTGGAACCTGCAATCGTCAGCTCTTTTCTCGTAATAATTCCGGGAGCGATGCGTGCTTCCCTGTCATCGAATCCGATTTCCACGATCCTTCCGCAGGGCGCAGCCAGCTTTATGGCCTGTTCAAATGTAGAGGCATAACCGACGGCGTCGATCACCACGTCCACGCCGCCTGGAGAAAACATCTCCACCGCTTCCTCCAGGCTCTTCTCTTTGCTGTTCACTGTCACATCCGCGCCAAAATCTTCTGCTATCTTAAGCTTTACATCCGCGATATCACTCACAAGAACGTGGACGCCGTGCTTTTTCAACACGGACAGCACAGCAATTCCGATCGTTCCCGCTCCAAAAATTACCGCCCGGTTACCCGTTTCAGCCTGGGCCTTCGCCGTTATGTTGGCCGCTATGGAAAACGGTTCCCCAAGAGCCGCGCATTCATAAGAGGCAGGACCGTTAAACGGATAGAGGTGGTCTTCCTCGACGACAATATATTCCTGAAAGCCCCCGTCCATCTGCACTCCAAAACATTTTACGCTGCCGCACACATTTTCATGGCCGCTTCTGCATGTTCTGCACGTTCCACAGGAATTCACCGGGTCGTAAACGACGCGGTCCCCCTTCTTAACTCTCGTAACATGTTTGCCTGTATCTTCTACGATGCCTGAAAGCTCGTGCCCCATGACTCTCGGATAGTCGATATCGTTCCGATCCCCTTTAAAGGTATGGAGGTCCGTCCCGCAGATACCCACCGCTTTTACGCGGACGAGCACCTGATCCTCTTTTTCAATTGTCGGCTGTGGGGTTTGTACAATCTCTATATGGCCTGGTCTTGTAAGCTTTGCTGTCTTCATAAACGACTCCCTCCGGTTCGAATGCTTTCTTACTGCTTTTTTTATTATTCGCGATAATATCGTCAACTCTTACAATATATTTTTCTATAATCTCCTCCGGCACCGTAGTGCACAGGCTGACCCCCACATAAAGGCCGGTATTGATCGTAAGTCCCCACAAGAGGGCGGAAAAACCAAATGGCGGTGTAATAAAGAATGTGAGCAGAAAGGTCACGATCACGCCTGCAACCGTTCCTGTGACAGCCCCTTCCTTGGTTCCCCGTTTCCAGAACAGGCCGCCGATGCTGCACGGAAGGATCATTGCGAAGAAGGGAGAGGAGAGCTTATACGCATAATCCGTGATATACGCAGATTTTGTCGCTGTAATAATAATACATGCGATCATAAGAACGACAAGGACGATACGGCCAAAATATACGGTCTGTCTGGAATCGGCCTTTTTCCCCTTTAATTCATAGAAACGGCGTACGTAAATATCTCTCGATGCCAGAGCACTTGCTGAAAGAAGTAAGGAATCTGCGGTAGATACGGCAAATGCGAAGAGGCACAATACGGAAACGAAAGCGATAATCGGAGGACAATACTGAGTTACAAGTGTGGGAAGCAGATTGTCCGGATCTGCAAAGTTAGGTCCCATAACGGCCGGTCCGATCAGTGTTCCGATAATTACAAGGCCAAATACCGGAAGAACATAGGCAATCGGAAGCGCCCATGACATGACGCGGAAATTTTTAATGCTTTTTGCTATGTAACATCTCATAAAGATGTGAGGCCAAACGATTGTGGCTACTGCCGCAGTCAGAGCCATGTTCAGAATCCCTTTCCAGTCATAAAGCCCCTTCGGTCCCGGCGTACTCAGAATCTTGAATCTT
>NZ_QSDR01000080.1 GCF_003464085.1 Clostridium sp. AM58-1XD
TGGCCCTGATCCCCTTTTTACGGGTGGAATCAGTTCCTAAGGATATATAGCGTTATATCCCCTGGCGTTTTGGTTCGTTTGTTATTGTTTCTTTTGACATGCCTTTTACTTTCATAAAAAGCATGACCTCGGATGTCTTGATATTTCTTTACGATTTATCATTTCATTTCAATATGCGGTTTTCAAGGTACGTATGCCAAATCCAATGTTCTGGCTTTCGCTGAAAGCTTGCTTTCATAAGAAAGACGGAATATTCGATTTGATAGCGTGCCTGCACGCGACTGAGGAACATTCGTTTCCGATGTGCATACGTCAGCACGACGTTACGGTATCTGTTATCGAATCGATTTTCAATACCGAGTGGAGATGGAGAGATTCGAACTCTTGACCCCCTGCTTGCAAGGCAGGTGCTCTCCCAACTGAGCTACACCCCCACGGATGCGGGTCCTCCCTCTTCGATTTCTTCTCTGAGGCGATCCCTATTTATTTTTCTCTTTTCTTTTAAGTGGGCCTTTCCTCTCTTCCAAGGATTCTTCCACTGCCCTATTTTCATAGGCAGTGGGCTTAAGTGGACTCGAACCACCGACCTCACGCTTATCAGGCGTGCGCTCTAACCGGCTGAGCTATAAGCCCTTCCTTATAAAAACATCCTCTCGGATGATTTTTTTCTTTTGATCCGGCAGCCACCTGCTCTCCCATATCGTCTCCAATATAGTACCATCGGCCGCTTGAGTCTTAACCGTCGTGTTCGGGATGGAAACGGGTGTTTCCCCCAAGCGCATCGCCACCGGAAAGTTTGAGTACTTAGCATTTGTTTTTGAAATGCTTACGTACGAAACTTGTTCTTTGCTACTTTGCGAGGTCTTTCACGAGCTTAGTGCAATAGAACTTCTTTATTTCTTTTTTCTTCGTCCCTTGATCGAGGACTAAACAGTATATAAAACCCTTACTTCTTCTTTTCCTTAGAAAGGAGGTGATCCAGCCGCACCTTCCGATACGGCTACCTTGTTACGACTTCACCCCAGTTATCGGT
>NZ_QSDR01000081.1 GCF_003464085.1 Clostridium sp. AM58-1XD
TCCAAGGCGTTTTTCCAGATGGTCGAAAACAAGTCGTACAGCGCCCTTTGTACAACGGTTCATCAGGAATGCCAGGAAGAGTTTTTCTTTCGGGAAAAAGAAGGTTAAAAGTGTCTTTTTAGATTCCCGAGAAGAATGGACGGTGTCCATTTCCACATAAACGTCAGGGCTCAATGACTGAAACTCTGCATAAGTCCGGCTTGCAAACACAGACCGGTCAGTAATCTGTGTTTTATGGCATTTGCGCGGTTTGAACTTAGGCTTGCGTTTTAGGTCAATGTTCCTGGCTGTGAATAATCCGTTGTCAAGATAGGTGTACATGGTGCGGACAGACATATCCAGTTCCGGATGATTCGTGGCGATTTGATAGGGTGACTGCCCCTGTTCAATCAAAGGAGTGATAATCATGTCCTTTTGATGGAGTTCACGTTTTGTCATGTTAATTCCGGCACGGGAATCGCTGAGATTCTCACGGTATTTCCTATCTGCAAACCGGGCATCATATTTATATTTGTGTGCGATGGTACAGTGGTTGATTTTCTTGTCACAGCCATTGCAGACGTAAGGAGCTTTATCAAGTCTTGTGCAGCGTTCCCGCTCAAAATCGGAGCAGGTCTGGTTACAGGTGGGGCAGGAAGCGCATTTGATACCACAGACGAGAATCTTCCCACAGGAATTGGTCTTTTTACAGTGATACCGATGGACACAGAAGTTCTTTGCATTGTAAAAAGTGCCCTTATGATACCAGTCCGACAAGCGATGTGCCTTGACTTCTTTCGAGATGGTAGTCGGATCTTTACACAGGTATTTGGCAATGACTTTGAAGGTACAGCCTTTATTCAGAGAATTTTCAATGTATATACGGTCTTCAAGGGTAAGATGTTTCT
>NZ_QSDR01000082.1 GCF_003464085.1 Clostridium sp. AM58-1XD
ACCGATAACTGGGGTGAAGTCGTAACAAGGTAGCCGTATCGGAAGGTGCGGCTGGATCACCTCCTTTCTAAGGAAAAGAAGAAGTAAGGGTTTTATATACTGTTTAGTCTTTGATAAAAGGACACCAAAAAAATTCTGGTGGCGATGCGCTTGAGGGAAACACCCGTTTCCATCCCGAACACGACGGTTAAGACTCAAGCGGCCGATGGTACTATACTGGAGACGGTATGGGAGAGCAGGTGGCTGCCAGATTATTTGTGGGGGTGTAGCTCAGTTGGGAGAGCACCTGCTTGCAAGCAGGGGGTCAAGAGTTCGAATCTCTCCATCTCCACTCGGTATTGAAGAAATGAGATACCGTAATGCGTAGCTTACGTATGCACTTCGGAAACGAATGTTTCCTCAGTCGCGTGCAGGCGCGCAATGAAATCAAATATATCCGCTTATTTTTGGAAGCAAATACATTTGATTTTGCAACGTACCTTGAAAACCGCATATTGAAATGAAATGATAAATCGTAAAGAAATATCAAGACATCCGAGGTCATGCTTTTTATGAAAGTAAAAGGCATGTCAAAAGAAACAATAACAAACGAACCAAAACGCCAGGGGATATAACGCTATATATCCTTAGGAACTGATTCCACCCGTAAAAAGGGGATCAGGGCCA
>NZ_QSDR01000083.1 GCF_003464085.1 Clostridium sp. AM58-1XD
TGGCCCTGATCCCCTTTTTACGGGTGGAATCAGTTCCTAAGGATATATAGCGTTATATCCCCTGGCGTTTTGGTTCGTTTGTTATTGTTTCTTTTGACATGCCTTTTACCTTCATAAAAAGCATGACCTCGGATGTCTTGATATTTCTTTACGATTTATCATTTCATTTCAATATGCGGTTTTCAAGGTACATATTTGACTGAAGTTTATCAGTCATTAGCGAACTTAATCAAATTAAATTCACTAATCACTGGTAAAAACCAGTTATATGGAACAGCACTACCCTGCTGAATCAGGTTAACACGTTCTTTAACACAGGCCTCGCCTTTATCTCAGCCCATTGGAACATGTCCGTTCTATATAAAACACTCTTTTGAGTGATTTTTTAATATTGATCCGGCAGCCACCTGCTCTCCCATATCGTCTCCAATATAGTACCATCGGCCGCTTGAGTCTTAACCGTCGTGTTCGGGATGGGTACGGGTGTTTCCCCCAAACGCATCGCCACCGGAATCTCTTTTTTGTCCTTGTTTCAAAGACTAAACAGTATATAAAACCCTTACTTCTTCTTTTCCTTAGAAAGGAGGTGATCCAGCCGCACCTTCCGATACGGCTACCTTGTTACGACTTCACCCCAGTTA
>NZ_QSDR01000084.1 GCF_003464085.1 Clostridium sp. AM58-1XD
AAAGCAATATTGGAGTTATTGCCAAGAATTATTTTATATAAATGGTGACATTTTCTTTTTATATTTTTTCTAATATATACTCACCATTTATTAATATTAAGGATGCACCTAAAAAAAGTGCCTGTATATTATAAAATTTTATTGTTTTCCAAGGTGTACCACTTTTAGCGCCACAAACTTCACCCTTTATATGGGCGAACACTATAAGTCCCGATATTAAAAGACATATTAGTGTTTAAAAAAAATAGATCTCCTCTTCTTTTTATCTAAATAGTTTCGATATAATAAACATGCCGAATTTATAAGTACGACAATAATCAAGAACATCTGCAATAACTCCTTTATTATTAAATGTTTAAATCTTTACATAACTCTTTAAATTCTATTTTTCTATCGTCTTTTATTATCCAAGACTGACCTTCCAACAAGTAATTAGATAAAATACACATATCTTATTATCACCACCCTTTTTGCCGATTTGGGCGATTATAAACATAGTATTTTCTCCTTTTAAAGTGAATTTCACATATAAACTTTATTTTCCCTATTTTCGTCCTCTGCTAGCATATTTTAATCTTATTTATACGCTCTTTCTATTCGTTATAACTAGTGTAT
>NZ_QSDR01000085.1 GCF_003464085.1 Clostridium sp. AM58-1XD
AAAGCGGATAAAAGGAGCGTCTGAGAATCCTTTCGGAGTTAAAAAACGAGACGAGAACAATGATCATTTATGAAGCCCCCCATCACCTTGTTAAGACCTTGGGGGATGTCTTTGAGGCGCTGGGAGAGCGCAGAATTACGATCTGCCGTGAGTTGACAAAGAGGTATGAAACGGCATTTCGGACCACATTTTCCGAAGCCTGGAACATTACCAGAAGGAAGAGCCGAAAGGTGAATGTGTAATTGTCATAGAAGGAAGAAATCCGGAAGAGCTGGAAGAAGAAAAGAGAAAGTCATGGGAAGAGATGACGATTGAAGAACATATGGAGATCTATTTAAAACAGGGAGCCAGCCAAAAAGAGGCGATGAAGCTGGTAGCAAAGGACCGGGGCGTAAGCAAAAGAGATATTTATCAGTATCTGCATACTTGAATAAAGCAGGAATTACGTTTTTAAATATAGAAGCTGCATGATTGAAGATAAGAGGAATCTTCAATCATGCAGTCTTCTTTTACTTTCCAGGAAAGACCTTGTTCTTAAATTTATAATGTTTATAAATGTGATGTTTTTTGATTTTTATATAATAAACATTTTTTTGATTTTTATATAATAAACAT
>NZ_QSDR01000086.1 GCF_003464085.1 Clostridium sp. AM58-1XD
TCGTCAACATAAAAACACCGCCTTCCTGATATAATGATTATACCATGAATGCGGTGACAAATGTAGAAAAGCCCGAGCGATTGCTCGGGACTTTGTCTACAGTCTGAAGCAATTGTAAATTGCTTATGGATGAGTGCTATGCTGCTCCTGGTTGCATAAACAGAGCTAAATTCAATGCTGATCATTTACAGTACTATAGAAACAGTCAATTAGTCAATTGTTGGATTTGTTACCTTAGAAATGCTATAGTAGTTCTAATGAGTATTCCAACCCGATAGGGTTCTTCCGCAATTAATGCATCTGCCATGGAAGTAAGACGCATTTCAGTAAGTTTATCGAGTGTACTTTGATTGAGTATGTGAAAGTTTTTCTGTAACTAAGGTTTTATAAGGTCTTCTATGGTAAAATAAAAATCATAGGAGGCCTTTTATTATGGCAAGAGAAAAGAAACCCGTACACAAAGTACAAATGACAGATGGGAAAAGGAACATTATCCAGCAGCTCCTTCAGGAGTATGACATCCAGTCCGCAGAGGATATTCAGGATGCTCTCAAGGATCTGCTTGGCGGCACAATCAAAGAAATGATGGAAGCAGAGAT
>NZ_QSDR01000087.1 GCF_003464085.1 Clostridium sp. AM58-1XD
AGATCCACACAGAAGGGCTTCCTGTCTTTATCCGACACATATTTCATGGTGTTACGCACCTGATGCACGATGCAGCGTTGATATTCCGTCTTTGGATACGCTGCGGCGATTGCCTCTTTGATGCCGCTAAGTCCATCTGCGCAGAGAATCAAGATGTCTTTCACTCCCCGGTTCTTTAAGCCATTTAGTACAGACAGCCAGTATTTAGAGCTTTCGTTTTCGCCAACCTCGATGGTCAGGCTTCTTTGCGTCCATCCGGATTGATGCCAAGAATCACATAAGCCGCAAGCTTGCGGATCACCCCATTATCACGAACCGAGTAATGGATGGCGTCTATGTAGAGTACCGGATATACCTCGGAAAGCGGGCGGTTCTGCCAGTCTCAATCTGCGGCATGATTTTATCGGTCACATCCGAAATAAACCCTTCGGATGCCTCAAAACCATAAATATCCTCCAGCGTATCAGAAATCTGCCTTGTAGTCATGCCTTTGGCATACATGGAAATGATCTTCTGGTCGATATCGGAGA
>NZ_QSDR01000088.1 GCF_003464085.1 Clostridium sp. AM58-1XD
TTCCATGTATGCCAAAGGCATGACTACAAGGCAGATTTCTGATACGCTGGAGGATATTTATGGTTTTGAGGCATCCGAAGGGTTCATTTCGGATGTGACCGATAAAATCATGCCGCAGATTGAGACTGGCAGAACCGCCCGCTTTCCGAGGTATATCCGGTACTCTACATAGACGCCATCCATTACTCAGTTCGTGATAATGGGGTGATCCGCAAGCTTGCGGCTTATGTGATTCTTGGCATCAATCCGGATGGACGCAAAGAAGCCTGACCATCGAGGTTGGCGAAAACGAAAGCTCTAAATACTGGCTGTCTGTACTAAATGGCTTAAAGAACCGGGGAGTGAAAGACATCTTGATTCTCTGCGCAGATGGACTTAGCGGCATCAAAGAGGCAATCGCCGCAGCGTATCCAAAGACGGAATATCAACGCTGCATCGTGCATCAGGTGCGTAACACCATGAAATATGTGTCGGATAAAGACAGGAAGCCCTTCTGTGTGGATCT
>NZ_QSDR01000009.1 GCF_003464085.1 Clostridium sp. AM58-1XD
GGAATATAGTTGCTCATAAAATGTCCTTCTACTGCTGTCAGAAGGAGACATAACCGTATCACTAATATATGAAAGAGTAAATATCAACTGTGCGAAAGTAAATTCCACTGGGGAATATGGGAGCGGAATTTAAAATTTCATTTTAGGTTACAATCCGCCCCTGCGGCTTGAAATTGACCTTTTTATCTGGATATGATAAACTGGTACCATATTGCTTTGTGCTGAACGGCCCGCGCTATATGCACATGTAAAACAGGAGGGGTTATCATTGAAAATACAGGAATCTGCTGAAAATTATCTGGAGACAATTTTCATGCTGAGCCGGAAGAAGCCAAACGTACGATCCATTGACATTGCAAACGAACTGGAGTTTTCCAAGCCCAGCGTCAGCGTTGCCATGAAGAATCTGCGTGAGAACGGCTATATAAAAATAGATGAGAACGGTTTTATTACCTTGACAAACGAGGGCATGAAAATCGCAGAAACGATGTATGAGCGCCATACAACCTTGTCTCAGTGGCTGATGTACTTAGGTGTTGATGAAAAGACGGCCGTTGAAGATGCCTGCCGCATCGAACACGTTGTAAGTGACGAAAGCTTTCAGGCGATTAAAAGCCATATCGCAAAAATGAATGAATTCATCAAAGAATAGCAGGCAGTAAAAAAAGAAGGGGATACTGTCAAAGTAAAACCAGGCAGCGCCCCAGGTATCAGATGAAGTGACTTGGCCACCGCCTTGGAACGGAATCTGATACCTGGGGCGCTGCTTTTTCTCTCTGACAGCCGCCTCTTCTTTTTTCTATTTATCTTTTTTCTATTTATCTTTTTTCTGTTTATCTTTTTTTATTCTGTCTGCTACGTTTCAGCTGACACACCTTTTTTCCAGTATTTCCATCAGAGCGCTCCCGCTGCTGGTATGGCAGCGGATGATATCCGTCTTATTTTCATCCACTTCGTCCAACGCACACCGGATCATTTTATGGGACACCGTACTCGTAAAAAGCACTAGCAGATCGGGACATCCAATCTGTTTATCCAGCTTTGCCTCCATCTGTGTGAAGACCTTTGCCTTGCACTGGTAAGATTTGCAGATTTTCTTGTACTGGCTGACCATACGGTCATGCCCGCCTATAATTACTACGCTCATAAGAAGCCTCCTGACCTGACATATTAGTTTCCGTTCTATTGTTAGTTTAAACTAACTATGTAATAATTATACAGTTTTTTGATCTCTTTGTCCATACGGCACATTGATAATATTTATCACTTTACAATAACAAGGTCTTTCCTAGAAAGTGAAAAAGAGAAGGCTGTATAATGGTCATACCCACAGCCCTCTCCTGTTTCATCTATCTTAGTTCTTTTGTACTGTATTGATCCCGAACAGGATATATCCTGCCTCTCTGACCAGATCCTTAAGCTCCTGATCTCCCATGTCCTTCTTCAGGTAGACATCTGCTTCTCCTGCCTCCAGATTCACCCTGGCCCAAACGCCCTCCTGCCGGTTCAGCGCATTTTCGACATTTACAGCACAGTTTCCACAGACCATGCCATCTATCCTGAGAATTTTATGGTAAGGATAATTGTCTTTGTCTCTATCTGCAACCTTGATTCTTTTTGCCTGTTTTCCCGAACCCGTCTGACAGCAGCCGGAAGCCAGTCTTTTTATATAGCTTCTAACTCCCAGCACTGCCAGAACGATGAGAATTAAACATATGACTGCTGTCGACATGTTCCTTCTCCCTTCTCTGCCGGCGGAAAAGAGTAGTTATAACAGCGGCTGAGAACTCCCATTTCCTCCAGAGTGGCCATCGTGCGATAGACCGTGGCCAGTCCTATGGAAGAATCTCTTTTGGAAGCCTCATAGTAAATCTCCTTACAGGATTCCCAGTTTCCTTCCAGGATTACATCCAGAAGGATTTTCCGCTGTTCTGTAATACGTTTTCCTCTCTTTTGAAGCTCACAAATGATCTGTTCTTTCTGCCACATATCAACACTCCTCACTGATTCTGTCAGCCTTTCGCCGCGGGATTGGAATGGCATCCTCCATGGCAGCCGCCGCAGTTTCCGCCGCAGCCGCTGCAGGATTTCCCGTTTTTCCGGTCGATTGCCATTCCCCGTACGATGAAAGCCACAACTGTAATTAACACCAATAAAATGATGATTGTAGATATATTCATGAATTCCTCCTGTCTGACCTGCGAATGAACCGTTTAAGCCACTGCATTTACTTTCAGAATACCGGTCTCCTTATAAGGTCTTACCAGCATATAGACAAAACCGATGAGTATGATAACGGAAATAACTGCGCCGATGCTAAATACGCCTGTTGTAAACCAGGTTCCAAGCTGATAGATGCATAAGGATACGCAATAAGCCAGACCAGTCTGGTATCCAATTGCAAACCAGGTCCATTTCGCATTGTTCATCTCTCTTTTAATTGCACCGATTGCTGCGAAGCACGGCGCACACAAAAGGTTAAATACAAGGAAGGAGTATGCGCTCACTGCTGTAAAGCTGCCTGCCAGTGTTCCCCATATCTCGGCTCCGTCCTCTGCCACTTCTGCGAATCCATAGAGAATTCCGAAAGTTCCGACTACATTTTCCTTTGCCACAAGACCTGTAATCGCGGCCACTGCTGCCTGCCAGTCGCCCCAGCCGAGTGGAACGAATATCCATGCGATGCCTCTTCCAATTGCAGCCAGGATTCCATCTGATAAATCTTCAACCATTCCAAAATGACCGTCTGTAATGCCGAAACTGGATGTAAACCAGATGAAAATAGTAGATAAGAGAATAACGGTGCCTGCTTTTTTGATAAAAGACCAGCCTCTTTCCCACATGCTTCTTAATACATTGGATACGGTAGGCATATGGTAAGCAGGAAGCTCCATTACAAATGGTGCCGGTTCTCCCGCAAACATCTTTGTCTTCTTTAACATGATTCCGGAGCAGATAATTGCTGCAATTCCTACGAAGTAAGCGCTCGGAGCCACCCATGATGCACCTCCGAACAGAGCGCCTGCAAACAATGCGATAATCGGCAGTTTCGCTCCGCATGGGATAAAAGTCGTTGTCATGATGGTCATCTTGCGGTCTCTGTCATTTTCAATCGTACGCGACGCCATAATTCCCGGTACGCCGCAGCCGCTCCCGATGAGCATAGGAATAAAGGATTTTCCTGAAAGGCCGAATTTACGGAAGATTCTGTCCATAATGAACGCGACTCTCGCCATATATCCGCACGCTTCTAAAAATGCAAGGAAAATGAAAAGCACCAGCATCTGAGGAACAAAGCCCAGGACAGCTCCGACGCCTGCCACAATGCCGTCTAAGATCAGGCTGGACAGCCAGTCTGCACAGCCTACTGCTGTCAGGAAGCCTTCCACCAGTGCAGGTATGCCGGGAACTTCCATTCCGAACAGGCTCCATCCTTCACCGAACACGCCGTCATTTGCCCAGTCCGTCGCCCACGTTCCGACTGTCGTTACGGATACGTAATAAACAAGCCACATAACAGCTGCGAATACAGGGAGCGCCAGCCACCGGTTTGTAACCACCCGGTCAATCTTATCGGATGTACTCAGCTTCTGCTTGTTTTTCTTCTTGTAGCTATCCTTGATGATCGAAGCAATATATGTATATCTTTCATTTGTAATGATGCTTTCAGAATCGTCGTCCATAGACTCTTCCGCACCTTTGATGATATTTTCCACATGGGGGACTTTTTTCATCTGTGCCGTAATTTTGTCGTCTCTCTCAAAAAGCTTGACTGCGAAAAACCGTTTCTGATTATCCGGTATCTCATTTCCCAGATATGATTCGATTTCCTCCAGGACTGTTTCCACTTCGCTGCTGAATTTATGTACCGGAACTGCGTCTCTCTTTTCTTTTGCAAGCTCTACCGCCTTTGATGCCGCATCCATGACTCCGGTTCCCTTGAGAGCTGAAATCTCCACGACAGGACAGCCCAGATCCCTGCTCAGCGGCTCTATATGGATCTCATCGCCGCTTTTCTGTACCACGTCCATCATATTCACTGCCATGACGACTGGAATCCCCAGTTCCATCAGCTGAGTCGACAGATAAAGATTACGCTCCAGGTTCGTTCCGTCCACAATATTCAGAATCGCATCCGGACGCTCTGTAATCAGATAATTACGCGCAACAACCTCCTCCAGTGTATACGGGGAAAGAGAATAGATTCCCGGAAGGTCCATGATGATCACATCTTTATTCCCTTTCAGTCTACCTTCCTTTTTTTCTACCGTCACGCCGGGCCAGTTGCCCACGAACTGATTCGATCCGGTCAAAGCGTTAAACAGTGTGGTCTTTCCACAGTTTGGATTGCCGGCTAATGCAATTTTGATTGCCATTTTCATATCCTCCTCATTTTCTGGCTTATTGAGAAACCTCTCCCGCAAATTAGTTTTAACTAACTTGATGAGAAAAAAATAAATTTCTACATTATGCGGTCTGAAGGTATTGCAAAAAGTAATAAAGCGCTGCTGTCCATACCAGATGAAGTGACTTGCCACTGACTGGAATGGAATCTGGTATGGGCAGCAGCGCTGATTCAGCTTTTGCAGCACCCTTCTACCGGACTTCGATCATTTCCGCATCTGCTTTTCTCAGGGAAAGCTCATATCCTCTCACATTTACTTCTACCGGATCCCCCAAAGGCGCTACTTTTCTTACAAATATATCCGTGCCCTTCGTAATTCCCATGTCCATGATACGGCGCTTTATGGCTCCCTCTCCATGAAGTTTGACAACGGATACCGTATCCCCGCATTTTATATCCTTTAATGTATGCATCCTGCTGCTCCTTTCTTTTTCATACTCATGACTTTAAATCATGATTTTATTTGCCATTTCCTTACTGATTGCAACCCGGGCTTCTTTCACATTGACGATCACATTGCCGCTGTTGACGGAGACAACCGTAATATCCGCACCCGGTACAAACCCCATGGTTTCCAGGTGGCGCCGTACCTCTTCCCTACCGCCGACACGTTTAATTGATGTTGTTTCACCTTCTTTAGACATAGTCAAAGGCATCATAATCACTCCCTTTCAGTAAGTCAGAGCTAACTAACATATTTTTAAAATGCAGTTTGGAAAGTTATGGAATCCTAACTGCACCCTTAGATTAGCACCAACTAACTCAAATGTCAATCATTTTTTTCAATTACAAAACATTTTTTTAACAAGCATGCGGCGGCTTAAAACTGTTTTACCCGGCTTTCGCATACTGCCGCGGACAATTGGAGCGGAATGGCTGTGGGAGAAGGAATATGGTTGTTTCCTGCCGGACAATCAGTTATAATGATTTGAAGAATGTATGGGAGTGTGTAAATTACATGGATTTAATTAATCAATTTATAGAAAACTATAAGAAAAAGCTAACTTTTTATGAAACAGCTGGCCGTCTGGCTGCAGCACAGCTGGAATCTGCAATGCAGGCAGCAGGTATCCGGGCCATTGTAACATCCAGAGCCAAGAATCCGGGACGGCTGAAAAGCAAGGTCGTACATCGAAATGCAAAACGGCCGGTTCCATATAAGAATATGAAGGAAATCTATGAAGACATTGCTGATTTGTCCGGCATAAGAGTCTCCTTGTATTTCCCAGGTGACCGGGACAAGGCCAACAGCCTGATCAGCGATCTCTTTACGATCATTGAAACGAAGCAGTTTCCTGACGAGTCCAAGCCGCCGTCTTACAATAAACGTTTTTCCGGCTACTGGGCCAATCATTACCGGGCTTTCATGCGCGAAGATTATCTGGACCGCACCAGCCGGAAATTTGCTGGCGCGCGCATAGAAATCCAAGTCGCTTCGGTGCTCATGCATGCCTGGTCCGAGGTGGAGCACGACCTGATCTACAAGCCTCTTCAGGGTACATTATCCGAAGAAGAGCTTGCGATTCTGGACGAGTTAAACGGTCTTGTACTGGCTGGGGAAATCGCTCTGGAACGCCTTCAGAGCGCCGGAAATGAACGAATCCAGAGTAAGAATGCGTCCTTCAGCAGCCAATACGAGCTCGCTTCTTATCTGTACAATTATCTGAGCAGCAACTTCCGTCCTGAAGATATCGAGCTGCGCATGGGCAACATTGAACTGCTCTACAAGCTCATGAGCCGTTTGAAGATGAACGGGGTCAAGGAAGTAGAGCCGGTCCTCAAATCTGTAAAATTTGAAAAAGACCGCCGAAATATTTCCCAGCAGATTATTGACCGCATTATTACCGGAAATGAAAAACGTTACCAGACCTACCGGAACCTCCGTTCCCGAAGCGACATCATGGACGAGGCTGTCAGACAGGCTGTGGACAGTTTCTTCGAACATTGGGTTCCCCTCGAACACCTTCTGAATCGTGTTACATACAGGAATTCCCCCCGGACTAAGGGAGCTTTCAATATTAACACGCTGAAGCGTATGAATGTGCTGGACAGGGATTGTCTGAACCAGATCGTTTCTCTTAGGAAGCTGAGAAACGTACTGATTCACGACATCGAGGTCCCCGAGGCAGAATACATTAAGAAACAGGGGAATACGGCTCACGAGCTTCTTGTCAAGCTTACAGAGCAGTTCTCTTCTTCTGCCGCACCGGCCTCCTAAGTTCTCCCTGCCTTTGAGACCGTCCGGTAGGCGTTATTGTAAATGAAAAAGCGTGTTTTTTACTTTTCTTCGGATTCTATTGCCATTCATATTCTTTCTACGGCCTTAGATCAGCTCTGCTTTTTCAAATATCTTTCTCAGAGCGGCCTTCTTCTCTTCCGAAAGCGGCTGAAGCGGGCTTCTCACCCATCCGCCTCTGTATCCCATCAGATCACATCCGTATTTGAGCCCTGCTATGCCGAAAGCGCCTGTTACCGCCGAATTGACCGGAAGGACTCTTTGGTACAGCTCTCTGGACGCTTTCCAGTCTCCTGCTTCAAACAGTTCCTGAATCTTTACGCATTCATCGGGACAGCAGTTTGCCAGTGCATGAACGCCTGCCTTTATATCCAGCGTGAGCGCTGAATACCACGCGCCGGCAGTTCCGACCATCAGGTTAAACTCTTCAGGAACCACATGTTTCATGGCAGCCAGCTGGGGAACATTGCCGGAGCTGTCTTTCATTCCTGCTATATTCGGGTGCTCCATAAGCTTCTGTACCGCGTCCATGCCAATCGTTACATGAGTAAATTTCGGCACATTGTAGAGAAGAACCGGGATATCCGAATGGTCAGCGACCTGGGTAAAATAATCGATCAGCGCTGCACTGTCCATACTGGCGTCGAAGAAACTGGGCGTCAGGATCAGAGCGCTCTCCGCTCCCAGCTTTGCCGCATCATTTGTCAGATCAATGGTCTCCCTGATGGATTCCAGTCCGGTACCTGCCATGATGTGTTTTCCTTCGCTTCTGTGTTCTGCGGAAAGCCTGATCAGTTCCAGCTTTTCTTCCCGGCTCAGATAGCATGTTTCGCTGTTGGACCCCAGGATCAGATATCCGGTCAGCCCTGTTTCGTTCCATTTTTCAATATTTGATACAAATGCGTCATAATCCACATCTCCGCCTTCTGTAAACGGTGTCACCACCGGCGGAAGTACGCCTTTTAATTTCAGCTTGTTCATTCCAATTTCCTCCGTTTTCCACTAATCTGCCTTATCGGATCAGGCTTACTGCAAATGCGCACAGCAAACCGCTTCCTGCCAGTACGACGTTCTGAGATACGCAAAGTGTTTTCAATGTTGTTTTTGTGTCATATCCAAAGAATTCTGCAAATACCCAGAAAAAGCTGTTATTTACATGAGAACCGCAGTGGGAACCTGCCGAAATAGAGATAAATGCTACGACAGGATCGATCAGTCCCGCTTCAATCAGCGGAAGGGTCAAAGATGCTCCAAGGAGAGCTGCAACGGAACCGGAGCCCTGAGCGAATTTTGACAGCGCCGTGATGAGAAATGGGATACAGATCACAGGAAGCGGGCTGGCCGCCAGCGCGTCTGCAAAAATCTGTCCTGTTCCTGTAGCGTCTACTACCTTTGCGAGAGCCCCGCCTGCCGCTGTAATGAAAATAACAGGACCGGCCGTTTTCAGAGCGTCGTTCATCGCCGTAAACGTCTCTCCCTGCGGAAGCTTTTTCTTCAAAAGCATTACTGCGGAAATAATGCCTACCACAAGCGCTATATTTTTATCTCCGATAAACTTTGCTACCATAAGAATTGCGGAATCTTCCGGCAGAATCATGGAACATACGGAATTTGCAATAATGAGAACTATCGGAAGAAGTATTGGAAGAATTGCTTCCAGAAACGTAGGCATCTGATCTTCAGAGACGCTGACCGCTTCCTTTTCCTCTCTCCCTTCATCACCCGTAAAATAACCGGCCGGCTTCTTATCCATAAACATCATACAGAACACCCATGCTGCTACCGTCGATACGGCTGCCACGACGAGGCCGTATACGATGGAGGTTCCCACATCGACACCCAGTACGGCCACTACGGCCAGCGGAGCCGGCGTCGGCGCTACGTACGCATTCGTACAGAGCAGGGCGCTGGCTGTCAATGTTGCCAGAACACATACGACTTTGCCTGTTTTCTTGGATATCGCTTTGATGATCGGCGACAGCATAATCAGAGCTACGTCGGAAAATACCGGTATGGATACGAGAAATCCTGTGGCCCCCAGTGCAACGCTGGCATTTTTCTCCCCTGTCAGCTTCAGCAGCGAGGTCGCTATCCTCTGACATGCATTGGACTTCTCCAGATACGTACCGAGAATCGTACCAAATATAATGACAAGACCAATACTCTTGCACGTACTTCCAAAACCGCCCGTAATGGTGCTGATCGTTTCACTCGTTCCAACTCCGCAGCCGATTCCGATAATCAGTCCGCCGAAAAGCATGCTCATAAACGGCCCCAGCTTCGTCTTTATCATAAGAAACAGCATAATTGCCAAACCAACCAGAAATATTATTATAGTCTGCATATTGAACCCCTCCTGTAATGTCTCCTAATGTCTGTTCTCCTAATGTCTGTTCGTATTTATTCCACACGTTACGCTTTTCTGCGCGAAACTATTTTTCGTCCCTGTATAGCCAGACTGCCCCTTCATCCGCCCCAGTGACCATGGAACGGAATGCCTTCACCACGCCTTTTGCCGGATGTACCGGTCTCCTGACTTCTTTCAGGCGCTCTTCTATTTCTTCGTCGGATACTTCCAGATGGATCGTCCTCTGATCCAGGTCAATCGTTATCATATCCCCGTCCTTTACTGCCGCAATCGGACCTCCATCCCAGGCCTCCGGCGTAATATGGCCGACGCACGGTCCCCTCGTAGCTCCGGAAAATCTGCCGTCCGTAATCATTGCAACCGACGTATGAAGGCCCATACCTACCAGCATAGCAGCCGGAATGGAAAGTTCTCTCATACCAGGTCCTCCCTTAGGCCCTTCGTAACGGATCACGAGAACACAGCCTGGTTCGATCGTCTTATTGACCATATAATCCCTCAAATCTTCTTCTGAGTCAAAGCAGACCGCCGGACCCCTGTGATAGAACATGGACGGCTCCACACCGCTCTTCTTCACCACGCATCCCTTTGGAGCCAGATTTCCTTTCAGAACTGCAAAACAGCCGTCCGGGTACAGCGGATCATCCTCATCGTGGATTACTTCTTTGTTTACCTTTCTGCTGAAGCGATCCAGATATTCTCTGAGCGTCCCCCCCATTGCCAGCTTTTCATCCAGGTATAAATGACGCCTTATGCTCTTAAGCGTAGCGCCGACGCCTCCGGCTTTATAGTAGTCGTAAATATTGTATTTGGAAGACGGTTTGAACTTTGCGATACATGGCACATCCTTCTGAATTTCATCAAAGCGGCTGATATCGATATGAATGCCCATCACCTTTGCTATCGCACAGACATGAAGCTGAGCGTTGCTGGAACCGCCTGTGGCCGATATGTGCCTCAGACCGTTGATCATGGAATTCTCTGTTACGATATCAGAAAATTTAATCCCGTTTTTTGTCATCTCCACAATGCGCTCACCTACTTCTCTGGCCTGTCTGTATTTTGCTGCAGAACAGTAAAGCATCGTGGTCGAGTCAATCGGCGCCAGTCCGATCACCTCTGCAAATATCCCCATCGTATTGGCCGTCCCGTACATAGAGCACGTTCCACAGGAAAAGCAGATGTTTTCCTTAAAATCCGTAAATTCCTCATCTGTAATCGTTCCTACGTTCTTCTGGCCGATGGATTCTTTCAGATCAGGTGTCACATACGTCTTTTCTTCCCCTTCATACGGGAGCATGGAGCCGGCCGTCAGGAACAGACACGGTTTATTCAGTGAAGCCGCAGCCATCAGCATTCCCGGAACGATTTTATCGCAGGAACATAAGAATATAAGACCATCAAATGAGTTTGCGTTGACCATGGCTTCTACCGAACCTGCAATCAGCTCTCTCTGAGGAAGTATGTAATGCATTCCTTCTCCATGGGACATTCCGTCACACGGTGCCGGCACGTTGAACTCTGCCGGTGTCCCTCCTGCACACCACACCCCTTCTTTTACATACTTCACAAGTTCACCAAACGCTTTATGTCCCGGATTCACATCAGTATAGGAATTTACAATTCCGATGATCGGTTTTTCCAGGTCCTTGGTCCGGTACCCACAGGAATTCATCAGCCCTACATAGTAGGCTTCCTGCGGATTCTCCACCCTGGGATTCTTCCACTCTGCCATTTGTTCTTCTCCTCTCTGTTTTTTTTTAAGATAGTTCTGATTATATATAATTTTCACACAAAAGAAAAACAGTTAAATATACATCACATCACAAGTTTTTTCTTGTGTATTGGATTTGTTTATGATACGATGACCAGATAAAGGGGTTGTTTCACTACAAAAAAGGGGGTTGTCCCATGACAAACGGGTTTAAAATGTTTCTGCTCGCTGCAGAAGAATTGAACTTTTCCAGAGCGGCCGACCGGGCATTTGTTACACAGCAGTGTCTGAGCGATCATATCAGGCGGCTAGAAGAAATGTATCACGTCACCCTGTTTCAGAGAAAGCCGAAGCTGAAGCTGACACCGGAGGGTACCACCATGCTCCGTTACCTCTCCAGAATACAGGCGTTGGAAGACAGTATGCTCAACGAACTCAGCGACATCAGCGAAGGGATCCGGGGAACGATCAATTTCGGCGTAAGTTCCACCAGAGGTTTCATCATCATACCGCACCTGTTTCCTCATTATCAGGAATTGTTTCCCAATGTGGATATTCAGGTTCACTTAAACGATACGAGAGCGCTGGAACCACTGCTCATCAATGGCAAGCTGGATGTATTTCTAGGCGTAGATTCCAGCCAGCACGTCCTCTTCAACCGTCAGAATGTATGCAGCGATTCCGTATATCTGGTAATCTCCGACATTCTGCTGCGCACACATTTTTCTGATACGTATCATGAATCCGTCACCGATTTTCTGAAAGGAGCCGATCTCAGCCTTTTCCAGGAGGTTCCCTTTGTGCAGGGGCACAATTTCAGTACAACTACATATGCCATCAGCCAGTTTCTGATGAAATATAACATACAACTGAAAATGCCTATTTCCGTAAGCGATTTCGGCATTCTCATAGAACTATGCCGCACCGGACGATATGCTACGATTTCCCCCCGGTTTCACATCCGTCAGCTGATCCAGATGAATCAGTCTCTTCCCGATGAGCGGAAAATGCATGTTTTCCCAATAAAGAACTTCGACCAGAAACTGAGCGTAGACATCATTACCCACCGGGATGCCCAGCCGCTTATGCATATGACTACCTTTATCAGCATGCTGAACAATTTTCTTCTGGAAGAAGATAAAAAAATATGCGACTACCTGTTCATGCATTCCGTAACCGTTTAGCCTTCCGGTTCCGTTTTCCGGTTTCCGGCCCATCCATCTTCTATATAGAACAAGGTCTTTCCTGGAAAGCAAAAAACCGCCGTATTGATATGTTATTCAATACGACGGTTTTTCATTCTAATTTTACATTTCACAGGCAGGAACCCTTGTCCCGCTTCTGTTCCTGATATTCATTTCCTATCCGCCAGCCACTGGAACATTCCCTGCGGCAGTTCGAATACAAATACGATTCCAAGCACGATGGCGACGGCTGCTTTCACCGCCTCATATCCCGTGTAAACAGCCAGCTCAGCTGGTTCGTAACGAGATAATAAACGGTCCAGTAAATACCCGCACCTGGAACGAGCGGAAAAATTCCCGAAATAAGAAAGATCATGGCCGGACATCTGTTTTTCACAGCAGCCGCTCTGGAAAGGAAAATAACAGCTACCGTAGCGGCGAAGGAGGCGGCGGCCGCTTCCCACACATTGGAAAACAGTACATAGACAGCCCATCCGGCACCTCCAATTAGGCCGCACCACGGGTAAAATTTCCTGGGCACGCCAAAGAGCAGCGAAAATGAAACGGTGCCTGCCATGGCTGCACATATCTGAAGGATCATAGCGATATTCCTCCTGTCATCCATCCGGTCACGGAAAATCCTACGCCGACTCCAATAGCGACGGAAAAAAATATGAGCAGGGCATCCATCATTCGGACAGAACCGGATATATAATCGCCGTCAGCAATGTCCCTGATCGCATTCGTAAAGGGCACCCCCGGAATCAGGGGCATAATGGAGCCGATCACCATGTAGTTCAGATGATTCCCGGCGCCTATCAGATACAGCACGCAGCATATGACGGTAACAAGCGCTCCGCAGCTTATGTTTCCCACGATCTTTGAAAGGCGGGGGCCGCTGACGAACAGTACATATATATACAAAAGCACACCTGCTGCAAAGGCCGCCCCGCTGTCACGCAGATTTCCTCCAAACAGATAACAGAAGGCTGCACTTCCACAGCCGGACGCCAGCACCTGCATAGGCTTTGTTTTCCCTGGCATCACCTTAATTTCTTCCAGCCTTTCCGCGACCTCTTTAACCGTATATCTGCCCTCCTCGATTTCTCTGGAAAGCTGGTTGACAGCGGCTACTTTATACAGATGGGTTCCACTGACCGGTATATGCTCAACTTTTGCAAAAAATGGTTCATTTCTGTTTCCAACTGTTGCAAAAATCCCATTTGTCAACACAAATGTACTTCCTGACTGGACACCGTAATATCTGCAGATTCTCTCCATCGTTTCTTCAACTCTGGAAATTTCCGCCCCGTTTTCCAGCAGCAGATGACCGGCCTGCAGCGCCGCCTCCATAACTTCCTTTTCCCTGCTCTCCTCCACTGCCTGTTATCCTCCTGTTTTCAGCAGATTTCTGATTTTCTGATTTGTCCAAACACTGATGATATCATATCACAGGAACCGTCAAAATGCCATATTTCCTATCTATTTCCATCGGTCGGATTCATAGACTCTCAGCTGCCTTCCCCCTTCGGAGAATCTCCTGATTTCTGAGGATTCTGTCAAAATCCTCCCTTTTCATCGGCCGGTAATAGTAAAAGCCCTGAGCATACCTGCAGCCGATTTTTCCGAGCATATCCACCTGCATCTCATTCTCCACACCTTCGCATATGACCTTCATCCCCAGTTCCTCCGCCATGCGGATGGTATGTTCTACGACGATCTGCTCTCTCTTCTCGGCAACGCGTGGCATACAAAGCTGCGGTCCAGCTTCAAAACGTCAGCCGGTAGCTGACGGAGCTGGCCTAAAGAGGAATAGCCGGAGCCAAAATCATCAATTGCGATCTTAAATCCGAGTTCCTTCAGCCTGGTCAGCATTTTTTCGATGATTCCTGACTCCTCGGTGAGAGCGCTTTCCGTAATTTCGATCTCCAGCAGATCGTGAGAAATCTTCCACCGGTCCACAGTCTCACAGATCCGTTCTGGAAAATCCGGCTGTTGAAAGTGAAGCCTGGAGAAATTGCACGAAACAGGCAGCAGTCCGATCCCCTGATCCTCCCACTTCCTCATGGTTTTACAGACGTCTTCCAACAGCCAGAAATCGATCTTTCTGACGGCTCCGTTTTTTTCAAACAGCGGAATAAAGGTACCAGGCATTAAAAATCCCCTTTTGGAATGATTCCATCGGACCAGAGCTTCGCTCCCCACTACGTGTCCGTCTTTCATGGAAACCTTGGCTGATAATATACAACAAAATCATTCCTGTTCAGCGCCGCCTCCAGCTCCCCTTCCAGCTGCAGGGCCAGAATGGCGTCCTTACGCATCTGCTCATCATACAGGCATGCAAAACAGCCCGGGGTCTCTTTTGCATGCCGTCTCGCATAATTCGCAAAGTCCAGCATCTGATTTATTTTCATATCTTCTGTCTCATTAATCAGGTATACCCCGAACACCATATCAATTTTATATGGAAGTTTTGTATGTTCTCTTCTCCAGATATCCAGATTCTCTACAGCCGCTTTCAGACGTTTCACCAGGCTTTCCCAAGTATCGTACTGTAAAAGCAGGACGAAGTTGTCCGCCGATACGCGTATACAGTTCTCTACCTCCTCCACTTTTTCCTGAAACGTCCTGCCGCATGCACACAGCACCTGATCCCCTGCTGCAAAGCCGAAGTTATCATTGATCAGTTTAAACTGGCATATATCTCCGTAGAGCAAAACGAAGTTCTTTCCCTTTCTGTCTTCCGCTTCTGCCATCCATTTTTTATAAAATCCATTAATATTATCAAGTCCTGTCAGGTCGTCTTTATAAAGCAGTTCCTGAATTCTCCTGTTGCTGCGCAGGGCATTTCTCAAATTGTAGCTGATAAGAAGGATAACGATTCCCAGCATCAGGCAGACTCCGCAGACGACTGCCCAGATATGCTGTCCCGCAAATTCTGCAAGGCTGATCTTTTTGGCATTTACAGAATTTGCCACCAGGAATGCGTCGACCTGCTCCACCGGAAGGTACTGGATACATTTATTCATGATGGAAAACAGCCTGGGATCCGCTGAAAGGGAAATACCTGCGCACATCTTATTCGTGTACTGTCCCAGTGCGGCTTCATTCATCCCTCTGTAACGGGCCCCATCCATCAGGAAACCGCCCACCTGTGTATTCATATACGCTGCATCGGCCTCTCTGTTTTGCACTGCATCCAAACACGCTTGTGCAGACGGATAGTAACGGATCTCGCAGTCCGGATTGTCTTTCGCCACGGTCTCTGAAAGCTGGTATCCCTGAGGCAAAGCCAGTTTTTCCGGTTTTCCGGCTCCATAGCGCGTAATCATGGACGTGGGCGTTCGAAGATAATAGAGCGTGGAATTGAATTTATTTTTTCGATCCCACAGATAATCCCCGTCAGTCAGGCATAAAACATCCACCTTCCCCTGCTGTAAAAGTTCCAGAGCCTCATTCTGCGGATGTGCTTCGAACTGAAATATCAGTCCGCTGTTCTCTGCAATAAATTTGAAAATATCCGCCGTTACCCCCTTGAATTCCCCGGTTTTTTCTTCTCTGTAGGACAGGGGGGCAAAAGAAGGCTCATAAGCCACAACTACTGTTTTTCCCTGTTGAATATACTGAAGCTCCTCTTTCGTAAAAACAGGCTTTTGATTGGAACTTGGAGCAAGATATTTATCATACAGATCCGTTTCGTAGCTGGGATTGCTGAGCAGAATGCTGTCCATCGTCCTGTTCAAATCATTGAGCAGCTCTGTATCTTCTGCATTTACAGCAAAAAACAGGGGACTCGGAGCAAACTGGGCAACGCTTCGGAATGTACTGTTTTTTCCAAGATGGGTGATTGCCACTCCGTCCAATATGCCGTCGTCCAGGGCAGACAACAGCAGTTCTGTCTCGTCATATTCCTCAATATTCAGTTCCACCTGATGCTCATGACAAAACTCCTTAAATCGTTCTCCATCGATGCCTCCCCGTATGATTCCTACGTTCATACCGGAAAAAGCCTCAAAGTCTTCGTAATTATACCGGTCATCATCCATCCTTACATTCAGGGTCGTATAAATCGTGCACATCGGCTGTGCAACAAACGAAACCTCTTTTGCCCTCTCCGGATCATAGTAAACAGAGGGCAGAAGATCGATTTCCCCGTCAACAAGCATGCTGTATGCCGCATTCCAGCTCCCGGCGTCTACAATTTCAAACTGGAGTCCCGACTGTTTGGAGAGTTCCTGCAGAAATTCAATGTTATAGCCGGCATACTCCCCCTGCGGGTTGCAGGACATGTAATCCCCATCTTCATAATATCCCACTTTAACGGTCTCTGTTCCCTGATCTTCGGCAAATGCATCTGCCGGTTCCCAGCTGCAGGATAAAAGCAGCGCCAGGCTCAGCATTGCAGCCTGCTTCGGTATACCTTCCATGTCCGTTTCTCACCTCTCTTCTAAGACGGTCAGCGAAAGAAAGCGGAATATATATATCCGACCCATAATATTTCCTGTCATATACTCCGCTCCACCCTTTATCAATTTATCACATTTTGTATATTTATCATTTTATCATTGTTTTATGAAAAAGTCTACTTTGCTTTCCGCTGGATTCTTTTACGGAATATAAGGCTCACAATAGTGTTTTTTGAAATACTGTGCTATAATAAATAGAAATATTTCCCAGGCTGCTGCATGGCAAACGGCAGGAGCTTCTATATAAAAAACTGCTGTTTCACACCCATTCACCCTGTATTTCGCTGAAAGGAGGAAACGCGGCATCCGTTATGTACGGCTGACACGTCTATGAAGGTATGGACTATAATGAAAAAACTATAACTGAACTGATATCGGAAGGACAGTATAAAGAGCTGCTGTCTCTATTGGAAAAAACGCAAATGGATCTGGAAATGTTATCTCACGCTGTAATCGGAGGCACCGCACGGATGGATCTGGACGATGGCTTAAGAGTCATTGCTGCTTCTGAAGGTTATTACCGCATGACCGGATATACGGAGGAAGAAAGTGCAGAAGCCCCTTTTTTCGGTCGGGGCGGCAACCTTGTTCTGCCAGAGGACCGTTCCTCCGTGCAGGATGTCCTTCAGACGCTCTGCATGACCAACAAACCGATCAGTGTAAGCTACCGGATCCGCAAGCGCGACGGTTCGATTGCCTGGAATACTGCATATTGTTCTCATGTAAATGTAGTGGACGGGAAGCGCACGATTGACGTTTTCTTTGTCGATACGACTGAAACTCACAAGACCGAACAGGCTCTGGACAGCCTTTTAAATAACATACCGGCAGGCGTAGTCAGAGCTTCCATTGGCAATGATATCCTAATTACATATGCCAACCGGGAATTTTACAGGCAGATCGGCCTCACCCCAGAAGAGTTTACCGGCATTGAAAGAAAGGGCCGCTACCTTCCGATTGTTCATCCCGATGACCGCAGTATGGTATGGGAGAGGGCAAAGAAGTACATCTCGGATATGCAGGAATGCCCGTCCCTCGACTACCGGATTATAACGAGGACGGTCTCACCAGATGGATGTGTGCAAAAGCCTCCAGGCTGACGGATTTTGATGAAAACGGGGCAGCCCTTCAGGTGATTATCACCGATATTACTCAAGAAAGAGAACAGAGGCGAAAAGTGGCGCTGAACGAAGAACGGTACCGTATTATTTCAGAGCAGACCCGCGATACCGTCTATGACTGGGATATTATAAAAGACAGAATCCAATTTTCTCCCACATACGAAAAAATGTTTGGATTCTGTCCTCCTGAGAATATATCGATAACCGCACTGACGGAATTTGATATTGTCCATGAAGATGATAAACTTCAGGTACAGCAGATGATTCAGGCTATTTTGAACGGCTCCCCTCAGGCTTTTGCAGAGTACCGCGCCAAATGCGCAGACGGGAGCTATCTGTGGTGCAGGAACCAGACGACTACCATCTTTGATGACGACGGAAAGCCTGTTCACGTAATCGGCGTGCTTTCTGACATCAACGATCTGAAGCTTGAAAATGCAGTTCTGCAGAAACAGGTTATGCGCGATTCCCTCACCGGTCTGCTCAACCGCATGGCAGTGCAGAAGCTGGTGGAACGCCGCCTTTTTGAGGAACCTGAACAGCAACACATTTTCTTACTGATCGATATCGACCGTTTCAAAGAAATCAACGACACATTGGGGCATTCCGCCGGTGACCATGCGCTCCGCTGGCTTTCCTCTCATCTGAAGCGCCACTTCTGTGAAAATGATCTGGTCGGACGCATGGGCGGAGACGAGTTCTCTGTCTTTCTCACATATGCCGCCTCTACAGAAATCATTCGCAGGAAAGTGGAACGTCTGACAGAAGAGATCGCCCGTGATTCCCAGTCAGACAGCCGTGTTCCTCTGCTCTCCATCAGTGCAGGCACTGCCGTTTACCCGAAAGACGGACAGACCTTCGCCGAACTGTACCGCCACGCGGATACTGCCCTGTATGCGATCAAAAGACGGGGCGGAAACGGATATGCTCTTTACGGAGATCAGAATCTTCCGGAGGATACGGAAGAATATCCTTCTCATTCCCGATAACACTTCCACACGCAGCATGCCGCAAGTCCCGCTGCAAATGCGGCCGCGGCTGCCATCGAAATCCAGCTAACGCCTTCCCCAAATGATATCTCCCTGATAAGCCGTGTGGTATGTGTCAGAGGCATTGCGTTTACAAGCCACTTAAACGCCGTCGGGAGGCCGTCCAGTGAAAAAAACGTTCCGCACAGAAACGACATCGGTGTGATAACCACATTTGTAAAGTTGTTCATATCATAATGAGTCTCAATCATCATCGCAGCCAGAAAGCCGATTGCGGAGAATATCAGAGAATTCAGGAGAACGGCTGTCAGAAGCCATCCGTTCAGTACCAGCCTTGCACCTGCCCCAAATCCCAGCAGTACAATAAATACGCCCGAATACATCCCGCGCAGAGCGCCTGCCAGAATGTGTCCTGCTGCCAGCAGATACATTCGCGTCGGAGAATAAAAATAACATTCAAAGCTTTTTTCATGAAGGCGCATAACGCTGATTCTGGTAGAAACGGACGTGTAACTGCTCCGCATGGTAGTCATTGCCAGAAGGCCGGGAATCAGATAATAAAGATACGGCCGTCCATCGACGCTCATCCCTCTGCCAAGCCCCATACCGAGGTACGAAATATAAAAGCGGCGAGATCATCTGGGATAAGGTGACTCTCCAGAACCGCCGTTTCAGGAACAGCCACTCCCGCCACAGGATTGTCGTTATTTCCATCCTTCCACCCCCCTGCTGGTATAGCGGAAAAAGACATCCTCCAGTGTAGATGGAAGCACGCTGCATGGAAATTCAAGTTCGGCTGACCGTGCTTTCGCCGCAGCCAGCTCACGGAAAAATTCCGACTCCATCCGCTCACCTGTATCGTACTCCACCTTAAACGGACCGATTTCCGCAATTAGAGCTTCCGGCGTATCTTCCCGGAATATCTTTCCCTCATCAATCATCATCACATCGCTGCACAGGTGCTGTGCTTCTTCAATGTAATGAGTGGTCAGCAGGATCGTCTTTCCTTCCTTATGCTGTATTCTGAGGAAATCCCAGATATCCCGCCTGGCGTTCGGGTCGATTCCTACGGTCGGCTCGTCCAGAAACAGATATCTTGGATTGTGGATCAGCGCTCTCGCAATCATCAGTTTGCGCTTCATGCCTCCTGACAGGTTCTGCGCAATGCGGCCTCGCACGCTGTCCAGTCCCATAAAGGTCAGCAGCCGGTCTGTAGAATCAGCAATTTCCGCCTTACTCATCCGGTAAAGACGGCCGGTAAACTCCATATTCTCTTCCACGGTCAGTTCTTTATCCAGATTTATATGCTGGCTCGTTACTCCGACCGACCGCTTGACGTCTACGGCATTTCTGTTCATCGGACGCCCGTCGAATGCTACCGAACCGGAATCCGGAACAAGAAGCCCTGTCATCATGCGCATAAGCGTCGTCTTACCAGCCCCGTTCGGTCCTAGCAGGCCAAGGAATGTCCCGTCCGGCACGTTCATGGAAACTCCCTTTACAGCCTGGACGCTTCCAAAGCTCTTATACAGCTCGCGGCATTCTATCATCCCTTCACCTTCCCCGCTTCTTTATAATAACTGTAGATAAGTATGGGATGTCATACTGTTTCAGCTCTTCGAAGTCTGTCACAAGGCGCTCTTCTCCCGTACCTGATTTCGTAACCAGGACAAACTTATTTTCCATGTGGTTCTCTCTGATCGCCTCAATCAGCGCTTTCTGATTGGCAGACGGCTTCATCAGAACGACGTTGTCATGCTCCTGCAGAATCTTTCCAAGATCTTCACTGCTGTTTTTCCGTACCGGAGCCACCACAAGATCCTCGTCCCAGGCTACCAGCGGTATTTTCATCGTATCGGCCACTGCGCAGAATGACGGGATGCCAGGTACAACTTCTACGTCGACACCGGCTTCTTCAATATACGGCAGCGTATACATAAAGGTGCTGTAGACCGCCGGGTCTCCAAGCGTGATAAATGCTCCCGTCCTGCCGTCTTTCAGATAGTCGGCAATACAGCCGGCATTCCTCTTCCAGATTTCCCTGAGCTTTTCCCCGTGGTAATGCATTGGGTAGACCAGGTTTACGATCTCCGCTTTTGTATCGGCCAGATGTCCTTTGATAATGTCGAAGGCAAAGCTGCCCGCGCCAGTTTCTTTTTCAGGACAGAAAATCACATCCGCCTCACCAAGAATCCGATGAGCCTTTAACGTCAGCAGTTCCGGATCTCCCGGTCCTACCCCGATTCCATACAGTTTTCCCATTCCATATTCCTCTCTTGATTCATTTTCTATTTTATTCTCTGTTTTCTCATGTTTCCGTCTTCATTTTATTTCGGCTTCTCACAGAAATTCTGGTTCCTGTTCCTTCCCAGTATTGCCAGCCGTCTGTTTTTTTCATTCATCGTCCCAAAGTCAGACAGACAGCAGATTACCTGGCTGCAGGACTTTAGAATTTCTGCTGCGCGTTCGTATGTATCTTCTCTGATCGGTTCAAATGGCTTTTCAGAAACGACTTCTGCCGCAAGCGCTTTTGCTATCGGATAGTCGATATCATTTTCATGAAGAACTCCGGCCGCAAAGGGAATTCCCTGACGCTGCAGCCTGCGGTAAATAGGGATTCCGCTTCCATTTCCACCTATAACGAACACCTTTGGGGCCCCTTTGACCTGCTCCATCTCAAGGCAGCCCAGCTCCGCGTGGTAGCTTCCCTGCGTAATTCCATACAGTTTTTTAATATAGGCAGATGTAAAAATTTCTTCCGGCGTTCCGCAGCGTTCAATCGATGTTCCGTTCACACAGACGATGTAATCAGAAAGTTTCTGCGCCAGGTCCAGCTCATGAAGCGACATGAGAACGGCAACTTTTCTTGTACGTACAAGTTCTTTCAAAATCGTCAGAAGTTCCAGCTTATGACGGATATCCAGAAACGACGTCGGCTCGTCCAGGATAATCGCCTCCGGTTCCTGGCAGATTGCCCGGGCAAGCAGAATTCTCTGTCTCTGGCCGTCGCTGAGCTCTCCGAAGTCTTTCTGCGCAAGCTCCCATGCGTGTACCAGCTCCATCGCATCACGCACCTTTTTCCTGTCCTTCTCTGAGAGGATTCCCATCCTTCCCGTATATGGATACCGCCCGGTGCTCACTACATCCTCACATGTCATGAGTTCCGGATGAATCCGTTCTGTCATCAAAACGGACATCCGCTTTGCAATCTGCTTTTCCTGCATGTGTTCCATAGGCGTCCCATCCAGATAGACGGCGCCCCCGATCAGGCCCAGTTGCCGGATAACGCTTCGCAGAATCGTAGACTTTCCGGCCCCGTTAGGACCGATCAGAGTAACAATCTCTCCCCGCTTCACATGAATCTCGATCTGCCGGATCAAAGGGACCTTCCCATAACCAACGGTCATATTTTCTGTATATATGTAATCATCATATATGTAGTCATCCGCCACAGATCTTCTCCTCCTTACTGCATGATCTTCCTGTTTCTTATCATCATATAAATGACGATTGGCGCTCCGAAAACAGCGGTAACCGAACTGATACTCAGCTCTGTAGGCGCGAATACCGTCCTGGCGATTAAATCGCAGAACAGGCAGAATACCGCTCCGCCCATAAAGCATCCGGGGATCACCAGAATCGGCTTTGCCGTCTTAAAAAGGCATTTCACCAGATGAGGCACCGCAATACCCACAAATGAGATGGGCCCGGCAAAGGCAGTGACACATGCGGATAACAGGCTGGACAGCAGAATCAGCAGCATACGGAAACGCCGGATATTTACTCCCATATTCTGAGCATAAACCTCTCCCATCTGGTAAGCGCTGATCGGCTTTGCCATCAAAAAGGCAAGGAGCAGGGAAACGAATACCACTGCCGTCATAACTCTCACATTTTCCCAGGACAGCCCGGAAAAACTCCCCATCGACCAGTTATGGAGATTCACGATATTGGAATCATCCGCAAACGTAATGACAAAATCGGTTACTGCCGAACAGATATAGCTGATCATCACACCACAGATCACCAGCATGGACATCTTTTTCACTTTGCCGGAAATCATCAGTACAAATCCCATCGAAATCATGGAGCCCGCAAATGCTGCCAGAATCATGAATGATGAGCGGATAGCAATTCCCTTCCCCAGCAGAGCAATCATCATCAGCGATACCACCAGTTTTGCACCGGATGAGATTCCCAGCACAAACGGTCCTGCGATCGGATTGGAAAAGAAGGTCTGGAGCATAAATCCTGATACAGACAGCGCTCCTCCCAGGATCACAGCCGCAAGAATCCGCGGAAAACGGATATCCCATACGATGTGATACGATGTGCTGTCACCTTCTTTATGAAAAAGAATTCCGAATATTTCCTGAACGGACAGGCGGACGCTGCCCGTATTGATGTTCCATAAAAATAAAATGCACATCATCGCCGCCAGAACAGCGAATGAAATGCCGTATCTCATATATTTTCTTTCCGCCATAGGGCCAACTCCTTTTAAATGGCGGGAAATCCGCCGTTTCAACGCAGCCTGTGAAGGTAGGTGATTTCCGACTGATCCGGCTCCTCTTCCGTCAGAATCTTATGAATATCCAGGATCATCGTTCCCAGCCCCATGGTTTCCTGAAACAGGCTCTTTTCCGTACACCATACGTTTCCTTCCTTCACAGCTTTAAAATCCGACAGAAGCCCGCTTTTTGCAATCAACTCATCCAGGGATTTCAGTTCCCCGTCGATGGTACTGTTATATATGATATAATCCGCATCCTTAGCCTCGGCATAAAAGGCTTCCATCTGCATATTCATGGTAGACAGCGCATTTTCATTTTCCATCATGTTCCGGGGTACATAATTCCCTCCGGCCAGTTCGATCATTTTAGCCACATAGTCCCCAGGCTTTCTCACATTTACAGCCCCGTTGGAACTGATATAAAAAAATGCCACTGTCTTACCTGTATTTTCCTGGCTCATGGCGTTCTCAAGCTTGTTCATCTGCTCCTCAAAAATGGTATTTGCCGCCTCCTCTTTATCCAGCAGCACGGCATACAGCTTCAGCCATTCCATTCTTCCCAGAGGATGACTTTCGTAACTGGACCTCTCCACAAGGACCGGGATCCCCAGCTGTCTCAGCTGTTCCTTTACTTCCGGAGAATGATCGATCATTGTTGATTCAATCGCCAGATCACAGGATTTCGACAGGATTAATTCATAATCCGGCGTATTGTATTTGCCTGCGTAAACCATTCGGCCATCTTCAAGCGCCTGTCTCGCTTCCTCAATGTACCATCCGAGAGCATCTGTTCCAGACAGCGTGACGCTGTCAAGGCTGTCAAGGCTGCAAAATAGATCCATGGCCGATGTGGCGGCCAGATAAATATTCTTAAGCGGCTTTCTGACGACCGTTACATCCTCAGGCAGCCCATCCGGAATGTCCGACCTTTCCGGTACAGCAAGATACCGCCCGCTATCCTTTATTGTAATCATCGCAAAGCCGCCGTCATAATAATCCACTGAAAACTGATCTGCATAGGCAAGCGCCATGCTGTGATCTATCTCCAGCTGACTCCAGCTTTCTTTTCCTGCCTGTCTCTCTACCTGTTTATTTCCAGTTTCTGAATCTGCAGCGGCAGACCCGCCGGCAGAACAGCCCCAGACATTTGCAGCCACCAGTGCCGCCGCTGCAATTGCCATTAAAAAAGTACCTTTCCCCATATCACTCCGCCTTCTTCAGCGTAGAGGAATCGAAAACCATGGTATATTCGACTTCGTGGGGCTGGCTCATTGCAATCGTATCGGCGATCACAGGCATGTTCCAGTCGAATCGGCCGACAGGAATTTCAAAGGCAGAATTCCCTTCTGTTCCCATCTGTTCATACTTCTCTCCATTCACTTTCATATAGTCATAATTTGAGCTGCCCCATATAATCACTGCATAGGCATTTCCATCTTCTATCCTGATCGCCGCAGGAGATTCTACACAAGCCCTGCCGGAGCCGCCCTTCAACGCGACTTCTGCCGTATACAAACCGTCCTCCAGCTCCAGGCTTTTTGCAGTCGTAATTTTTCCATCTTTAAAGGCCTCAGGCGGGAGAGAACCGGAACGGAATATTAGCACGCGATCATACCATTTTTCCTTCTTTTTACTGAATGCGCTGCAGTCAATCTCCATGTCCAGCGCTTCTACCGGTATTTCAAACGTATGGCTGCCATTCTCCGCCTGTGTATACGGGATACACGCCTCTTCGGAAGCTCTTTCTGCCTCTTCTCCCTTTCCCATATACAGCTTCAGGTAGCCGGTGCCGCTCATAGCCATCACAGCGCTCATTTTACCGTCCCTTACCGTCAGTTCACATGACGTAATGCGAAACATGCTGGAGCTGGAATCCACCGTTATGCTGTATACTCCGTCTTTCACATCACTCCCGTAAACCGGCTCCTGCCTGTCCGCCGAGGAACTTTCCTCCGTTTCTGCAGCAGATGACTGATCCGCCGCCGTGCGTTCCGGCTCAGGCAGTGTTCCTGACGGTGTTTTTATTCCGCAGCCCGCGGCTGTCAGGCTCATAACAAGCAGCAGTATGAATATTCCTTTATTTGTATTATGCATATATTTCACCTTTAAAAAGGCGATCAGCAAAATTTCCCGACCGCCTGTTTTCTTTCTTATTGATTCATCAGAAGCTGGCTGCCGGACAGTTTACTCTGCCAGACTGTCAATCGCAGCCTGTGCATGCTCTACGAAGAGCTGCTGAATTCCTTCCATCTCCCCGAGTCCCCGGATCAGACATGTCACTTCATAACCTGCTGCTTCAAACGCTGTCTTCCAGGAGCCTTCTTCATCTCCCGCCATATCGTTGTTCGCGTGATCGCCGGCAACAATCATAAGAGGCTCCAGAACTGCTCTCTTATATCCGCCTTCCTTAACTGCAGCCAGGACGTCGTCTACGCCGGGTGATGCTTCTACCGTACCTATGTAATAATGATCGTACCCTGCTTCCTTCAGCATTTCCTGCATTTTTGTGTATACGTGATTCGATTCCGCTTCCGTACCATGTCCCATAAAGCAGATCGCAGTCTCTCCATCGTCATACTCTGCGGTCGCTTCCGTAATCGCCTTAATAACAGCTCTAAAATCATCATCAGTTGTAAGCAGCGGTTCTCCTACGGCAACTCTTTCAAATGCGTCGGAATACTCCGCCACTTCGTTGACAAGGTCCGTATATTCCAGTCCGTTCATCAGATGGGTCGGCTGGATTACAAGGGTTTTAACTGCATGATCTGCCGCACGGCAAAGCGCCTCTTCCACATTGTCAATCGATACTTGATCTCTTGATTTTATATGGTCAATAATAATCTGGCTTGTAAACCCTCTTCTTACTGAGAAATCAGGAAATGCCTTTTCCATCGCATCCTCGATCGCACCTACTGTAAGCCGCCTGCTGTCGTTATAACTGGTGCCAAAGCTGACTACCAAAAGCTCTTTCTCGCCGATTCCATCCTGATTTCTGGCATTATCAAGAGCGGCATCGCCTGTATCATAGTTTTCTTCGCCTTTTTCTTCTGCTTCGTCAGGCGCAGATTTTTCTCTTGTTTCTTCTGATTTCGGCTTTTCTGCTTCTGCCTTCTCCGCTTCTGTCTCTTCTGCTGCAACTGCCGCAGACTCTTCCTTTTTACCGCCGGCACATCCTGCCGTCATCGCGGCCGTCAGCGCTGCTGCTGCAAATAAGATTGTCAGTTTGCTCATTTTCATCATGTTTTCCTCCTTTTTATGCAACACGATACCGGTTCATAAAAGGCAAAGGAATATCCAGCAGATCTGATCCGATCCAAAACAGGCAGTTTTACGCAAAAAAGTGCAGCATCAAATTCCCCTTATGCCTATCTGCACAGGGCGTCGTTTCATTTCCATCTTAAATCCTGTTATGAAACGTATGATCTGCTACTGTCTGAGTCAGAAATCTGCGGTTTAAACACCGTAAATCGGCACAACCAATTACTCGTGATCTGGAACTATATTCCTGTACCAACAGCGGCAGGTTTCCTGACTTGCCGATCCTTACGCATAACCGCCTTCCCAATCCAAACGATATCCGTGCGCTCCGCGCACAGGTCACCGCCTTCAATCGGATCAGTGGCTGTCTGTGACATAGGTTATGCATTCCCGGCTTACAGTGACGAGATCGCACAGGACTTTCACCTGTTTCCCTTTTACCCCCAGTCTGACCAATAGCAGACGTGCGGCACCAGCTGTTCAAAACTCGATATGCTTTATCCTACCACTTAATATCTCAAAATGCAATCCTCTTATCTTTCAAACAATTAAGCCCCTTAAGGACTGTCGGAATTTCTCCCAAAGCAAAAGAGGGGCTGTATTTTTCAGCACCCTCTCTGTCTATTCTTCTTACATATACATTCTCATTTCCAGCCAGCCACTTCTTCCATTGTCGGAATCGATGGCGCCGCCCCCTGACGGGACACTGCAATGGCCGCCGCCTTTGCCGCAGTATCCAGCGCATTCTCTACGGAACTGCCATGCAGTACCTCTGCCATAAAGAATCCTGTAAAGGTATCGCCTGCTGCAGTCGTATCTACGGTATCCACCGGATAAATTTCCTGTGTGATTCTCCGTTCCTGATCGGCATAGCAGGAACCGTCTCCTCCCAGAGTGAGCACAATTTTCGCTCCGGGAAACTGTTCCAGCAACGCCGTAATAAGCTGATCCGGATCACGTTCCCTCACGCCGGTAATCTGTCCGGCTTCAATCTCATTTAAAATAAACCAGTCAATTTTTTCAAGCCGCAGTTCAAGGACTTTTTCGTTCATCGGAGACGGGTTGAGCACGATAATCATACCCTTTTCATGAGCGCGGTCCACAATATAAGGAAGTTCATTGATCTCATTCTGAAGAATCAGATAATCTCCTTCGGCGAAATCCATAAGGGTCCGGTCCACCTGCTCTCTTGTGACCGCCTGATTCGCACCTCCATACAGGAGAATACAGTTGTCTCCTTCTTCATTATTCTGGATAATCGCATTGCCGGACCGTATCTGTTCCAGAACCGCCACATGGCTCACATCCACGCCGGCAGACTGAAGAACATCCAGAAGAAAAAGCCCATCCTGGCCGATACATCCGGCATGGGAAACCTCCGCGCCGGCCCGGCCGAGAGCCACGCTCTGGTTCAGCCCCTTGCCTCCAGTAAAAATCTGAAGTGATTTGGAGGAAAGCGTCTCTCCTTTTCCTACAAAGTGGTCTACCCTGTATACATAATCGATATTCAACGAGCCAAAATTCAAAACTTTCATATCATTCACCTGTTATCTGTCGAAATATTTTGCCAGACCTTCGAAAAAATACTGTCCCGCTACTGCTCCCTGGTCTGGTACGCCTTTGGCTTTTGCCGAAAATACCGCAGCCTTTCCGTATTTAGGAAGCATTTCTTTTGTTGCTTCCACACCTTCTTTCGCGCCGGCTGCTGCTGCAAGGATCACTGCCGCTATATTCTCTCCCATTTGACTGGCCGCCTCAGCTTTTCTGGCTCCGGCGTCCACAGAATCCAGGATCGTGCGGTCACCAAGCTGGCATTTTCCTCGCTTTTGGATACCGCGTGCAAAAGCAGTCAAAAATTCAGCCATTTCCTTGGGGCCGATTTCTTCCTTTCCCGCCAGAGCCCTGCCGCCTTCCATGATACCGCTGGCCATCAGAGTCCCCATCGTCGAAGGGACAAGACCTGCCATCTTCATCCCCGCCTTCATCAGAGTCTTTCCGATGTTGCCAGTCTCCCCATTCTCACGGATCAGCTGCGGAAGCGCTCCATAGCCCTTTTGCATGGTCAGGCCCAGATCACCGTCTCCCATTCTGGCATCCATCTCACAGAGCTCATCTTTCTTCTCCGCAAATAAATCAGCCACACCCTGAAAAAGCTCCGGAAGCTCATTGTAACTTATGCTGTCCATAGTGAACGCTCTCCTTTACAAACCATTTTAAACTATACCTGCGTATAAAAAGGTGTATGAACCGGCAGATCGATCCACCTCTTCATTTCTTCATCTTCCATACGGCAGATCGTAATCGATGCACCTGCCATTTCCATACTGGTTGCATATTCTCCTACAAATGTCCTGTAAGTTCCGATCCCTCTTTCGTCCAGCAGCTTTCTTACGCTTCCCGACAAAATATAGAGTTCTTCCTGGCTGGTAGCTCCAAGGCCGTTGATCAGCACACAGACCTCTTCTCCGGAACCCAGCGGCATGTCGCTTAATATTTCCTCTACCGCCTCTCCTGCCAACTCATCCGCAGTCTTCACGGGGCCATTCCACACGCCTGGCTCTCCATGAATTCCCATGCCAAATGCCATCTCATCCTCTTCAAGAGTGAAGTTAGAGTGGCCGATCTCCGGAATTACACATGGCGTCAGCGCAAAGCCTACCGTACGGGTGCCTCGTTTTGCCTTTTCTGCCGCAGCCAGGACCTCATCCAGCGTTCCCATTTCCGCTGCCCTGGCACCGGCGCACTTATACATAAAAAAGATTCCTGCCACACCGCGGCGGACACCGGCCTCTTTGTTAGAAAGCACGTCATCCGCTCCGACGATGCTGGCCGTTTGAATATCATCCATTTCCAGCATCTCCGCAGCCATATCAAAATTCATAATGTCGCCCGTATAATTGCCGTACAGGAAGAGAATTCCCGCGCCTGCCTCTACTTCTTTCGCGACGTTATAGATTTGTTCCGAAGACGGCGACTGGAATACACCTCCTACCCCGCAGCCATCCAGCAGGTTTTCTCCTACATAACCAAGGAATAAAGGCAGGTGTCCTGTTCCGCCGCCTGTGATAATTGCAACCTTACCAGGCTTTTTCTTTGCCGTGCAGTAGCAGCGAAGGTCATCCTCCACATATTTTACCATATCCGGATGTGCAGCGTAAATACCCCGAAGCATATCGTCCGTATAATTTTCAGGAGCATTAATAATTTTTTTCATAAATATCCTCCTTAAAGAATGATTTCCTTCGGATAAGCCCATTTCTGCAGTTCTTCAACAGGCAGGGCTTGCGGCTCTGCTCCATTTCCTGCCGCAAGTGTAATATAATACATCTCTGCGATTTCTTCTACATACTGTGCTTTCAGGAATGCTCCGTCCATCGTCCCATCAGCAGCAATCGCGCCATGGCTTTCCATCAGACAGCAGTCATATTCTTTCATCACCGCAGCTACTTTCTCCGCTAAATCCACCGTACCGGCCCGCCCGTAAGGAGCCACGGGAACTGTTCCCGTTGCCCCTAAATATGCACACTCATATACAATCGGCGGGATCGGCTTATTCATAATGGCAAATGCCGTGGAATAGCAGGCATGGGTATGTACGATTGCCCGCAGGTCTGTTCGTTCTTTATAGATGTACAGATGCATCATCGCCTCGCTGGAAGGCTTTACATCCGCACTGCGTTCAATCACTTTCCCGTCCAGATCCATAACACAGATGTGTTCTGCGGCCAGCACTTCCCGTGCCACGCCACTTGGTGTAATGACAACATAGCCTGTATCCGGGTCATAAATGCTGAAATTTCCGGATTTGTGCTTGCACATGCCAAGACGGTCCGCTTCTTTTGCCGCTGCAACTACTTTTTCTTTTAATAATTCAAGCATAGTTCATACCTCCAGATCGTTCTGCTCTCACAGGCAGCCCTTTTGTATGATGATACACGCATAAAGTGCCGTTTCCGAGGTAGATACGACTGCATAAGCTTTTTTGGCCACGTCGTAAAAGGAAAAACGATCCGTAAAACCAACTGCATCTGCACCACGCTCATCATATTTTGCCACAATATCTTTAAACTCATCCCATACGGGACACTCCAGGTCACGATGCATCTCCATCTTATCCATAATTGTAACCGGCTTTTCTACAAATCCGTCCAGAGGAAACAGCTGCAGAATCGCGTCTAGCATCTCGGTTACGCGGTGACCGTCGCAGCGGATATTGATATGGTGATCCGCGGCGGCAATCGAAGCCGCAGGAAAGTTGCCGTCTCCAATGACCAGTGTGTCTCCATGCCCCATCTCATGCAGCACTTTTAAAAGTTCAGGGGAAATGACTGCAGGCACTCCCTTCAACATATGATCACCTCCCTATTCCAAGAGCTTCAAACGCTTTGTCAAACGGTGCGTGACACATGCCTTTCTCCGTAATAATACCTGTAATCAGAGAATGATCAGTCACATCAAATGCGGGGTTGAATACATTGATGCCTTCCGGAGCCATGCGCTCTTTATACCACATTTCCGTCACTTCATCCGGATTGCGCATCTCAATCGGAATCTGATCGCCGGTAGGTGTTTCCAGATCGATGGTAGAACTCGGAGCACATACATAGAATGGAATTCCATAATGTTTCGCCAGAATCGCTACACCACTTGTTCCAATCTTATTCGCTGCATCTCCGTTCTTAGCAACACGGTCACAGCCTACGAATATAATGTCAATCTTCCCTGACTTCATTAAAATAGAGGCCATATTGTCGCACTGCAGAGTGGTTGTAATTCCTGCATTATACAGCTCGAAGGAAGTCAAACGCGCTCCCTGCAGAAGCGGCCTTGTCTCGTCACAGTAGACGTGCATCGCTGTTCCCGGCCAGCCTTTCTCAAGGGCAATATACATGGGGGCCGTTGCAGTGCCGTACTTTGCGGTAGCCAGCGTACCGGCGTTGCAATGAGTCAGGATTCCAATCTCTTTTCCGTCCTTTTTCAGTTCCTCTAACAGCCCAAATCCAATTTCTCCTATGCTGCGGCTGATCTGGACATCCTCCTCACGGATTTTCTCCGCCTCGTCAAACAGAATCTCCTTGATTCTGTCAACCGGCTGATCTTTATTGGCCGATACCGTATGATCCATGCGGTTCAGAGCCCAGAACAGATTGACTGCCGTCGGCCTGGAAGATGCCAGATAGTCCTTCAGTTCTTTAAACTCTGCATAAAATCCGTCATACTGATCTGCCTGGATACGGAAAGCCAGCAGGGCGATTCCATAGGCCGCCGCCGCGCCGATGGCCGGCGCTCCTCTGACCCTTAATTTCTTAATTGCTTCCCAGATTTCTTCTTTCGTGCTGATATTGATTCTCTTTATGGTGCCGGGGAGAAGCGTCTGGTCAATAATATCCAGTGCACTTTTATCCTCTTTCATCCGGACAGTAATCACTTCATCAAAAAATTCGTCTACAGTCATGGCTTTCGCCTCCTTCTATTCTATCAAATGGTCGCCTGTGCTGCTTCCTTCGCTCTCTTCACTGCTGCCACATAATCTGCACCCGTCCGGAAGGAACTCTGATTCATGATATAATCCTTTCCTGCGAAGATATTGATTCTCTCTGCAAGAAGGCGTTTTTTCTCATCTGCGATTGTAGTCACGTCCACGACGTTTGCCATGCCTACGGTTCTGCGGTGCAACTCTGTTCCTGCATATCCGGCCGTATCTCTCAGAATGCCGTCCAGATACCATTCCTTGAATCCCGGCACCTTAGCCATCGGTTCCTTTACTGCCTCATCATACTTTTTATTGAACTTTTCAACGAAGAGATCTACCGTCTGCTCGATGGTATCGAGAATCCAGCCGCAGAACGGCTCATCATCCGTGGAAAGGCCGTGATCATACGCAAAAATCAGGTTTGCGATAACGTTGCCAATATCATATCCCATCGGTGCGTATGTGCCAAATTCAGAGTCAAACACCTTGGTAGCGTCCTGGCGGATAAAGATGGAGCCTGTATGTAAATCTCCCTGCATCAGAGCCTGGGCGTCCGTCATAAACTTGAATTTCAGCTTCGCCACTTCCAAATGCAGCGCCTCATCCTCATAAAGTTCCTTTTTCACAAAATCAGCGTTCGGTTCATATACATTGTTTCTTTTATTCAAGTCGTTATACGGCTCCATCAGAACCAGTTTTTCCGTAATATCGCAGAGGTCAGGAGAGATAAATTTCTTTACCAGTTCTTTTTTCTCCTTATGATCCATAACGACGTCACTGCTTAAAAGCAGCGTGTTAACCATAAATGTGGAAATATCATCTGCAAACCGCGGGAAGGTTTCATGTCTCATCATCGCATCGCGCATGACGGCATAGTCGGAGCAGTCTTCCATTCCACAGGCACACATAATGGTGTCGAAGAAATAGATACGCGGCACCATTCCCGGCGCAAACTGATCTTCCAGCATAATGATTTCGGATTCCAGGCGGTTTCTGTCCCTGGACGGCTTCATATCCTTGGAAATTCTCGCCTCTGTTCCTGCCTGTTTAATATAGATGGAATGTCCTTTTCCGTCCCATACCTGATACACATAGTTTAGATTTCCGTGGGAACTAGGCACGAGCGCCTCCATGGAATCACGGTCCCACGGGATCTCCGTCGCTTTTTCCAGCGTATACTCAATAACATCGTTTACATCCATCTGAAAATAATGATCAAATCTTGACATTTCTTCTATTCCTCCTGAACTCTTAGTTTTCTTTCTTAGATGCGTATGCTGCGATCAGGCAAGCGCCAGAACCGCGCCTTTTACTGCCGGCAGAACATAGAATGGAACTGCACAGATCGTAAGTCCGTTCTCCAGTGTGGATACCAGCATAGCGCCGATCATTGTCCCCAGCGCGTTAGGTTTTTCCGCACCGCCTACGGTACGTCCAACGAAAACAGCGGCCAGAGAAGGCATCAGGTAGTTGTCACAACACATAACCTGTGCGGAGCTGCCTCTGGATGCGACCAGAATACCGCCTATTGCAATAAATACAGCCGTAATCATACCGGCAAGATAACGATATTTCTTTACATCAATACCGGAAAGCCTTGCCGCTTCCTTATTTCCACCCATCGCATAGAGATAACGTCCGTGTTTTGTAAAATTCAGAAACAGATATGCTGCAAACACACAACCCAGCATAATAATGATAATCCACGGCGCACGTCCGATTGCTGAAAATGATTCTGAAAGAGCGGTGCGGGCAGGTGCTGCTCCCCAAGAAGTCTTCATTCCTGTAGATACGGCGCCTCCGCCTATGTACCACTGGCCGATTCCCTGATGGACAAACATCAGAGCACATGTTGCGAGCATATCCGGAATCTTGCAGACAAGAATCAGGAACATGGTGAGCTGATACATGACCAGCGTTACCAGAATACAAATAATAATTGACATGCCTAATGACTGTCCAAGCCAAAGATAAGCAGACACAAATACGTATGCCGAACAGCTGGCCAGCGTACCGGCAGACATGTCAAATCCGTCAGGAGCCATGGTGATGGTCGCTGCGATTCCAAATACCGTATTGATAGCCATCGCCCTGAGTATGTTGACCATATTGCTCCCTGACATAAAGGAGCCGCCCTTGATCGCCGTAAATGATACAAAGCAAACCAGCAGTGCCAGGACTGCGGCCCAATCCACTAAAAATTTTTTAACACTTGTACGACTTTTCATAGCTACAGCATTCCTCCAGTCTATAAATTCGGTTTTTTATTTTTTTCTCCACCGACAGAGTAGTACATGATTTCATCTTCTGTGGCTTTTTCAGTTTCCAGTTCTGCCATTACCTCTCCGTTATACATCACGTACATGCGGTCCGTCAGAGACAGCAGTTCTGAGTTCTCACAGGAAGCGTAAATAACACAATTGCCCTTTTTGGCAATTTCATTAATCAAATGAAAAATATCCTGTTTTGCGCCTACATCGACTCCTTTTGTAGGCTCATCAAAAATATAAACATCACAGTCTGCTGCCAGCCACTTTCCTACAGCCACCTTCTGCTGGTTCCCGCCGGAAAGATTTTTGACCTGCTGCCTTACCGTAGGTGTTGAAATTCCCAAGTCCTTTACGAATTTTTCTGCGTTCTTAACGACCTGCCGTCTGCGGATGAACGATCCTGTGCAGAATTTTGAAAGGCACGCCGCCGATAAATTAAAGCTGACGCTTTCATTTACAAGAACGCCTTCTTTACGCCGTTCCTCCGGTACCAGAGCCATGCGGTATTTCACCGCGCCGGAAGGATTGGATATTTTAAGTTCCTTGTCATTCAGTATTATTTTTCCGCCTGTCTTCTTATATGCGCCAAAGAGCGTCTTACAGAGCTCCGATTTTCCTGCGCCGACCAGGCCGGCTATGCCTACTACCTCGCCTCTTCTTACATGAATCGAAACATCCTTCACTTTTCCATCCGCACCGGACAGATGTTCTGTCTTAAACAGCGTATCTCCGATTTGGCACGCTTCCTTTGGAAAGTTTTCTTCGAAGGAACGTCCGAGCATCTTTTCCACGATTTCCCTGGTAGTCGTCTGCTTCGTAATCGGCGTGTTGTCAATCAGCTGACCGTTACGCATGACCGTATAGTTCTCGCAGATATCCAGAATTTCATTTAAACGGTGGGATATGAACAGGATGGCGATATTTTCCGTCTCGTGCAGGTGCCGTACAACCCGGAACAACTCTTCCGTCTCGGTATTGCTGAGAGGCGCTGTCGGTTCATCCAGAATCAGAAAGCTGCACTGTGACTGTATGGCTTTGGCGATCAGCACCATCTGTTTCTGTGCCAGAGACAGATTCTGTACCAGCTCACGCTCGTCAACCTGATCCCGTCCGATATGCAGTCTGTCTAATGCTGCACGCCCCTGCTTATATGCATTTTTCCAATTTACGATATAGCCGCTCTTACCCATGACCATATCGTTCTGGACAATATTCTCTGCTACCGATAACGTAGGATACAGTGCCGTATCCACTTCCTGATAAACAATCTGAACCCCCAGTTTTTTGGCATCCACCGGCGTCCGGACTTCCACTTTACTGCCATTGAGCAGCACCTCTCCGGTATAGGTAGGATTGGCGCCCGCCAATACCTTCATTAATGTTGATTTTCCTGCGCCGTTGGCTCCAACGACTGCACGAATCTCGCCGGTTGATACTTCAAAATTGATGTCGTCAAGCGCCTTGACACCGGGGAATTCAATGGAAACATGTTTCGTTTCAAGCTTTATTCTATCCATGGAGTCCCTCTTTTCCGTGATAAAATCTATAAGATGATTGCTCCTTGCGGAGCGTTTTATTCTAATTGAATAGAAGAAGCGCCGGGCAAAACCCGGCGCTTTCCTTCAAAAAACGATTGCCTGTGGTTTTGTGTTCAAAAGCGAACCTCGTTTTAAGCAGTCAGCTTATTTGTGAATCAAATCCTTTGGCATCCAGTCTGCTTCAGACAGATAATCAAGATTTCCGTATGTTTCTCCTGCGATAGTACCTAAATTCTCTACTGTAGAATCTTCCTTGAGCGCGTCAGCCTTAATTGCGGTACCTGGAACCTCGACTACGTCCACACCGCTCTTCTGGGTTGCCGGATCATAAATCTTGTCGTACTGGTCTGCAAGCTGCAGCATCAGGATACGCATTCCGATCTCGCCGTTCATGGTCCAGTCAGTTGTACCTGCCGCACTCCAGATGTCAGGACGGGTCAGCATGTTTGTTACGTCAACAGGATCGATATCAACAGACGCCATCGGCAGTGCGTCGCCGTTCTTGCCGTTGAAGTTGTCGTTCTCAATAATAGCGTTGTATACGCCCTGGCCATACATATCGTAATAAGCGATAATTCCATCCACATCTTCACGCTTTACGCCCTGCAGATAAGCAGCCGTAACTGTGTTTGCAGAATCAACGGAATCCTGAAGCGGCTGTACCTCGCCTACTGTCTTAATCTTTCCTGCTTCTTCATATTCTTTCCAGCCTACTTCACGGCGGTCAAACGGGCTGTTGTAGTTCGGTCCTCTCCAAACCTTAATCAGGCGGACGCCTTCACCGTATTCTTCGATCATCTGGTCGAGAAGAACGGTTACAAGGGATTTATCCTGCTGGAACATCTGTGTAACGCCAGGAAGTTTCTGATACTCGCCGTCCGCATAGAACTGTGTATCAAATGTAACGATCTTCAGATCCGGATACTGCTCTGTGATTTCCTTCAGGATACATAAGAGCCGTCCTGGTTGCCATGGCTGACGAGCAAGCCGTCATAACCTGCCGACGCACATGTACGGATCGTATCCTGCCACTTGTTAGAATCGCCGTCACAGAAGAAGAAATCAAATTTAACATCCAGTGCTTCACAAAGTTCTGCACAGGAATCTTTCCACATCTGGAAAATAGTTGCTGACGGCAGCTGCATGATATACGCTACCTTCTTGCCTGCTACCGGGTTCTCTGCTGCTGCCGCATTATCCTTTTCACCAGCAGCCTCTGCCTTGGTCTCTTCTGCTTTCGATTCTGCAGCCTTAGTCTCTTCTGCCTTGGTCTCAGCAGCCGTCGTACTTCCTGAACCTCCTGATCCGCCGCATCCTGCCAGCAATGATGCTGTCATAGCTACCGCTGCCATCACACTGACCACTTTTTTCATTTTTCTCATCTACCTTTTCCTCCTTGTTTATTTATTTTTTGTTTATTAAACATCATTAACTTCGCCCTGTCTGCGTTTAACTAAATATTACAACCTTTTTTTGAAAATGTCAATGTTTTTTCATCAATTTTACTATTAATCATATTACAAATCTGTTTTTATTATGCATTTTATATATACAATTTCGAATTCTTTTTAGAGGAAATCGTTTTTTGCCGCATTTTGTTTATTAAACATATGTTTTCGACAGTAAAAAGTTGACTCTGATTTTTGTCTGTGCTATACTTTTTATATCGTATGATTAGTAAAATATCAGGATTGTTTAAGGGCGTTTAAGATGTCCGTTTTTACAATCCGGAAATCGGAGGAGCTGTATGACCATCAGAGAGCTCGCTAAGCTGATCGGAGTTTCACCCTCGACCATTTCCCTTGTTTTAAACGGAAAAAAGGGGATTTGCGAGGAAACCCGTCAGAAGGTGCTGGATGCAGTGAAGCTTTATGAATACACGCCGTCCACCCGCAAATCGAAAAATGTAAGCAACGTCCTTTTAATGAAGTACTGGAAAAGCGGTATGTTTGTAGAAGAGAACCAGGGATTTATTTCCATGATTATTGATTCCATTGAAGAACAACTCCGTGCTGAGCATCTCGGCATGACCATGACCGTAGCGAAAACATCTCTGAAATCTGTGCTCGCATCCATAGATTACAGCAAATACTGCGGAGTTATACTGATTGCAACGGAGGTCATGGAAGACGAATTTCCTTATCTCGACTCGATCCCCATACCGTTCGTCGTCGTGGACAATACCGTTCCCAACTATCGCTGCAGCAGCGTATGTATGAACAATGCGGAAAATGTATATATGGCCCTTCAGTACTGCAGAGAATGCGGCCATACGGAACTTGGTTATTTAGGCAGCGACACGGTAACAGAGAACTTTGCCGAACGGTATCAGGCTTTTATTAAATACGTTAAGGAACTTGGACTGCAGTTTCACAGTGAAAACGAATTTCGGCTAAAGCCTACCATGCTCGGTGCACACGATGATTTTGTCAAAGTTCTGGAGAAAAAGCCTGCGCTTCCATCCTGCTTTTTCGCCGAAAATGATACGATCGCTCTGGGAGCCATAAAGGCGCTTAAGGGAATGGGTTATAAAATTCCCCAGGACGTCTCCCTGATCGGATTTGACGACATCCCTTATTCCTCTATCAGTTCCCCGACGCTTACCACGATTCATGTGCAAAGAAATATCATGGGAAAACAGTCGGTGCTTCAATTGCTTCAGCTGATCGAGGATTCCAGGTTCATGCCGGTTAAAACCCAGATCACCGGAAGGCTCGTGGTCCGGGCCAGCGTGAAAGATCTGACAAAAGGAGCTTAGAAAAGGTATCAGAAGAAAATTATTCAGAATTATAGAAGACATGAAAAAGAAGATGCGGCCGGTTTTACTGCATCCTCTTTTATTGAAGACGAGGATGTTGCAAAAAGGAATAGAGCATTGCCGCCGATACCAGATGTAGTGACTTGGCCACTGCCTGGAACGAAATCTGGTATCGACGGCAATGCGGATTCGACTTTTGCAACACCCTCGTTATTTTACTTTATTATTTACGGTTAAGTCCCAGCTGCCAGAATGCCACGGCGCTCGCAGCCGCGACATTCAGCGAATCCACCCCGTGTGCCATGGGAATGCGGACCGTATAGTCACAGCATGCAATCGTATCCGGCGCCAGTCCGTCTCCTTCCGTACCAAGGACAACCGCCAGCTTTTCCTCTGCAGCCAGCACAGGATCATCAATCGATATAGAATCGTCATTTAAAGCCATTGCTGCAGTTTTAAAGCCAAGATTATGCAGCAGGCCGATTCCCTGCCGCGGCCAGGCCGGCTGATCGCTCAAAAACGTCCACGGAATCTGAAAAACCGTTCCCATACTCACCCTTACCGCGCGGCGGTACAACGGATTGCTGCAGGCAGGCGTCAATAATATACCGTCCATGTTAAGCGCGGCGGCTGACCGGAAAACTGCTCCAATATTTGTCGGATTCATAATATTTTCCAACACTGCAATCCTGCGCGCCTCCGCACAGACTTCTTCCACGGACGGAAGAGACGGGCGGTTCATGGCGCACAGCAGCCCCCGTGTCAAATGAAACCCCGTAAGCTGTGTAAGCACGTCAAATTCCGCCGTGTAAATAGGAATCTGGCCGCATCTGGCAATCAGCTCTCTGGCCTGGCTTTCCACATGTTTCTGCTCCATCAACATGGATATGGGAACACAACCGGCGTCCAGCGCACGTTCTATGACTTTCGGACTTTCCGCAATGAACATCCCTTTTTCCGGTTCATGGCGGTTTAACAGCTGGTTTTCCGTCAGCCTGGCATAGACATCCAGCTCCTGAGCAGAAAAATCAGTTATCTTAATAATATTTGGCATAACTTCTCTCCTGTTGCTCTCTTTAACTGGTACAGGCCACCGCCTTCAGCGATAACCTACCTGCTCCTCAGCTGGCTGCAGTAATCATAGGCGTTAAATAACAGAGTTTTCTCCAGCGGAATATCGGAGTATGGAAGACCGACTCCCCAATAAGGCGCCTCTTCATAACAATTGCCCAAAAACAGATCCATCGTTATTTTTCCTTTTGAACCCGTAGGCCAGTGTTCCCATACCGTTAAAACCGATTGATTGCCGTCCTCGTCCATCTGCCAGTAACCGCTTACCTGATTGGAATTCAGATAATAATCAATAATTTCATATGCCTCTTCTCTGGTCATCATGGCGCCAAGATTTCTGTCTACACTGTATACAGCCTTCTTATAATTACCACCGTAAAGGATTGTGCCATCCGCTATATCAATCTTTCTAAGATCGATTGTTCCTTCGCCTGCATTCGTAAACAAGACGCTCGTGCCCACCGGCAATTGATCCAACGGGCTTTCTTTAATCGTTGCCCTAAATTCATTATTTCCGGTCAGGCCGTCTACCGACGCATATGCTTCTCCCGACCATTTTAACGTTTCTAAGCTCAGCACCAGTTATATGTATTATCCTGCTTCTGCACCTCTAATCTCGTCACCTTAACCGGATCATATCCTTCCGAGGGCTCTTCCCTGTTCAGACGGACTCCATTGTCGGCCGCGTGATAACTGCCCGTTATAGGTTCCTGTTCTGCAGCGTATACTGCCATGCTGAAAAACGTCAAAAATACGCCAATGGCAATAAACATTAATAATTTTTTTCTCTTCATTTTCACTGCCTCCTTATCCACTTTTTTATATATAGCCTCCCATCATGCATGATATAATGACCATAAAATGACCATTATATCACGCGCATACCAGTTTCTGCGTTCACCGAAGAAAGCCGGGCGCTAAATTCCGCCGGAGGCTCATGACCGCGTAGTGGTCATGATATATTATTTAATGGGTGGGTAAAATGATGGTTGCAGGGGGAAACCAGTTTTTAGAACCGTTTTCCATCCCACTAAAACTCCCCTTAATATATGTATCCCATACTTCTTCCGTTGTATAGATCACAGGAGTCACATGATAATGCTCTTTCTTCTACCTTATCCAACATGATCTTCAGCTGCTCCTGCACCTCTAAAAGGCCGGGAGGATTATTTTTCTTATCCCCATAATACTCCACGTCTATTACAGGCGGGAGCATGCCGTCCTTTAAGTGAACTGTGTTGATAAAATTCTCAGCCAGTGTTCCTTCTCATTATCCCTTTATTTTTTCAGTATACCACAATTTCATCAAATCGTAATCATCAATTTACAATCACCTAGCCGCAATACGTCCGACAGTCTTCTGCCGGAAAATAAGTGAGTAGTGCTTCCTAAATACCTCCGTCTCCCTTTTATCATTATCCAGTACAATAAAGATGGCTGCTTTTATTCCACGCAAACTTTTATCAAATCCACACAGGTCTATCCGCAAATCATTTGAAAAACCCCATACATCTTCCGGCATTAAAGAATTGACGAAAAAAGGACTATGAGTAGTTACAAAAAGCTGCTTACTGTATAATAGGCAAATAGTTTCAAAGTTCCAGGAATCTTTGTTTGGATGTCCTTTAAGGTTTTCATAAAATCATTTCTACCTCCTTTATCCCCTTCGACTGCATATCCCACGCCGTTTTGTAGATAAAGCAGCGATCTTGGCCGGCCGATTCCGTTTACTTTGAATCTTAGTCGCTCTTCCTTTACATAAGGCCGCATATTTCTGTCCAATGCAATATTAATTCATAAGTTATTGGCGTTGTATTTGGTGCCTCCCGGTAATACAGTTCAAAACTGATTGGTTCTGTTGCACCCGGAGAATTTCCACTCGGTCCTATAATTGTAGTCATGTTACTAAGTGGCTTTGGCTGCTGATGCGAACTTTACACAATATACAAAAAAGACAGCCATGCTCATCAGAACACAGCTGTCCATAAAATATCTATTTCATCCAATCATCTCGTCAATTGCCTTTCCAATATCATGTCTCATATACTTATTCTCAAACGAAAGCCATTCTGTCGCTTCATACGCTTTCTTTCTGGCCTCCTTCAAGTCGGAACCTGTAGCTGTTACGCCCAGGACGCGGCCGCCGTTGGTGTGAATGCGTCCTTTATCATCCAGCTTTGTACCTGCGTGGAATACGAAGTAGTCGTCTTTTCCTTTGAAAGCCTCAAAGCCCGTGATCTCAAATCCCTTCTCATAATGCTCCGGGTATCCGTCGGAAGCCAGCACCACACATACGGCTGCGTTGTCGTCAAATTCCAGTTCAATCTGGTCCAGCGTTCCGTCCACACATGCCTCAAAAACTTCCACGATATCATTTTTCATTCTCGGAAGCACAACCTGCGTTTCCGGATCGCCAAAGCGGGCATTGTATTCCAGCACCTTTGGACCTTCCTCTGTCAGCATAAGACCGAAGAATATAATTCCTTTAAACGTCCTGCCTTCCGCCTTCATCGCATCGATGGTTTTCTGATATACGTGTTCACGGCAGAACTGATCCACCTCTTCCGTATAGAAGGGACTCGGGGAAAAGGTTCCCATTCCTCCGGTATTCAGTCCCTGGTCCCCATCCTTTGCCCTCTTATGATCCTGGGCAGAAGTCATGATTTTTATTGTATTCCCATCTACAAAGGACAGCACGGAAACCTCGCGTCCCGTCATGAATTCTTCAATAACGATCTCATCTCCCGCTGAGCCGAACTGCTTGTCCATCATCAGAGTCTTTACCCCTGCCTTGGCCTCTTCCAGAGTGCTGCAGATCAGAACGCCCTTTCCAAGAGCCAGTCCGTCGGCCTTCAGTACGATCGGCATCTTGGCCGTTTCCAGATATGCGAGCGCCTGTTCGGGAGTATCAAACGTCTCATATGCAGCTGTAGGAATATCATATTTCTTCATCAAATCTTTAGAAAAAGCTTTTGATCCTTCCAGGATAGCCGCGTTCTTTCTCGGTCCGAATACACGCAGCCCTTCTTTTTCAAAAACATCGACAATTCCGCCAACCAGCGGATCATCCATACCTACAATCGTCAGATCGATTCCCTTTTCTTTGGCAAATGCCGCCAGCTTCTCGAACTCCATTGCACCGATATTCACACATTCGGCGCATTCGGCAATCCCGCCGTTTCCAGGCGCACAGTAAATCTTGTCAACCTTTGGGCTCTGGGCCACCTTCCATGCGATTGCGTGTTCTCTTCCGCCGCCGCCTACGATTAATACTTTCATGGTTTCCTGCCTCCTATTTATGTACATTGAACACTTCCAGCCGCCAGGATATCTCCGGCGGCTGTATGTAACTGCTTATCTGTTTTATATCAGGCCGTCTGCAATCATCCGGATCGCCTCGGGAAGAAGCTTCCATTCCGCCTGTTCCATCACTCTTCTCTGCAGTACCTCCGGAGTGTCTCCCGGCAGTACCTCCACAGCCTTCTGCAGGATGATCGGGCCGGAATCGACTCCCTCATCCACATAATGAACTGTAGCTCCCGTCACCTTGACCCCTCTTTTCAGCGCGGCTTCGTGGACTTTCAGTCCATAATAGCCAACGCCGCAGAAAGAGGGAATCAGTGACGGATGAATATTTATAATACGGTTTCTGTATTCTTTAATCATCTTTGGAGGAATCGTCACAAGAAATCCTGCCAGTACGATCAGATCCGGGCGGTATTCGTTTACCTTTTCGAGAAAGGCTTCGTTAAATGCCTCCCTGTCCGGAAATGATTTCGGGGAAACGCATACGGCTTCAATTCCATGCTGCTTCGCCCGCTCTAACGCATAAGCGCCCGGATTATTGCTGATTACAACGGATACTTCTGCATTTGTAATGCTGCCGTTGTCAATCCCATCCAGAACAGCCTGAAGGTTCGTTCCTCCGCCGGAAACCATTACACCGATTCTCAGCATAAGGTCACTCCCTTTTCTCCTTCTTCAACCGAACCGATCACATATGGCGTCTCTCCCGCCGCCTTTACTGCTTCCAGCGTCGTTTCCACATCTGCCGGATCTACGGCAACGATCATGCCGATTCCCATATTATACGTATTATACATCATTTCTTCTGCAATTTCGCCTTTTTCAGCCAGCATGCGGAAAATAGCAGGAACTTCATAACTGTCCTTTTTAATCACAGCATGCATGCCGTCCTTCAGCATACGCGGTACATTTTCATAGAAGCCGCCGCCTGTGATGTGGCTGCATGCTTTTACGGTTACGCCTGCTTTTTTAATGGATTTAAGCGCCTTTACGTAAATTTTTGTAGGAGCGAGCAGCGCTTCTCCCAGAGTCTTGCCCAGCTCATTGTAATACGTATTCAGCCCTTCTTTTGTCAATTCTTTTTCAAACACTTTTCTGACAAGGGAGAACCCGTTGCTGTGCACGCCTGAAGATGCCATTCCGATCAAAACGTCGCCGGACGCCAGATTCTCGCCTGTAATCAGGTCCTTTTTGTCCACAACGCCTACGGAAAAGCCTGCCAGATCGTACTCATCTTCCGGATAAAAGCCCGGCATCTCAGCCGTCTCTCCGCCAACAAGCGCTGCCTCCGACTGCCTGCAGCCATCCGCTACGCCCTTTACAATTGTAGCGATCTTTTCCGGAAAGTTCTTGCCGCACGCGATATAATCCAGGAAGAATAAAGGCTCTCCGCCTGCGCATGCCACATCATTGACACACATGGCAACACAGTCGATGCCTACCGTATCGTGTTTGTCCATAACAAAGGCCAGTTTCAGCTTTGTGCCGACTCCATCCGTACCGGAAAGGAGCACAGGCTCTTCCATATTCTTAAACGCTGCTGCATTGAATGCGCCTGAGAATCCTCCGATTCCTCCCATGACTTCCGGCCTCATGGTGCTCTTTACAAAATCTTTCATAAGTTCTACTGATTTATAACCTGCTTCAATATCTACTCCGGCTTTCTTGTAATCCATATGTCCTCCTCGGCTTCCTGCTTCCGTATTTCTATCTTATATGTTCACTGCATTACTTTTTCATCTGTTCCAGATATGCTTTGTATCCGATTTCTTCCAGCTTATCTGCTTTCTTTACCACATCGTTCTTCATTTCTTCAGAATAGTTTTTCAGTCTTTCCAGAAGTTCCGGATCGGACGTCGCCAGAATCTTGGCTGCCAAAATTCCCGCATTCATACCGCCGTTGATCGCAACCGTTGCTACCGGAATTCCGGACGGCATCTGTACGATTGAATACAGAGAGTCTACTCCGCCCAGGTCAGATGTCTTCATCGGAATTCCAATAACCGGCATCGGGAACAGAGCGGCGCACATTCCAGGCAGATGCGCTGCCTTGCCGGCGCCTGCGATCATAACCTTAAATCCCTTTTCCTCTGCTGACTTTGCATATTCAAAAAATACGTCCGGCTCTCTGTGTGCGGAAATAACTGTCATTTCAAAATCAACACCCAGTTTTTCCAGAATTGCTGCTGCCTGTGCCATTACAGGCATATCAGAATCGCTTCCCATAACAATACCTACTTTTGCCATCGTATGTCTCTCCTTTTCTCTCGTTGAATAGTTCATTGTTTATTATAATCTGTGCCCTTTTTTATCATTAGTTCAGCTTATAAGAAGGCAAGATTAGCTAACATTTACTTATATGTAATGATACAGGGTTTTCTTTATGAAGTCAATAGAAAGTTTTTGACCCGTGTATCCATTCATTCCGCCTGCTCTTCGGCATATCCAGATATTGAAACTTCTTTCCGCATGTTTCTTCCAAAAACTGTTTCAGCTCTTCTGTCTGTCCGCCGGTGATTCCTTTTTTATCAATGAGCTCCCTCGGTATGATGCCTGAATACTCCAGATACAGACAGTCACCCGTCTCATAAAGGCCTTTGATCTGCCCGTAGTCCCGGTGATAAACCGTTTCTCCTTCTGCAATCAGATATTCCTCATCAAAAAACCTTGCCTCCGATTCAGCCGGGCGTATTTCCCCGCTTTGCTGAATGGTCTTCCACATTTTAAGACCTGATTTTCTAATTTTTTTCTCGTCCGCTCTTTGTCCGTTCTTAAACGAGAGGTATTGAACCAGCAAGATCAGCGGAATCATAATTGCATTGATCACAATTATGATCAGAACGCCTTGTACCGTAAATCCTTCCACCAGGAAAATTAGCGCGGCTGTAAATACAAACATAAATATAGATAAAAAATATTTTGCAAATGCATTCCTTTTCTTTTTACGGTATTTCACTTCTGCGACGGCGGCATTTATGCAAATGCGCTCGGACCAGACGGTAACGGCCTGGAACCGCTCACTCTCACCATGAAAATCCTGTCTGACTTTTTCCGGCCGCCCTGAGCACGTTACCATCGCCTCATTCAAAAATTCCGGCAGCTGTTCCGGCAGTCCCTCAATAAATCCGTCCTTCTTTACAAGAACTCCCTTTCCCTCTTTCTTTTCCAGGAGATAACCAGCTTCAGTTTCCCTGACTGCCTTTAAAATACGGTAAGGAATCTCTGCCGATTCGGTGCCTCGGATTACCAGCCGGTCTCCATAAAATTCCAGCCACGTATCCCTGCCTTCGTTTTTCTTCAGATTCCTCCTAACCGTAATCATCACCAGAATATATATAAGCACCCTTCCTGCGACTATTCCTGCCGCTCCAAACAAGGCGATCGTAAGGTATCTGGCCTGGTAAGGCACCCATTCCAACAGTCCTTTTTTCAGAAGAAATCCCATCAGGATTAGACCTATAAATATCCATGAAACCGTATTCTTTACCGTAAAACTCTTTTTGCTGGACAAGGCCGCTCTCATGGTCTTTCCTGCCAGTTTCCTGATTTCCTCCTCATCATACGGATGGCGCACGAGAAAATATAAATTATCTTCTGTTTTTACTTCTGTATTCTCCATTCGACGTCCCTGCCATTCTTTACTGTCCGCAGGAATTCAGCGGTTCGTTCAGAGCCTCGGCTCCCTTTACAGCAAACCTTCCTTTCTCTATCACCATAATGCGCTTTCCGTCAGGAAGAACGGCTGCAATCTCATCCAGTTCTCTGTAGGGGATCGTAATGTCCGTATGGCAGCTGAAATACGCTTTGGAAACGTCTTCCTTTCTCAGAATGGAAATCTCGTTGTCTCTGGCGACTATCTCCTTGCCGTCCGGATTATATACGGCACTGTCTTCGGCCCAGCTGTAACACGTATCCCCTACGGCGAAGTGGGGGCCCATCTTTTCCACAATTAGGATCGGAAGCTTTTCGATGATTCCAAACTGCTCCGCCATGGCATATGCCGTCGTGTTCGTACCGATCGCACATTCTCCCATGGGAAGCGTATCGTGGTTCTTCAATATTACCTGCTTAACCAGCTTCCTGTTTTCCTCCTCCGATTCAAAATTTCTGCAGCTGTAATCCGTTACCATACCGTCTTTAAAGGTCATTTTCAGATTTTTAAAGCGGATATCCCCGATGTACACGCTTTCCACGTGGAGAATTCCATCCGTTCCCTGAAGTACCGGAGAAGTGAAAACCTCTCCCACCGGTATGTTCACATCTGCTACGCAGTTTTCAAAGTTCGTCTCTTTTTCAGGGTCGTTGAGCTTATGAAGGCTTACCTTCAGACGTGTTTCATTGCTGCCCGCACCCTTTATTTCCAGGCATGCCGCCTGGTCCAGAACATCGATAACCGCCTGCTGTATCACTTTATATTTTTCATAGTCCAGAGTATTAATCCTGATCGTTTCTTTAAATATTTTCTGAAAATCCGGTCCGATCTCCGGCACCGGGAAGGCGATGATCGTAAAACTTGTTTCATCCCCTCTGATATATTCCTGACCGATCTGCGCCGCTTCTCCCGTACAGGCAACCGTAAGTTTTTCCTGTTTATCCGTAAGGGAAAGGGCCTCTTTCTTATTGACAGGTTCAAACGGCCTTTCACCGAACGTTTCCACTACGGCCGGACCTGCATACCAGGAAGCCTCTTTCTTATATTCCTCATAGGCGACTTTCATCACGCCCAGTTTCCTGTCTTTAAACGCTTTATCCATATATACGGCGCTGTCCTGGCGGTGGTCATACTCATACTGTTTATTGGGACCGGCGCTGTAATAGCCTACTTTTCTGTTCATATTTTTATTGACCGTATGAGACGGCGCGCGGTAAATAATTGCCTGAGGCCCATCTTATCAAAATTCTCTATGGCTTTCTTTATCATGCGCTCAAATCCCAGTTCATAACGGATCACGACCGTTTTCTTTCCTTCCAGGCTCCTGCCCATGACGGCAAAGCCCTTTCTGTATCCCTCCGTATAAGTATCCGCCATCGTATCGATCGTCTCTTGTGGAAGGCTGTTCAGAAAGCCAGCAATCTCCAGCTCCGCATTGGAAATATACTCTCCGAATGCATACAGATACCTCAAATCATTGAGGTCTGACTCCATAATGATATCCCTGGCAAATGAAAGGGACGGATCTAGGCATTCGCGTATACGATATACGACCGTCTGATCGCAGTAATCGCTTACGTACCAATAGAGGACATCCCGTATTTCCTTTTTATCCGGAAGCGGTCCATTTTCCCGTCCTGCGGACGAAAAGAGCCCGTAAACTTCCAGAAAGGTTTCATTCAGGGCAGCGATATCGCTCAGGCGCCCTTCATACGCATACACGATTTCTCCGCGAATTTCCACATATAAAAAGGAAAGCAGCTGGCCATACCCATCTCCAAGCCTCTCCACTGCATAAGAAGGATTTCCATAACTTTCCCCGTAATGTTCAGGAAGCACATCCTCATAGAGGATATCATTCCTTTTCTTTAATTCTTCCAGGGATAAATCCCCTGGTTTTTCCGACCTCAGTTTCTTCCACAACCGGCCGGCCGTCACAATAAACTGCGCGGTCCGTATGAAATAGTCCCGAAACGGCTCGTTTACTTCCCTTTCGTGGACAATCTCTTCTGCCCTTTCCAGAGACAGAGCGAACCTCTCGGCAGCGTTGTCATTCTCTTCTTTTAAAATTTCACAATAATCCACCGTCATCACCTCACAATAATCCTGCAACAATCATACATACCCAGAACAGCAGAACAATACCGTCTGCTGCCAGTGCAATCCTGGCCAGAATATAGTTTTTTTCCCGCTCCGCAAATGATCTCCAGCAGTAAAACAGGCCGACCAGACCCACCAGCACACTGCTGAAGCCGCAGGCGGCGGCATTGACTCCTGCCTCTCCCCTGCTTCTGACAGCAAGCCAGATTCCCACTAACGTAAAAATCACCCCCGCCGCCGCCAGAAAAAGCGCCGCGAAGCTATGCCTGGCCAGAGGCTTGCGGATATAAGAAACCTTATTACTTTTTTTTACGCGCACGAAGCTTCCTCCTCACCATCTGGACAGCCTGGTACAGGAAATAGCCCAGGATTCCGCCCATCGTATTCAAAAAGAGATCATCCACGTCGAAGCTGCCCACTTTGAAAACGAGCTGCACCGTTTCAATGGCAAGGCTTAAACAAAAACTCAGCAGAAAAGTATTATACCATTTCCTGCTTCTTCTGCTCACCACCGGCAGGAAAAAACCGCACGGGAGAAAACCGATCACATTACCGAATATATTTAAAAAGAATGCCTCCATTCCCAATTGATTCCGATACGTATAAAATCGCCTGATTTCCTTAAACAGCGTAAGGTTGTATGCATATTCATCCTGGGCATGGGTTGTCCTGCCAAAAGACTCGGCGAAGAACATAAAGTATACCAAAAGAACCAGATACATGATAAACAGTACCCAGCCCAGTTTCTGTTTTTTTGTCGTATTTCTAATCATTCGGTTCTCCGATTATCCTTTTTTATTCCAGCCGGGGCAGCACTTTGCGTTCAGGCGCCGCTGCCCCGGCATCTTTGGCGGCTTCTGTCAAAATGTAATCTCTGACTTTCGTTTCAGAAGAACCGCTCCGCTGACAATGGCCATTACCCCCACTGCAATCCCTGCAGCGAGAATTACGGAACCAATGACAATGTTGCATATTCCTGTGTTTCTCATGGTCTTATAGATTCTTTCCATCACAGTCTCTCCTATTTTACTCCATACTGATCATAGTATGCGTCAATAGCCGCTTTTAATTTATCGTCAATAATAATTTTTCCCTTATATTCTTTATTATACAGATGTTCCACCACATCTTCCATAGTGACGATCGCCGTCGTCTTGAAACCGAAATTTTCCTGAATCTCAGCGAGAGCCGATTTTTCTCCCTGTCCACGCTCCATCCGGTCTACGGAAACTACGAGTCCCAGAACGTCCACATCTCCCTGCGCGCGGATAATCGGCAGAGTCTCATGAATGGATGTTCCTGCAGTAGTAACGTCCTCAATAATTATCACCTTGTCTCCGTCATGAATCGGGCTTCCGAGAAGGATTCCCTTATCTCCGTGATCCTTTACCTCTTTCCGGTTGGAACAGTACTTGATGTCCGCATCATAATGCTCGCTGAGCGCCATACTTGCAGCGACCGTAAGCGGAATCCCCTTATAGGCCGGTCCGAAAAGCACATCAAAATCAGTGCCAAATGCTTCTTTTATCGCCCTTGCATAGTACTCTCCCAGCTTTCTCAGCTGCGCGCCCGTACGGTAAAAGCCTGTATTTACAAAAAACGGCGTCTTCCTTCCGCTCTTAGTTACAAAATCTCCAAATTTTAATACTTCGCAGTCGATCATAAATTCAATAAATTCCTGCTTATACTGTTCCATGTCATATCTCCTTTTTATCTCGTTACTTTACTGCACCGATCAGTTCGTTAATGTCCTCGATCTGATATCTCTTCATGTAGTCTTCAATTCCCCGAACCACTTCAACCGTCGTATTCGGATTGATGAAGTTGGCTGTTCCCACGGAAACGGCAGTTGCACCTGCCAGAATAAATTCCATGGCATCTTCTGCATTCATAATGCCGCCCATACCAATAATCGGCAATTTTACCGCATTTGCCACCTGGTAAACCATGCGGACGGCCACGGGCTTTACGGCAGGGCCGGACATACCGCCTGTCTTATTGGCAATTGCAAAGCAGCGTTTATGAATGTCGATCTTCATGCCTGTCAGCGTATTGATGAGTGAGAGGACATCGGCTCCACCCGCTTCTGCCGCTTTCGCCATCACGGTAATGTCCGTGACATTGGGGCTCAGCTTCATGATAACCGGCTGTTTCGCATACTTTTTCACTTCTCTCGTAATCGCTTCCACCGCCTTTGGATCCTGGCCGAAAGCGATTCCGCCCTCTTTTACGTTCGGACATGAAATATTGATCTCCAGCATATCCACAGCCGTATCCCCCAGGCGCTCCACCACTTCTATATACTCATCCGTCGTCTTTCCGCATACGTTGACGATGATCTTCGTATCATACTGTTTCAAATATGGAATATCCCGTTCGATGAAAACATCGATACCCGGATTCTGAAGGCCGATTGCATTCAGCATACCGCCGTATACTTCCGCGATTCGCGGAGTCGGATTGCCGGGCCACGGAACGCTGGCAACGCCTTTCGTCACAACGGCTCCCAGTCTGTTTAAATCCACCATCTCCCCGTATTCCTGGCCGGAACCAAAGGTTCCCGATGCCGTCATAACCGGGTTATTAAGAATAACTCCTGCAAGATTCACTTTCGTATTCATCAGAGTTCTACCTCCTCTGCCGCAAATACAGGACCGTCTTTGCAGATCCTCTTGTTGTGCACGTGGGAATGACCGTCCACTTCCTTCGACTTGCATACGCAGGCCAGACATGCGCCGATTCCGCAGGCCATTTTCTCTTCCAGCGAAAGGTAACATTCCATGTTTTTTTCCGCAGCATATGCTTTCAAAGCACGGAGCATTGGAGTAGGGCCGCAGGCATAGATCAAATCAGCCTCCAGGCCGTTCTCACGGATGGCATCCAGCACATTACCCTTCGTACCGGCGCTTCCGTCTTCTGTAGCGATATATACCCTTCCGTACTGCTCCAGCTCTTCATTTAAAAAGAGGGTATCCCGGTATCCCAATACCATGGTCACCTGCTCCCCGCCTGCAGCAGAAAGATTCTTTGCCAGTTCCAGCATCGGCGGAATTCCGATTCCCCCGCCGATGAGAAACGCCCTTTTATCCTTTAACGGAAATCCGTTTCCCAGCGGTCCCATGATTTCAACCGTATCGCCGGCCTTATATCCGGAAAACTCTTCCGTGCCGCCGCCGACTACACGGTATACGATTCTGATTCTGCCATTCTCTTTATCTGCTTCACAAATGCTGATCGGCCTAGGAAGCAGTTTTGTCCTGTCCTTGGGATATACGGCTATAAACTGGCCGGGCACGCACTGCTCTGCCATCGTTTCTGCCTCAATCCACATGCTGAAGATATCGTCAGACAGCTGGTTCTGTTCTACTACAATTGCAGTTAACTTTGTCTGTGCCATAATTCCTCCCTCTTCCCCTTAAAGTACGCTGCTGATGTCAGCTACCATATCGATCACTGCCTGCCTGGAAGCTTCTGCAAAATTCTCAGGTCCGAACTTCGCGTACGTATCTTTCTTATATGCTGCAATAATTCCTCTGGAGGAATTGACAATTGCACCGAGTCCGTCTTCATTAAAACAGAAACGGAGATCCTCAGCCGTTCCCCCTTGTGCTCCGTATCCAGGAACGAGGAAGTATGTATGAGGCATAAGCTTTCTCAAAATCCTGCTCATTTCTGGATAAGTAGCTCCTACAACTGCGCCTACATTGCTGTAGCTGCCGTCCATGGATTCGCTGCCCCATTCCACGACCTTTTCTGCAACGAGTTCATATAACGGCCTGCCGTCAATCAGCCTGTCCTGAAATTCTCCGCTGGAAGGATTGGAAGTTTTAACCAGCACGAAAATGCCCCTGTCGTTCTCCCTGCATACGTCCACAAACGGTTTCACACCATCCGTACCGAGGTAAGGATTTACCGTGAGCATGTCCGTGTGGAATCCTGAGCAGACTGAACTGCCGATTTTCACGGAACCGAGATGGCCTACCGCATAGGCTGCGGAAGTGGAACCTATATCGCCTCTCTTCGCGTCGCCGATGACGATCAGCCCCTTTTCCTGGCAATAGTCAACCGTCTTCTGATAAACTTTAAGCCCTTCAATTCCAAACTGTTCATACATGGCGATCTGAGGCTTAACAGACGGAATCAGGTCCCATGTACTGTCAATAATTGCCTTATTAAACTGCCAGATGGCTTCTGCCGCTCCCTCCAGCGTCTCGCCGTATTCATCAAACGCTTTCTTTATCACATGATCTGGAATGTAGCTCAGCATAGGGTCCAGGCCCACACATACAGGCGCCTTTGTCTTCTGGATCTTCTGGATCAACTGGTTAATCATAATATCCTCCTTTATCGCAAACTATCGCATTTTATATTCTCATCTTATTCTTTCCCATTCTAGCATATATATGGCAGTGTTTCAAGAAAGAGAGAATTATTTTTAAAACTGTATCTGTATGAATGGACACACATCATTGATACATCCACTGATTTGAAAGCACATGGAATTTTAAATATGAAAAAGGCTCCAACTCAACGGCGGACGTGATCCGCTTGCTCAGTGAAGCCTTACCGTACAGATGTATTTTCCGTTTTTATATTCTTTTTCTGAAAGTCCTTCCTCTCTTACCGTCTCTGCCGTTACCCATTGTTCCTCTGCCGCAAGCACGATATGGGACAGTACGATTCCTATGTTAAATTCCTGGAATCTGCCCAGATCGGAAAACGCTATCTTATTGTGACAGGCAAAAACGTGAATTTTGTCATGGCGGACCACAAATCTCCACGGTTGGGAGTTAAATGAAGAAGGCGCCAGACGTGCCGCCTGAAGGATGGCTGCGATGTCGGGAGATATTGCCGTTCCCTCCGGATATACGCAAAGTTCCTTCAGTGCAGGCGCCTGGCCTGCTCCTGGTCCCGGCAAAGCTCCCTTTTGGGAAAGCCAAAGGACAGCAGCATGACCTGCCTCATTCCTTCCCGTTCCAGACCGACGGCCTTTACAGCGCCGAGATAACAGCTCCCCAGACCCTTCGTCACCATATAAAGCGCCATCTGTTCCATCATAAAGCCTGCATTCAAAGCCCATCCGGGGCGTTCTTCCGAATAAACAGCGAGACAGTAAGGGGCATGCGCCTGAAACATCCCCTTCAGCTTCACTCCCTTATCCTCAGGACCGAGAAACACAAATTCCGTTTTTATCCTTTCATCAAGAGGCATGACTTTTGCCGCATACAATTTCAATGTGCGCAAAAGCTCTGCAGAAACTCTCACATTCCTGTATGTCCGTACCGATCTTCTGTTTCTGATTGCCTCGTACAAATTCATGAAACGACCTCCCGGCCGCAGTCAGCGGCCAATATACAACATCATTAAATCCAGTTTGCAATAAATGGTACGATCGCCACGGTCAGAAGGCCTGCCACCGCTATGGAAAGGCTGCTCATGGCGCCTTCAATCTCTCCCAGTTCCAGCGCCTTAGCCGTACCGATCGCATGGGCGCTCGTTCCAAGAGCAAGTCCTCTGGATATCGGATGGCTGATATGGAACGCCTTAAATATGGTCTCTGCCAGAATACTGCCTGATATACCGGTAATGACAATGCTCACTACGGTGAGTGTCACAATCCCTCCAGCTTCCTCACTGACGCCCATACCGATCGCTGTCGTAATGGACTTTGGAAGCAGGGTCACATAGTGGACATGGCTCATGCGAAATGCAAGACACATGGAAAAAATCGTTACTGCATTCGCAATCACTCCCCCCGTTATGGCACAGACGACGGCTGCCATATGTTTTTTCAGAAGATGCAGCTGTTTATACAGCGGAATGGCCAGGCAGACCGTTGCAGGAGTCAGCAGGTAACTGATGTATTTTGCACCTTCATTATATTCCTCATAAGTGACATGTATGATCTTTAAAATCGGTATAATCAGAACAACCGCCACGAGAAGGGGGTTGAACAGCGGAAATCCTGTTTTTTTCTTCAGCCACATGCCCGCTTCATATGCGGCAATACTGAGTACAAATCCCATATAAAGGGATCCAGCCAGCGCCTCTCTCATACCGTTTCCTCTTTTCTGTTTTTCTTTCTGATAACCAGATCGGATAAAAGACCTGTTATAATCATGACTACAAGCGTAGAGATAAAAGAGATCGCTACGAATGGAACCAGCACGGTTTTAAGTTCGCCAAAGCTGTTCATCAGTCCAACCGAAACCGGTACGAACATCAGCGGCATTGTCTCCAGCAGCCATCCTCCTGCCGACTCTACCTGTCCCAGCTTAACTATGCCTGTCATGAGGCAGACCAGCAGTATAAACAGCCCGTAGACACCTGCCGGAACAGGAAGAGGAAGGGTGCTGTTTAAGAATTCTCCGGCCAGGGAAACACCAAAAATAATTCCTATTTCTTTCACATATTTCATCTTGTGCGATTCTCCTCTCAAACATGCTAATAATTTTACCACCTGTCATTTCGAAAGACAAGTCAAAAAATTTCTGAAATATTTGTTGAAAACAATCCGATTTTTGTACTATACTTCTTAAATGGTTACGTTCGGACATCTGATGTGAAAATATAGAGCAGAACCTGTTTTATAAACCAGCTCAACACCGCTTCTGCACCAGTTTTCCCACCGTCCCGACGGTTACCTGAAATACGAATCCGGAGGTCAGCCATATGAACATCCTATTTTCCCAAATGTTAAACAGCAGACAGTCTGCCGAACTTCTGGAATTGATCCGGCTCTGCGAAGCGGATGAGCCCACTCATCTCATGTTCAGCCTTTCCGAATCAGACAGTTTTTACTTTCTGGGGTATGAAGACGGCCTGCTGATATCCGCCCTCGCTCTCTACAGGGCCGGCCAGTTTTATGAATGCACTGCAGCCACCTCGCCCTCCGAACGTAAAAAAGGCCGGTTCAGCGCCTTGCTTTCGGAAGCTGAAGATCATTTTCCAGACACAGATTTTCTGTTTCTTACGGACGGCTGCTCTCCTTCGGCCGCCTTGGTTCTCTCTCATCTGGGCTGTGAATTGGAGCACAGCGACTGCCTGATGGAGCAGGATCTTTCCGCGATCCCGTCAAAAAATCTCCCTCTCTCCTCCCTGCCATCCGGTTATACTTTGGAAAAGGCAGATTCGGAAGACGGGGCCGGCGTCTGCTACACCGTCCGCTGCTCTTCTATTCCCGCAGGAGAATGCAGCGTGTTTTCCACCGGCGGCTCCGCCTGCATCTGGGGTGTTTTCGTAGAAGAAGCTTTTCGCAGAAAAGGCCTTGGAACGGCACTTGTTGTTTCTGTTCTGAATGATCTCTCCTCTAAAACTTATAAAACCGTCCTTCTCCATGTAGACGGAGATAACCTGCCGGCCATCTCCTTATATAAGAAATCCGGTTTCCAGATCACGCGGACTATCCTCTATTATCTGTACTAGGACCGAACCGCAGGCATACTTTCCATGCTTTCCACAGATTCTGTAAAAGAACTCTTGTCACTGGAGTATTCCCAAAAACAGCGGTATCATATTCTTCCCCCTTTTAAGGGCGATATGATACCGCTGCTGCAAAGCATTATTTTCTGACCTGGATTCCCTGGGCTTCTATTTTCTGCCGGATCTCCAGCATCTTTTTATCTGTCTGTGCAATCACTTCTGCACATTCCTTCAAATCATCGCCAATTTCAGAAGAATTGCCGATCTCTTTCTTATATTTCAGCTGATGATCCAGGCTTGCCCAAAAGTCCATGGCAATGGTACGAATCTGTACTTCCACTCTCATCGGCTTTTTCCTATCGGAAAAGAATACCGGTGTTTCAATAATCATGTGGTAACTTCTGTAGCCGTTCGGCTTCGGGTTCTTAATATAATCCTTAACCGTGATTACTTTGATATCATCCTGACGCACAAGCATATCTGCGACTGCATAGATATCGTCCAGAAATGAACAGATCACACGTATCCCCGCCACATCGTCCAGGGAATTAACCATAGACTCCAGGGACACATCCAATCCCTTCCGCTGCAGCTTTTCTACGATGCTGAGTGGTTTCTTTACTCTCGATTTAATCATCTCGATTGGATTTCTGGAATTCCTTACTGAAAGTTCATCATTCAGGACTTCCAGCTTTGTCTTCACCTCGCGGATTGCACACGTATACATCATCATGGCTTCCTGAAACTGGCGCGCCTCTGAAATTAACCGCTCCGGCACCTGCACCAGATCAGGAACACTGACAATCGACTGTTCTAATTCGCTGTTTGGATTCATACTTACATTCATTGGTATTCTCTCATCCTTATATTTCTTCCACAGCTCCTGCCGCTTCATCCATCCATGGTGCTTCGACGTATTCAACCGTTCCCCCGTCGACAGCGCCTGCTACTTCCGGCCTGATCGGAATTCTCGCCAGAACCGGCAGTCCGTATTCTTTAGCCACGTCGTCAATATGGCTCTCGCCAAAAACGGAAATCTTCTTTCCGCAATCCGGACACTCCAGATAACTCATGTTTTCCACAAGTCCGATGATCGGAATATTCATCTTCTTAGCCATATTGACCGCTTTTGCCACAATCATGGATACCAGCTCCTGCGGAGATGTCACGATCACAATCCCATTTACCGGAAGTGACTGGAATACTGTCAGCGGAACGTCTCCCGTTCCAGGAGGCATATCTACAAACATGTAGTCTACATTCTCCCATAGCGCTTCCTGCCAGAACTGCTTTACCGCACCTGCAATAACCGGACCTCTCCAGATGACCGGGTCCGTATCATGATCCAGAAGCAGGTTTGCGGACATGATTTCAATTCCCGTCGATGTTGTAGCAGGAATCATTAAATTGTCCTTTGACATACCGACGCTTCATCTGTAAGTCCAAATGCCTTCGGAATGGACGGCCCCGTAATATCGGCATCCAGAATTGCCGTCTTATACCCTTTTGACCTCATTTTAACCGCCAGAAGAGACGTAACGAGTGATTTTCCTACTCCGCCCTTTCCGCTTACAACGCCAATTACTTTTTTTACAGAGCTCGCCGGATTCAGCGGCTCAATGAAACTTGTCTGTTCTGCTGCCCTGCTGCTGCAGTTTTCTCCGCAGCTGGAACAGTTATGTGTACAGCCTTCGCTCATGATTGTCCTCCTTTATATATCTTCCATCTAATCTCTGTCATTCTTCCGCTTCTCATCATATGCGGACAGATTTTGCCTGCCTTACCATTTTGAACAGGCCTGAAGCCTCCAGTGACTTCCACGCGCTGTAAAACAGCACGGAATTAATCGGCCACATGATCAGGTTTTTATATGCCCTGAGCGGCAGAAGCACTGCAAATCCCTTTCCATACATCACAGACAGCCATAAGGTACCCAGCAGCACGTTGCAGATCAGGGAAACCGTAAATTCCGCAGCAAAAACTCTGAGCAGCGTAATCTTTCTCTTATAAAAGAAACAGCCGTATAATACGCCTGCCAACATAGCTCCCAGAGTAAATCCCGGAAAGAATGCGCCTGTAGGCTTGATGATGTACTTGAGGATATCCAGCAGTCCGCCGAAAAATCCTCCAAAGACCGGTCCGAACAGATAATATACGATCTGGTTTACCTGGGTCGAGAAGCCGATTTTGATAAAATCTCCGATCGGTACCGTAAAATATCCCATAATTACGGATATTGCGGCAAACATGGCTGCGGTGGTAATGTTCCTCACATGCCTGAATTCGCCAAGTGACTCTTTAAACATAAGCTTACCTCCTTTGCAGACCTCTACACTGGAGACACCTTATGTCCTCCGTTGCAGCGGGATGCGGCATATGTACCGCAAGAAATTCTTTTCGTCCGGCTGTCAACTCCCTGTACAGCCAGCACTTAACGCACATACACCTACTCTGCTCTTATTAAATTATTATGGCTGCAATCAGCATCCACTCGTTGCAGTATATCACAAATTTCGTGTTTTTCAAACCCCCTAGAAGAATTTCCCCTGCAGATAGAGCAAAGAGTTCTCAAGCGAACTCTCCCGCAAGCGCGGTACCCGATAAAGCGGGGCATGCAATCGCTTCCGCGACATAAATCCTTTCCCGCGAATGTGCCTACCCGATCATGCGGGGCGCGCTGTCCATAGCGGAACGCTTTTTCCTATCTAGGTATCAAGCACTTTAACCCCTTATAAGAACAAGGTCTTTTCCGGAAAATAAGAAAGAGAGCCATGAGGCTCTCATTCTGTTTCAATATTCTCACCAAGTCCGCTTTCAATCGCTTCAGAAACGGCTTTCAGCGCCTCTTCTTCATCCACTCCGCTACACATCAGACGGATTCTGGCTCCCTGTTTGATTCTTGCCCCCATGACATTGATCACATTCTTCGCTACTACCCTCGTATCACCACATTCAATGACGATGTTGCTTTTATACCTCATGGATGTCTGGGCCAGTACCCCGGCAGGCCTTAAATGCAGCCCTGACGGATTTACAACAGTCAGATTCTTTGATACCATATTCACCTCTCCTTTTTCCTGGACGGCTTATCTTCCTGCATGGCCTTTTGTCATGCAGGAAGCATCGGAGATTCCTCCGATGAGGGTGTGAGGGCGGCCTGCTGCTTACAAGCCAGCTTGACTCCGCATGCCGCCCTCACACCCGCCGTCCGGAATTGTTATCTTAAATTTTATTACAAACGACTATTGGTGTCAAGTGCTTCAGGGGCCCTTTCCCTTCTGGAAAATACGCAGCCGCAGTAGTCCTGGCGGTACAGTCCGTATTTTTCAGAAAGCTCCACAGAACGCTTATAACCGTTTCTCTTTTTAAAATCAGAGGACAGGTATGCCACACCGAATTCCTCCGCCAGTTCTTCACCGATTTCATTCAGTTTATCCGCATTTTTAAGCGGGCTTATGGACAATGTTGTAGTAAAATAATCGTATTTACCTGCTGCTGCAACTTTTGCAGCCTCAGAGAGGCGGAGACGGTAGCAGAGAAAGCAGCGTTCCCCTCCCTCTCTGTCATTCTCATGGCCGCGGACAACGCTGTAAAACTCTTCCGGTTCAAATGCTCCTTCGACCAGATGAATCGGATTTTTATGAGGAATAGAGCGGATCAGCATTTCCTGCTCCTTCACGCGCTTATGGTACTCCCTGCCTGGATATATATTGGGATTGTAGTAGTATACGGTAATGTCAAAATACTCAGACAGGTACTCCAGAACATAACTGCTGCACGGTGCGCAGCAGCTGTGAATGAGAAGGCGCGGTATGCGTCCCTGCCTCTGGTTCTCTTCAATTGTACGATCCAGTTCTTTCTGATAATTTCTCCGGTTCATCGAATCCTCCGTTTGCATGAAATGTATGAAATAGAATAAAGGGGGTGTTGCAAAAGGAATCCGCATTAGCGACATCATTCCTTTTGCGCGAGTGCGCATCCATAGCGGAGCGTTTTTGCTTTCTAGGAAATCATACGCTTTATCACTTTACAATAACAAGGTCTTTCCTATGTAATGAAAAAAGATGCTCTGTTTTACCCGGCGGCTGCCGCGGAATAAAACAGGGCATCTCTCCCTTTTCCTACAGGAAATCTCTTATACGTTTACTTCTGACAGGATTTCTCAGCTTTCTTAGAGCCTTTGCCTCAATCTGGCGGATACGCTCTCTCGTTACATTGAATTCCTTGCCCACCTCTTCCAGCGTTCTGGGATGGCCGTCCTCCAGCCCAAATCGAAGGACAATCACTTGTCTTTCCCTCTCTTTCAGATCGCCGAGAAGCGCATCGATATGCTCCCGGAGCATGACGGATTCCACATTGCCTTCCGGAGTGACCACATTGTTGTCTGCGACAAAATCCCCCAGGTTGGAATCGTCTTCTTCACCGATAGGAGTTTCAAGAGACGCCGGTTCCCGCGCAATCTGCATAATTTCCATGACCTTATCCTCTGTCATGTCCAGTGCGCCGGCCAGTTCGGCTACCGATGGTTCATACCCCAGTTCAAGCGTAAGTTTTCTCTGCATTTTGGACATCTTATTAATCGTTTCAACCATATGCACCGGTACACGGATCGTCCTTGCCTGATCGGCCAACGCCCTCGTCACGGACTGACGAATCCACCAAGTCGCATATGTACTCAGTTTATATCCTTTTGTGTAGTCAAATTTTTCGACACCCTTAATAAGGCCGAGATTTCCCTCCTGCACCAGATCAAGGAAACTCATGCCTCTGCCGGTATATCGTTTTGCAATGCTGACTACCAGCCTTAAGTTTGCTTCAATCAGGCGTTCCTTTGCATACTCTTCCCCTTCTGCCTTTCGTCTTGCCAGTTCCAGTTCTTCATCTGCCGACAGCAGCGGTACAGTCCCGATTTCCTTCAAATACATGCGGACCGGGTCTTCTGTTCCTATTCCTTCCAGCAAATCGATGGCGTCCAGGTCAATGTCTTCTTCTGCTTCCGCTTCCTTGATAAAGCCGTCCTCGTCCACATCTTCCAGAATCAATGGCTCTTCTGCCAGTATGGCATCGTCAATTACCGGAACCACATCGATGTTATGGTTCTCCAGGTAAGTATAAATGTTGTCCATTTGTTCGGGAGACAGCTGTGCACCTGCGAAGAAATCATTGATTTCCGTCACATCCAGCGCATTATGCTTCGTCCGCGCCAGCTCTACAAGCTTGTGAAGCTTTTCCAGAAACACATTTTTGTTGTTGTTAACAACTTCATTACTTTCTTTTCCCACTCGTTAACGTCCTTTCGCATAGAAATCTACACATTGAGTCATTATATAACACTGAATTACAGATTTCAACATGTTTTAGCGCTTTTTTAGCGGAATTCTGCGAATTTCTATCTTTTCACGAAGATTTTCAATGATCACATCCGTCTTTGTACCTCCGAATTCACCGTCCAGGACCCAGTCGACCGGCTCTTCGCTGTGTACGCGGATTCTTCCGGAACGAATCCGTTTCACACATTCGTTTTCCTTTCCGTCATGGACAAGCAGATATGAAACAATATTGCTTAACTCCAGCGGAGTCTTCGGCATGCGGATGAACAGTCCTTCGAAAATACCGTCATCCAGTTTTACCTCTTCTTTAACAAGGCCTTTGAAGCCACCTACGCTGATCGCATTTGTCACCATCCCGAACAGGAAATCTCCCTCCAGTTCTCCGCCTTCCGTCCCGTCTTCCTCCGCCCCATCCCATTCTACTTTCATGTGATAGCTTTTCAGAGCGGCCAGCCTCTTAACGGCTTCGATCATATAGCCTGATGGCCCAGAACATTTTTCTTATCCTGAGGCGTGAGATAGGAGACTTCTGTAAACGCTCCGAAGCCTGCTATATAGACGAAATACTTCTCATCACAGAATTTTCCAACGTCTGCCATCTGATTCTCGCCTGTGACGGCAACTTTTGCGGCCTGAAGCATCTGTTTGGGAATATTCAGGCTCGTACCATAGTCATTGGTCGAACCGGCGGGAATATATCCGAGCGGCGGCGGATCCTTTAGTTCCATGAGACCGGAAACCGTTTCATTGAGCGTCCCATCGCCTCCGCTGCAGACAATCAGATCCATTTTTCTTCCCTTCTGGGCAGCCACATTTTTGGCATCCAGGGGCTGCTGGGTAATGTAAACCCGCACCTCATAGCCTGCTTTGATGAAGATATCCAGAATTTCTAGCATTTTGCTGCGTATCTTTCCCTTCCCGGAGCGGGGATTGACGATAAATAAGAGTTTTTTCATGCCTTCACCATCTCATTATTTTCATTTTATCAGTTTCATATACCTGCAATGCATTTGGCAGGGGGTATTCTGTTTTCAGCTCGTCTTTATCTGCAAAAATAAAGCCATTCGGCTTTCTGCCTGATATTTCGATCCTATACCCTCTCATATGCCATTCCACATGGGAGAATATATGCTTTGCGTCCGGCAGCCTCTCCGTAATGACCGCTGTTTCTTCATCCAGGCCGAATCCCTTAAGAAGTTCATTTCCTTCCGGGTATCCTCCTGTATTCGGCAGTTCGTAGAGAGAAGCGAGAAGTCCCTGACTGCTCCTTTTTCGTATTCCATACTTTCCTTCCCATTCGATCAGGCAAACGGTCATCTCTTCGATTTTTCTGGCCTTTTTTCCCGTCTTTACCGGAATCTCTCCCGTAAGTCCCTTTTCAGCAGCTTCGCATACGGAAAGCAGAGGACATTCTTTACAGTGCGGTTCGCCGTTCGGAACACAGACGACAGCTCCAATCTCAATAAGGCCCTGGTTATAGGAAGAAACGGAATGGGGCGGCATAACCTTCCCGATCATTTCTTCAATTTTCTTTTTCACCGACTGTTTCGCAATATCTTCTCTGCTCCCAGTCACTCTGGAGACCACCCGGAGGACGTTGCCGTCCACAGCCGGGACAGGTATTCCATAGGCGATTGACGCTACCGCTCCCGCCGTATAGCTTCCGATCCCAGGAAGTTTTATTAATTCTTCATAAGAAGACGGGATTTCTCCGCCGTAGCGCCCCATTATTTCAATTGCCGCTTTTTTTAAATTTCTGGCCCGGCTGTAATATCCCAGGCCTTCCCACAGTTTCATCAGCCGGTCGTCTTCCACTTCTGCCAGATTCCTAACCGCAGGCAGTTCCTTCATAAACCGTTCGAAATATGGTTTCACTGCTTCTACCCTGGTCTGCTGCAGCATGATTTCCGATATCCATACGCGGTAAGCCTGGGGATTCTCCCTCCAAGGCAGAACTCGCGCATGTTCTTTGTACCAGGCCAGCAGAGGTTTTTCCATCGCCCGCAGCCTGTCTTCTGCCGTAAAAGAATCTTCGGCAAGCACCTGGATCCTGTCGTACAGGCCGGCCGTAATCCCTTCCATGACGTCACTTTTCCTGCGAATATCACACATAGCCATAAATCCCTCTGACTGAGACTTCTCCGGATATCACCCTGCGTACGGAACCATCGTCCATCTGAACCAGGAGTTCTCCGTTTCGATCAATGCCCTGGGAAGTTCCGGAATAATTTCCGGACGGCGCCATAATAAGCACTTCTTTGCCGGTATTGACCAGCATCCTGTTATAATCCTCCATAAGCAGGGTCAGATCTCCCGTTTTCTCATAGCGGCTGTAAAATTCCTCAAATGATTCCATGACCGCCGCGGCGATCTCGCTCCGCGAAAGGCTCTCTTTCTTTTCCAGCAGCAGAGAAGTCGCCTTATCACGGATATCCTCCGGAAATTCTTTCTGATTTACATTGATTCCGATCCCGATTACGACGTAATGGATACAGTCCATTTCAGCGCTCATCTCTGTCAGAATGCCGCATATTTTTTTTCCATTTACCACGATGTCATTGGGCCATTTAATCATCGGATCAAGGCCGGTAACCTGACGAATTCCTTCCGCTACCGCCATAGCCGCTACTAGCGTCACCATTGAAGCGCAGGACGGAAGAATCTCCGGACGAAGCACAAGGCTCATGTAAACGGCCTCTCCGGAGGGAGACGTCCAGTTTCTTCCACGCCTTCCTTTTCCCGCGTTCTGGCAGTCGGCCACTACGAGCGTACCGTGGGGGCATCCATCCTCGGCCAGCTTCTTTCCTCTGTCATTCGTCGAATCCGTTTCCTGATAATAGACGAGATTTCTTCCTGCCCACTGGCCTTTCATCCTGCTTTCCAATTCCGCTTCCGTCATGACATCAGCCGCTTCCAGCAGATGATACCCTCTGTTTCTGACGGCTTCAATCTGATAGCCTTCCTCCTTCAGCTGGTTGATGACTTTCCACACGGCTGTCCTGGAAACCTGGAAATGCTCACACAGCTCCTGTCCTGATACATATCCGTCCGTCTCCCTTAAAAGTTTTAATATCTCTGTTTTCAAGCCATCACCCCCAAATGCTGACAGCACTCACAATGCTGATGATAATGAGCAGCATGCCGACGGATATCTGCGCATAGCCGCCTCTTCTGGACCGCTTGTCATGGCCTCCGCCTTTTATATGGCAAACGCCGGTCGTGAGATTCAGAACCGCTCCCAGCAAAAAAATCGCCGGGAACATGACCATGTGATCTTCCGGATTCAGAAACGAAATCACTGCCAGGATAACGATTACGGCTCCAATGACAATATGCAGGATATCCAGAAACATCGTCGTATTCCTGGGATTTTTTTTCTTATCCTGAACAAACATTACTGATCTCCCAACGTAGCAACCATGACTGCTTTTATGGTATGCATACGGTTTTCCGCTTCGTCAAATACTACGGAAGCTTTCGATTCAAATACTTCTTCTGTTACTTCATTTCCCTTAACTGCCGGCAAACAGTGCATGAAGATAGTCGTATCCTTTCCCGTTCTGGCCATCAATTCTGCATTCACCTGGAACGGTTTTAAAAGAGCCACACGCTCCGCAGCCTTATCCTCTTCTCCCATGGAACACCACACGTCCGTATAAATGGCATCTGCTCCCTTTACATCATCGATATCGTCACTGATTGCAACCGTACTTCCTGCCGCTTTTGCATAACCTCTGCAAAGGTTTACCAGCTCCTCCTTCGGCCACAGGGACTTAGGCGCCAGAATGGTAAAGTTAACGCCTACCTTGCTGCAGCCGATCATAAGGCTGTTGGCCATATTGTTGCGTCCGTCCCCTGCATAAACGAAATTCAGGCCCTTTAGATATTTGTAATGTTCTTTCAAGGTGAGCAGATCAGCCAGAATCTGTGTCGGATGGTAATCATCAGTCAGGCCGTTCCACACAGGGACGCCTGCATATTCGGCCAGCGCCTCTACGGTGCTGTGCTTAAAGCCGCGGAATTCGATGCCGTCAAAAAGCCTTCCCATAACGCGCGCCGTATCTTCCACGCTCTCCTTATGGCCCAGCTGGATATCATCCTTTCCCAGATATTCCGGATGGCCGCCCTCGTCCACGCATGCAACTACAAAGGAACACCGCGTTCTCGTTGACGGCTTTTCGAAGATCAGCGCAATATTTTTTCCCTTCAGGGAACTGCCCGTAATGCCCTTCTTCTTGTCAGCCTTCAGCTTTGCTGCCAGTTCGATCAGATATTCAATTTCCTCCGGCGTATAATCCTTCAGTGTTATAAAATTTCTGCCCTTTAAGTTCATGATGATTACCCTCTTTCCTTTTATCTTAATGAATCGAATATTTTTATAATCTGCTTCTTAAATCGGCCGGTCTACTGCGGATCGTCTTTTCCGCCTACTTCTGCGATTGTCTTCACAAGGCCTGCAATTCCCTGAATATCGGAAGGAATAATGATTTTCGTGGCCTTACCGTCCGCAGCCTTTGCAAATGCTTCCAGGCTCTTGATCTGAAGAACGGCGCTGTCCGCTCCCGCCTCTTTAATCATACGGATACCGTCTGCGTTCGCCTGCTGAATCTTCAGAATCGCTTCTGCCTGGCCTTCCGCCTCTTTAATCCGCTTTTCTTTCTCTGCCTCTGCATGAAGGATCGCCGCCTGTTTCTCCGCTTCCGCGTCGAGGATTGCCGATTCTTTCTTACCTTCTGCCACAAGGATGGTAGACTTCTTCTGGCCTTCCGCAATCAGGATCGCCTCTCGTCTTTCACGCTCCGCCTTCATCTGCTTCTCCATTGCATCCTGAATTGCCGACGGAGGAATGATATTTTTCAGCTCTACACGGTTTACCTTAATTCCCCATGGATCTGTTGCCATATCGAGCGAAGCCCTCATCTTCGTGTTGATCGTCTCTCTGGAAGTGAGTGTCTGATCCAGTTCCAGGTCACCGATAATATTACGAAGCGTTGTAGCCGTCAGATTTTCAATGGCCATGATTGGATTTTCGACGCCGTATGCATACAATTTTGGATCTGTAATCTGGAAAAATACAACCGTGTCAATTCGCATGGTGACATTGTCCTTCGTAATAACAGGCTGCGGAGCAAAATCTACAACCTGCTCCTTCAGAACCACCCGCTTTGCTACCCTGTCGATAAACGGCATTTTAAAGTGCAGTCCTACCGGCCATGTCGCCAGATATGCTCCCAGTCTTTCCACGACGATGGCATGCGCCTGCGGAACAATTTTTATGCAGGAAGCCAACAGTATCAAAACAATAATAAATAAAACAATTACTCCAAAAAATCCCATCATAATCTTTCTTTTCCTCCTTGATCTGTCAAATCAGCTACCATCAGTTTCACGCCTTTGATTTCCATGATCTTCACCATGTCTCCGGCTTTGTACTTCTTCATCGGGTCCGCAGCCCTGGCCGTCCATTCCTGGCCATCCACTACGGCTGTTCCTGTTCCGGCGTCATTGTCAATGTCCGCCGTGACCTTTGCCTTTCTTCCCACAAGGCTGTCGGCATTTGTCTTAGGCGTATCCCGGTTAATATACTTTGCAGCGAACGGCCTTGTAAAAAACAAAAGGATAAATGATACTGCCACAAATACGGAAAGCTGGACCTTAATGCCTGCTCCCGCCAGGGAACAGAAAAATGCTGCCAGCGCGCCGCCTGCAAACCATATGGTCGTTAGGGCCATTGTAGCCGCTTCAATGCCGACTAAGATTACAAAACCAATCAGCCAGTAAATGGTCGTCATCTGCTACCTCCTCCTTCTCTGCCTTGCGGCTTCAAACATTAAAACGGAAGCCGCTACAGCCGCATTCAGGGATTCTACTTTTCCCAACATCGGTATTTTTATGCAGCAGTCCGCCAAATCAGCGGCTTCTTCCGAAAGCCCTTTTGCCTCATTGCCGATCATAAACGCTGAATCCGCCGCATAATTTCCCTCGTCATAGTCGCTCTTTCCCCTTAAATGGGCTGCATAGAAGCGAATTCCTTCTCTTTTCATGGAATTCACCGTTTCTTTCAGATCATCTGTATAGATAAACGGGACACGGTAAACTGCTCCCATCGTGGAACGGATTACCTTTGGGCTGAATATATCCGCCGTTTCCCGGTTCATCACAACTCCTGTAACTCCTGCCCCTTCTCCTGCCCGGATAATCGTACCGAGATTTCCCGGATCCTGAAGCGTCTCCAATACGATGACAAGAGCCGGACCGGTCTGCTTTCTCCGTATCAGATCTTCCATTTTCCAGGAAGGCTGCCGGACCAGCGCCAGGATTCCCTGAGGCGTCTGCGTATCGGCCATGTACTTCATCACTTCTCCGGAGACCGTCTCATACCTGTATCCTGAGACAACCGATTCGTGGTTTTTCAGAAAGCTCTCTGAAACATATACCTTTTCGATCCATTCTTTTGGGGCCTCTTCAAACATCTTCGGGCCTTCCGCCAGGAAAAGCCCTGTTTCTTTTCTGAGCTTTGCTTTCTTTGCCAGCGCATTTACCTGCTTTACCTGACTGTTTGCTGTACTCGTTATCATATGCTTATCTTTTCTCCGTTATTTCTCCAGTTCTTCCACTTCCTCCATCCAGAGCCTTCCCGATGCGTCGCTTGGCATGCGCAGGTCACCTCTCGGTGAGACTGCCACCGAACCAACCTTTGGTCCGTCCGGCAGACAGGAACGCTTAAACTGCTGTGTGAAGAAGCGGCGGTAAAACACCTTCAGCCATTTCAGAACCGTTTCCTTCTCATATAAACCGTCAAAGGCTGTCCGCGCCAGGCGATAGACTTTAGACGGCGTATAGCCGTACCTCAGTATCTGATAGAGGAAAAAGTCGTGAAGCTCATATGGTCCCACCAGGTCCTCTGTTTTCTGCGAAATATCGCCGTCCTCCGGCGGAAGCAGTTCCGGGCTCACCGGCGTATCCAGTACGTCCATCAGTACCGCAGCCAGTTCCTTCTCTCCGCATGTATCTGCAAAGTAGCGGACGAGATGGCGTACCAGTGTTTTTGGAACCGATGCGTTGACCCCGTACATGGACATGTGATCTCCATTGTACGTCGCCCATCCAAGAGCCAGTTCCGACATATCTCCGGTGCCGATGACCATTCCGCCCATCTGATTGGCTATATCCATGAGTACCTGCGTCCGTTCTCTGGCCTGGGAATTCTCATATGTGACATCATGGTTTGACATATCGTGTCCGATATCCTTAAAATGCAGGGTAACGGCTTCTCTGATATCCACCTCCTGCAGTCTGGCACCCGTCTTTTCGGCCATGACACATGCATTCTGATATGTCCTGTCCGTCGTTCCGAAACAGGGCATGGTAACACATAAAATCTGATCTCTGGGAATGGCGCAGAGGTCGAAGGCTCTGGCTGTCACAAGGAGGGCCAGGGTGGAATCGAGTCCCCCCGAAAGCCCGAGAACAGCAGTTTTGCATCCGGTGTGCTCCAGCCGCTTTTTCAGTCCCATCGCCTGGATGGAAAGAATTTCCTCACATCGTTTTGACCGTTCAGCCGGATTGTCCGGCACGAAGGGGGCCGGATCGATAAACCGCTCCAGCACTGTATCTTCCACATGGAGGGAAAATTCTGCCATCCAGTATTCTTCCCTGCCCTTTATCTTAAATGTGCTCATTTTCCGTCTTTCTGATTCAATCCGTTCCAGATCGATATCAGCCGTCAGAATGCCCGTCTCAAACCGCTTCGATTCAGAGAGGCACGTTCCATTCTCCGCAATGATATTGTGGCCGCCGAAAACAAGATCCTGTGTGGACTCACCGTCACCTGCATTGGCATAAACATAGGCACATACCAGCCTCGCGGACTGCCCCCAGATCAGAGTATCCCGGTAGCTGCTCTTTCCCGTGGTCTCATCGCTTGCCGAGCAGTTGACAATCACTGTAGCTCCCGCCTGGGCATGAGCGATACTGGGCGGACATGCCACCCATACGTCCTCGCAGATTTCCGCACCGATCACTAGATCGGGTATTTCCCTGCACGTAAAAAGGATATTGCCGCCAAAAGGTACTTTTCCTGCGCCGCAGCTGACCAGCCTGACTTTTCCCTCTCCCGACTCGAAATTTCTGGCCTCATAGAATTCTCCGTAATTCGGAAGGTTGCGCTTCGTCACAAGCCCGAGGACTTCTCCGTCCTGCAAGGCTGCCGCCACGTTGTACAGCTTGCCGTTTTCTTCCCATGGAAGGCCTACAAACGATATCATATCGGAACCTTTCGTCTCTGCCGCCAGCAAAAGCAGCTCCTCTCTTGCCTTTCTGATCAGCGCCTTCTGTCCGAACAGATCTCCGCATGTATATGCCGTCAGGGCCAGCTCCGGAAACACCATAATCTTGACATGCCTTTCCTGCCCTTCTTTCATCATTATGCTGATCTGTTCCCTGTTCCAGGAAGGATCGGCCACTTTAACTTTCGGAGTTGCCGCAGCAACTTTTATAAAACCGTCTTTCATATGATTAACTCCTGCTCTGTATTGTTTGTTCCCTCATGCCATCCTCCGTTTTCGGAAGCCAGTGCACTTTCCAGCAGTATACGAAATCCATGAGCACCGTGGTGATCCATGTAATCGGGTAACACCACATAACCGCTTCATAGCTTGGAAAATGAGGTACTAAGAAATTAATATATATCATGCGCAGCACGCACATATTCCCAATTCCGATCATCATGGCTGCAAAAGTTCTTCCCGCTCCGCGGTACGCTCCCATGAGCACCTGATGTACAGCCATAGTCACATAAAACGCCAAAATAATCCTTATGGTTTTACAGCCGTATTCAATGATTTCCACGTCGTCTGTAAAAATGCCGATAATCTGCCTGCCTCCGAAATAAAGGGCTATGGAAACAGCCAGCGTATAGGACGCGCTTATAATAATATTCTGAATAATTCCCTTCTTTACCCGGTCGACCCTGCCGGCCCCGATGTTCTGTCCCGTAAAGGTGGTCGCAGCCATACACGTACTCTGAAGGGGCAGGAGCACGAAGCCGTCTACCTTGGAATAAGCCCCGTATCCAGCCACGGCCGCAGAGCCGAAGACATTGACGTTTGCCTGGACGATTACGTTGGAAAGGCTGATAATGGATTGCTGCAGGCCGCTGGGAAGACCGATTGCCAGAATCCGCCTCATCATGCGCCTGTCGATTTTAATCTGCGACAGCACGACCCGGTAAGGGCCCTGTGATCTGACAAGAGCCCTCATCACCAGAACTGCGGAAACAGCCTGGGCAATGACCGTCGCATAACCTACACCGCTTATCCCCATCCGGAACCAGATTACAAATACGAGGTCCAGAATGATATTTACAACAGAAGACACACACAAATAGTACAGCGGTCTCTTGGAATCCCCCACCGCGCGCAGGATTCCTGCGCCCATGTTATAGACCAGATTAAACAGGGAACCGCAGAAAAATATCTGAAAATAAAGGATGGAGCTGTCCAGCACATCTGCCGGAGTCTTCACCCACCGCAAAATCACCGGTGCCAGGAAATATCCCGCCGCCGTAAGCACAATCCCGCCGATGATGCTGAAGGCCATACACGTATGAACCGCCCAGTAAAGCTTCTTATCGTCTCCCGCTCCGTAATACTGTGAAATAATAACCCCGGCTCCCGTCGCCGTCCCGAGGAACATGCCGATCACCAGGTTGATAATCGGATTGCTTGTCCCTACAGCCGCCAGGGCCTGCTTGCCTACAAAGTTTCCTACCACGATGGAATCCACCGTATTGTAAAGCTGCTGAAAAAGATTGCCCACAAGAAGCGGCAGGGAGAATGCCAGAAGCTGTTTCCATATCACCCCTTCCGTCATATTCATGCCCTGCTGGGATGATGCCGTTCCCCCCTGTGTCAAGTCATCGCCTTCTTTCGTATCCGTTTTTCCTGTAGCTACATAATATCATATTTTCTATAATTGTAAAACTAAAATAATTTACGCCACCACAGATAAGAGGCGATACATGGAACGAATGCCGAAGCCATCACCGCCGTGATCCCCAGGCAAATGCCGCAGGTTCCGGTAGAATGAACATCGAACCAGCCATAATGAGGCCTGCCCAGAACATCATCTTTCCTCCCAGCCTGTGTGTTTTTCTCCATATCTCTTCGTTGGAAATCGTCCAGGGCGTCTTAATTCCCATATAGAAATTACTTTTGATCTTAGGCATATAATTTCCGATCACCATAAGAAGTGCTCCGATCACAACGCTCGTCCACTTTCCCACGGAAATTCTTCCCGGATGAAACGATTCGCTGATTACTATGGAAATGACAAATATCATCACAGCCTGGATCAAAAGGCAGAAAACATCATAAAAGCGGCCGAATTTCTCATAATTCTTCCGTTTCGGGTCTATATGCGGAAGCACGTCAAATGTAGCCGCCAGCACAGCCATCATCCCTACCATCATCCAGATCTGAATTTTTGAGCCGTAGGAGCACGTCCCGTCAACGCTCCACTGGAGAGGTATTTCTGCAGGCAGGCTGCCATATACTATCCCTACAACGGCTGTAGCCAGAACCGGCATCATATAATTTATAATTCTCAATTTCTTATTTTTCATGTCCTTCTTCTCCTTTCAGTTCCAGAACCCAGTTTAAAATATCATCGATTACGGAAGTATTCAGCGTATAGTATATATACTTCCCACGTTTTTCATCATCTATGATTCCAGCGCCCTTCAGGACGGTCAGATGATGGGAAACGGTCGCACCCGTCATGGAAAAACAGGCTCCTATTTCACCAGCCGACATGGGGCCTTTTCGCAGGAGCATCAGGATTTCCCGCCTCGTAGGATCAGACAGTGCTTTAAATTTGTCTCCAAATCCCATGGTGTCACCTCGTTTTCTTAATATTAATACAGCTGTTTCGGACGGCAAAATTTCGGACACATGATTGTGAAGGAAGTTTCACGATCCGAACAGATGTATATTTAGACGTTTAGAATATTGTCTAAATAAAGAATATCACAAACGGATTCAAAATGAAATTACAAATCTTTTACATTTTCTTACGAAACTGTTTTACATTTACATCGGTATCGTGTAAAATGGTTCTATATCCTACTAAACAGATAAGAATAATAGGAAGGAGCATGATTTTCATGAAAATATCCACCAAAGGGCGGTACGCCCTGCGGATGATGCTGGAATTCGCTCTTCATCCCGACGAATATACGAAAATTAATCAGGTTGCAGAACGCCAGCAGATTTCTGAAAAATACCTGGAACAGATTGTAACCGTCCTTACCAGGGCGGGATATGTTAAGAGCATACGCGGTTCCCAGGGGGGTTACCGCCTCTCCCGCGCCCCGTCTGAGTATACGGTAGGCATGATTCTACGGCTTACAGAAGGCAGTCTTGCTCCCGTACCGTGTCTGGAAGACGAGGTGAACCAGTGCGGACGCTCATCCTGCTGCGCTACCGTCAGTGTATGGAGGAAACTGGAATCGGCTATCAACGGCGTCGTAGACGGCATCACCCTCCAGGATCTCCTAGACGAACAGAATTCCCGTCCGCAGGAATAGAACAGAAATAGAACAATTGTAAAACAAATTTATGGAGTAATGGAGAGTTGTATGATGGATTATGAATTTTCCAGAACCGAACTCCTTCTTGGCAGGGAAAATATGGAAAAGCTTTTCCGCTCCTCTGTCATCGTATTCGGAGTCGGAGGCGTCGGTTCTCATTGCATAGAAGCGCTGGCCCGCTGCGGCGTCGGCAGCTTTGTCCTCGTGGACAATGACGAAGTCGCCGTCACAAATCTGAACCGGCAGGCTGTTGCTTACCATTCCACAATCGGCCGGAAAAAGACAGCAGTCATGAAAGAAATCATCCTGGAGATCAATCCCAAAGCCAGGGTTCTTACATCTGAGTCCTTTATCCTTGCGGACAACCTGGAAGATTTGCTTAAGGAGGCGGCGATGTTCCTTAACCGGCCGGAACATGATCCGGCAGACTATATCGTAGATGCCATAGACACTGTATCGGCCAAACTTGCGATCGCAGAATATGCCTCTTCGCATCACGTCCCCCTCATCGCATCTATGGGCACCGGCAACAAGCTCCATCCGGAGATGTTTGAGATCGCCGATATCTATGAAACTTCTGTCTGTCCCCTGTGCCGTGTCATGCGCAGGGAACTGAAGTCAAGAGGCATTCCATCTTTAAAGGTCTTATATTCCAGAGAACTGCCGTTAAAACCCCACTCATCAGAAGAGATTGCTTCTCCTGGTAAGCGTGCCGTTCCGGGCAGCATTTCCTTCGTTCCTCCGGCCGCCGGCCTGATGATCGCAGGAGAAGTCATACGCGGTCTTCTTGAAATAACGTAATGCATGATGAACTGTACTGACGGACCTGCAGCCTTTTAAACATAGCTACAGGCTGACAGTCCTGTTCCGCTATCTGAATAATTAAGAAAGAATCCCGCTCGCGGGATTCTCCGCCTGCGGAGGGTCGCTTCAGCGACATCATTCCTTACCGCCGCAGGGCGATCCTGCCCGGAGGGTTTTTTTGTTACATAGGATAATTCGGAGAACTTTCCTATGTAACAAAAGAATCAGGCGCCTACTCGATCGGCGCCTGATAAATTTCCCATAAAAATTAGTCGTCTTAAACTCATTGATAATTGCATTTTCATCCGTCTCATGGATCAGATGTACGATATCCGCCACCTCATAAGAAGAGACGACCGTATGGAGCAGGTACATCTTTTTCCTGCTGTATCCGCCCACTGCTTCCACACAGGAAATTCCATGCCTGAATTTCCCCACATATGCCCGGATTACTTCATCTGCCTTCCGGGTAGTAATCTGAAGCGTCACCCTCTCATACCTGTGGTGGAAGGACGATATGATCTTTGTGGACACGAACTGGAACAGGATGGAATAGCCTGCATACTTCCAGCCGAAAATCAGCCCGAAAATCGAGAGAATCAGCACATTGCCCGCGAATACGTATCCCCAGATCGATTTTCCTGTCTTATTGGAAACGTAAAGTGCAATAAAATCGGTTCCTCCTGTAGAGGCGTTGCCGCGAAGGGCGATCACGATGGAAAATCCCATCAGCACGCCTCCGAACAGTACATTCAGGATCTGATCCTGAAACATCACCTGAAAATCGCATATTTTTAAGAGCGCACTCGTCAGCAATACCTGAACAAGGGAAAACACCGTAAATTTCATATTAATACTTCGGCTGCAGAGAATTGCTACAGGAAGGTTCAGGAGCACCATGCCCAGCGATGTGGAAAAGTGGAATCCAAGAAGCTCTGCAACACGGTCCAGCAGTATGGCAATCCCAGTAAATCCGCCGGACAGCAGTCCCGCAGGATTAATAAATGCCTGAATCACATACGTCTGCAGAACTGCGGAAATAATCACTGCAAATAAAGTAATCGTATATCGAACACGGATATCTTTTTTAATGTTCTTCCATCTCTCCAGCATAAAATGTTCCTGCCTCATTATACATATTTATTTCTCCGTAAAGGATTTCTCTTCTCACATTCTACCCTTTTTTCGCATTAATAACAACATATAATTTATATAAGATATAATTAAAAAAGGAAGCGCTTTTCCCCCAAAAAGCACTCCCTTAGTCACGAACAACCCAACAACACTATATTTGTTACCCCGAATTTGTGAAACACAATTTTCAGCATTGTGTTTCCTGTGTAATAATATAGCTCTTTTACCTGCTTTTGTCAACCGTTTCATTGTGATTTTTGCACAAATATTGGTATTCAGAATATACTTTTTTGTTTTTTATTTATAAATTCATTTTTCATAATTTCTCCAAAACTGCACATACTTCTTCTATGCCAAGTTTATAAAAGGAGTTTATTATGCAGTTTTCGAAGAACTTATCTGAAAATATGAAACAATTACAGAAAACCCTGCAGGTGGATACCAACTTCGACGTCGTCTATCGTACCATTCAGATCGGCGGCCGGGAAGCATGTCTGTATTTTGTAGACGGCTTTACAAAGGATGAGGTCCTGCTCCGCCTGATTCAGGGCTTTACCAGCCTGAAACCAGATGATATGCCGGAAGATGCCCACGGATTTTCCAAAAAATATCTTCCCTATGGTGAAGTGGGACTGATTAAAGATGAAAATACCATGGTTACCCAGCTGCTTATGGGCATCACCTGCCTTTTCATTGACGGATATGATTCCTGCCTGACGATTGACTGCCGAACATATCCTGCCCGCAGTGTGGGCGAACCAGAAAAAGACAAGGTCCTGCGGGGTTCCAGAGACGGCTTTGTGGAAACTCTGATTTTTAATACGGCGCTGATCCGGCGGCGTATCCGTGATCCAAAACTGACGATGGAAATTATGACAGCCGGAGAGAGCTCCCATACGGATATCGCCATATGTTATATGAAAAACAGGGTCGACGAAAACCTGCTCTACATGATTAAGACCAGGATCGAAAACCTTCATGTGGACGCCCTGACAATGAACCAGGAAAGCCTTGCCGAGTGCATCTATCCGCACAAATGGTACAATCCGTTCCCCAAATTCAAATTTTCCGAACGGCCCGATACGGCAGCTGCCTCCATTCTGGAAGGCAATATCATCATACTGGTGGACAATTCTCCTGCCGCCATGATCCTGCCTTCCTCTGTATTCGATATTATCGAGGAAGCAGACGATTACTATTTTCCTCCTGTGACAGGTACTTATCTGCGCCTTTCCAGGATGACAATATCCCTGCTTTCCCTGCTGCTGACCCCGATCTGGCTGCTTTTAATCCAGAATCCCGACTATATTCCATCCTGGCTGGAATTCATACAGCTGGCCGACGAAACGCACGTGCCGATCATATGGCAGCTTCTGATCCTGGAATTTGCCATCGACGGCCTTCGGCTGGCGGCCGTCAACACTCCCAGCATGCTGACTACGCCTCTGAGTGTTATCGCCGGTATCGTTCTGGGTGAATACTCGGTGAAATCCGGCTGGTTCAACAGCGAAACCATGCTCTATATGGCCTTCGTGACCATTGCCAACTATTCCCAGTCCAGCTTTGAACTGGGCTATGCGCTGAAATTCATGCGCGTAATCATCCTGATCCTCACAGCTGTTTTCAACGTATGGGGATTTGCGGCCGGAGTAATTTTATCCGTATGTGCCGTCGTCTTTAACAAAACCATAGCAGGAAAAAGCTATATATATCCGATTATGCCATTCAGCTGGAATGAAATACGCAAGCGTTTTCTGCGCGGGCGTCTGCCTCATACCGACAAGGCCTCTCATTAATTAAAAGCCCTGGATATTCCTGCTGCGCCTTAAAGCTTCAGCGGACAGGCGCTCAAATCAGCTGTGGAAATCGATTTGACGTACTTTTACAGATACAGTATACTACGTAAAAAGAGAAACCGATTATACACATTCTGATAAGAAAGACAGGTCTGAATATGATTAAAATAACAACCGATTATTTCCAGATTGACCAGATTGCCGATTCCGGCCAGTGCTTCCGCATGAATCCCCTCCCGGAAGGCGGCTATTCGGTAATCAGCTGCGGCCGTTTCCTGAAAATTTCACAGGAAGGAACTTCCATTACCTTCGACTGCCCGGAAGAAGACGTCCCTTTCTGGCATGAATATTTCGATTTAAACGGTGATTACCGCCGGATGGCCGCTTCTGTCCTGCCTCATGACCATTACCTGAAACAGGCTGCTGAATTTGGAAAGGGCATACGCATTCTGAAGCAGGATCCTTGGGAAATGATCATCACGTTTATTATTTCCCAGCAAAAGACCATTCCGAAAATCAAGGAAGCAGTGGAGCAGCTGAGCATGCATTACGGAAAGAAAAAGAAGGTGCAGGATTGCACCTTCTATTCCTTCCCCACTCCTGAGGAACTGTCACTTGCTTCTGTCCAGGATCTGATGGACCTGAAACTGGGTTACCGGGCAAAATACATATACAGGACGTGCCGCGATACAAAAGACGGCGTTCTCGACATCGCCTCTCTTTCCACCATGGATTATGACAGCGCTATGGACTATCTTTCCCGCTTTTACGGAATCGGCCGGAAGGTCGCCAACTGCATCTGCCTTTTCGGCCTTCATCATATCGACGCTTTTCCTGTAGATACATGGATACAGAAGATCCTTCAGCGGGAATACTATTTAAAAAAATATGACAAGCTTCCAAAATGCAAAGTATATGATACGATCATTCAGGAGCATTTCGGACGCTACCGCGGCTATGCCGGCGTCATGCAGCAATACATATTCTATTACGAGAGAAACCGGCAGGATTAATTTGATTCCGGAATTTTCTCTTCCAACGTATTCACCTGGCGCTTCACTACTCTCCTTAAAAACAGCACGCTCAAGCCGAAGGAAAACAGTTCTGCGATAGGGAAAGACCACCAGATCGCAGAGAGCCCTCCAATTTTAGCCAGGATATACGCTGACGGAAGCAGTACGAGAAGCTGACGCACGATCGAAACGATCAGGCTTAAAAAGCCATGTGACATAGCTTGAAAAACGGATGAACAGATAATACAGAAACCGGCCAGCAGAAAGCTGATGCTGATGATTCTGAGTGCCGGAACTCCAATTTCCATCATGTTGTCGGAGGCATTGAAAATGGCCAGCAGACCGCCTGTATACAATTGGAAAACAGAAAATCCCGCAACCATGATCACCATTGCACAGACAATACCGGAAAAAATCGCCTGCTTGATCCTCTTTCCCTTTCTCGCTCCATAATTATATGCAATAATCGGAACGAGGCCATTGTTCATTCCGAATACAGGCATAAATATAAAGCTCTGTATTTTGAAATAAACGCCGAACACTGCCGCTGCCGTAGATGTAAATGCGATCAGAATTTTGTTCATTCCAAATGTCATGACAGAGCCGATGGACATCATTATGATGGATGGTATCCCCACGCTGTAAATTCCCCGCACCGTGTGGCCGGACCATGAAAATCCCTTCAGAGAAACATGGATTTCCCTGTTTTTCTCCCTGTTGAACCAGTATGCCATCACAGCCGCTACCATCTGTCCCGTTACAGTTGCTGCAGCAGCGCCTGAGACGCCCATCTTCGGGAAGCCAAACAGTCCGAAAATCATAATCGGGTCCAGGATAATATTGATAATCGCTCCCGTTCCCTGCGTTACCATCGTATAGATTGTTTTTCCTGTTGACTGAAGAAGGCGTTCAAACGTCATCTGAAATGCCATTCCAAACGAGAAAACGCAGCAGATCAGCAGATAATCACGGCCGTATTCGATGATCTGTGTATCTGCTGTCTGGATCGTGTAAAAGGAATTTGCAAACAGCAGCCCGAATGCCAGAAACGCGATATAGCTGATTCCTGCAAGAATAACTCCGTGGTCTGCCACGCTGTTCGCTTTTTCCGTATTCTTTTCTCCTAGGCTTCGGGAAAGCAGTGCATTGATACCTACTCCTGTTCCTGAAAACACGGAAATCATAAGGTTCTGTACGGGAAATGCCAGTGAAACCGCGGTCAGTGCATTCTCATTCAGCCTTGCGACGAACATGCTGTCCACGATATTGTACAGGGCCTGTACCAGCATGGAAATCATCATCGGCAGGGACATGCTGATCAAAAGTTTCGGCACCGGCATGGTACCCATTTTATTTTCCGTCTTTGGTATTTCTTTTCTGTCCATATATCCATTCTCCATTCTGAATTCTTTTGTCTAACCAGGCATAACATGTACGCTCCGCTCGCATGTCACCGCCTTCAACCAAAGAGAAATCCGGATTGCGGCCAAAGCCGTATCTCCGGATTTCTCCATTCAGTTATATCTATAATACCATTTTCTCCATCATTCGTCAATGCTGTAGTTCGGAGCCTCCTTCGTGATATGGATATCATGAGGATGACTCTCCTTTAAGGACGCTGCAGAAATCTTTACGAAGCGGCCCGTCTCCTGAAGTGTAGGAATGTCCTTTGCCCCGCAGTATCCCATGCCTGCGCGCAGACCGCCGAGGAGCTGGAATACGGTGTCCTCTACGGATCCCTTATAAGCCACACGGCCTTCCACGCCTTCCGGCACCAGTTTCTTGGCATCGCTCTGGAAGTAGCGGTCCTTGCTTCCGTTCTCCATGGCAGCGATCGATCCCATACCACGGTAAACCTTGTACTTTCTACCCTGGTATAATTCAAATGTTCCAGGGCTTTCATCGCATCCGGCAAACATGCTGCCCATCATGCAGACACTTCCGCCTGCGGCGATGGCCTTTGTCACATCTCCGGAATACTTGATTCCGCCGTCGGCGATAACCGGGATTCCGTATTTCTTCGCTACATCGTAACAATCCATAACGGCTGAAACCTGAGGAACGCCGATTCCCGCCACTACACGCGTAGTACAGATGGAGCCTGGCCCGATTCCAACTTTAATCGCATCGGCTCCCGCTTTAATAAGAGCTTCCGTTGCCTCGCCTGTTGCCACGTTGCCTGCAATCACCTGCAGATCCGGATATTTTTCCTTGATTATCTTCACACAGTTCACGACATTGACGGAGTGGCCATGGGCCGAATCCAGCACCACAACGTCCACCTTTGCCTCTACCAGAGCGTCCACTCTGTCCAGTACGTTTGCCGTAATGCCTACTCCTGCGCCGCAGAGAAGTCTTCCCTGCTCGTCTTTTGCAGACAACGGATACTTGATCTGCTTCTCGATATCCTTAATCGTAATCAGACCCTTCAGATTGAAATTATCATCTACGATCGGAAGTTTCTCCACTCTGGCCTTTGCCAGAATCTTCTTTGCTTCCTTCAGCGTAATTCCCTCCTTCGCCGTTACCAGATGTTCGGAAGTCATACACTCCTTGATCTTTTTGCTGAAGTCTTCTTCAAACTTCAAATCCCGGTTCGTAATGATTCCGACCAGCTTTCTTCCTTCTGTAATCGGCACGCCGGATATGCGGAACTTCGCCATCAGTTCATCTGCATCCTTTAACGTATGTTCCGGCGAAAGATAAAATGGATCCGTAATAACGCCGTTTTCAGAACGTTTTACTTTATCTACCTCTTCCGCCTGTTCTTCAATTGTCATATTTTTATGGATAATACCGATTCCGCCCTGTCTGGCCATGGCAATTGCCATTCTGTGTTCCGTTACGGTATCCATTCCTGCACTCATGAGAGGAATATTTAGTTTAATCTTCTTAGTCAGATGTGTAGTCACATCAACCTGATTTGGAATTACCTCAGAATAAGATGGCACCAACAGCACGTCGTCGAAAGTAATGCCGTCACCAATAATTTTACTCATTAGAATTTCCTCACTTTCCTGTGTTTATTATTAAATATTTTAATAAATACTTTAAGGTTATTAGTACTTAATTTAACAGAATTTCCCTCTCTTGTCAAACATACAATCATTAATTTTACTTATCCAAACTTATTAAACGCTTTAATAGGGCTGAACCACTCCGTACAGCGCGTCGTCCTCTTCTCCTATGTAGTAAAGAAGCGTGGTATACCCATCGCCTTCTGTCCAGATCCATTCGTCCTCATCTGGTTCTCTGTTTCTGATTTCTTCCATATTCAGAGAAATGCCCAGAACAGGGCCTACCGCCTCCCATAAGGATTCTGCCTCTTCTCTCGTTTTCAGAACGCTGCGCAGGGCGTGGATCTCTTCTGTCACAGAATCGTAAGCAATCTCTACATAAGAATCAAGCGACTCTGTGTCGGATTGAATAACAAACTGGTCTGTTGAGGCATAATAAGTCGTCGTATGGCTCTCTGTTCTCATCTCCTGATTTGATACATCCGTCCTCATTTCCGCAATTTCATATCCATGTTCCTTCAGCCAGCTCTCAACGGCCGGGTGCACGTCTTCCAGAACTGCCGGAAAATGATTGAATCCATTGCACCGCTCATCTCCGATCACCGGGTCTTCTATCAGTTCTACCTTTTCCGTCGTTTCCTTCATTCCCCCGGCGTGCACCATTTCCCCAAAATCCTCCAACAGTCCCCGGATCGAGCCGGACAGCCCCACCACGACGTTAATAATCATAACTGCAGCGATAACGATAAAGAGACTCCCGGCTGAACTCTTCTTTTTTCGTTTCCCGTTCTCCGCTGGACGGGTGGGAATACCCGCCATACGGCTCGGGCGGTCTGCGGTCTGGTTCTGATGGACTGCCGTACGATTCGGACGATCTGCCCCGCGGCCTAAATGGCTCGAATGGCCTTCTGTACGGCCCGGACCGGCGGACAGGCGGGCAGGCTTCCTTCTATCTTCTTTTTTCTCGTACGCCCCAGCGTTGTGGTATTCACATTTGTCTTCATATTCCGGATGCCTTTCATTCAGGTAATAATCTACATCCATATAAAACGGTTTCCTCACCCATCGCCTGCACACCGGGCAGAAATTCCCCGCCGCCAGCTTCGTATCGCATATCGGACATATCTTTCTCTGCATATCAGCCATGCCTCCTCTATGTTTATTCCATATCCATGATTGACCTCTCTGCGGTCATTGTACCATGTCCCACATCTTTTTTCCATAGACAGCCGGTTAATTTTCCGGTACTGAACACAGAAGGCTTATATCCCGTCTTTTGGCGCTTTAATTTAATCTCCTTTAATAGTTGCCGTTCGTTTATGAAATAGTCCCGGGAAGTTTAAGAATAAATCTGGCTCCCTTCTCCCGGTTTTCCACTTCTATGCTCCCTCCCATATATTCGAGAGAAGATTTCGCAATGGTGAGGCCGATTCCATGATTTCCTGATTTTCCCCTGTAAAACCGCTCAAATATACGGTCTCTGTCCTCTGGAGCAATGCCAGGCCCGTCGTCCTCTACGATGACCGTGCCAGGTTCTTTCAGACGGACCCACACCTCTTTTTCTGCATACCGAACGGCATTGGCCGCCACATTATAAAAAGCCTGAAACAGCAGAGAGCCGTCCGCTTCTATCATGATTTCCTGCTCTTCCTTATCCAGATGAATTTCCGTCTTTCTTCCCACTGTCAGCCCGTTCAGCTTTTCCAGACTTTCCTCGATGAATTCGCCCAGGCATATCTCTTCCATACACAGATTCTGTTCCCTGCTGTCAATTCTGGAGATCATAAGAATTCCGTCCACCAGTTCCTTCATACGCAAGCTTTCCGACATAATGACGGAAGCCGCTTTTTCCATCTCTTCTCCTTTAAATACGCCGCACTGGATTCCCTGGGCATATCCGCACACAGACATGAGCGGCGTTCTGAGTTCATGAGAGACATTCTGAAAAAATTCCTTCTGCAGCCGGTCGCTCTGCTCCAGTTCTCCAGCCATTTGCTCCATGGAAAGATGAAGCGCATTGATTTCCCTGACCGGATATACTCCCGTTTCCCGTTCAAAACAGCCGTTTCCGATCTCCTCCGCCCGTCTGCACAGCCGTTTTACCGGCCTGGAAATGCTGCCCGATACCGTCCAGACTGCTGCTGCCGCACAGACAGCCAGAAGAGCCGTAATAAAGAAGACCATTCTGCCTGCCATCACTAAAAGCTGTTTTTCATCCAGCACGGCCGCATATGCAGCCAGATATTTTGCCCGGACGTTTCCCTCTCCCGTCCCCTCTCTGATTACGACAATGTATTCTTCTCCTCCTGCATTCAGTTTTGCCGGAATGCTTTTCCCGCCCTCCGGCGGACTGTTTTCGATCAGGTTACGTATTCCGTTTTCCAGCTCCGTCAGCTTATCTTCTTCCTCCTGTTTTGGATACGTCCTCTTGAGCTTCGTGTTGAATACCATCATATCCGCCTGATTTGTACTGTCCTTCATATAGCTTTTCAAAGCGCTAAGCAGGCGTTTTGACCTTTCTTTTTCCAATTGCCTCTCATCTGCTTCTGTTCCGGCCAGCTCCTCCTCCGCCGCCTGTTCCGTATTCTGAATCATCTGGTCCGTATCGATCAGCAGGCTGTCCAGCTCTTTTGCAGCCACGGATATGACGTATCTCTCTGATATAGCTCCGAACAGGAGCCAGGTCATCACGGGAAACAGCACCAGCAGAAGGCCGACAGGCAGAAATATGTGAAATCGTATACTGTTTTTCATCTCATTCCTCCATAACCGACAGACGGAAACCATATCCCCATACCGTTTCGATCCGAACGAGGCTGCCGTTATCCCTCAGCTTTTTCCGAGGCGTTTCAGCATATCGTCCACCGCCCTTGTATCCGTCTCATATCCGTCAAATTTCCATATATTTTTCAAAAGCTCCTTCTTTTCCACCGCCCTGTCGCGATGCTCCGCCATGTAGACGATAAAGTCAAACTCCGTCGGCGTAAGCGGGAATTCCACGCCCTTTAAAAAGACAAGTCTCGTTTTTAAGTCCAGGCACAAATCTCCATATTCCAGCCTGATCTCTTCCTCCGTGTTCTGCTGTCTCTTTCCCATATCCATTCTGCGGAACAGGGCCCTGACCCTGGCAACCAGTTCCAGCGGAAGAAACGGCTTTACCATGTAATCGTCACTGCCCAGTGTTATTCCTGTAACTCTGTCAAGAGGGCTGTCCTTTGCCGAAACAATCAGGATGGGCACCGTGCTTTTCTGCCTGATTTCCGCACATATCTGAAATCCGTCCACACCTGGCATCATCACATCCAGTATTACCAGGTCTGGCTCCTCTTTTTCGAAAGCTTCCATGAGACTGACACCGTCCGGAAAATCGCAAACCTCATATCCTTCATTGACAAGAAAGCTTCGGATCAGCTTTCGGATCGCTTCTTCATCATCTGCAATATATATTTTTCTGTCCAATGATATTCTCCTTTGCTCATTCTTTTCATCATCATACCCGATTCATCAGAACCGAAAACACATCACCAAGTGCTCCCAGTATATCATCCCGCAATTTTTTCGTAAACATCTGCCACACATTTGCCACATTCCTTCCGTATTATTTCGCCAGTTCCATATGATACCATATAGGCACAGAAACAAAATCGTTTCTGAAAATAAATAGAAAGAGGTGCTTATATGAAAAAACTGACAACCGCATTATTTACAGCCGCATTCCTCGGATGCATGACTATGACTTCATTCGCCGCACAGGCTTCACCGGAAGCGAAAGAATACAGAGAGTCCGCTTCTGAGATCAAAGATGAACTGAGCGAACTGAATGCTCAGATCAAAGCCGTTCAGAAGGAAAACAAATCTTATCAGGCTGAGTTGAAAGAGGCCAGAAAGGCTCGAAAAGAAGGCAGTACCACGGTAGAAAAAGAAGACTTCAAGAAGGCTGCCGAACTGAATAAAAAGATTAAAGAACTCCGCGTCTCGCTGAAATCATCGTCTGCTGAACTGAAAAACGAACGGGCTTCTGTAAAGGAGAATAAAAAGCAGAAAAATTATGACGAGGCCCTGGAATCCCTGGAAGCTCAGAACGGCATTCAGAAGGAACGGCTGGAAAAACTCAATGAAATTAACGATATCTGGGAAGAAATCCATGCTGTTTTAAATTAATCCATGCAAAACGGTAATGCCTTGACCAGGTATTTACAACATCATTTTCTATAAAAAGAGAGTGCTGCATAAAAGAAAAATCATTACTTTTATGCAGCACTCTCTTTTCTGAGATAGATGGAACCGAAGCCCCTTCTAAGCGAACTCCTCGTCCGCATCCACGTTTTCCCCATTCCCTTTCGAATAAGAAATTCCGGCCATCTCGTCCATTTGTGACTTACAGCAGCGGTTAAAGACGGATACGACGCGGCCGACACCAATCACGGCCACCACGGTTCCCGCTCCGATTCCCACAAAGGGATGGCCGCTGAAAAAACCGACGCATGCCGTAATCATAATATTTCCTACATCGAAAACATTTTTTACAAGTCCCATCTCCCTGCCGGTACAGTCGGATATGGTCTGTACGATCCCGTCACCCGGATTAGGAATCAACCGCATATTCACTGACATCGCCGCTCCAATTCCCGTCAGAACAATCGCCGCCAGAAGGAGCAGGAACTGCTGCCACAACACCTGAGGCCCATCAGGCAGGACTGCGGCAAACAGGTTGAGAAATCTGGTAAACACGATGCTCAGCGGAATCTGAAGAACATCCGCCGGACGCGCACGTCTTCCCCTCATCACGAATTCCGCTATTACGAACAGCGTATACAGCGCGAGTGTCGTATCTCCAAAATTCAGATTCCACACATAGGAAATGCTGTATGAAACGGAAATAATCGGCGACACTCCCAGCCCTGTCTTTGTATTGAGTGTAATTCCCAGCGCCAGTATGAGCAATCCTGCGGCGTAAATAACAAAACGGTACAGCTTTTTCATATGTATCCCTCTCTGTGGTCCAAAACAGTACGGAAGGCTTTCCTGGAAAGTAAAATACAGGCTCCCGAACCGTTTTGACATGGTTCGGGAGCCTTTTTAAGCCTTCATGCTGCTGAAGTATTGATCTATATTACATCATGCCCATTCCGCCTGGAGCTGCCGGCATAGCTGGAGCCGGTTCCTTGATATCAGCTACAACGGATTCGGTTGTCAGCAGTGTGGAAGCCACGCTGGTTGCATTCTGAAGAGCGCTTCTTGTAACCTTTGCCGGATCGAGGATACCAGCTTTGATCATATCCACATACTCTTCTTTATAAGCGTCAAATCCTACGCCTACTGCTGCTTCAGCTACCTTGCTGATGATTACGGAGCCTTCCAGTCCCGCGTTCGCTACGATGTGGTAAAGCGGAGCTTCCAGTGCCTTAAGGATAATCTTTCCGCCTGTCTTCTCATCGCCTTCCATTCCTGCTACTACATTTGCAACAGCCTTTGCCGCATGGATATAAGCAGAACCGCCGCCTGCGATAATTCCTTCTTCAACTGCTGCCTTTGTAGCTGCCAGAGCATCCTCCATGCGGAGTTTTGCTTCCTTCATCTCAGTCTCAGTTGCAGCTCCTACACGGATTACTGCTACGCCGCCTGCCAGTTTAGCAAGTCTTTCCTGGAGCTTCTCTCTGTCAAAATCAGATGTTGTCTCTTCGATCTGAGCCTTAATCTGTGAAATTCTTGCAGAGATTTCGCTCTTCTCGCCGCAGCCGTCTACAATGATTGTATTTTCTTTCTGTACCTTAACTGATTTTGCACGGCCTAACTGATCCATAGTCGCATCCTTCAGATCCAGTCCAAGTTCCTCTGAAATCACGGTGCCGCCTGTCAGGATTGCGATATCTTTTAACATTTCTTTTCTTCTGTCGCCGTATCCCGGAGCCTTTACAGCTACAACGCTGAATGTTCCTCTCAGTTTATTAACAATCAGAGTTGTAAGAGCTTCGCCTTCTACATCTTCAGCGATGATGAGAAGCTTTGCGCCTGTCTTAACGATCTGCTCCAGAACAGGAAGGATATCCTGAATATTAGAGATCTTCTTATCTGTAATCAGCACGTATGGATCATCCAGAACTGCTTCCATCTTATCCATATCTGTGCACATATAAGCGGAGAGATATCCGCGGTCAAACTGCATACCTTCTACAAGGTCCAGTTCTGTCTTCATTGTCTTGGATTCTTCGATCGTGATAACGCCGTCTTTTGACACTTTTTCCATCGCATCTGCAACTAACTCGCCTACTTCGTCATCGGAAGCGGAAATTGCCGCTACTCTTGCGATCTGAGCTTTTCCGTCGATTGGCTTGCTCATCTCTGCGATCTGAGCTACAGCAGCCTCTGTCGCTTTCTTCATTCCTTTTCTTAAAACGATCGGATTAGCGCCTGCCGCCAGGTTCTTCATACCTTCGTTGATCATAGCCTGAGCCAGAACTGTCGCTGTCGTCGTACCGTCACCAGCAACGTCGTTTGTCTTCGTTGCAACTTCCTTAACAAGCTGTGCTCCCATATTCTCAAATGGATCTTTTAATTCGATTTCCTTTGCGATCGTAACGCCGTCATTTGTAATCAGTGGTGCTCCGAATGATTTATCCAGAACTACGTTCCTTCCTTTCGGTCCCAATGTAACACGTACGGTATCTGCCAGCTGGTTAACGCCTGACTCCAATGCTTTTCTGGCTTCTACGCCATATTTAATTTCCTTTGCCATGATGAATCTCCTCCAGTCTCAATTATCTTAATTTACTTTTCACTGCCGGTATCCTTCTGTTCAGAACTGTCAATGTTCTTACTGCTCGATTACTGCCAGGATGTCACTCTGCTTTACAATTACAAACTTTTCTTCATCAACTTCTACTTCACTGCCTGCGTATTTGGAATAGATTACCTTGTCGCCAACCTTAACCTGCATGGTGATTTCCTTGCCGTCTACGACTCCGCCAGGACCAACTGCAACTACCTCTGCCTGCTGTGGCTTTTCCTTTGCCTGACCAGGCAATACGATTCCGGACTTTGTTGTCTCTTCTGCCACTAACTGTTTTAATACGATCCGGTCAAATAATGGTACTAACTTCATGAGATATTCCTCCTTGTAATCTAATCTTTTTTATCCGGTATGCTGTTCCTGCCAACCGGCTTTCCTTTTCTTCACAAGTAATGTTATACCACCGTTTGTTAGCACTGTCAATAGTCGAGTGCTAATTTTACACATTTTTTACAAATTTTCCTCTCCACTCCTTAGTTTATAAAAATTTTCTCAACTTATACCTTTCTTTTTTATACGTTTCGTATTAAAATGAAAGAAAGTTAATGAATCATTGAACATTCATTAAGACAGTTTCAGGAAGGGAGCACGAATTATGGGAAAACATGTTGGAAAATGGATTGCTTTGGCAACACTTGCGGGGGCTGCTGCTGCCGGAATATCATATTTTACAAAATATAAATCATTCCACAAAGAGCTGGAGGAAGATTTTCATGACTTCGAAGATGAGGACGACGACTCTTCTGTAGAAGCTTCTGAATCCATGGCATCTGAGCGCAAGTACGTATCTCTCAGCTCCGACAAAGATGAATTTGTCGTGGCCGCCAAGGACATGGTGCACGCAGCGAAGGATATGGTGAAAGATACCTCTTCCATCGTCAGCGATACCTACCGCGATGTGGCTTCCATAGCCAAGGATTCCGCACTGACAGCCAAGGATAAGGCGGTCGTTGCCAAGGACAGAATCCACGAGAAGGTTTCAGAAAAGAAAGATGAATTAAAGGAAAAATTCTATACGAAGAAACGCGCTTTTTCGGAAGACATGGACGATGAATTCGATGAAGCCGAAGATGAATTCGAAGATACCGTTGATTTCGTAAAAGAGCAGGCGGAAAAGGCGGCGGATCAAGCGGTGGAAGCGACTGTTACGGCCGTAGACGAAATCTCTGAAGATGCCAGAGATATCGCTGAAGCGGTTGCCGATTCTGCAAGAGTTGCCGCAGACAGTGCGGACGATGTCGTAGAGCGGGTGACGGAAGCGGCGAAAGAGGCCGAAAAGGTGACGGCTACGATTACGGAAGAATCATAGTAAGAAGGGTCATGGTAAGAATATAAAAACAAATACATCCCTGTTAGAATCGAGGTTTTTACAGCCTTCACTTTTCTAGCAGGGATGTTTTCATTTTCTATTGCATTCTTTTTTACTCCGCGTCACTTCATTTAAACGTCGGATTCAGCGCTTTTGTTATTTCAACATACTTCTTATAAACCTTATCATATATTTCCGCATTCTCCGGATTGGGATAATAGGTCTCCTTTATGGTTACAAACTTTTCCGAAGCAGCCTCGATAGACGGCCATATTCCGTTTGCCACACCTGCCAGAATCGCGCATCCCATGCACGGGGTGCTTTCACTGTTATGAATCACTTTAACAGGAATCCCCAGGATATCCGCCTTGATCTGGCACCACGCTTTCGACTGAGACCCGCCGCCCAGCGAGCGGATCTCAGTCGCCGACGCGCCCAACTTTGCTTCGCATTCCAGCATCCGTCTGAGGGCGATGGCCAGTCCCTCCATAATGGCTCTGATGAAATGTCCCCTGGTATGCCCTGCATGGATTCCATAATAGACTCCATTTGCATTCTCATTCAGTTCCGGTATTCCGGAACCTTGAAAATAGGGGAGCATAATCAGCCCGTCCGCGCCGGGAGGCGTCGCTGTTACAAGTTCATCCATCTGCGTGTAGGCATTCAGTCCCGTCTTCTCCTCGATCTCCTTTTCCATCTCGCAGAATGTATCTCTGAACCATTTTACAATGATAGAGCCTGTGCAATATGGCTGATACAGATATTTTCCCGGAATACCGCTGCAGAGCGCCGGAACCGAACCGTCCGAATCCTCATTCAGCCTGTCGATGGTTGCGACGGTCACAAGAGCGGATCCCGTACTCTCCGACGCCACTCCCGCCTTCACGTTGCCCGCCCCAATGGCGCCGCAGCCCTGGTCAAATGCCCCTACGTTGATCTTTGTCTTTGGATCAAGGCCGAATTCTTTTGCCGCCTCTGGGGTAATGACGCCCAGTTCCGTACCTGGGGCGGCAAGCTCCGGAAGATACTCCTTCCTGATTCCCACAAAATCAAGCATCTCCTGCCAGTAACATCGATTCGTGATGTCAAAATACCCGTGGTCGCTGGCAGTGGAATGATCGGTCACATACTTTCCCGTCAGCCGGTAGATAAAGTAATCCTTGATCTGAGCAAACATTCTGGTCTGTTCAAACACCTCCGGCATCTGATTCTTGACAGCCAGAATCTTGCTCACCGGATGAATCGCATAAATTCCGTCGAAACCGATTTTACGGATGACCTCCTCTTTGCTGAATTTTGACGACAAGTATTCGGCTTCTTTTGTCGCTCTGGTATCCATCCATGCGATTACCTTGCAGAGCGGCCGCTGATCCTGATCGAGAAATACACATGTCTCCGCCGTCGATGAAAAACCGGCACATGTTACATCCTTTACATCCACCCCGGCGTCCAGAATCGCTCCTCTGACCGAATTTGTAAAAGCGTCAATATATAGCTGAAGATCGGCCTCCACTTCTCCTGTAGGAAGCGTTGTGAGCGGATATTCACTGGTTTTGCTGCCGTATATGTTCCCATCCTCTCCGATAACCGCGCCTTTTATCGCGGTGGTTCCTATATCTATTCCCAGAATATATTTCATCTCTTCTCCTTCTTACATCTCCTCTCCCTGTTTCGTCTCTTCTCTTTGATTGCCGGCACGGCTGCCGCATCAATCCCCGGTTCCGTGTCTTGTCCGCTTCAGCCTTGTCCGCTTTTGCCTTCGCCTGACTCTGCCTGAGACGAGATCACATCCGCATTAATTTCCATCCAGATGTCCGCGTTTTTTATCCCCAGTTTTTCAGGATTAAATACCGGCTCCACTCCGGAACGCCTCTGTTCTTTATAGTCTCTGTAGACCTTGACGATCGTGGGTGACATCAGTAAAAGAATGATCACATTGAACCATACCATCAGTCCTACTCCCAGTTCTCCCGACGCAAAACTGGTGGATGATTTCTGAACCGCAAAATAGAAAAATACCAGAGGCATCGCTATTCTAAGCACCCATATCATCCGCTTTCTGATATTCTGCGTTTTATTATAAAGAAGATAAGCGATTGCCGTCTCTCCCTGATAATAATAATTCAGCAGAGTGGTAAATGCAAAGAAGAACAAAAAGAATGCAAGGACTGTCGCGCCGATTCCCCCTGGGAAGATCGTATTAAGCGCCTCCTGCGCCCAGATGATTCCGGCCGAATCTTCTGCGGCCTGCTGAGCCATAATCGCAGACCCCTGCCCCAGGTGGAGTATGGTCCCATCCACCCCTTTTACATTGAAACAGTCTGTCAGAATGATGATCAGTCCTGTACAGATGCACACGAACACGTCAATATATACGCTGAAAGAATTTACCAGGCCCTGTACTCCGGGATGCCTGCACTCGGTTGCGGAAGCTGCGGGAACTGCTTCTCCCATACCGGCTCCCGATGAATTTACGCTTCGTTTTACGCCCCAGAGAACCGCCGTTCCAAGCATGCCTCCGAACACAGCATCCACGCCGAACGCGCTGGTCACGATCGTGGAAAGCGCTGCGGGAAGTTCTTTGGCATCGATAATCAAAACAATAATTGTAAGAATGACAAATCCTATCGTCATAAAGGGAACTACCATCTCCGCCGTCTTGGCGATTCTGCGGATCCCGCCTGAGATAACGATAAAAAGCAGGACCGCCGCAATCGCACCGGTGATGTATTGGGAGATACCCAGGCTGTTCTTAAATCCGCTGGTGATGGAAAACGCGTGCGGTGCAACGGTGAGAATCGGCACGCAGATTAATGTCATGGCAGCATAGATCAGAGCCAGCGGTTTAAATCCCAGCCCCCTCTGAATATAATAGTAAGCTCCGCCTCTGTATTCTCCATCCTGTTTAATCTTATAAACCTGTCCGAGAGCGCATTCTGCGTAGGAAATCGCCGTATCCAGAATCGATGTGATCAGCATCCAGAAAATAGCTCCCGGACCGCCGCTCCATACAGCCACCGCCACGCCGGCTACATTCGCCGTCCCGACACGGTATCCGATTACCGTACAGAACGTGGCAAAAGGTGAAATCCCTGTATCCGAACCTCCGGAACTGAACAGAAGATGAATCTGATGCCCGATATTTCTTACCTGTACCCCTTCCAGCCGGATCGTAAAATAGATCGCCGACCCCAGAATCAGAAATATAATCGGGTTCGACCATACCAGATTATTTAATGTTACAAATAGATTACTTAACCCCTCCATGTTGTCTCTCCTTTCAGCGGCAGGAAGTACCGCTTACGTAACGATTACCATATCACCAATCATGCTCAAAGAACTCTTCGTCGGCCTCGATCTCCAGAGAAGTATACCCCGTCAGTTTGATCGGACGCACCGGTCCCCTCTTGGTGGCCTGGGGAATCTGCGCCGGAGCTGTCTTTAATTCCTGTGCAATAATCCGCTCGATCGTCTTTGCACAATTTCGCCCCTGGCAGAGTCCCATTCCCGCTCTCAACAGACGTTTCACCTCATTGACGCTGGTGGCCCCATTTCTGACCGCTTCGATTACTTCCTCTTTTGTGATCTCCTCACAGCGGCATACATACATCGTATCATCTTTTACGTCGTCTGTCGTAACCGGACTGGAAATTATTTCCTGATTTTCTTCCGCCATTCGTTTCTTATCTACAGAAAAGTTGCGGACCTTCATTCCGTACCCCTTCGGAATCTTCACTTCTACCACCGCTGTACGGTCATTTGCTCTGGTCATCACAATCCGCTGTACGGTCCCCATCACAAGAAACTCTCCCGCTCTGCTTAAACAGTATACCTCCTGCCCTTTTTCCGGGAGCGGATAGTATTCATAAGGCAGGGTGACCGTGTCAAAGTGCTCCCCGCTCTGATCCACCAGAAAGATTGCCTGCCCCGGACACAGCGCCACGCATAAGCCGCAGCCAATGCATTTTTCCGTATCGATTACAGGAAGATTGGTAATCGGTTCCCCCACCGTGATCGCATGATGCGGACAAGCCGCTTCGCACGGATTACAGGGAATATTCTGCCGACACTCGATCACGACGCATTTCTTACGGGCCAGGGTATCGTTTCCGGGAAAACCCGGAATATCCATAACCTCCTCCATCTCTAAATAACCGGTTTTAGCAAGCATTTTTTCTCACCTTCCATTCTTCCATCTGTCTGATAATCTCCTCCTTGGCCTCCGCGCGGCTAAACGAACGGGCCGGTTCTCAGTTGATTCAGAGAGTTCCAGACGTTTTGCTTTGCCTCTTTTGCCTCGTTTTCGTCCATCAGGCCGAGAGCCTCTGCAGCCGCGATACCTGCAAGTTTGCCCTCTTCAATCGCGGACGACGCTTCCTCCACTCCTGAAGAATCTCCTGCCACATAGATGCCGTCTTTCGTCGTCATCATATCGCGGTCATGCATCGGAACCTGGGAGCCCAGTCTTCCTCCATTTACAAACACTACATCCGCCATAGACGGAAGGCCGATATCCGGCGTAAGACCCACTGCTATACCGATCGTGTCACATTCTATGAACTGTTCCGTACCTTTTACCGGCTGAAATCTGTCATCCACCTTGGCAATCACAGCTCCCTTTATTCCGCTCAAATCCTCATTCGGAACCGCTTCCAAAATGGTATGCCCTGTATACATGGGAACTCCCGCTCTTCTCACCTTTGCAGAATGTACCCCATACCCGCCTACGGTCGGCGCCGCTTCGACAACCCCCGCCACATCCGCTCCTGACTGAAGAAGCTGATAGGTCACGATCAGGCCCACATTGCCGGAGCCGATCATCAGCACTTTTTTTCCCACCGGCACCCGGTGCACGTTAATCATCGTCTGGATCGCCCCCGCTCCTACCACACCCGGCAGGGTCCATCCTGGAAATGCCAGCGGGTTCTCTGAAGCCCCTGTCGCCATAATTACTTTCTTTGGATGTACGATTACACCTGTTTCCCCATGTACCGCAAGCGCCACGCCCTCATCATTGGGATAGATCCCGTAGGCTACCGTGTCGAGCATAACCTCAACACCGAGTTTCTGTACTTCCTCCAAAAGTTCCGTCCCTATATCCACGCCTCTGACTCCCGCTTTATGTCTTCTGGAGCCGAAGAACTTGTGGATTTGCTTAAAAAGCTGTCCGCCTGGTTTGCTGTTCTCATCCACCACCAGCACTTGTGCGCCGCATTTTGCCGCCTCAATGGCTGCGGAAAGTCCTGCCGGTCCTGCGCCGATGATCAGAATATCTATTACGTCCTTCATTTCGACCCCTCCCATTTTCCAAGACCATCCTGTGTCTCTATCCTCATTCCGTCTTCCACAGGAGTGATACATGTGCGGACGTTCGGGTCTCCGTTCACCGTCATGACACAGTTGGTGCACCGCCCGATTCCGCAGAAATATCCCCGCGGCTCATGTTTTTTTGCACTGATGTTCTGAACCTTGATCCCGGCCGCCAGAAGCGCAGCCAGAATTGGTTCTCCTTCCCTTGCGGATATTTCCTTTCCGTCTACCGTGATCCGGACCTCTCTTGCCTCTTCCAGATCGCCTAATATAATATGATTTTCTATTCTGGACATCTCATTTCCTCCAAATTTCCCGTATCAATATCCCTATCCGTGAACTTTTAAAAATAGTAAGGCTCGAAAGGGCCTTGCCAACTATTTTTCATGTATCGTACGTAAGCGCCCAGAGGACAGGCATTACGTGCTCGCAACATTAAAGTATTCCTCTCCTTTGATACATTTGATTAAATGCGCAGCTGCCGCAGGTCCGATGGCATATCCGCAGAAGCCGGTAACTGCATAGTAAATTCCCGGATGGTTTTCAACCTCCCCGATGTACGGAAGTCTCTCCGGAGTAAATCCTTCAAAACCGGACCAGCTTCTCAATATATTGAGTTTGCTGATGGATGGAATGATGTCCTGCGCTTCTCTCACGTTGAAGCAAAGTCCGTTGATGGAAACATCCTTTCTGTCGCTGGTCTCCAGGTCGCCGTATCCTTCTCTTCCTCCGCCGATCAGGAGGAGCCTTCGGCCGTCTGCTTCATCGTCAGTGTCGGAGTCGTAATGGTATAGTCGATGAAATGGGGCGCTTTCTCAGTAACCGTGATCATGTTGTGTTTTTCTTCCAGTTCGATATGTACGCCCAGCGGATCTAATAATTTAGGAGAACGGATGCCGCAGGTAATAAGCACCTTGTCGGCCCGGAACGCTTCATTGTCGGAATATGCCAAATACCCCTTTCCGTCCTCTGCCGGTTCGATCTTTGTAATGACCTGGTGATCCATAAATTCTGCGCCCAGCTTCTTTGCCGCCATCAGGATATTGACTCCCGCTTTCAGCGGATTCGAGTATCCTGACATGGGACTGAAGTTTGCCGCGATGACATTTTCACATATGTAAGGGACTTTTTCGTGCACCTGTTCTTTAGTCAGGCGTTCTACCGGAAGCCCGTTTAACGCAAATCGTTCCTCCTGCTCGTCCAGAAGATGGAGATCTTCCTCACGCAAAATGCAGAATAACCCGCCGGTGCGGTGGTACCCCACATCAATTCCCTCTTTATTCTGAAACTGATCCCACAATTCTGCAGACAGTTTATGCAGGGGAAGGGAGCGGGGCGGCTGCTGGAGAAGCTCCAGCCCGCCTGCATTTACACCCGACGCCTCGTTACACGGATACGTCCTGTCTACAATCATTACCTTCTTATTATCTTTTGCGAGAAAATACGCTGCGCTGCAGCCCACGATTCCCGCGCCGATAATCAAATATTCTGCTTGCTTCACGAGAAACTCCTCCTTTTTACTCCTTTGACAGCGCAGCAATGTTGCTCCACTTGAGCACAAGTTTCTTTTCTTCCTCCGTCAGTCCGCGGCGGGGACGGCGGCATATGCCCTCCTCAAATCCATAAACCTCCTGAAGGATATATTTCACGGCCTGAGTCGGTTTCGGGAAACGTTCCGTCATGTTGACTACGGGATATAACTTCTTATACAGTTCAAGTCCCTTCTGATAGTCCTTTTCAACAATCATCGCGTTATGGAACATAGCTGATAATTTCGGCAGAATGTTTGCCGTCATGCTGATCCATCCGATTGCGCCTGTCGCATACGCCTGATACAGGAGATAATCACAGCCGCAGAGCACGCCCACATCCTCCGTCTGATCAGCCTCGAAGATAAAGTCAGTCATGATATCGATCTCCATGGAGGCGTCTTTTACGATCCGCACATGCTCCAGTTTATATAATTCCCGCATCGTTTCCGTGGTAATCCCCGATGTGACGTCGGATTATTGTAGACCATGATGTCCAGCCCGGAGTGGTCGTTGATATAGGTGTAGTGGTCGATGATCTCACTCTGAGACTGTCCGTAGTAGAAGGACGGAAGGACCATAGCCGCGTCCGCTCCCGCTTCCCGGGCATTTTCCATCAGCTCTACCACATCCTCCACGCGTTCTCTGGAGCGCCGATGATTACGGAGGCGCCCTTTGCCTTTATGTACGGCACCATCTCATTCACATACGCCTTATGCTCTTCTAAGGACATGCTCTGATACTCTCCGGCTGCCATCAGGACGCCGATCCCGCCGATTCCGTTCTCGATCATCCAGTCCGCGTGCTTCTTTGCCGCTTCGTAGTTAAAACTTCCGTCTTCGTACATCGGTGTGACCATTGCCGGAAATACATGGGTAAATTTGCTCATATCTTCTCTTTTCATCGTTTTATTTTCCTTTCTTATTCCTGTGATTTTGATGTGATTTCAATGTTGGTTTCCTCTTGTATTGGAGTGGAGTTGACCTTATCTGGTTTCCTCTTATTTGGTTTTGACCTTATTCTGGGATTGATATCGTGTCAGTGATTGATATAGTTCAGAACAAATTCCAGATTTTCACGGAAGGTACCGCCCTTTACGAAGTTTCCGTTAAACAGTGCGCTGCCCATGGTATATTCGGCCACTCCGATCTCTTTCATAAGATCCATCCGTTCCTCACTGCCGATACTTCCGGCGATGCAGACTTTATCCGCCCCGACAGCCTGTACCAGCGCTTTGGTCAGTTCAATGGGATCTCCGTCCGTATAACGGTATGCCGTAAGATCTACGCCGTCCGCTCCGCTTGCAACCGCTTTTTTTGCCGACTCGATTACGGAATCGATCGTGCCCGTAAGCGCTACCGGACTGCCTCCTACGTTTCCGACAAAAGGATAGTATTTTAAATCGTGTGCTTTCGCAAATTCAAATACGGAGTCAAATGGCAACGTTCCCGTCAGATAATCAAATCCGCATTCATCAGCGAGCTTCGCTCCCTCCAGGCATCCTTCTTCGGTGTAGGTGACAACTTCGAGATATGTCTCTTTTCCCGCGCCTTTCATCTTTTCGGCAAGAGCTTTCATCTTCTCTTTTTCAAGGCCGACGTCCTTAAACCCCCACTTCTTAACCGGAAGGTCCTTGCAGGAGTCAAAAACCGCTTCCGCATCGGAGACTGTGATATCGTTGTTTGTCAGCATGATAATGATCTCTGGATTCATCTCTCTTGTTCTCCTCTCTGTAATTCCTGATAATCCGATTATAAGCGTTTTAATTATTTTTTACAATCGTTTTTGATCGTTTTAATTATTTTCAGTTATTATCGACAACTTATAATCCATTTTTTTGTGTAAAATCACTTTGTTTTTCCTTTTTTCAATCATTATTTGTGATTTATCGCCAATCATTCATCGTTTATAATCGTTTTTCTGCTTTTTCACTTGTTTTATTCCTCCGTATCGTCTATAATGATACTCGTAGGGCAGTCTGTATTTCAGGCCCTTCGGGCCGGCGCGCTTCGCGCGATAAGGTTTACCCGAGGGTACCCCCGTATTTCAGGCCCTTCGGGCCGGCGCGCTTCGCGCGGTAAAGTTTAATTAAAACAGTGGTTTGTGCAGGCAGACAATAGAGAAAGGGAGTTGGCAAATGTCAAAAACAGCAATTACACAGTTTCCGGAAGAGCGGGAACAGATTGTCATGGATTTCTTACAAAAGCAGGGGAAGATTCGCGTATCGGAAGTGATCGATTTGTTAGGGATCTCGCCGTCCACCGCGCGTCTGCTGCTTCAGAAGATGGATGACAGGGGGCTGCTCCAGAGAACGCACGGAGGCGCAGTCATGGTAAATCAGGCCGCCCCTCCGAAGCATCAGAGGGATTATGAACATATTGAGAATAGAGAAAAGAAAATGCAGATTGCAGCCGCAGCCGCCAAGACGGTTAAAGATGGTGACTTTATTGCGCTGGGCAGCGGAACGACCACATTTTTAATGTCCACGCTGCTTCACGATAAGCAGGAACTTACGATTGTCACGGATTCCATTCCGATCGCCTATGAACTCAGAGGTATCGAACAGATCACTTTGTATGTATGCGGCGGATGGATTATGCACCGTAACAGCGCCTGCCGCGGAATTAATGCCGAAAATTTCTTTAAGGGCCTGAGTGCCGTCGACAAATCCTACTGCGGCACGGATTCCCTCCACCCGGAGTTCGGAATGACCTCCGTAGATTTCGATCCCAGAACTGAGGCCGCCGTATGCCGGATTGGCAAAGAACGTTATATATTGGCCGATTCTACCAAGTTCCATATCCGGCCGTATATTAACAAGGTGACGGAACTGAACGAGATACAGCATGTGGTCTCGGATGCCGCGCTGGAGAAAGAGTATATTACCGCCCTGGAAAAAGCCGGCGTCCATGTGATAATAGCAGACACGGAATATACTCCTGGATATTAAGCAGGTTTCCATCGTTGACGTGCGCGGACTGATAGGCTGGGGCTGAATCATAAAACCACTGCTTATCTTCATACTCTTTATACAGTCTCTTCTCCTAAAGCTCCGTCTGTGCACTGTCTTTTCCTTCCATAACCTGCCGAAAGAACGGTGCGTTCTCACATGCTCTTCTCGTTTTGCGCTGTTTATCTGTCACATTTACCGGGGCAGAGGCGTAATACATAAAAAGATGAAGGTACTAAAACTATGCCCCTGATATCAGATCCCGTTCCAAGGCGTTAGCCAGGTCACATCATCTGATATCAGGGGCATAGCTGATTATACTTTGGCAACACCTCGTTATCCTTTATGACCGGTCTGACAGACTATGAAGCCTGATACGACCATGCTTTTTTCAATAGACCTACTCCTCTTTCGATCTCTTTCTCCGTCAGATTGGCATATCCAAGTGCCACCGTTCCCTGCCACTCCTTTGGCACCTCTCCATCACCGATCAGCCAGGAGGACAGGCCGTATACCCGGGCCCCCGCCTTCAGAGCCGCCTCAGTCAGATCCTGTTCCAGATTTCCTATATCGCCATCCGGCTTGTTTCTGGCAGTCAGAAGGATATGAAGCCCGGCAAATTCACCTCTGACTTCAAATGTTCCCTCCAGCTGTCTCAGCTCCGCCAGAAGACGGTCGTGCTTAGACTTGTAAATCGCCCGCATCCTGTTTAAATGACGCTCATAATGACCGTCCACCAGAAAGCGGTACAGGATGTTCTGGTCGATTCTGGATACCGTAGAAGCGTAAAATCCGGCTTTTTCCCTGTATTTCTTTAATAGAGGCACAGGAAGCACCATATAGCTGATTCGAATGGCCGGAGCAATGGATTTGGAAAAGGTTCCGAGATAGATGACCCTTTCCCCCGTATCCATGCCCTGAAGGGCCGGTACAGGCTTTCCTCTGTAGCGGAATTCGCTGTCATAGTCGTCCTCAATCAGGTATCTCCCTTCTTCCCTATAGGCCCAGGACAGAAGCTCCTGTCTGCGTTTGACCGGCATGACAATTCCCGTGGGATATTGGTGGGACGGCATGATATAGGCCACCTGGGCCTGTGTCCCTTCCAACTTCTCCGGATTCATTCCCTGGGAATCCATAGCTACCGGAACCACATTCCGGCCGATGCTTTCCAGGACCCTGTATGCCTGCTTGTATGTGGGATTTTCCATGGCTATAATTTTTCTGTCATCCAGCACCTGCCCCAGCAGCATGAGAAGGTATTCGCTTCCAGCTCCAACAACAATCTGCTCCGCACTGCAGTTTACGCCGCGGGCTGAATGAAGATAATCACGGATGGCCTCTCTCAGCGGCCCTTCTCCCTGTCTGTCTCCGGCTGCGAACATCTCCCTGTTGTCGTCAATCAGCGTATTTTTTGATATTTTTCTCCATGTCTGAAAGGGGAAGCTGTTCAGGTCGATTCCTCTTGGAGAAAAATCGATCTCACATCCATCCTTTTCTTCCACTGGCGGAATCAGTATTTCCGGCATGTGTTCGTGTCTCATGATCAGCAGATCGTCAATCTGCGATACAAAATATCCCCTGCACGGCACGGATTCCACATATCCCTCCGAGCAGAGCTGGTCATACGCCAGCTGCGTCGTGCTGCGGCTCACCTTCAGATGCTCTGCCAGCGTCCTCGTAGACGGAAGCCGCATTCCGGATTTCAGGCTTCCGCTTTTTATTTCTGATTTTATGTATTCGTAGATCTGTTCATAGAGCGGCTGAGGCGCTCTGACGTTCAGCGGTATCATCAGTTCCATGCGCTGTTCCTCCATTCTGTATTTGTCTCTGCAATTATACAGCAAAAGCCGCAAAACGTCATCGTCCTGCGGCTTTCCGGCAGATTGTTTCTGCACTCTTTATCCATATGCTGCTTATTGATTGCTGCTTAATTATTTGCTATTCATTAATTATTTATTGATCTTAAAGGAGCTCTTCAAAGACACGATCCTGTTAAACACCATATGCTCCGGAGAACTGTCCTTACAGTCTACGCAGAAATATCCGTTTCTTACGAACTGGAAGCTGTCGTATGCCTTCGCGTTTGCAAGCGCCGGTTCCACATAGCATTCTTTTAAAACAACGAGTGAGTTCGGATTCAAATTCAGGCTTCCGTCTTCGTTCAGCTTGCCCTTTTCCTCATCTATGATGTTCTCATACAGGCGGCATTCTGCCTGAACGGCCGTCTCTGCGGCTACCCAGTGAATCGTACCCTTAACTTTCCTGCCCGTGAAGCCGGAACCGCTCTTCGTCTCCGGATCATAGGTACAGTGTACGACCGTCACATTGCCGTTCTCATCCTTCTCGCAGCCGGTACATGTTACGAAATAAGCTCCCATCAGTCGGACTTCGTTGCCTGGGAACAGGCGGAAATACTTCTTAGGCGGCTCTTCCATGAAATCTTCTCTCTCAATGTAGAGTTCCCTGCCGAACGGAACCTTTCTGTCGCCGGATTCCGGATTCTCCAGGTTGTTCGGCACATCCAGCTCTTCTATCTGACCTTCCGGATAATTGTCGATCACCAGCTTGACCGGGTCCAGAACAGCCATCATCCTGGAACGTTTCAGCTTCAGATCTTCCCTGATGCAGTATTCCAGCATCGCATAATCTACGGAGCTGTTGGCCTTGGAAACGCCGACCATATCCACAAACATGCGGATCGATTCCGGCGTATATCCTCTTCTCCTCAGAGCGGCTATGGACACAAGGCGGGGATCATCCCATCCGTCCACGATTCCGTCTTCTACCAGTTTCTTGATATATCGTTTTCCTGTAATGACATTTGTGAGATAGAGCTTTGCAAATTCAATCTGGCGGGGAGGATTCGGGAATTCGCACTCTTTTACCACCCAGTCATAGAGCGGCCTGTGGTCCTCAAATTCCAGCGTACAGATAGAATGGGTGATGTGTTCTACTGCATCCTCAATCGGATGGGCAAAATCGTACATCGGATATATGCACCATTTGTCGCCTGTATTGTGGTGAGTCATGTGAGCCACACGGTAAATGACAGGATCGCGCATGTTAATGTTCGGAGAGGCCATATCGATTTTCGCCCGAAGAACCTTTTCCCCGTCCTGATACGTTCCTTCCTTCATCTCTTCAAAGAGCTTTAAGTTCTCTTCCACAGTTCTGTTCCTGTAAGGGCTTTCCTTTCCAGGGGTCTTGAAGTCTCCTCTGTATTCCCTGATCTCTTCCGCCGTCAGGTCACAGACGAACGCCTTCCCTTTCTTAATCAAGAGCACTGCGCATTCATACATCGTCTCAAAATAATCGGAAGCGAAGAACAGGCGGTCCTCATAATCAGCCCCCAGCCACTCCACATCCGCTTTTATGGATTCTACGAATTCCACCTTTTCCTTCGTAGGATTCGTATCGTCAAATCTCATATTAAATTTCCCGCCGTACTCTTTGGCTAATCCGTAGTTCAGCAGAATTGACTTGGCATGTCCAATATGGAGATAGCCATTCGGTTCCGGAGGGAATCTCGTCTGTACGTGGTCATAGACTCCTTCTGCCAAATCTTTTTCTATTTCCTGTTCGATAAAATTTTTAGATACTACTTCTTTCTCTCCGGCCTCAGCTGCGGGCTTTTTCTCTTCCATATCCGTTCCTCCATCCAAGATATCCTGTAATTATCCTTTTCAGGATATACGTTGGATTATTATAGCAAAAATTTAACTGTTCGGCAAGGTCTTCTTTCCGTAAAATACGTCCTTATCGCAGGAATTGTCCTGACATGCCACGATTGTCGTGCAGACGGCGTCGCCTGTGATGTTGACAGCCGTACGGGTCATATCGAGAATACGGTCGATTCCCATGATAATGCCGATCCCCTCGATCGGCAGGCCGACGGAATTGAGCACCATAGTCAGGGTGACGAGGCCTACGCTCGGAACACCTGCCGTACCGATGGACGCCAGGGTAGCCGTGGCGATTACAGTGATATAGGCGGCAGGCGACAAGGTGATGCCGTAAACCTGGGCAATGAAAACGACGGCTACTCCCTGCATGATCGCCGTACCATCCATATTGATCGTAGCGCCAAGGGGAATGGTAAAGGAAGAAATTCTTCTGGCCACACCCATTTTCTTGGCCAGCGTATCAATGGAAAGAGGAATGGTCGCATTTGACGTGGCCGTCGAAAACGCAAATCCCATAACAGGGATAAATTTTTTAATAAATATAATGGGATTTAATCCTGTAAACAGTTTCAGCATGCCCAAATATACGACGAAGCACTGAATTCCCAGCGCCAGGAAAACAGAGGCCATATAGAGAAGCATCGGCTTAAATCCGTCAAAGCCGATCTGCGTAAATGTCTTCGCAATCAGACAGAATACGCCGAAAGGAGCCAGCCGCATAACCATCATCGTCATTTCCATCATAATATCGTTGCCCTGCTGCAGAAAGTTCAGCACCGTCTCCGTCTTCTCAGACAGCTTTGCCAGTATAATTCCCACGATCAGAGCAAACACGATTATCTGGAGCATTTCTCCGTTTGCCAGGGCGCCGATGGGATTTTTCGGAATTACATTCAGAAGCGTATCGGCCAGCGAGGTCTTAGCCATGGCCTCGCCTACATCCTGGGTAATGACGTGCGTCATGTCCAGTCCTCTTCCAGGATTGATTACTCTCGCCGTTCCAAGGGCAACGCTGATCGCCATGGCTGTCGTAACCATGTAGAAAGCCAACGTCTTAACCCCCACTTTTCCCAGTGTTTTCGTATCCCCGATCGCTGCAGAACCGCAGACGATAGAACAGAACACGAGGGGCACCACAAGCATCTGCATAAGCCGTAAGAATCCCTGCCCTATGACGTAAAATACTCCGTTCATCAGGATATCATCTCTCAGATGGCCGGCCGGCATGCCATAATGAAGTCCCAACCCGGTAACCGCTCCTAAAAGAAGAGCAAAGAAAATCCATGTAGTAAGACCAATTTTTTTCTTTTTGTTTTTTTCCATCGATTACCGGTTCTCCTTTTCTTTCATGAATTCTTCCAGCGCCTTCTTCCATTCCGGCATGGTATAGATACCGGTCAGCCGCATCATCAGGTTATCCAGCATCGTATACGAAGAACGTTTGCCTACGACAGGCTCCACCTTTACGGAAAGTCCGGCCAGACGTGCGATCTCGCATGCAAATTCATACCTGGTACAGATTCCTTCACAGGACGCATGATAGATTCCATATTCGAAACTGTCTGCCAGGCGGACGATGAAGCGGGCCAGCTCCCTTGCACTCGTCGGAGAGCTGATTTCATTGTTAGGCACCTGAACTGCGCCGCTTTCTTTTGCCTGCTGAATAAAACGCCGCAGGAAATTGTTCGGAGAGTTTCCATAAATCCATGCAGAACGCACAATCAGGTGCTTGGGACAGAGTTCCCGCACAAACTGTTCTCCGGCATACTTGCTCTTTCCATAGACCGTTTCCGGCTGTACCATATCAAACTCCGTCAGCGGTTTCTCCCCTCCGCCTCCAAATACGTCATCTGTTGAAAGATAGATCAGCTTTGCATTGACTCTTCTGGCCGCGGTCGCGATATTACGGGCCCCGAGAGCATTGACTCTATACGCAGTTTCCACATTCTCCTCACAAAGCCCTTCGTCGGAATACGCGGCGCAGTGGATAATAATATCAGGATGGCTGATGTCCGCATAGCGCATTACTCCCTCCAGATCGGTGACGTCAATATCCTGATCCGAAGTCAGCACTTCATTTTCCACACAGTCCAGTTCCTGAATAATGGCCTGTCCCACCTGGCCGCCTGCGCCTGTAATCCAGATACAATTACTGCTTTTCATGATAAATCTCCTTTTTCTTGTATTTCATTCCCTCTTATTCACATGTGATCTGTCATGCTGTTATTTCTGCCGCTCTTGCCAGGGCCTCGTCGATACACGAACAGAAATTCTCTTCTCCCGCCTCATGGCAGAATCCCGCCTTTTTCATGACGGACATCGGCTGTGCATTGACATGCGAAAAGATCAGTACGACATTTTCCTTCATACACTCATTTCTCAGTTTTTTCAGGCTGTTAAGCGCTGTGATATCCATAGCCGGCACACTTCTCATCCTGAGAATCATCGCCCGCTTTCCGCTGTCGAATTTCAGCTTTCCAATCTTGTCCGCAATACCGAAAAACATGGGGCCTGTTATCTCAAATACCATGACGTGATCCGGCACATGTTTTAAGTCCCTGTTATCTTTTCCTTCTTCATAATCGTCCAGATACTCCCATTCCCGTACATCGGACACATCTGACATCCGCTTCATAAACAGCAGCGACGCCAGAATCAGTCCTACGCCGATCGCCACTACAAGATCGAAAACAACGGTGAGAACAAATGTCAGAAGGAGGACAAATGTATCGCTCTTCGGAGAGGTCCTAATGATTCCCAGAAAAGTGGACAGACCGCTCATATTGTAAGCCACCATAAACAGGATAGCCGCAATGGCCGGCATGGGGATCAGCGCGGCATACGGCATTAACAGCACGAGAATCATTGTCAGAACAACGGCGTGCACTATACCGGCCACAGGCGTTCTGCCTCCGTTTCTTACATTAGCTGCCGTCCTGGCAATCGCTCCTGTTGCCGGTATTCCTCCAAACAGCGCGGAACACGTATTGCCCACTCCTTGCGCTACGAGTTCCATGTTGGAATTGTGTTCTGCACCGATCATGCCATCTGCCACAACGCAGGAAAGCAGGGACTCAATCGCTGCCAGGATTGCGATGGTAAATGCGTCCGGCAGTACGTTTTTGACCACATCATAGGAAATCTCCGGCAGGGCGAAGGAGGGCAGCGACGATGTTATCGTATATAAATCCCCGATTGTATTGACTTTCATACCTGCGCCTTTTACAAGAGCCGCGGCTGCGATGACCGCGATCAGGGACGGCGGTATCTTCTTAAAAAACTTCGGCCAGACGATCAGGATCGCCAGGGAAAGGATTCCCACCAGAAATGCCTGTACATTCCATGTGGCGATACAGCTGATGACTTCTTTCAGCTTTTCCATCGTTTCCACTGGAGAGCCGGAAAATGTAAGTCCTAAAAAATCCTTAATTTGTCCAATAGCAATTGTTACGGCAATTCCGGCCGTAAATCCGGCTGTAATCGTGTATGGAATAAATTTAATCATACTTCCCATTCTAAGAATGCCCATCAGAACGAGAATGATTCCTGCCAGGACAGTGGCTACAGCCAGGCCGTCCATTCCGTTTTTTGCTACAATTCCTGCTACAATCGATGCGAATGCGGCCGTCGGCCCTGCAATCTGTACTTTACTTCCCCCCAGGAATGAAATCACAAATCCTGCTACGATCGCCGTATAAAGCCCCTGCTCCGGCGTCACTCCCGATGCCAGCGCAAGAGCTATGGAAAGCGGCAGTGCAATAATCGCCACAATAATACCAGAAACAAGATCCTTTGCAAACTGTTCCCCTGAATATCCTTTCATTGACAGAAACAGCTGCGGTGTTAATCCTTTCATTACTCATATCCTCCCATTATCTATCATTTCGTTCAGTAACACGCAAAAGGCTGCCAGAGCCTTCTGGCAGCCTTTTCCATCATAAAATATGATTAGAAAGCATACAAGTATTTTTTTGCGTACGTATCAATTGCTTTTAAAAAAATACAATTAGTTCTCTTCTGTGTATCTCCGTCGTCATCTCTCTGCGGAGCTTCCAGTGCCTTCATGCTCAGACTGATCTTTCTGTCAGCTTCGTTGAAGTCAACAACCTGTGCTTCGATCTCCTGTCCGATTGAAAGAACATCGGATGGTTTATCTACGTGATTTCTGGAAATCTGGGATACGTGAAGCAGGGCATCCACTCCTGGCTCCAGCTCAACGAATGCGCCGAAATCAGTCATACGTGCAACTCTGCCGTAAACGATATTGCCTGCTGCATACTTCTCAGCTGCATTTACCCATGGATTTGTTTCCGGGAATTTAAGGCTCAGAGCGATCTTGTCTCCGTTGATATCCTTGATCAGAGTCTTAACCTTATCTCCGCTCTTGAATACCTTCTTAGGACTCTCCACTCTTCCCCAGCTCATCTCAGAGATATGAAGCAGTCCGTCTGCGCCGCCGAGATCGATGAATGCACCGAAATCTGTTACGTTCTTAACTGTACCTTCTACCGTATCTCCAACCTGGATCTTCTCAAATAATTCCTTCTGAAGTTCCGCCTTCTTAGCTACGAGAAGCTGTCTGCGGTCGCCGATAATTCTTCTTCTCTTAGGATTGAACTCTGTGATAACGAATTCGATCTCCTGATCTTTGTACTTGGATAAATCTCTCTCGTAAGAGTCGGATACAAGGCTTGCCGGGATAAAGATTCTGGTCTCTTCCACGATTACGCTTAAACCGCCGTCCAGAACCTGAGCCACCTTAGCCGTAAGAACTTCCTGGTTATTGAAAGCTTCTTCCAGTCTCTTGTTGCCCTTCTCTGCTGCAAGTCTTCTGTAAGACAGAGCAACCTGGCCTTCTCCGTCATTTACCTTTACAACTTTTGCGTCCATCTCGTCGCCTACGGAAACGAGCTTGGTCAAGTCTGCGTTCGAATCTGTCGTATATTCGCTGCGTGTAATGATACCGTCCGATTTATATCCAATATTCAAAACGATTTCATCTTCTTTAACATCGATAACTTTACCAGTTACGACCTCTCCTGAACGTATAGTCTTTAATGATTCCTCTAACATTTGTTCAAAACTCAATTCTGACATAACAGTATGAACCTCCTCGATAATATAATTTGGGGTAGACGCCCCCGCTGTTATACCTACGTTGCGCACAGAACTTAAACATTCAGGATTGAAATCGCCTAGTGTCTGAATAAAGTACGTATTGTTACATTCCTTCCGGCAAATATCATAAAGCTTCTGGGTGTTGGAACTGTTCTTTCCACCGATGACTATCATGGCATCTACTTTCGAAGCAATTTCTTTTGCCTCCACCTGTCTCTCCTGTGTTGCATTGCAAATCGTATTTAAAACACATATATCATAACGCTTTTTCAAAAATATTTCAACTAAATCTTGAAATTTATTGTAATTAAATGTCGTCTGTGAAACGATGCACAGCTTTTCTCCGTCGGGAAAACTTAATTTGTCCGCCGCTTCCGGAGAATCTACTACGAATGTCCGTCTGTCGCCCCATCCCTTAATTCCTTCCACTTCCGGATGGTTCTCATTGCCGATGATAATTACGCGCCTTCCGGCGGCATTCTGCTCTTCTACGATCCTGTGGATCTTTTTTACAAAGGGACACGTGGCATCCACCACTTCGATTCCGTCCCTGTCCAGCAGTTCATAGATGCGCCTGCTCACGCCGTGAGAACGGATAATCACCGTCCCTTCTGAAAGGCTGCTCAGCTCCTCTTCCGTATCGATCACCGTGACTCCCTTGTCTTCCAGGTCGCGCACGACTTCTTCGTTGTGAATAATCGGGCCGAATGTGTATATCTTCTTTCCGTCTGCTTTTCCCGCCTCGATCTGCTCGTACACCCTGTCAACCGCCCTTTTTACTCCGAAGCAGAATCCGGCGGTTTTCGCTACCGTAACACTCATACGCCCAATTCCCCGAGACCGTGTTCTTTTGCTATTTCCACAATCCTCGCCGCAACCTCTTCAATCGTCATCTCGGAGGCGTCTACCAGGACTGCATCCTCTGCCTGTTTGAGAGGAGCGATCTCCCTGCTCATGTCACGGCGGTCCCTTTCTATTATATCTTGCTCAATTTCTTCAAGATTACACCTGATTCCTTTTTCAATCAGTTCTTTATGGCGCCTTTCGGCCCGTACCCTGCTGCTGGCTGTCAGATAGATCTTCGTATCCGCATGAGGCAATACGCAGGTTCCGATATCCCTTCCATCCATAATGACGTTCTCTCTGGCCGCCATATCCTGCTGAAGCTCCAGAAGCTTTTCCCTGACCGGACGGTACGCGGATACGGCCGAAGCCATATTCCCCACCTCTTCCGTGCGGATCAGCCCGGATACATTTTCCCCGTTTAAATACACCTGCTGCACGCCGTCCTCATAGCTGATCGTGATCGCGATCTCTGCACATGCCGCGGCTACGGAAACCTCGTCGTCCGCAGAAATGTTCTTTCTCAGAAAATACAGAGCCATGGAACGGTACATCGCCCCCGTATCCACGTAGATAAAATTCAGTTCTTTTGCCACCTTTTTTGCAATCGTACTCTTTCCGGCACCTGCCGGACCATCGACTGCAATATTATATGTTTTGCCCATGACCATTTATTCTCCTGACTCTTCTGTTTTATACATTTTATATGTTTTTTTACTTGTTTCCTGCCGCCAGACCAGCCGCCCATCCCGTAGACCATGCAAACTGCAGGTTAAACCCGCCCGTTACTCCATCCACGTCCAGAACCTCTCCCGCAAAATAAAGGCCGGGGACTTTCTTCGCTTCCATAGTAGACGGATTGATCTCCTTAACCGATACGCCGCCCTGTGTGACGATCGCTTCATTATATCCCCGCAGACCGGTGACGGTCAGCCGGAAATCCTTCGTCGCCTCAATCAGCCTCTGGCGTTCTTCCCTCGTAATTTCATTGACCTTCTTTTCCGGTGCAATTCCCGACCGTTCCACCATAACAGGGATCATCTTGGACGGATACAGACCTCCCAGTGAGTTTTTAAACTGCTTGTTGAGCAGCGGCTCGAATTCCCGCAGAAGTCTGGCATCCAGCTGTTCTTTCGTCAAAGCCGGTTTTAAATCGATAGAGAGAACCAGGTTCTCCTTTTTCAACGCTTTGGCCGCATAGCTGCTGGCGCTAAGGAGCACAGGACCGCTGACCCCGAAATGAGTAAAAAGCATTTCCCCGAATTCCCGGTACAGCACCTTTTTCCCCCTGTACAGTTTGATTTCTATATTTTTTAACGAAAGTCCCTGAAGTTCCTTCACCACGCTTTCCGCCGTTTCAAAAGGCACGAGAGCGGGAGACAGCTCTGTTACGGCGAGTCCGGCCGCTTTTGCAAAACGGTAGCCGTCTCCCGTAGATCCGGTGGTCGGATAAGAAAGTCCGCCGGTCGCAACGATCACCGCGTCCCCGTATACTTTCTTGTGATTTCCGGAAAGCACGATTCCCCTGCATTCTCCGTCTTCCAGGATCAGCCCTTCCACTTCTTCGTGATAATGGATTTCTACGGAAAGTTCCCGGAGTTTCCCGGAAAATGCGCGGATCACGTCTGAAGATTTATCCGACACGGGAAATACCCTGTTACCCCGCTCCGTCTTGAGCGGGCAGCCTGCCGCTTCCACAAAGTCCATAACATCTTTGTTTGTAAAGGTGTAAATGCTGCTGTAAAGAAATTTCCCATTCGTCACCATGTTGGAAAACAGGTCCTCTGTTTCACAGCTGTTGGTCACATTGCAACGGCCCTTGCCGGTAATATAGATCTTTTTTCCAAGCTTCTCATTTTTTTCATATATATGAACCTCATGGCCGCATCCGGCGGCGGCTGCTGCAGCCGCCATTCCGGCGGCGCCGCTCCTATAATTACGATTCTGCCCATTTTTCGTTTCCTTTTCCTGGTTTGTTTTTTTTGTAATATTTCTTTTATATGTTTGACCCGGCGGAATGAAGAAAGAGGCTGTTGCAAAAAGAAAAGAGCAGCGCCCTCGATACCAGCTGCAGTGACTTGGCCACTGCCTTGGAACGGAATCCGGTATCGGGGCATGTCTTACTTTACTTTACAACACCCTCTTCTGAATTAAGCTTTCCGATCAAACCTCTGCGTTATAGTATAAACGGATGCCTCTTAAAAGTCCAGTATGTTTCCTACAGTTCTGTCGTGATGAAAATGTCATAGATCGCCTGGATCGCATTTTCAAAATCAGAGTTTTTAACGCCTACAATAATATTGGTCTCGCTGGAGCCCTGGTCAATCATCTTTACGTTGACCCTGGCATGTGCCAGCGCCGAAAAAATTCTTCCGGCTGTACCTCTGTTGCCCCTCATCCCGCGGCCAACGACGGCGATCAGGGCCAGGTCGGATTCCAGATCGATGAAGTCCGGCTGTACCGCTCTGTGGATACCGGAAATTACGGACTGTTCATGTTCTACAAATTCCGTCTGGTGTACGAAAACGGTCATCGTATCGATGCCGGACGGCATATGCTCAAAGGATATGCCTGATGCTCAAACACTTCCAGAACCTTGCGACAGAAGCCTACTTCCGCATTCATCATGGCTTTTTCGATGTATACGGAGCAGAATCCCTTCTTTCCGGCAATGCCTGTAATGGTATATTTCGGCCTTCTGCAGGTGTTCTCTACAATCAGAGTCCCCTTGTCCTCCGGCTTATTCGTATTGCGGATGTGAATTGGAATTCCTTCCTTTCTCACCGGGAAAATGGCGTCTTCATGGAGTACACTGGCTCCCATATAGGAAAGCTCTCTCAGCTCCTTATACGTAATCGTCTCAATTACCTGGGGATCCTTAATCACCCTTGGATCACCTACCAGGAATCCCGATACGTCGGTCCAGTTCTCGTACAAATCAGCATGAATTGCACGTGCGACGATGGAGCCTGTTATATCGGAACCGCCTCTGGAAAATGTGCGGATGCTTCCGTCAGGAGCCGAACCGTAAAAGCCGGGAATGACTGCCCTGTCCGTATTCTCCAGCCGTTCCGACAGTTCTCTGTCCGTCTCTTCTGCCAGGAAATTGCCGTTTTCATCGAAGAAAATGACGTCTGCCGCGTCTACAAATTCGTAGCCCAGATAGCTGGCCATCACGATGCCGTTGAGATATTCGCCGCGGGAAGCCGCGTAATCTCTTCCCTTTCTGCCTGTAAAGTTCTCTTCGATCGTCTGGAATTCGTGGTCCAGATTCAGGTTCAGATTCAGCCCGTCGATGATTTCCTGATAACGGCCGGCTATCTTATCCAGAATCTTCTTATAGCTTTTTCCTTCGCTTGCAGCATCATAGCACTGGTAAAGCAGATCCGTAACCTTCTCGTCTTTGTCATTCCGCTTTCCAGGAGCAGAAGGAATTACATATCTTCTGCTCTTGTCCGAACGGATAATATCGCCTACTTTTTTAAACTGTCTCGCACTGGCAAGGGAACTGCCGCCAAATTTCACAACCGTCTTCATACTATTCTCTCCTCAGATCCATAACTTTTGCCCATATTGCCAAAATCTGCCTGAAAATAAGGTTTTTACACAAGTCAGGACAATTTACGGGAAATCATATCGTATTTTGTTCCGGCTGTCAAGAGTTTTTCCATCACAAAGCGACACTTGTCCGCACAGCAGCTACACCCGTTCCATTTCTTCTTCAATCTGTTTCTCACAGGAACGCATAGCCAGAATCGTTTTCTCCATCAGCTCTTCCAGCGTCCATCCAAGACGGTCTGCCCCTGTCTTTATGATGTCACGGGAACATCCTGCTGCGAATCTCTTGTCCTTGAACTTCTTTTTCAGGCTGGATACCTCCAAGTCGGCCGCGCTTTTCGAAGGCCGCATTCTTACTGCGGCACCGATCAGTCCTGTAAGCTCGTCCGCTGCGAACATCACCTTCTCCATCTCATGTTCCGGCTCCACATCGGAACATATTCCATATCCATGGCTGCAGACTGCGTGGACAAGGTCTTCTTCCGCATTGATTTCCGCCAGAAGTTCAGGTGCCTTTTTACAATGCTCTTCCGGATATTTTTCGAAATCCACATCGTGCAAAAGGCCTGCCAGCCCCCAGAACTCCTCTTCCTCGCCATATCCCATCTCTCCGGCGTACCATCTCATAACCGCCTCTACCGTCAGAGCATGAAGAATATGGAACGGCTCCTGATTATATTTTTTTACCAGCGCCATCGCTGCTTCTCTTGTAACTGCTGTTTTTTTCATTGGTTTTAATCCTTTCTTACTTTCTTAATTTCTCTTTCAGGAGGGAGATGCTGCTTTCTCCCACCACTTCGATTCCCTTCTTGAGGAACCGTTCTGCCGTAATTCCGTTTCCTGGCACCAGCCGTCCTCCGAAGGTGCCGTCATGGATCTGTCCGCAGCCGCAGGACGGACTGCGCTCTTTCAGCAGAGCGTACCTGCATCCAAAGAATTCAGCTGCCTTCAAAGCCTCCTCTGCGCCCTTCCTGTAGCTCTCCGTGACATCGCAGCCGCTGCACGTGATCACTCTGCCGTCGCGAATCTCAGCCGGATCCCTGGGCGTTCTAAGGCTCCCAGCTGCTCCGGACAGACCGGAACAAGGTGGCACAGTTTTCCGATCTCTTCAATACCATCATATTTTTTCGCTTTTCCGTCATACCGGCAGCGCAGTCCCAGAAGGCACGCGCTCACCAGCACAGTTTCTGTCTTATCCATTCAGCACCCCCTTTTTCTTTCCGGTTATTATATCGCGTTTTTCCGACGTTATCAATAGCAGGTATTTTTTGCGATTTTACATCCCCAATTTTCGTTCTGAACATATATATAAAATATATCCTATTCTAAAGGAGCAATCATCATGCTGGAAACTGCCATTACGCTGACTCCGCTTCATTATTTGTATATAATTGGCGTTATTGTCATCCTTACGGTCATGATTCTCAAAAAGGACACGCCGGCCGTCTGCATCGGTTTTTTGTTTCTCATCGGTGCAGTCGGACTTGGAAGCATTATCGGCGGCGTTCAGGTTGTATTCAACTCCATCCTCTACGCCGCGATTCAGTTCATGGAAATCATTGCCACAATCGCCCTCGTCACAGCTCTTTCAAAATGCCTTATGGATCTTGGAAGCGACTATCTGCTCATGACCCCCATGTCCAAGGTAATGAAAACTCCGCAGGTCACATGGTGGATCCTTGGGTTGACCATGCTCATCTTCTCCCTGTTCTTATGGCCTTCCCCGTCTGTCGCCCTCGTCGGAGCCATTATGCTCCCATTTGCCGTGAGGGCCGGCCTGAAGCCGCTGGCTGCTGCCATGGCCATGAATCTCTTCGGCCACGGAATTGCGCTGAGCTATGATTTCGTCATTCAGGGAGCTCCCGCTATATCTGCCGGCGCTGCAGGGATTGACGCTTCGCAGATTCTCAGTGAAGGAAAATACATTTTCTGGGCCATGGGCGCCGTAACCGTCATTTCAGCCTTTCTTCTCAACAGAAAATCCATGGCTTTCTCAGAAGAAAATCCGGCTCTTCACGCTCTGACAGCCGATGAAGAGGAGGAAATTCCGGATATTCCGGAAGACTCCGGAAGGCTGAAAAAAGCTGCTGTCATTCTGGCCATTCTCACTCCTGCCGCTTTCCTGTGCGACATCATCTTCATGGTTGTCTTCCACTTAAACGGCGGTGATGCTACGAGTATCGTATCAGGAACTGCCGTACTGCTCATGTGCGCAGGCGCAGTTCTCGGGTTCCAGAAAAGAGCTCTGGAAAAGGTAACGGATTATTTGACCGACGGTTTTCTGTTCGCTATCAAAATCTTTGCTCCCGTTATCGTTATCGGAGCATTTTTCTTTTTAGGCGGCGAAGGCATCGGCCAGATCATGGGCGATTCATTTGCCGGAAATGGAATCATGAATGACTGGGCCGTATGGCTGGCTCACAACGCGCCTATGAACAAATATATGGCTGCCCTGATCGAACTGATCGTAGGCGGCCTCACCGGCCTGGACGGCTCCGGCTTCTCAGGGCTGCCGCTTACCGGTTCTCTCGCAAACACCTTCGGTTCCGCCGTTGGGGCTTCCGTACCGGTGCTCGCTTCTCTCGGCCAGATTGCCGCCATCTTCGTAGGAGGAGGCACGATTGTTCCCTGGGGCATTATCCCTGTAGCAGCCATTTGCAATGTCAGCCCGCTGGAACTGGCTAGGAAGAATCTGGTTCCTGTATTTATCGGATTCACAGCCGCTTTCATCGTCGCCTGCTTCCTTCTCTAGGACATTTGGAACAAAGAGTTCCCCTGCGGAACTCCCGCTTCGGAGCGCGGCCGGTTCTACGGCCATACTCCCTCTGCGGGAAACGCTTTTTTCAGAAATAAACAAACATATAAGGAGATGTATTTATGTCAGGTATTGCAGGATTTTATCATCCTTCCAAAGATTATATGGATCGGGAAGAATACTATCAGAATCAGCTGGATCATTTTAACAGAGTGCTGAAACGGCGCGGTCCCGATGACTCCGGCACCTTTCTCTCTTCTCACTGCGGCCTTTCCAGAACATGGCTGGCTGTCAACGATACAAAAACAGGCCATCAGCCGGTTCAGATGAAAAAGGGGGACCGTACCCTGACGCTCGTATGCGACGGCGAATTATATAATAAAAAAGAGCTGGTTCAGGATCTGGTTTCCAAAGGGTTTACTGAACTTGCGTCCGGTTCTTTCCCGCCCAGCGACGGCGAAGTTCTGCTGGCCGGTTTTTTTGAATACGGCCCCGACTTCATCGAACAGGTAAACGGGCCCTTTGCCATAGCCCTGTATGACAGCACCGCTTCGTCGGTACGCCTGTTCCGGGACCGTTCCGGCATCAAGCCGCTTTTTTATTCCTATCAGGACGGCGAACTGGTCTTTGCCTCTGAAATCAAAGGACTGTTTTCCTTTCCGAACATCCGTCCGCAGCTGGACAAAACAGGCCTGAATGAAGTATTCAGCCTTGGACCGGCCAGAACATACGGCAGCGGAATCTTCTGCGGGATACGCGAAGTTCTGCCCGCCCATTTTCTCTCCTGTTCTTCAGACGGACTTAATGAAACCTGTTACTGGACCCTCTCAAGCCACCCCCACGAGGACGATTATGAGACCACCGTCGCAAAAACATCTCAGTTGGTCCAGGATGCCATCCTCCGTCAGATGGAATCCGATGTGCCTATTTGTACCTTTCTCTCCGGAGGTGTAGATTCCAGCCTTGTTTCCGCCGTCTGTGCCAGAGAACTGAAAAAACATAACCGGCGCCTTACCACCTATTCCTTTGATTTCGCAGACAGCGAAAAATATTTTCACGCCACAGCTTTTCAGCCTTCCCTCGATAAACCATTCGTAGAAAAAATGGTTTCCTTCCTGGACAGCGACCATCATTATCTGGAATGTACCACACGCAACCAGGCGGATGCCCTTTACGATTCGATCAAAGCACATGACCTCCCGAATATGGCGGATGTGGATTCCTCCATGCTGTACTTCTGTTCTCTTGTAGGGCATGACAGTCACGTCGTCCTGACGGGAGAATGCGCCGACGAGATCTTCGGCGGCTATCCCTGGTTCCACAAAGAAGAGTGCCTTTCAGCAGACACCTTCCCATGGACTATGGATCTGGATGCCAGAAAGGTGCTTCTGAAAGACGAGTTTACCGACTATCTGGGCATGGAAGATTATGTAGCAGAAGCATACCACAAATCAGTTGCGGAGACTCCGGCCTGGGAAGGAGACTCCCCGGAAGAAAAGAAGCGCAGGAAAATTGCATATCTGAATCTGAAATGGTTTATGCAGACGCTTTTAAACCGTATGGACAGAGACGGCTCTTATTCCGCCCTTGCAGCCCGGGTGCCTTTTGCCGATTACCGCATCATTGAATATCTTTGGAATGTGCCGTGGGATATGAAAGCCAGCGGCGGTGTCGTCAAAGGCCTTCTGCGCGAAGCCGGAAGCGGTCTTCTGCCGGAAGAAATCCTTTGGCGGCGAAAATCGCCTTATCCGAAGACGTATGATACGGGATATGAATCCCTCATCGCCTCCAGAGTCCGTGAAATGATGGCGGATTCTGCTTCCCCAGTCCTCCCCTTCCTGGATAAAAAGAAGGTCGAAAAATTCCTTGAAAGCCCGTCTGATTATGGAAAGCCGTGGTACGGACAGCTGATGGCTGCGCCTCAGATGATGGCCTATATTCTTCAGATCAATTACTGGCTCAAGGAATACGGCATCCGCCTCATACTCTGATCCCCAAGGACGAACACCCGTATTTTCCCTTCGAAGACCGGCGGATTCACCACGGCGAACCGCCGCGCCAGCGCGGTTCCCGGTAAAGCGGGGCATGATACCGCCTCAGCGGCATAAATCCTTTCCCGCGAGTGCGCCTACCCGATCATGCGGGTACGCTGTCCATAGAGGATCGCTTTTTCCTATCCAGGAATCAAGCACTTTAACACTTTGCAAGAATAAGGTTTTCCACGAAAAGTAAAAAAACGCCCCCCGATATCAGATTTTGTTCTAGAACGGCAGCAATTGCCGGATCTGATATCGTGGGCGTTTCTGGTTAATGGCGAACGGTAAATCCGTTCTTTCCTCTCTGTTTTGTCTGATAGAGAGCCCCATCTGCATTCTGATACAAAGTGTCGAAATCGGTTCCGTCTTCCGGGCTTATGGCGACTCCAATGCTGGCCGACATCTCCCATCTGGCTTCCCCGCTGATGCAGACGGTGTTCAGGGCCGCCGATAATTCCTCTGCTTTTTTATTCACCCAGCTTTCGTCCGGAACCTGAATAAACGCCGCGAACTCATCCCCTCCAATTCGTCCAAGGATATCATTCTTCCTGAAATGGTCCCGTATGATTTCTGTAAACCTGCGTATGCACAAATCGCCGAATACATGGCCGAAGCAGTCGTTCGCCTGTTTGAAGTTATCGATATCAAAAATGAAAAATGCATATCGCTCACCAGGGTTCTCAGAAAGGCTGCTGCTGATAAAGCGCTCCGCTGATGTTCTTGTCAGAAATCCCGTCATTCCGTCTGTAAGGGCCTGAATCTCCCGTTTTCTCTCCTCATCAATATTTTTCCGGTAGGTAAACATATGAAGGGAGTCGTCTTCTGCGGAATAGAACACGTATGCGTCAATCCGCATCCAATAATAATCCCTCCCGTCCTGCGTAATCATAAAATCATATCTGAGATGATTATTTCCCTGATCGTATTCCCGCATTACATTCTGCGGGCTGAACGTCTTTACATATCCTTCCCTGTACTCCTCTTTGATCTGCTTTTCAGCAATTACTCTCAGCCCCTCATCATATGGAAATCCCTTCGCCCCCAGGCTTTCGAAATACTCTTCTGTCCGTTTCCCTACATAACAGTTTCTCGTTATGTTAAATTCATAAATGTTATCATAAAGTTCTTCCGTGGCTCTTTTAAATACTGCCTGCCTTTCCTCCATCAGTTCCGTAATCTGTCTGTTGAAGTTTTTAATTACGGTCGTTATTACTATGAGGACAATCAGAATAACCGCTGCAAGGATGAAACCTGTCAGGCAGACCTGGCGGTGAATTTCTCTTGCCAGCCTCCCCGTATTCTGCTCAATAATAAGGCTCCACGAAAGCTCCGGTATATACCTGGTTACGATATAGCTTCTTTCAATACTGGACAAATCAGAGGAAGACCACAGTTCCAGGTTCGACCGGTCTTTTTTCCAGCCTAAAATCTGTTCTCTTATATTTTCCTGTCCATACACCTCAAACCAGTCTTTATGTTCATATCCCGTATACGTAGTGGATATCTGGATATAGCCGTCAGAACTGACGAGGCTCGCTTCAATTCCATATTTATTTTCATATCCCGCCAGCAGCTCCTTTAAGTAGTCGATTCGGATGCCGACGCCGACTACTCCGAGAACCGTACCGTCCGTGTCCTGTACCTTGCAGTTTACAAAGACCGTAATATCATTATCCGCGCCTTTGACCTCATCGTTGTCAATATTTATCGTATATTCCGAATCATCGTCCAGAAGCCGATAATACCATTCGTTTTCGGGATCTTCTCTCGTCAGCACCCGGTCCAGTCCGTCAAAGTTATAATAATTTCCTGTAGCGGTTGAGACCAGAAATACAGAGTCAAATCCATACTTTTTCCTGTACGTTTCCAGATAAGTTCTGGTCGTATCGATATAACCGGCAGGATCAGGATTATCCCCCTCCTTTTGAAGGTGTTCGGCAAGGAGGCTGTCATGAGCCATTGTCAGTGAAATATTGACCGGCTTTGCGAACATTGTTGTAAGACGATAATAAATGCCCTCGGACGTCAAGGATGAAACCTGCTCAATCCTGTCCAGAGAAGCCTGATAATTGGCTCTGTAGCTGAAAACTGCAGTCAGGACGAAGCCGATTATTAAAACAATACTGATTACCAAATTCGTTTTAAACAGCTTATGATTTTTCAATATACAGCACCTTTGTCCCTTCCGCCTGCTTTTGCAAAACCTTCACGATCATTCCTTTTTTAAACGCGCCCCATGTCTGTACGGGCTTTTGTCCGCTCTGCTTTTGTCCGCCTGCATCTCTTTCATAAGAACCTTCATCCTGTTCCTCAGTTTCACCGTTTCAGTCACGTCCATAATCACTCCTTGCAGAAATGTTCTTCCTCCGTATTCCATATACTGACTCTGGTCGACCACCCAGATATAGCCCTTTTTGCTCATCATCCGATATTCGATGCTGTAGCCGCTGCCGTTTTCCTTCAGGTATTCTACCCCCATGTCAACCTTCTTCCTGTCGTCGGGATGAACCATATTCATAAATTTATCGCCAAAGATTTCCGTAATCTCCTTCCTTGTATATCCGAATATCTCCAGAAAACGGCTGCTGATATAAGTAAAATCATAATCCGGCGTCCGTGCACAGCGGTGATATCCTCCAGGCATATCATTGTTCAGAAAATAGAGTTCCTGATTTTTTTCCGTCAAAAGGGCATTTCGTTCTGCCAGCTGCTGCCGTGCCATCATCGGTTCTGATATGTCCGTACAGGCGCTTACGATCGCAAGCCTGCCGTCCTCTGCCTGGACGATCTTCCCTTTGTCCAGGGACCAGAACCACGTTCCGTCCTTTTTCGGCATACGGTACGTGGTGGTGTATTCCAGACCGGGATAGTATTCCGGGCCGATATCACGGGCCACCTGCTCTCTGTCATCTGGATGAATCGTATTGATTACTTTTCCGTCTATGGCCTGCTCTAGTTCCTCATAAGAATCATATCCCAGGAGCTTTACCATTTCATAGTTGGCAAAATAGAGGGGGAAACCGTCTTCACAGTAGCCGCCGATCATTCCGCCCGGACTCATCTGTGCAAAAATTGCGGCTGCAGCCCTTCTGTTTTCTTCTGTCAGCCTCATAAATGCCCGGTCCTTATTCGATACGTTTACAACAGCTGCCAGCGCCCTCTGGGAAGCCTCCAGCCTCTTCTCCTTCTGCTTCTGCTCAGAGACATCGCTGATTGAGCCGTAATACAGCTTTCTTCCGTCCTGCTCCCTCAGGAAAAAGGCCCGGAAATGAATCCATACAACGCTTCCATCTCCTTTATACCGGCGTACGTCACCCTCGGCTCCTTTTAGCTGGTTCCTGTACGCTTCACTGAAAATATGTAAAATTGTGCCGTAATCTTCCTGGTAGACGGCTTCCAGAATATTTTTCTTTCCCTCTTCCAGATCAACGGGATTCATTCCCGTAACCTTGTAATACTGTTCATTGACCCTCAACAGCTTTATTTCCCTGCCGCATGCTTCATACAGGCCGATTCCCCCGAGAATATTGTTCATCATCGTCTCGCTGAAAATGTCGTCATTCAGAAGTTCTTTAATTCTCAGCCGATCGATGATCTTTCCTCTTATACCTCTGAAATCTATATTCGATTCGTCTTCCAGAATAGCTTCGCACATGTCAATCGGCATGGGACGGTGTAAGTAATATCCCTGTCCGTAAAGGCAGCCCATATTTACGAGAAAGTCCATCTGTTCTTTCGTCTCCACGCCTTCTGCGATCAGTTTCAACCCCATGAACCGCGCCATGCTTGTAATGGTTTCCAGAATTCCGACTCCCTTTCCTGCACTCTGTTCCGTCATGTTGAGAAATTTCATGTCGATCTTCAACACATCTACGTTGACATCCTTGAGCATATTAAGGGAAGAATAGCCGCTTCCAAAGTCGTCCATCAGCACCAGAAATCCGGCTTTTCTCAGATTTTCGATTACTCCGGAAATGATCTGATATTCCTCTGAATAAGCGCTTTCCGTAATTTCTACTTCAATCAGCCTCGGCTCCAGGTCATACTTCTTTACAAGTCCCCGCAGGCATTCCACAATATCCAGCGTATAGATATCCACCCGGGAAACATTGATGGAGACTGGAATCGGCCGCCTTCCCCTGTCAATCCACCTTCTTACGTGGCTGCAAACCGTATCCCAAACATAGATATCCAGATTGGTGATAAACCCGTTTTTTTCCAGTATCGGTATGAAATCTCCCGGAGGAATCATTCCGCGTTTTGGATGGTTCCAGCGCACAAGCGATTCCATTCCCACAATCTTTCCATTCGTCATGTCGCACTGAGGCTGCAGGTAAAATGTGAATTCTCTGTTTTCTAACGCCCTCTGCACCTCTGACAGAAGGAGGTGATTTTCTTCCATCTTCTTCATCATGCGCGAGTCGTAAACGCACACTCTCTGCGCATAGTTTCCCTTGACAGATTCCAGGGCGATGGCGGCCCTGTCATACATGGTGCTGACGGAAATAGTTTCTTCCTCTATTACGTATATGCCGAACGCAGGGAAAAATCCGGCGTTATCTCCGTACTGCCTGACAAGCCCAATGATCCTTTCCTGAAGCTCATTGAGCAGCTTTTTGTCATCGGGCAGGATAATGACAAAATCATCTCCTCCCATGTAGCCGGCAATTCCCCTGTTTTCATCCTGAAGCTTCCCCAGCTGTCTTCCTATGCCGACTAAAAACTGGTCCCCCTCTTCCTGTCCGTACCACTCGTTAAACAGTTTGAAATGTTCGATATCAATTGCCATCAGGCAGTATTTTACGCCTCTGTGCTGTTTCAAAAACTGCTCTGCCTCGTTGAAAAATATATTTCTCCGGTAAAGTCCGGTCAGTCTGTCTTTCCCAGTCTCCAGAAGGCTGTTCTGTTCTGCCGTTTTCCGTTCTTTGATCTTCTGATCGTTGATGTCCTGTATAAAGCACATCACTATGTGATCGCTCTGTCTCTCGTTAAACAGAGGCACGACGATCTGGCTTACCCAGCAGTATTCCCCTGTCTGCATCCTTTTTCGAAACTGCCCTCTCAGCACCTGATTTTCCTTTCCCATGGAAGCGCGGTCAAAGATGCTGTTTAAATTCCAAAAGGCCAGAAAGCCTTCTCTGTCATCTGGATGAATCATATAATCGGATACATCTCTCATCATCTGATCCAGAGCACCTTCTACCTCCGGAATCACATATTTTCCGTTGATATGATAGAGAATCCTGTATGTATTTTTCGTCAGATTGAGTTCGAACAGTTCGTCATAAACGGAGATATTCGTCAGATTATAGAACAGATTTTTATTGCCTTCTCTGATCTCTTTAACCATAATAACCGTGCAGCTGCCTGATCCCGGCCACTCAATATTCCCGCTGTCCACTTCCAGCCACTTCTGCATAATCTTATTATAGAACATGACGGATTCCGTTTCCCGCCGCTCGAGCGGGCAGCCCCTGCAAGGTTCCTCTTCATCGCAAAATACCCGATAACAGACATCCCCCTTTTTCAGGCGCGCAAAAATCGCCTGTACTTTTTTATTAAAAGATACGACATGGTATTGATCGTCGATTACGTAAATCCCTGCTTCTTCATTATCAGCACATCTGCCCATACATTTACCATCCTATGCCAGTTTATGGTCAATATCTCACATTATCTTTCACAATTATATCTCTTTTTTGTATATGGCCGTCAATCTTTATGTCGATTCGTGTACATCAAAAATCCCCGCGCTTTTCGGGCGCGGGAAGGGAATCGGCTTGACCTGGCAGTCAATCCGCAGCAAAAATCCCCGCGCTTTTCAGGCGCGGGGAGGGAATCGGCTTGGCCTGGCGGTCAATCCGCAGCAAAAATCCCCGCGCTTTTCGGGCGCGGGAAGGGAATCGGCTTGACCTGGCGGTCAATCCGCAGCAAAAATCCCCGCGCTTTTTTGGCGCGGGAAGGGAATCGGCTTGACCTGGCGGTCAATCCGCAGCAAAAATCCCCGCGCTTTTCGGGCGCGGGGATTTTTTTAGTTCTTTTTATTTCGATCCTGGAGGAAGGATGGGATTACGATTCCTTCACGGTTAATCTGTCTGTTATATCCGCCGGACGGGTTTGTCTTCTGGCCGGAGGCCGCAGGCGCCTGTCCGCCTCCCTGGCGCGGCTGAGCCTGTGTATTAAAGGACTGTTTTCCATACCCCTGCTGAGAAGGCGCTGCTGCCGGCTGCTGATAGGAATGATTTGCCGTTGCTGCTGCCTCTGCTGAAGAAGACGGCATCTTTGGAGCCAGCTTCTTATATGGATTCGGGTTGCTGAAATCTTTCATTACTTTAGATACAGGCGTGCTGATCAAAGTCTTGTCCGTAAGACCTGTTGCGATAACGGTAATTGTAGCCTCATCCTGTGCATTTTCATCGTACATAGCACCGAAGATGATATTTGCCTCGTCGCCTGCCAGCTCCTGAACGTAGCTTGCAGCTTCATTGGCTTCAATCAGGCTGATATCTCCGGAAATATTAATGATGACATGGCTTGCGCCTCAATCGTGGTCTCAAGAAGCGGGCTGGATACTGCCTGCTCTACTGCTTCCTTGGCCTTTTCGTCGCCTTTGCATGGCCAATGCCGATGTGAGCGATGCCCTTGTCCGTCATAACGGTCTGAACGTCAGCAAAATCTAAGTTAATCAGCCCCGGAACATTGATCAGATCTGTTATCCCCTGAACGGCCTGCTGAAGAACCTCATCTGCTTTCTTAAGAGCTTCAGGCATGGTTGTCCTTCTGTCTACGATTTCAAGAAGTTTATCATTCGGAATTACAATCAGGGTATCCACACTCTCTTTCAAGTTCTCAATTCCCTGAAGTGCATTGGACATACGTGTTTTCGCTTCAAAGCGGAACGGTTTTGTAACCACTCCTACTGTGAGAATCCCCATATCTTTTGCAATTTTGGCTACAACAGGAGCAGCGCCGGTACCTGTACCGCCGCCCATACCGCAGGTCACGAACACCATATCCGCACCTTTCATGGCCTGTGCCAGTTCTTCAGAACTCTCTTCCGCAGCTTTCTCGCCGATCTCAGGCTTTGCTCCTGCTCCGAGTCCCTTTGTAAGCTTCTCGCCGATCTGCATCGCCGTAGGAGCCTTGCAGAACTGCAATGCCTGCTTGTCCGTGTTAATACCAATGAATTCCACACCGGCGATATTCTCATCAATCATTCTGTTAACGGCATTATTTCCTGCACCGCCTACACCAATTACAATAATCCTCGCAGCATTTTCAGCCTCATTTATTTTAATCTCTAACAAGAATATATCCTCCTTTAACTTCTCACTATCTATCTTCGCTATAACGCTATGAATGTACTTTTTGACCTTATCTTATACTATATTTGATTTTCAAAAAAATATCAACCACTAATTCCGTAATTTTTCAACAAATTATGAAAATTTTCACTTTTTCTTAAAAGTATACATCATGCTGGTATTCGTTTCGTCAAAAGTGTCCAGATAAAGTACTCCTGCCATTCCCTGAAGGGCCGGCAGCATGTCGTTAAGGGCTGATATTTTGCCGTTGATATCGGAATCATCTCCTAAAACCACCTCGATATCCCCCATGATCAGATTCGCATTCCGTTTACCGTCATACTGGATCTTGTCCACCTTTATTTCATAGCCGGAGAGCGCCTGTGTAAGGTTTAAAATATCGTCAAAAATTTCTTCATTTTCCACAGGCAGAGGCTGATACAGTACAATGTGTCCAAACTTGAGCCCTGTCACAAGCGGTATGCCGTCCAGCTTTTTATTCGTGCTTTCCACGATGATTCCATCCTTATCAAAATACATATTACTGCTCATATAAGTCAGATAGCCGACGATCTTTTTCTCATAGACAATCACTTCGATCTTATGGAATCCCTGGAATACAATCTTATAATCTTCTATAAACGGAATCTTTTCGTGATCTCCAAACCGGTATTTCAGGTAACTGTATGCCATATTCCGGTCCTTTTTCTCCGGAAACAGCCTTTGAACAAGCTCTTCATTCGTATATTTGGTATTTCCTGTAATCGTGATCTCTCTGATATTCATGGACAGCACTGCGATGACGAGCAGGAGCAGAACAGCAAAGGCTGCTCCTGCCACGACTCTGCCTTTTTTCTTCTGGGGATTCATGGGTTCCTCCTTTAGTCCTCTATCCATCGGATATCCGCTCCGACCGCTTTCAAATCACGGCAGATATCTTCATAACCTCTTTCTATATGATAGCATTTTTTTATTCTTGTCACTCCGTCGGCAGCCAGAGCTGCCGCCACGAGAGCCGCGCCTCCCCGCAGGTCGGTCGCTTCTACTTCTGCGCCGTGAAGACGTCTGCCTCCGTTAACAATGGCCGCATTCCCTTCCACAAAAATATCGGCCCCCATTTTTCTCAGTTCCCGCACAGCCTCATACCGGCCGTCGAAAATATTTTCTTCAATTCTGCTCACCCCGTCTGCCCCTGCCATCAGCGCTAAAAACGGAGACTGCAGATCCGTGGGAAATTCCGGATATGGCCCGGTAGCGACAGATACCGGCTTCACCCTGCCGTTCATTTTCACCGATACGTAATCCGATCCGGCAGTTACATCTCCTCCCGCCTGTTTTAGCACCGCTTCTACCCTGGCAAGTTCTTCCGGGAAGATTCCCTTTGCCTTTACTTCCCCTCCGGCCGCCATGGCCGCCATCAGGTAAGTGCCTGCTACAATTCTGTCCCCGGGAGCATGAAAGCGGCTGTCGTGAAAACCGTTTACTCCCAGAACGATCAGTTCATCCGTTCCCACCCCTGATATGCACGCTCCCATCCCGCTTAAAAAACGGCAGAATGATATGATCTCCGGTTCCATGGCCGCTCCATGGATCACCGTCCTTCCCTCGGCTCTGACTGCGCCGAGAAGCGCATTTTCCGTGGCTCCCACGCTGGGGAACGGAAAGAAAATATCGGCTCCGACGAGTTTGTCTGCCGCAGCCAAAATCCTGCATCCGTCTTCCCTGATTACAGCTCCCAGCCTTTCGAGCGCCTTCAAATGCAGGTCGACAGGACGCTTTCCTATGGAACATCCTCCCGGATAACATGTAAATGCTCTCCTGTTCCTGCCCAAAAGGGCTCCCAGAAGGATAATGGATGAGCGCATCATTTTGACATAGTCCTCCGGGACCTCGCTCTTCAAATCCCCATCTGCATCGATGGCAAGAACATTCCCTTCCATGCTGCATCTGCATCCTATATATTCTAATATCCCCATCATGCAGGAGACGTCCTGTATTCTGGGGACATTTTCAATAATCGTAATTCCTTTGTGAAGTACGGAAGCTGCCATCATCGGCAGTACTGCATTTTTTGAACCCTGTATCTCTATTTCGCCGCGAAGGGACGTTCTCCCACAGATTTGTATGTTTGACAATTCCACTGCCTCCTGCAACTTCTATATCCTATCTTATGCAGGAATGCACGTCTCTGTACATAAATTATGGAAGGCTTCCTTAACCGGCCTTATTTTTCCAGCTTAATCTGGTTGGATACGCTGAGCACCAGCCCCATCTCCATCATCAGAAACAGAACCGACGTACCTCCATAGCTGATAAACGGCAGGGTGATACCCGTATTGGGGATCGTATTCGTAACAACGGCGATATTCAGGATGACCTGAATCGCAATATGTCCCATGACTCCCACTACCATGAGCGCGCCGAACAGATCAGGCGCATTATTGGCAATCAGCATAAATCTGTATATCATAAAAACGAAGATCAGGATGACCGATACGGCACCGAACAGGCCCAGCTCTTCACAGATAATGGAAAAGATCATATCGTTCTGCGCCTCCGGCACGAATCCCATTTTCTGGATACTCTCTCCCAGCCCTTTTCCCATCAGACCTCCGGAGCCGATGGCATACAGTCCCTGAAGCACCTGGAATCCGCCTTCCTGAGAAAACTGTTCCGGATTCAGCCATACGTTGATTCGGTTCAGCTGGTAGTCATGAAGAAGCCCGACAGCCGTGAGGCCTGCGCCGATCTGGCCCGCAAAGGTCAGGGTGAATACGGCAGCTCCTCCGCAAGCGGCAAATACCAGTTTCTTCTTCGTCGCCACAAAAAGCATAACAAATACGATTCCGCAGATAATAATACCGGAACTCAGGTTGTTCAGCGTGACGAGCAGTGCAAGAGGAAGGGCAAGCCCCGCCACAAAACACATGGAACGCCAGTTGTTGATCTTCTTGCCCATCTGGGTAATCACCACCGCCAGGGATACGATCAGCGCGATCTTAACAAACTCCGTCGGCTGAAAGCTTAATGTTCCCACGCCCAGCCATCTTCTCTTTCCGTTTACCTTGCGTCCCACAAGGCTTACCGCTATCATCAGTACATAAGAAAGTCCATAGGCGAGAAATGCAAATCTGGCGAACACATGATAATCGATTTTGGAAATCACCAGCATGATAAAAAAACCTGCCAGCGCGATCATGGCCTGCCTCTTCATGAAATATGCCGCATCACCGTCATGAAGAATCTGCGCCTTATAGGAACTGGCGCTGTAAATCATAATCAGTCCGAATACTGTCAGAAATATAATCGTGAACAGCAGACTGTAATCGTAAAACCTGCGGACTCTTTTCTTTTTTTTACGCCTAACCTCTTCTTCATAAGCCATTTCAGGCCTTCTACCTGCCACTTACCGCATCAATCCCTTCTATGGATATTGAAAAGGCGGAATTACAAGCTTTTTACGCATTCCTTAAAAATGCGCCCGCGCTCTTCATAGTTCTTAAACATGCCCCAGCTGGCACATGCAGGAGAAAGCAGGACGTTGTCGCCCATATCCGCGTAAGAGGCACATACGTGAACCGCCTCTTCCAGATCTTCTGCGTACATGATTTCCGTAAAGCCGTGAGCTTTTGCGCAATCCGCGATTTTATCTCTTGTCTGTCCGATGAGAACCAGGTATTTCACCTTACCTTCAAAGCTCTCAATCCATTCGTCATACTGGGCGTTCTTATCGTAACCGCCCGCGATCAACAGGGTCGGTCCCGGCATGGCCTTGATCGCCTGAATTGCCGCATCCGGATTCGTTCCCTTGGAGTCATTGTAATACTTCACGCCTGCCCGTTCCAGAACAAATTCGATTCTGTGCTCCACGGCTGTGAAGTCTTTTACCACCTGCTGTATGTTCTTCATCGGCACTCCCATAGCCAGGGATACGCCGACGGCAGCCATCACGTTTTCATGGTTGTGACGACCCAACAGCTTTAAGTCATGAACGTTTACCACTTCTGTTTCCTTGCCGCCTCTGCGGTACATAATCGTGTCTCCGTCCAGATAAATGCCCTCCGCCAGCCTTTCGTGGCTGCTGAAGAATACGACCTTCGGTTTCAGTTCTTTTCTCTGCCCGAATTCTCTCAGGATTTCATCATCGTAATTCAATACACATGTATCTTCTTCCGTCTGGTTTATGGTGATGCTCTCTTTTACCGCCACATAGCACTCCATCGTCTTGTGACGGTCCAGATGATCCGGCGTAATATTGAGAATGGCGCTTACGTTCGGCCTGAAATCCATAATCGTCTCCAGCTGGAAGCTGCTCACTTCCGCTACCGTTACGGAATCGTCTTCTGTCAGAAGCGCTTCCTGCGTATACGGCGTGCCGATATTGCCCACCACATGAACATCGCTGTAAAACGACTTCATTATTTCGCCTACTAGAGCTGTCGTCGTAGTCTTGCCGTTCGTCCCCGTTATCGCAGCAAGTTTCCCTCTGGCACACTGGTAAGCCAGCTGAATTTCACTCCAAATCGGAATCTTCACCTCGTCCAGCACGGCCACAAACGGCGCTTCCAGCGGTATACCCGGGCTGATAATACACAGTTCCACTCCCAACAGGTCGCTGCGCTTCAAATCTCCCAAAACCACGTCGACTTTCGCCGTTTTATCAAAATTGTCTCTTATTTTTACTTCATCCAAATCTGCGTTGCTGTCATAGAGGACAACTTCGCCTCCCATCTCCAGAAGCAGTTTTGCTGCGGCGATTCCGCTTTTGCCTGTTCCTGCAACAATCACTTTCTGACTACTCATGTCCTTTTTCCCTCCTATAATCCTAAATAAGCTACCAGGCAGAGAATCGCTGTCGTAATGGAAAATACAGCCACCACTCTCGTCTCAGACCATCCGCAAAGCTCGAAGTGGTGATGGATTGGGGCCATTTTAAAAATACGCTTTCCACCGGTGCGTTTAAAATAGGTCACCTGTATGATTACAGATAACACTTCTACCATGTAAATAAATCCGATAATCGGTATGAATATCGGCATCTGCATCATAAATGCGCTGGACGCCACAAAACCGCCGAGGGCCAGAGAACCGGTATCTCCCATGAATACCCTTGCAGGATATACGTTGAACAGAAGAAATCCGAGAAGACTTCCTGTTACCGCTCCCGTAATCGGCTGATTCCCGTATTTTCACCGATTGCTACGATCGTCATAAAAGTTGCGACAAGAATAGTAACGCTGGTACAAAGCCCATCCAGTCCGTCGGTAAAGTTCACTCCATTGTCCGTTCCGAGAACGACGCAGAATACAAAAGGCACAAACAGCCATCCTAATGAAAGCATGAGTCCCCGGTCAAATCCTCCGGTAAACGGAATCAGCATGGACGTGCCGACTTCGCCTGAGCTTACTAGATAATAGGCGAAAATCCCGGTTATGACGAACTGCCCCACCAGCTTCTGAAGGGGATTCAGGCCTTCTGAACGTTTCATGACGATTTTAATATAATCGTCGAGAAAACCGATAATCCCAAAACCGGCTGTGACGAACAGCACCGGTATGATCTTCGGATAGTCTTTAATGTAGAGCACGGACGTGATGATGATACTGGCCAGAATCACCAGTCCTCCCATCGTAGGCGTACCCTGTTTTTTCAGATGTGCCTGAGGCCCGTCGTCGCGGACCTGCTGGCCGAATTTCAGTTTGTGTAGAAACGGAATCACTATCGGGCAAAGCAAAGCGCTGATAGCAAATGAAATTATAATTGCCAATATGGTTTCATTAATCATGTCGCACCTCTATCGTATATGTATTATAACTGTTCCGTACGGCATTGCCGTTATGAACAGCTACTATGTATTTATGGCGTGGATCAGTGCTGAAAAAAGCCACACAGTCAATAGTATACGTCTTTTTTCCGGAATAATCAACTATAGATTCGAAAGGCAGCGGCAGTTTCTTCCTCTGTTGCCTCTATTCCCATATACGGAAGGATATTCCTGTATATGTCTGCAATTACGGGTGCAGCAATCGTTCCTCCATAATAAATTCCCTGAGGTTCGTCGATCGTAATCAGGGCGATTACCTGCGGATTATCCGCCGGTGCAAAACCAATAAATGAAGAAATATATTTTTTTAAACTTCTCGGCAGCTTTTCGGAAGTGGCCGTTTTCCCTCCGATTCTGTAACCGGGAATCTTCGCATTCTTACCGCTTCCTTCCGCCACTACCTGTTCCAGAATATACCTCATGGTGGCGCTGGTCTCTTCCGACAAAATCCGCCTTCCTTCCGGATATTCAAACCTGCGGATGTCCTTGCCGTCTGAGCTCACCGTTTCCACTCCAAAATGAGGCGTCACCCTGTGTCCGCCGTTAATGATCGACGAAGCTGTTGTAATCAGCTGTATGGGCGTGATCTGGAACGACTGGCCGAAGGACACCGTAGCCAGTTCCACCGGTCCCATATTCTCCTTTTTATGCATAATCGTCCCTGCCTCCCCCGGCAGATCGATTCCCGTCTTTTCCTTCAGACCGAACTGGGTAAAATACTGATAGTAGGAATCCACGCCGAGGCGCTGGCCGACATCGATCAGGACCGGATTACAGGAATTCATCATCCCGTGTAAAAAGTCCTCTGCTCCGTGGCCGCCTACCTTATGGCATCTGATTTTCCGGTCTTCCACCACGCGGAAACCGGGGCAGGAAAAGCGGTCGTCCAGATGGACCACGCCTGCTTCCAGACCTGCCGCAGCCGTCACAATTTTAAAGGTGGAGCCTGGTTCATACGTATCGTTGATGCAGTAATTTCTCCACATCTGGTTCAGCAGCTCCTGCTTCTTCTGCGCATCCAGGCCGTCCCCCTGCCCCTCCGGGAGGTTGAACGGATCATTCAGATTGAATTCCGGCACATTTACCATCGCCATGATTTCGCCGTTCTGCGGATTCATCACGATGACCGATACCCTTTTTGCCCCCTTCTTTTCCATGACCTGGTAAGCCGCCTGCTCTGCGTATTTCTGGATATTCACATCCAGACTGATCCTCAGATCCCGGCCGGCAATCGGCTCTACCCTGTCTTCCGCTGCATTTTCGATCTCTACGCCGGCGGCATCGGCCAGCGTCAGTATTTTTCCATTCTGTCCCTTTAAATATTTTTCGTATTTTACTTCCAGGCCGATGATCCCCTGATTGTCTCCTCCTGTAAATCCCAGAACGCGGGAAGCAAGGGAGTCATATGGATAATATCTCTTATAATCCTCGTCCACCTTCACTCCTGCCAGACCCATGTCCCTGATTTCATCCCCCAGGGCTTTGTCCACATTCGTTTGAATAATCTCCCTGGAACTGTATTTTTTGACCTTTTTCTCCACTTCTTCGCTGGCAATCCCCAGTTTCTCCGACAGTGCCTCCACGACCCGTTCCGGGTCTTCAATCTGGTTGTGGATGACGGAAATCGTACATACCGTCCGATTGGTCGCTATGACAATCCCGTTTGCGTCGATAATTTTTCCTCTCGCCGCTTTGATCGTTCTCTCCCTTTCATGGAGATCATCCGCTTTTTCGCTGTAATATTCAGACCTGAATATCATAAGAAAGAACAGTCTTCCCATCAACACTGCCATAACGAGGCACAGCATCATACACAGGAATACTGTTCTTGCTCTGTGATGGGTCCGGTTTTCATTCATACATGTCTCCGCCGCACAGTGTTGTTATAATATATGTGACCTGGCCGACAATATGATGGTTATCTTTGTCCTTCCCCTTCTGTTGTTTCTTCCGCGGCTTCCGATGTCTGGGGTGGCGCCCCCTGAGTCTGGTTTTCCGTTCCAGGCACACCTGCAGGAATTCCGCTTCCTCCTTCATCCTGAGGTACGAATTCCTCATCAGGATACGTCTGTGGAACTGTAGGTTCCGTTGGTTCTGTTGGTTCTCCCGTCTCTCCCTCGGTTCCCGTTCCTGCTTCCTGGCTCTCTCCCTCATTGCTGATGATTCCTTCTTCAGAAGGAAGCTGGTTCTTGATCTCTTCCGGGACATCCTCCGTATCCGTAACCGGGAATACGTTCAGGTAAGGCAGGATATCTTTCATAATTTTTGCAAATACCGCGCTGGCGTAGGAGCTGTGAGGCTGGTCCTCCACGTGAGGCTGGTCGATCGCAACGTAAACGAGCACTTCCGGTTTTTCAAGAGGCGCAAATCCGATAAAGGATACGACGTAATTGCGGTTGCCTCGCGGCAGCTTCTCTGCAGTTCCGGTTTTTCCGCCGATTTCATAGCCCTCTACCTTGGCGAGCTTTCCCGTACCCTTTTCTGCGTTGACCGTATCATACAGGGCTTTCTTTATAAAATCACTGGTCGGCTGGGAAACGGTTTCCCGAACCAGAACAGGATCGATCTTCTTCACTACGGAACCATTTTCATTTAAAATCTGTTTTACCACATGCGGCTCATAATAGGAACCTCCGTTCAGAACGGAACAGTACGCCGCCGCCATCTGGATCATCGTACAGTTGTAGTTCTGGCCGAATGCGTTCGTTGCCAGAGACGCGGAATCCGCCGTTGCCGCGGTATATCCCAACGTTTTGGCATCTGCTTCGCCTGGAAGGTCGATTCCCGTCTTCTGCCCGAAGCCGAACATATCGTAATATTTGTAGAAACGGTCTTTTCCCTCCTGGGCTGCGATCTGCATCATGACGTCGTTGCAGGATACCATCAGGCCTTCCTCCACCGTCAGCGGGCCGTGGCCGTACCGGTTTACGCAGTGAATATCATGGCCTCCCACGCTCTGAACGCCGTCGCACAGATAGGACTCGTTTCCTGATATCACTCCCTCTTCCATAGCGGAAGCGATTGTAAAAATCTTTGACGGGGAACCTGGTTCGAAGGTATCGCTGACGCAGAAATTCCTCCATATATTAAACCATGCTTCCGACTTCGCCTTTTCATCCATGGCGTCGATTTCTTCCTGTGTATAACGGACCGTCAAATCTCTGGGATCGTTCAGATTAAACTTTCTGTCTGAAGCCATAGCCAGGACCTCGCCGTTATTAGGATTCATTACAATTACGCCAATATTATCGCTCCCCGTCTCATTCATCCAGTCGCTGATATGCTTCTCCACAATTCTCTGGACGTTCACATCGATTGTAGATACGATGGTATTGCCGTTTACTGCCGGTTTAATCACGCATTCCAGGTTGGACTCGTCATTCAGGTAACCATATTCTCTTCCATTCGTTCCCATCAGCGTGCTGTTATAAGACTGCTCGATGCCTCCTGTGCCCACCGTTCCGTCGGCAGAAGAGAAACCAACAATACTGCTGGCTAAGTCTTCGCATGGATAGAAACGCTTGTACTCGTCTTCAAACCAGACGCCCTTTATCCTGGCATCGCTCTTGGCTTCCTTATTCGTTTTATTCGTATCTTCGACGAGCTTTTCAAAAGCCTCTTTCTGCTCGTTCGTGATCTCTTTGGCATAGCGGATATATGGATTGTCTTTATTATTCTGAATCAGCTCTACCAGCTCCATCCGGTCGTAGCCGAAGGCCGTGGAAAGCGCCGTCGTCGTCGCGTCCAGATACTTATTCGTATTTTTCTCTTCATCATGCCCGGAGGAAATCATTCTGGCATCTATGATCAGATTGTAAACCTTTTTGCTTGTGGCCAGATACGTTCCGTTTCGGTCCACAATATCGCCTCTTCTATAGGGCAGCGTACGGCTGTCGTAGGCAGAATGCTGGTTTAATACAATCTGGTTATATTCTTCTTTATTATTTTTAACTATGTTGTAAAGCACCATTACCAAAGCAAACAAAGCCAGCGTAATTACCAGAACGGTAATCGCCAGCTTTTCCTGCATGTATTGTGCAAACAGTCTTTTCGACCCCCTGTTGCCTCTTTGTCTGCCACGGGGATTAGTGTTTCGGGATGTCTTCATACTGTCTTATATACTCGCTTTCTGTTTTATCGTATAAAAGCACCTGATCCTTATTGGCATATACCATTCCTAATTCTTCTGTTGCAACCTTGTAAATGTGATCCAGATCCACAGAAGTATTAATACTGGTCTCCAGGGCATCATTTTCTGCACGGAGCGCTTCCACCTTCTGCTCCATCTCTTCGATATCGTCCATCTGCTTCGTCATGGAAGACTGCATATGGAGATAATTCACGCAAAGTGCAAGAGCACAGATTGCTGCGATTGTCAGCATCACTACATATGGCAAGTCCATATAGAGCGCACGTTCCTGACGGCGTCTGAGCTGCCTGCGCCGTTTCGCATCCGGCCGGTTATCCGGTCTGTTGTCCGGCCTTCTTGCCGGAGCTGCCTTGCGTACTGTATTTCCATCTACTACATACCGTTCTCTGCTGTTTACAGTTCTACCTGCAGCCATGCCCTTACCTCCCTTAAATATTCAGGGTTTAAGTCCGTTCAAACACTCTCAGTTTTGAACTCTTCGCCCTGCTGTTCGCCTCGATTTCCTCCGTCGAAGGATAATCGGTTTTCTCGTTATGACCCTTCCTCTGCTCACCTTCCCGCATGCACATACCGGAAAGTCCGGCGGACAGATGCACGGATTTTCGTTGTTCTTAAAGCGTGTCTTGACAATCCTGTCTTCCAGGGAATGAAAGGTAATAATTGAAAGCCTTCCTCCTGGTTTCAGCAGATCGATCATCGTATCGATGGACTCGTTGAGGACCTCCAGCTCCCGGTTCAGTTCAATCCGGATCGCCTGGAACGTCTGCTTCGCCGGATGGCCTCCGGTAGCCCTTACCTTCATGGGAATCGCAGCCTTAATAATCTCTGTCAACTCTCCCGTAGTTTCGATCGGCTTCTCCGATCTGGCCCTGACAATGTGTTTCGCAATATTCTTTGCAAACTTGTCCTCACCATAGTCCCTGATCATCCGATACAGATCGAATTCACTGTAATGATTGACGATGTCCGCGGCCGTTTCTTCTTTCCTCTGATCCATTCTCATATCGAGAGGCACATCTTCCCTGTATGTAAATCCTCTCTCCGCTGTATCCAGCTGATAAGAAGATACTCCCAGATCCAGATAGATGCCGTCCACCTTGTCAATTCCCAGCTCTTCCAAAACACTCTTTACGTTCTCGTAGTTGTTTCTTACAATCGTTACTTTATCTTTGTAGTCAGCCAGCCGTTCAGAAGCTGCAGCAATTGCCGCTTCGTCCTGATCAATGCCGATTAATCTTCCGTATTTTCCCAATCGCTCGCAGACATGATATGCATGGCCGCCTCCGCCCAGGGTACCGTCCACATAAATCCCGTCAGGCCTGATGTTCAGGCTTTCGATGGTTTCCTCCAACAGTACTGATTTGTGCTCAAACATTTATATTCCCAGACCTTCCATATTTTCTGCGATCTCTTCCATATCATCATAAGTATTCATCGTATTCCAAGAATCACGGCTCCAGATTTCAATCCGGCTTCCCACGCCTACGAGGACAGCCTCTTTCTCAATTCCTGCGAAATCCCGGAGTACGGCAGGAAGCAGAATACGTCCCTGCTTGTCCACTTCGCATGAAGTGGCTCCTGCAAGAAAGAACCTGGCGAACTTTCTCGCGTTTGCATTTGTAAGGGGCAGCGCATGGAGCTTTTCTTCAAGGGCTTTCCACTCAGAATTATCATACACAAATAAACAGCCATCCAATCCCTTCGTCACAACGAATTCTTCTCCCAGCTGTTCTCTGAATTTTGAAGGAACAATCAATCGTCCCTTTGCGTCTACCGTATGATTGTACTCACCCATGAACATGATTTATCACCTACTGTACAAGCGTTCCACATGGTAACCATTTTGTACCACTTTGCTCCACTTTCCACCACTTGTACATTTATAGTATTACATTTACAGGGAAATGGCAAGTTTTTTTTAAGAAAAAAGTAAAGAAGAAATACGGGATTTTGCTTTAAAATATCAGCAAAATATGAAATCCCATATTTCTCCTTTTTTCGAGTGGGGCAAAGTGGGGGGATTATTCATAATTCCTCCTATTTTTACCTTCCATATGTGTTTTAACGTCCAAAATTGTCTTATTTTTATGAGAATCACCCTGTTTCTCCATTTGAGGTGGTAAAATGATTTTTCCATATATTACCACCTCATCATGCGGTCTCTGATCTCCCTTTTCTGTTCCCTCGTTCCCAGCCTCAGGTAATTCATCAATTCTCTTTTACTCCTCGTGCCGGGAGCTTCCAGGTATTCTCTGAAAATATCCCGGTAAGACTGGTCGTCGATCACTTTCCTGCCTCTGGAAAGCAACCTGTGGTAGAGAAAAAAAGCGGAGCGATTCCCCATTGCGCAGATCTTTCCAGGCATACCCTGGCCAGAGCTCTATTTTTTCTGCAGCCTTTTCCATTCCACAGGGCGAACCCAAGCTTTGCCAGAGCATGCTCGTCCCCTTTCAGCGCCTCAATCCAGAGATTTTTTATCCTTTTCTTCATTCGGCCGTTTCCTCCGTAAACATTCGAAACATCCTGTATTGTTCTTCCATTTTCCTCCGCATGGCTTTTACATGCTCTCTCCACCCTGCATCCGCCCCTGTCAGTTCCCCTTCTATCTGCTTTCCTGTCATTACAGCCCTGCCGTAATTGTTTAACGTGCTGTGAACGGTCTTCGCCGCGGTTTCCCTCAGGCCTTTAAGAAACCCTTCTTCAAACGAAGATATATCCTCAGCCCGAAAAACGTCCTCTTTCAACTTCTCCAGAAAACAGCCCTTTTTGATTATAAAAAAGCAGCCCTCGTTTTGCCTGATCGTCTCGCCGGATACGTTCAGATTCTTTCCCGCCCCATTAAGAGCACAAAAAAAAATAATCATTTGCCCGCTCTTTCAGCCTTTCCCACAGAAACGGAACCGGTTCCTCTTCTATCTGCTCCCCGCAGAACTCATCTGACGTCAGATATCGCAGTTTTTCCGCCGCCGACCGGCATGCCGCTTCTCCATAGGTATCAATATATTCGTTATAAAGTCCGGCCGTCTCTTTCATGCCGCTCAAGCGCCGGCTAATGCCTGGTCTGACCATATAATGATAGAGAAGAACCATTCTGTTTTTGACGTCGCAGCACAGCTGTTTATACCCGTTGGCCCACCGTTCTCTGTCAGAGGCTATTTTATCATAGATTCCCCGGCGCATGATAACTGCCTCCTGAAAGACATAGCTGCTCCCAGTCCCGTCTTCCAATTTTGCCATTTCCCTTAAAATTTCATAATTTCTTCCCAATGCGGCCGGTATCCGGCGTCCGTAAGACCTGTTCCAAATCAGACAGTTTCCTCCGATTGCAGTCATATTTTCGACCTGGACCGCTCTCTGGTTTGCGCTTTCACTGTTCAGAAGTTTAAATGCCTCTGTCAAGTATTTGGAAAGCCGCTCTATGCTTTGTGATAATTCTCTCTCATCCTCACGAATATCAGTTAATATCTTCTCCATTCCCGACGTAAAATCGGCGTATATCTTTTCAATCCCCATCTGTATGAGTTCAGACAGGTCGGTGCTGATGGCATCTCTCTTTTCCAACCATATTTGACGGACGCTCACCGCCTCTTTCAGCCTTTGATACCCTTCCCGTTCCCAATCCGACGCTTTCATAAACAGCTTTGTCCTGTACAGGTCCGCTCTTCCCGCTACGACCCTGTCCAGGAATTTAGCGAAGTCATAATGCTCTCTGATTTTTCCACCGCTGATCACAGGATACGGCCTCTCATATCTCTTTTTCATCCAGCGCCGGGCCGACTCTTCTTCCCGTACGTTTTCTTTTCCATCCGCCTCCCGCAATTCTATGTAATCCTCCCGCCTCTGCTTCCACAGTTTCATTTCCGATGCCGGAATACCGTTTTCAGCAAAACGGTATTCTCCGGCCAGGGAGGATATAAAATAGAATGCCTCCGGTTCTGCCTTCCGGAATATGTTGTTCAGAGCGATGGCTGTCGCCCCTGGATTCATTACCATATCCGCCTTATTGATCACGACGAGTATGTCAGAAATATCCATATTCTGCAGAAATTCCTCGACAAGGGAGCACATGCTTCCGGCCACCGCGTCCCCTTCGAAAAGACACATCATCGCATCGCATTCTTTTATGCGGCGGACCGTTATCATGTCGTGAGATTCACTGCTGTTTTGCGCTCTGAAACCGGCAAAGGAATCCAGGCCTGGAATATCCATCAGCCTGATTCCCCTTTTCAGCAGTCCGCTGTTCCACCGGATTCGGATCATCATCCCCTGTTTGTCCGGCAGTCCCA